>JANRLD010000025.1:0-76487 GCA_033762915.1 Meiothermus sp. | reverse complement strand
CACCACGCCGGTGGCCTTTTCCCCCGGCTTGGGGTCTTTGGCGGTCTTCTTCTTCACCGTGAGGCGGGCCTGGATGGTGTCGCCGATCCCCACCGGCTCGACGAAGCGGAGGTTCTCGAGGCCGTAGTTGGCCAGCACCGGCCCCACCCCCGGCCAGACAAACAGCCCCGCCGCCGCCGAGACCAGGAAGTAGCCGTGGGCCACCCGCTTGCCGAAGAGGGAGTCCTTGGCGGCCAGCTCGTCGACGTGGGCGTAGAAGTAGTCGCCGGAGACGCCTGCGAAGTTCACGATGTCGGCCTCGCTCACCGTGCGGCGATGGGTGAGCAGGCTGTCGCCCACCTCCAAGTCCTCGAAGTATTTGCGGAAGGGGTGCACCGGGTCTTCCTTCACCGCGGCACCCCGAACCCACTCGTTGCCCAGGAAGGCCAGCGTGGAGGGGTCGGCCTGCAGCGCTGTGCGCTGCATGTAGTGGCGCACCGAGCGCAGCCCGCCCAACTCCTCGCCGCCGCCCGCGCGGCCCGGCCCGCCGTGCACCAACTGGGGCAGGGGAGAGCCGTGCCCGGTGGACTCCTTGGCGTTGTCACGGTTGAGGATCAGCACCCGCCCGTGGGCGCTGGCCATCCCGAAGAAGAGGGCCCTGGCTTCGGCTTTGTCGTAGGTCACTATGGAGCCGGCCAGGCTGCCCCGGCCTCGCCGGGTTAGTTCGGTGGCCTCCTCGAGGCCCTGGTAGGGCATCACCGTGGCCACCGGCCCGAAAGCCTCCACCTCGTGGGGCTCGGCGGCGTGCAGGGGCCGGTCGCAGTAGAGCAGGGTGGGGCCCATGAAGCTGCCCCGCTCGGGGTCGCCGCCGATCAGTTCGAAGCCCTTGGAACCGTCCAGCACGGTCTCGGCCGAGCGGGCAATCTGGGCGACGTTGTCCGAGAGGCGCTGGAGCTGGGTGCGGTCTACCAGCGCGCCCATGCGTACGGCCTCGAGGCTGGGGTCGCCGATGGTGGTCCTGGCCAGGCGCTGCTTAAGCGCCTCGATCACCGGCTCCTCCATGCCCCTCGGCACGATCACCCGGCGAATGGCGGTGCACTTCTGGCCCGCCTTGGAGACCATCTCGTTGCCAACTTCTTTGACGAACAGCTCAAACTCGGGGTCGGAGGGCTGCACGCTCATGCCCAGCACGGTGGCGTTGAGGCTGTCGGCCTCCATCTGGAAGGGGACGTTGTGGCCAATCAGGTTGGGGTGGACCTTAAGCCGGCGCCCGGTCGCTGCCGAGCCGGTGAAGGTCACCGTGTCGGTCTCGTCGAGCACCTCCAGCAGGTTCCCTGGCTCGCCCACCAACAGCTGCACCGCGCCTTCGGGCAGCAGCCCCGACTCGTCCATGGCCCGCACCACCCGTTCGGCCAGGTAGACCGTCTGCGGCGCGGGCTTGACGATCGAGGGCACCCCCGCGATCAGGCTGGGGGCCAGCTTCTCCAGCATCCCCCAGACCGGGAAGTTGTAGGCGTTGATGTGGACGGCCACGCCGCGCCTCGAGGTGAGCAGGTGCCGGGCCACAAAGCTGCCGCTCTTGGAGAGCGGGGTCGGCTCGTCCTCGACCACGAAGGTCTCGTTGGGGAGCCCGCGACGGCTCAGCGAGGCGTAGCTGAAGAGGGTGCCGATGCCCCCCTCGATGTCCACCCAGCTGTCGCGCCGGGTGGCCCCGGTCTTGTAGGACAGCGCGTAGAACTCTTCCTTGCGATCCATCAGGTACTGGGCCAGCGCCTTGAGCAGGTTGGCCCGCTGGTGAAAGGTCAGCTTTTGCAGGTTGGGGTTGCCCACGGTGCGGGCGAAGTGGGCGGCCCGGCCCAGGTCCAGCCCGGCACTGCTGATGGCCGCCACCGGACGTCCGTAGGCCGCGTCCAGCAGCAAGGCCCCGTCGCCATCGCCTTCGACCCAACCGCCGTAAAGGTAGCTCGAGAGTTTCATCCCTGTCTCCTAACGAGTGTTCGTTAGAAGTATAGGGCATCTCAGTCCGGGCAGTTGGGTTTTGCCCCGAAATCGGCTATCTTGGGGGGGATGGTACGGGCGTTGATTCTCCTGTTTGCCCTCTGGGTGCTGTCCATCGCGGGCTTCGCGGCCCTCTACCGCGTACCCAAGGGTTCGCCGCTGTGGGGGCTGCGCGACTTTGCCTGGATGTTCATGCTGGCCACCAGCGTGATCGGTCTGCTGGCCTTCATCGGCGTGCTGACCGGCCTAATCGAGATTGCGGAGAACCCCTTCGGCTCCTCGACACGGCCGTAGGATCGTCCTGCGTCGAACGCCAAACGCCAGGGCCCGAAGAGACCCACGCCACCGGCCAGGGACGGCTCAAAAAAGTCTGCTTCCTGTTGTTCCGCGTACCCAACCCCGTACCCCCTCCACTGGTCGGCTAAGTCAGCAGCTCCTTACAAGGGGGGCTTTTCAGTCAAGGAACCCCGTGCGCCTCGCCGTACTCGCCGACATCCATGCCAACCTGCCCGCCCTCGAGGCGGTGCTCGCCGACCTCGAGGGCGTGGGCCCCGACCTGGCGATCGTAAATGGCGACCACGTCAACCGGGGGCCCTCCAACGCGGCGGTGATCGAGCGGCTGTGGGACTACGCCAACGGTCGCAAAGTGTTGTTCACCCTGGGCAACCATGACGACCTGCTGCTCAAGTGGGCCAACCACGATCTCGAGATTGACCACCTGCGCTCCGACCCCCTCTTTCTACCGGCGGCCTGGGCCACCGAACAGCTCGGCGAGGTGCACCTCGACTGGATCGCGGGCCTGCCCACACAGATCCACCTCGAGGAGTTCGGTCTGCGCGCCACCCACGGCTCACCGCGCCACTACCGCGAGGGCCTCGACGAGTGGCTGACCGACGCTGCGCTGGGCGAGATCATCGAGCAGTACCCGGCCCGCGTCCTGCTGGGTTCGCACACCCACCGTCCCTACCACATGCTGCGGCATGGGGTCTGGGTGCTCAACTCCGGCGCGGTGGGCTCGCCCTTCAACCGCGACACGCGGGCGCAATACTTGGTGCTCGAGCTGGAGGGCGGCGAGGTCCGGACCGAGTTCCGCGCAGTTCCCTACGACCTGGAGCGGGCCTTGGACGACTTCAAGACCTCGGGCCTGCTGGAGGCAGGGGGCCTGGGCGCGGAGCTGTTCTATCTCGAGCTACGGACCGCCCGCTCCTTCCTAACCCCCTTCTTCCTCTGGGCGGTGGAGCACAACCTGCCCCGCGACGCCGAGGCCTGGGCGAGGTTCCGGCTCGAGAACCCCGAGCGCTTCGTGGGTGTAACCTGAAGCCATGAACCCCGAACAAGTCCGCGAGTTTGTGATCGCCGGCCACGGCGACCTCGACAAGGTAAAGGCCATGCTGGCTGAGTCCCCTGAACTTCTGAACCAGGCCCACCCCTGGCGGCCAGGAGACAGCGAGACCGCCATCCAGGCGGCGGCGCACGTGGGCAACCGAGCCATTGCCGAGTTCTTGCTCGAGGCGGGCGCGCCGCTGGAAATCTGGACGGCGCTGATGCTGGGCCGCGCCCATGAGGTGCGGGCCATGCTGGCCCTCGACCCTGCCCTGGCCCAGGCCATCAGTGCCCACGGCATCCCCATGCTGCCGCACGCAGCGCTCTCGGGTGAGGTGGAGTTGCTCGAGCTGCTGGCGTCCCAGGGGGCGCTGGGGGCCGAGAACCTCGCGCTGAGCCTGGCAGTCGCGAAGGGCCATACCGACGTCGTGGCCTGGCTCCTGGGGCACACCCGGCCCGACCTGGACTGGAAAAACTTCCAGGGCAAGACCCCCCTCGAGCAGGCAATGGAGACGGGCAACACGGAAATCCAGCGACTCTTGACGCAGCATAAGGGCTAATGCAACCCGAGGACACCCGCGAGTTCCTGACCGGCAGCCGCACCATCGCGGTGCTGGGCGCTACCCCCAACCCGGACAAGGCGGGCTTCTACATCCCCCAGCGGATGCACGCCAAGGGCTACCGCATCGTCCCGGTCAACCCCACCTACGCGGGCCAGACCCTGTGGGGTGAACGGGTGCGGGCCAGCCTGGGCGAGGTTGACGAGCCCGTGGACATTCTCAACGTCTTTCGCCGCTCCGAGACCCTGGGGGGGCACCTCGAGGAAGTTCTGGCCCTCAGGCCCCGGCTGGTCTGGCTCCAGTCGGGCATCCGCAACGAGCACTTCGGCAAAGCGCTCGAGGCGGCCGGAATACCGGTGGTGCAAGACGCCTGCCTGGCGGTCTCGCACCGGCTACTGGTGGGCTGAGCGCTGGCTGGATCAGTTCGCCAAGTCCAGCCCTGGGCGCACTGCGCTCCAACGCTGTGGCGATACCTGTGACAGTTCTCGAGCTGATCCCCCCAGCGAATTTGGGGCCGGACTTCGGCCAAAAGGTCTGTTCCCAGCCGGGACGGTGTTCCCACGGATTCTCTGAATGCCCAAACCCGGATGTGCCGGGTGCTTTAGCGCATCCGTGCGTGAGGCGAAAGGGTGGGAGCCGCTATGAGATCTGCAGCCGTTATTCCAGGTAGACCGCGGCTCCGGTGCGCAGGTCGGTGCTTAGCAGGCCGGTGGATTGGCGGATTTTACGGAAACCCTTGTTGTACACGACCAGCTTAACCCGCAGCTCGAGGATCAGCCCCCTGGGGTGGTACTCCAGGACTTCCACGCTGAGGTCCACGGCGAAGCCGCGCTTGGTGAGGAGATCCTGGTAGAGCGGCTGCTCGAACCGTTGTTTCCACACAGCGAGGGCCTCCCGGCTGAACATGAAAACGTTGTATAGGGCCAGACCGCCGCACCCAGTTCCGCCCAGCCGCCCGGACAGCAGTTGCCCGCGGGCGACTGCGAAGCCGAACGCCTCCCCATAGCCCAACGGCTCGAAGGCGTCGCCGCTGTGGATAGCATCCTCGAGCGAGCAGACCTGAAGCTTGCTCAGGTCGTCGGCGTAGAGCCTGGCCCGCACGTTGGGGGCGTTCAGGAGGCCGGAGGTCTTGTACTGGACGAAGTTCCGCTGGGCGATGGTGAGGTGGGGCGGGCCGCCGCTGGCGAACGGCGGCATCTCGCCGAGCTGGGCCAGGGCCAGGGGGGTCAATACGGCGGACAGTCCAATAACCATCAATTTGTGCATGAGGGCATTCTTATGTTTTTCCACCGGCGAATCAAGGTTGGGCTGCGGGTGGCCCCGGGGCGTTCCTCCACCGGCCTCGAGGCCCAAGAGAAAACCGCCCCGAAGGGCGGTTTGTTTGGGGTGGACGATGGGATTTGAACCCACGACCTTCGGAGCCACAGACCGACGCTCTAACCAACTGAGCTACGCCCACCACAGGGCAAAGGGTATTTTAGGGCCGGGCCTCGAGGGCGTCAAGGCGTTGCGCTGAGGGTGGGGCCCACCCACGGGATTTCCCTGCGCGCGCCGGGTGAGGACCCGCCGACCAGCGAGCCCAAACCAGACTGCTGCCGAGGGGCTCTCGAGCGGTGTTTTTCTCGGCTGACCGGGCCTAGACCCCTAGAATTGCCCGCCAAAACCTGCTATAGTTTTACTTTGCAGACCGGGCCAAATCCGAGGCTGCGACTGTCGGGGACGTTCCGGTTTCGACAGGGATTCTTGAAAACATGGCCGCGTGTCGAGGATGGTGGTTGGCCTCGTAAAACACTCCACCAAAGGCTTAACTGCCAAAAACACTGTGGCCCCTCGTGGGCTCGCCCTCGCTGCTTAAGTCAGCGACGTTCCTCAGAAGCCCAGCCGATGGCGTGCTGAACGAACGACCTAAAGTCGGCTAGCCCAGGGCAAGGTTCCGTAGCCCGGGGCGAACGGCCCGAAAGGCCGCTACGGAGATTGGTTCAGCGCCGCCGTGGGTGGCGAACCGCTGAATGACGATTAAGCACCCACTACACACGTAGAAGCCTGTTGGATGGGTCTTTGGACAGGGGTTCGACTCCCCTCGTCTCCACCAAAACGGCCCCCTCGAGCCCGACTCGAGGGGGCCTCGCCATTTCCGCCTGGCCGACCCCGCAGCGCGTCGCGGAGTTTGCGCAGCGCCAAGCCGGGAGGGGTGCCCGGACCTTCCTATAAGTTGCCCCAGGGTAGAAGTGCGGAACCGGTGGAAGCGGTAAACACCTGCCAGGGCGGAGTTACGTGCGCCATTGCCGCGAAGTGGCTACCCGAGGCGCAATTACCGTTGGGAGCTGGCGGTGAATATTCGCATTCCAACTACGGGGGCACTTAAACCGTACTCGAGCGGCTCGACCACGTTCTAAACCATGGCCCGCCGCCGCCGATCCAGGTTCCCGCGTGCACAAGCCCCCAACCGAGTGGAGCGAACGCGGCACTGCGCCGACCCGCCGGCACAATTTCTTAACTTGGTTCAGACTGAAAAATCTCCAGACAACCGGGCTTGGCCTATTGCTTCTCAGCCCACAAACTGGGTAGACTGGCCGGGTACCCGCAGTGTGTTCCCCGATGGGGTTGGCCCAAGGGCCAAGGTCTCACAGCGTGGGCAAGGGTACGGAGGCCAATATGGCGAAGATCAGGCTGGAGAATGTGTACAAGCGGTACAGCGCGAAGGTCACGGCGGTTAAGGATTTCAACCTCGACACCGAGGACGGCGAGTTTGTGGTGTTCGTGGGGCCGTCGGGCTGCGGCAAGACCACCACCCTGCGGATGATTGCGGGCCTCGAGGACATCTCCGAGGGCAAGCTGTTCATCGGCGACCGCATGGTCAACGATGTACCCCCCAAGGACCGCGACATCGCGATGGTGTTCCAGAACTACGCGCTCTACCCGCACATGAACGTCTATGAAAACATGGCCTTCGGTCTGCGGCTGCGCAAGGTGGACAAGGCCGAGATCGACAAGCGGGTGCAGGAAGCTGCCCGCATCATCAAGATCGACCACCTGCTCCAGCGCAAGCCCCGCGAGCTGTCGGGCGGTCAGCGCCAGCGCGTGGCGATGGGCCGCGCCATCGTGCGTGAGCCCAAGGTCTTCCTCTTCGACGAGCCCCTTTCCAACCTCGACGCCAAGCTACGCGTCGAGATGCGCGCCGAGATCTCCAAGCTCCAGCGCCGACTGGGCGTCACCACCGTCTACGTGACCCACGATCAGGTCGAGGCCATGACCCTGGGTACCCGCATCGTGGTGATGAAGGACGGCGAGGTGCAGCAGATCGACTCCCCCCTGAACCTCTACGACTACCCCAACACCAAGTTTGTCGCCGGGTTCATCGGCTCACCCTCGATGAACTTCATCAAGGCGCGGGTCTCCATCGAGGGCGGCGCGGCCTACTTCAACGGCACCGGCTTCAAGGTTAAGGCCAACGCCCTGCTTTCCAGCAAGCTCCAGCCCTACAGCGGCAAGGAAGTCTGGATGGGCGTGCGCCCCGAGCACATCGGCCTTAAGGGCTGGACCAACATCGCCGAGGGTGACAACGTTGTGAAGGGCAAGGTCGAGGTGGTTGAGCCGCTGGGCGCCGACACCGAGATCCACGCCGACGTGGGCGGTGGCATGGTGACCGCCAAGATTGACGGCCACGCCATGGTGCTCCCTTCCGACAGCGTAGACCTGCTGGTGGACACCTCCAAGCTCCACGCCTTCGAGACCGAGGGCCTCGAGAAGGCCATCGGCCACGCCACCGAGCCTGCCACCAGCCGCATGGCCGCCAAGTAACGTACCCGTTTGCCGTAGCCCCCGCTGAACAGGCGGGGGCTGTTTTGTGGAGCCCGGAGCATAGGTTGAAGGGCGTAGCGTCTAAGTATCTCCATAGTGGAATTGCAGCATCCGCACTCACCGATAGATCGGGCAATTGCGCCCACAAGCCGCTCGCAGATGCGGCTGTGCTGAAATCCTGCAATCTCACTATGGCGCAACTTAGACGGAGGGTAAAACCTTGCGGTGTTTTTTCATGCGCTACGCTCCAAGCCCCTGTTCCCTGCCTCACCATACCCACACCCGGGGCGCTGTAACCTACCGCCATGCAATTCCAAAAGCGTACCCCCGTGAGCGTGATCGGCGGTTTCCTGGGCGCGGGCAAGACCACCCTGGTGAACCACTTGATCCTGAACGGCGGCAAGAAGTTCGGAGTCATCGTCAACGAGTTCGGCGAGACCGGCATTGACGGTAGCCTGATCGAGAACGTTGACACCGACGGCATCGCAGAGCTGTCCAACGGCTGCTTGTGCTGCGTGGGGCGCGACGATCTGGTGAGCGCGATGTTCAAGATCATGGGGCGCAAGGACCGCCCGGAGTACATCCTGATCGAGCTGTCTGGCCTAGCCGACCCGGTGCCGGTGGCCCAGACCGTTATGGACCCCTTCGCCAAGACCAAGTTCGAGCTCGACGGCATCATCGGGGTGGCGGACGCCCGCAACCTCGAGCAGACCCTGCGCGACGGCCCCGAGGGTGCGGTCCAGCTGGCCTACGCCTCTGCGGTGGTGCTCAACAAGACCGACCTCGCCAGTCCCGAGCAGACCGATGCGGCGGAGCGGGTTATCCGGCAGATCAACCCGCTGGTCAGCATTCAGCGCACCAGCCAGTCCAAGGCCGACACCGCCCGACTGCTGGGCCTCAGGTCCTTCAATCTCGACTGGAAGCCGGTGGGCCACGAGCACTTGCACGCCCCCAACGTCCAGACCTTCACCCTCAGTACGGACAGGCCCTTGGAGCGCCAGAAGGTCAACGAGTTCATCGACAACTATCTGATCTCCCGCCCCGACGCCATCTTCCGCGCCAAGGGCTTCTTGAGCGTGAAGGGCTTCGACAGAAAGGTGCTCTACCAGTCGGTGCGAGAAATCTTCAGCCTGGACATGTCCGACCAGCCGGTAGACCTCAGCAGTCGTCTGGTGGTGATTGGGCGTAACATCAACCAGTTCGAGTACGAGGAGGCGTTCCGGGCGTTGCAGGTGCGGTGAGGCTCGGAAAGCGATCTCCTGAGAGCGGTTCCCATGCACACTCCCAGCAGCGGTTTTTGCTGTTTTGGAGTATGCGTGGGAACCGCGGTGACACCGCCGGCCAGTAGCTCTGTCCGCCGCATCTTTTGCCCAACGCCCCCTGCATGAGGGGCCGAGGGGGTCGCGACGGGCTCACTGTTTGACGTAGGTCAGGCACACCCACTCGCCCTCCTGGCGGCGCTCGAGCAGTCTGAACCCCGCCTTCTCTACTGCGTCGCGCACGATGGGCTCGCGCTGCTCGAGAATGCCGGTGAGGATCAGCGTGCCACACAGGCCGAAGGCCCGGGGGTACTGATTGGCGAAGAAGGCGTGGAGTTCGGCGTAGAGGTTGGCCACCAGCAGGTCGAAGGGCGGGTCTACGTCACCGAGGCTGCCGACCTCGAGGCGCACCTCCACGCCGTTGAGGCGGGCGTTCTCGGCGGCGGTCGGGATCACTGTCTCGTCGATGTCCACCCCTACCGCCTCGGCGTCCAGCTTAGCGGCGGCGATGGCCAGGATGCCCGAGCCGGTGCCGAGGTCGAGCAGCTTCATCTCGGGCTCGAGGCGCTTGCCCAGGGCCTCGAGGGCCATCCGGGTGGTCTCGTGGTGGCCGGTGCCGAAGGCCATCCCCGGCTCGATGACGATTCGGATCTCTCCGCCTTCCCAGGTGTGCCAGGGGGCCAGCACCACGAAGGGGTCGGCCTTGGCGGGTTTGAGGTCGCGCTTATAGGCCTCGAGCCAGTCGGTGTCTGGCAGCTCCTCCCACTGGCCGGGCAGGGGCAGCTCGAGGCGCTCGGGGAAGTAGGCCCAGACCTCGCCGGGCTTCTCCTCCAGGCCCCTGGCCCCCAGGTCAAAGAGCAGCGCGGAGTAGGCGTCCAGGGTCTCGAAGTCGCCCTTGAGGCGGAAGACATTCACCCCGATAGTTTAGCAATGAGCACGCGAGGAGGGGAGCCGGGCCGCCCGATCCTACCCGGGCGGGCCGCTGTCACTGCGGTTCCCACCATTGCGCCTCACGCGGTGATGAGCTGAAGCGGGTGTAATGTACCCCACACATCCGAGTCTCTGCGTGCGGGGTATTCGTGGGAACCGCTGTCAGTGTTCCACGCCACCCTTGCCGTGGACGTGACCGTGCTCGATCTCCTCGCGCTCCGCAGGGCGGACACGGTGGATGGTGAAGGTGTACTCGAGGGTCTTGCCCGCCCACTCGTGGTTGGCGTCCAGCACAGCCTCGCCGCCGCCGACTTCGACCACGCGGTAGAGGAGGTCGTTCTCGGCCGCGAAGCCTCCGCCGACGCGGGGCTCTTCGGGAAGGTCAGCGACTTTTGCGGTGATGCGCAGACCGGGGTGGTGGAGGCCGTAGGCTTGCTCGGGAGGGACTGCGCTCCGGTAGGTGCCCGGCGATTTGCCGATCAGGGCGGCCTCGAGGCCCCTGGGCAGGTCTGGGGCAAAGTGGGTGAGGATGTGTTGGGTCTTGCCTTCCGGGGTGCGCTCGACGACGGCGCCATCTATGCTCAGGATGTACTCGAGTTCGATGACCTGATAGCTCTTGATCTTCATGTGGGCCTCAATCCCCACAAGCTAACACTGTTCCATGTCCTCTGCTACCATGGGCTGTGACCGCTGCGCCGCTGACCAAGCCTAAGTTTTACGCCGAGATGCTGGAGAAGCCGAGGGCAGTGCTGGCCCCGATGGCGGGATACACCGACGCGCCGTTCCGGCAGCTGGCCCTCGAGCAGGGCGCGGCCTGGACGGTCTCGGAGATGGTGCTGGCGCGAGGCTTCCTGGCGGGCGAGCGCAAGTCTACCGAGCTGGGTGCGCCCTACCCCGGTGAGCAGAGGCTGGTGCTGCAGTTGTTTGGCGACGACCCCGGGGTTTTGAGCGACGCGGCCGCCAAGGCTGAGCGGGATTTCGGGCCGGTGGCGGTTGACCTCAATATGGGCTGTCCGGCTCCTAAGATGGCCGGGCGCGGCGGGGCCTGCTTGCTGCAGACGCCGGAAAGGGCTTTCGATTTGGTGCGGGCCATGCGGCAGGGAACGCAGCTGGAGGTCAGCGCGAAAATCCGGCTGGGCTGGGACACCGACCGCAGCCTCGAGGTGGCCCAGGGGCTCGAGGCTGCGGGGGCCGCGCTGATCACGGTCCACGGGCGCACCAGCGCCCAGCGCTACACGGGCGAGGCAGACTGGGAGGCCATCGCCAAGGTGGCGGAGGCTGTCCGGGTGCCGGTGCTGGGTTGCGGGGACGTGGCGAGCCTCGAGCAGTATCGGGAGCGCCTCAAGACTGGTGTGGCGGGGGTGATGATCGGGCGGGGGGCGGTGGGGAACCCCTGGCTCTTCCGGAAGATCGCGGAAAATCCTGCCGGCGGAGTTCCCGAACCCACCCGGCAGGCGTTCTCAGGGCCTGACGCGCAGGAGCGCGCCCGGACTGCATTGCGTCACGCCGAGCTGAACGCGCAGTGGTATGGCGAGCGCAGCGGCGTTCGCCAGCTCCGCAAGGTGGTGTACAGGTACTTTCCGGCGCACCCCGAGCTGCACCCCGCCCTTAAGCGGGTAGACACCCTGGGGGAGCTGCGGGCGATCCTCGAGCCCCTGGCGTCCGCTTAGCGGATGGTGACGCGGTAGCAGACCTGTCCGGTCTGGCCTGCGGTCAGGGTGCCGAGGCGAACCAGAACGTAGAGGGTGCCCACCAGCTCGCCGGTGTCGGCGTCGGCGGCGTCGGTAAGCGGTGCGGAGTCGAGGCGGAGGGTGCCCGGGGCGTAGTTGGTGAAGAAGGGGATGGGGTCGGTGAGGACGGCGCTGCTGACGGCGGTGGTGCCGGAGTTACGGAAGGCGATGCAGTACTCGAGGGTGTCGCCGGGCCGTCCGCCGATGTTGGTGGCGTAGGCGCCGGCGGGGTTGTTCTGGGTGACGTTGCGCACCTGCTTTTCGAGCCTCAGGCCGCCGGGGGCCAGCACCGTGGTGGTGTCGATGGCCGAGCGGGGGTCGGTCAAGGCGGGGTTGTTGGCCCAGGCCAGGGCGGCGGAGAGCTGGGCGATGTCGACGGAGCCGGAGGGTCGGCCGGCGGGAACCAGGACCAGCAACTCGAGCTCGCAGGCGCTGAGGCGGCCGTCGGGGTCTCGGGGCCAGGTGGAGTCGACGATTAGGGAGAGGGGGAAGGGCTGCAGGGGGTCGGAGGCCGTGACCGCGCTGCAGCCGGCGGCCCAGCGCACCTGGTAGGCGAGCCCCCCGGTCATACTCAAGATCGTGCTGCCCAGGGTGCCGGGGCGGAAGGTGTGGCGGTAGGTGGCGACGCCAGGGCTGGAGGCTTGGCCGCTGTTGTTGGGGCGCAGCTCCGAGGCCCAGACCACCCCGAAGTTGTAGCCGGTGTAAGTCTGGCCGCCGGAGAAGCTGCTGATGACCCGGCGCCGTGCCGCCGCCGCGTTATAGCTCGAGGCTAGCTGTATCGCGGCGCCCGCGACGTTGGTGCCGGTGGGCGCGGCCTGGGCATGGGAGAGGGTCAGGCTCGAGCCGTAGGTGGCCGGAATGTAGAGGGTGTAGCTCCCGCCGGCTTCAGTGAGGGTGCTCAGGCTGCTGGTGCCGTCGCTGGCGGTGACCGTGACGCCCCCCATTCCCACCTCGCCCCCGTCTTGCAGCGAGTTGTTAGCCGTACCCCCGCCCAGGGCGTCGTCGCGGAAGACGGTGCCGGTGAGCCTCGAGCCGTTGTAGAGCCCCAGGTTCTGGCCGCTCAGGTCGGCCGTGGCCACGCTCAGGCTCAGGCTGCCGGACTGGGGTTGGATGAAGATCCAGCCGGCGGGCGCGGCGGCAGTTGTGGCGCCCGCGCCCGTGGTGACGATGAGCTGGTAGGATCCTGCCACCACCGCGCTGAAGGAGAAGTTGCCGCCCCCTGCCCCCACCGCGACACTCTGCACCACGGTCGTGCCTTGGACCAGGTTGACCCGCACTGCGACCCCGCTGCTCCAGTCCTCGCCGCCGTCGAGCGTGCCGTTGGGTTGGAGGTCCGCGTAGACCCGTCCCGAGACCGTCACCCCCAGCAGGGAGATGACCGTGGTGACCGAGGAGGTGTTGTCGGCGGGGTTGAGGTCGTCGGTGGCCCCGCCCGGCAGAGTCAGAAGGGCGGTATTGACGACGGTCCCGGCGGTGGCGGCGGTGGCGGTCACGGTGAGGGTGACCGAGTTGCCCGACCCCGGCCGGATGCGTACCGCCGTCAGGCTGATGCTGTTGCCCGAGCCGGAGGCCCCGGTCCCAGCGGCGGCGGTGTCGCAGTCGGCGTCTCCGGCGGCGGTGCAGACCCAGGTTACGGCCGTGAAGCCGGCGGGGACGGCGTCGGTGAGGGTTCCCTGGAAGGTGGCGGGGCCGCCGTTGGTGGCGGTGATGGTGTAGGTGACGGTCTGGGTGGTGGTGGCGGTGGCGGGGCCGGTCTTCACAACCCGGGGGTCGAGGCGGTAGTTACAGGCCGAGCCGGAGGCGGGCGAGGCGGCGGTTCCCACGCCGGCGGTGGCCTGGGTGGCGTCGGTGTTGATGTCGTCCACCGCGCCCCTGGCGCTGCCCGAGCCTGGGGTCCCCAGGAAGCGGATGCGGACCTTGTAGACCCCGGTCACGCTGGTGTTCTGCGAGACGAACCTCGAGACGTTGGCGTCCCCGGCGACGTAGGTGTAGGTCAGCAGGACCGTCTCGAGGCCGGTGCCCGCCTCGACTAGGGAAATCACTATCCGGGCGTTTGTGGTGGAGAGGTTGCTGATCTTGTGCCTGAACTCGATCAGGTTGCCCCCGCCGAACAGGAGCCAGGGGGTCTCGGTGTAGGCGTTGAGCGAGGCGCTGCTCAGGTCGTCGCTGACCAAGTGGTACAGCCCGTTGAGCGGCGGGTTGGCCTGGGAGCGCCCGAAGGCGGCCCCGGTGCTGGTCAAGCCCCCCACGTCCATGCCGACGTTGGTGGTGCAGTTGTAGCTTCCGACCGTGCCGTCCTCATAGTTGATGAAGTAGCCCGGGGGGGCCGTCACGGTGCTCAGGGTGGGGTCGTTGGCGGCGGGGGTGGTGGGGTCGTCGGTGGGGGCACCGCCGGAGGGCCCGCCGGTGAAGGTGAAATAGCCCTGGTTGGAGACCGAGGCCGGCGGGCTGCTGCTGTTCACCACCACCTTGAAGCTGATCGTCGTGGTGGCGCCCGCCGCGATGACGCCGCTGCTCTGGCCCGCGCTGTTGACCGGGTAGGCGCTGGCGAAGGGGTAGGTGGTCCCGAAGGCGCTGCCGCCGTTGAGGCTGGCGCTGAGGGGGTAGTAGGCCGTCCCGGCGGGCAGGGCGTCGGTAAAGGCGGCCCCGCTGATCGCGACCAGGCTGGTGTTGGTGATCTGAATGGTGTAGGTGAGGGTGGTGCCCGGCAGGACCGGGGTGGTCGAGCTGACCGCCTTGGTCACGGTGTAGGTCAGGACGCTGGTGGTGTCGGTGGCGCTCGAGGCACCGGTATTGGTGGTGCTCAAGGGCACCGACACGCTTACGGTGTTGCTCAGGGTGCCGCTCGCGCCCGCGCCCACGGTCGCGCTCAGGCTGTAGGTGAGGCTGCCGCCGGCCGGGATGTTCACCGTGTCGGAGATGTTGCCGCTCCCCGAGGCGGTGCAAGAGCCGCCGCTGGGGGCGGTGCAGGTCCAGCTCCCGCCGGTCAGGCCGGACGGCAGGGCGTCTGTGACGGTGGCCCCGACCAGGTTGGAGGGGCCGCTGTTGCTCACGGTGATGGTGTAGGTGTTGAGGTCGCCGCGCAGGGTGGTGGTCTTGCCGTCGGTTTTGCTGAGGCTCAGGTTGACGCTGGGGGTGAGGGTGGTGGTGACGGTGGAGGAGTTGTTGGAGAGGTTGGTGTCGGCGACCGTGAGGGGGGCGCTGATGCCGGCGGTGTTGCTGAGGGTGCCGGTGGCGGCGGGCGAGACAGTGACCACCAGGCTGAAGGTTGCGGTGCCGCCGGAGAGCAGGCTGACGTTGGCGGCGATGTTGCCCGACCCGGAGGCGGGGCAGGAGGAGCCGCTCGAGGCCGCGCAGGTCCAGCTCCCGCCGGTGACACCGGACGGCAGGGTGTCGGTGAGGGTGGCCCCGGTGACCGGGTTGGGGCCGTTATTGCGGGCCACCAGGGTGTAGGTCAGGGTGGAGCCGGGGACGGCCGTGGAAGCGCCCGCGGTCTTGGTGATGGCCAGGTCCACCGCGGGGACGATGGAGTTGGTGTCGGTGGAGGAGTTGTTAGAGGAGTTGGGGTCGGTGGCCCCGCCGGGTACGGCCACGGTGGCGGTGTTAGCCACGCTGCCGGTGGCCGAGGCCGAGAGGGTGGCGTTGAGGGTGAAGGTGGCGGTGCCGCCAGAGAGTAGGCTGAGGCTGGCGACGATGTTGCCCGACCCAGAGGCGGGGCAGGAGGAGCCGCTCGAGGCCGCGCAGGTCCAGGTGGCCCCGGTCAGGCTGGCGGGCAGGGTGTCAGTGAGGGTCGCCCCAATGAGGTTGGAAGGGCCGTTGTTGGCTGCTGTGATGGTGTAGCTGACCGTGCTGCCCGCCGCCACCACGCTCACTCCGTCGGTCTTGGTCACGGACAGGTCGGCCACGGTGGAGATGGTGCTGTTCACCGTGGCGCTGTTGTTGGTGCTGTTGGTGTCAGCCCCACCGGAGACCGTGGCGGTGAAGGAGAGCGGTGTGGCCGCCGACTGGGCTACGTTCACGTTCACGGTGATGGGCGGATAGGCCGCGCCGGATAGGGCGTCGGAGCGGGTGCAGGTCACGGTCTGGCCGGAGATGGTGCAACTCCAGCCAGTGCCGGTGGCCGAGGTGGGGGTGAGGCCGGCGGGCAGGGTGCCGCTCACCGTGACCGTGCCGGTGGTGGGGTCGGCCGAGAGGTTGGTGGCGGTGAGGGTGTAGGTGCCGGTGGAGCCCCGGGCGAAGGAGCCGCTAGCCACGTTGGAGATGGTGAGGTCGGGCTTTAGCACGTCGAGGACGTGGGTGGCGCTGGCGCTGGCGCTGCTGGGGGTGCCGGTGGGGGTGAAGGTGTAGGTGGCGGTGGCCGTGGTGGTGAAGGGGTCGGGGGTGGAAGAGGTCACCGGGTAGGTCTGGGTGAAGCTGCAGGAGGCGCCGGGGGCCAGGGTGGTGCAACTGGCGGGCGGGCTCAGGGTGCCCAGCAGTGGGTCGGTGATGGAAGACAGGGTGAGGTTGGGGGCGCCGCTGGTGGTGGTGTTGGTGAGGGTGTAGGTGTAGGTGACCGTGTCGCCAATGTAGGCCCGGGTCACTGCGGTCTTGGTCAATGTCAGGGCCATCGTCACCACCTGAACGCTGATGCTGGCGGGCGGCGTGGTGACGGTGCCTATGGTGGCGGTGGCGGAGTTGGCGTAAGTGCCGGGAGTGGTGGAGAGGTTGACGGTGTAGATCAGCCGGATCGAGCTGGTTGGCGGGATCAGGTACGACCCGCTCACTGTGCCACCCGCGCTGACGGTGAAGGGCTGGCCGATGAAGCTCAGGGTGCCGCTGCTCCCAGTCTGCGGGACTTGATTGGAGTTGGCGGCGGTCACGTCGCTGCTGCTCTGGATGCTGCCGAAGGTGGCCCCGCTGGGCAAAACATCGGTGATCTGGTCGACGTAGGTTGGGAAGCTGGCCGAGGAGTTGGTGAGGGTGACGGTGTAGGTGACGGCGGCGCCGGCGGGGACCACCGAGAAGTCGGCGCTCTTGGAGATGCTCACCGAGTTGGTCGCTCCGGGGAAGTTCATCAGGGTTGCGGCGCCGCCGAAGTTGCCGCTGTACTTGAGCTGGCCGCCGCTGGTCTGCGACGCGTAGGGTGCGGAGGTGGTGGAAGTGTTGGCGCAGAGGTACTTGATGAAGTAGCGCACGGTAACCAGGTTGGTCTGCCCGCCGCCGGTGTTCTGCCCCGCGCCTGCCACGAATAGCAGTTGATCGGCTGTGCCTGTCGTGATGGCGGGCACGTTGGAGGAGGTGATCCTCGAGTTGACCAACTGAAAGCAGCCCGCGTTGTAAGACGTGTTCCCTGCGGGTTGGAGATTGAAGCGGTCGCCGACGGAGGTTTGGCCGAAGTTATAGGTGACATCGTAGGTGATGACCTGGCCCAACACTGCTCCCGGCCCCAGGGTGGTGGTGTTGATCTGGCCGCCAGCGTTGGCGCTGAGGCTACTGGTCGAGGTTATGGTGGTGCCGGTGTTGATGGTCACGGTTCCGGGGTTGGAGTCGCTGAGGGTCAGGGTTAGGGTGTTGCTGTTGGGGGAGGCGGTGTGGCACGGGTAGAAGATGTGCCAGTACAGCACGTCGCTGGCCCCGGCCGCCAGGCTACCGATGGTCAGGGTGGCGGCCTGCCCGTTGTTGAGTCCGAAGCCGGCGGCGAACGCGCCCAGCGTGACCCGGACGTCGCGCAGGGCGGAGCCGGAGGTGTTAGTGAAGCGGAAGCCCACGTAGGCCGCTCGAGGCCCAGCCCCTCCGGAACAGTTGTTGGAGTCCGAGGTGAGCAGGTTGTCGGTGGTCATGACGGCCGTGATGCTGCCCGGGCTGAGTGCGAGGGCCTCCGAGCCCAGCAGGGCACACAGTAAGGTACACAGGGCGACCCCTAGCTTCTTCAAGAAGTCGCTTGGTATCACGGATGCCCTACCCGTTTGGCGCGCCGGAGGCTCCGTTCTAACCGGGCTGGTGCGTGCGCTCTGCGACCCTCAGCACGGGCCGGCGAATTGGACTTGAGCCTTGGGCCTACGGAATCCGTTTCCAAAGTATTATGGTAGCTAAAATGTGACTGATCTACAAAGTAAAACATTGAGCCTAATGTAACTGGGATACATTTCAATTATTGGTTATTTGTGGCTTGCTGGGATTCCGATCCTTAACGCCGGTGTCTCGGGCTGTGAGTCTTGCTCGAGGGTGTATAAGTGTCTCCATGGTCGAGATGCGAAATCTCGGCCGGTAGCCTATAGAGAATTGCGCCTGCAGGCTGCTCGCTGCCGAGGTCGCGTGGAGGGTTTCGCAAACTCACAGCGGTCCCACGAATACCCCGCACGCAGAGACTCGGATGTGCGGGGTAATGGTGGGAACCGCTGTCACTGTCGCGCAACTCAGCGGATGGTGACGCGGTAGCAGACCTGTCCGGTCTGGCCTGCGGTCAGGGTGCCGAGGCGAACCAGAACGTAGAGGGTGCCCACCAGCTCGCCGGTGTCGGCGTCGGCGGTATCGGTGAGCGGTGCGGAGTCGAGGCGGAGGGTGCCCGGGGCGTAGTTGGTGAAGAAGGGGATGGGGTCAGTGAGGACGGCGCTGCTGACGGCAGCGGCGCCGGAGTTGCGGAAGGCGATGCAGTACTCGAGGGTGTCGCCGGGGCGGCCAGCGACGTTGGTGGCATATGCGCCAGCAGCGGGAATGTTCTGGGTGACGTTGCGCACCACCTTGCTCAAGCGCAGAGCGCCCGTCGCGGCGACGGTGGTGGTGTCGGTCGCGGTGCGCTGGTCGGTCACGCTTGCGTTGCCGGCCCAGGTTAGGGACGCCGAAAGCTGGGCGATGTCGACGGAGCCGCCGGGCCGGCCGGCGGGGACCAGGACCAGCAGCTCGAGCTCGCAGGCGCTGAGGCGGCCGTCGGGGTCGCGGGGCCAGGTGGAGTCGACGACCAGGGAGAGGGGCACGGGCCGCAGGGCGTCGGAGGGTGCCAGGGCGGTGCATCCAGCGGCGCGGCGGATCTGGTAAGTGAAGGCGCCGCTGACGGTCAGGCTTGCACTGCCGAGCGTGCCGGGGCGGAAGGTGTGGCGATAGGCGGCGACACCGGGGCTGGTGGCCTGGCCGCTCTGGTCGGGGCGGAGCTCCGAGGCCCATACCACCCCGAAGTTGTAGCCCGAGTTGCTCGAGCCGTTGGGTAGGGCGGTTACGGCTCGCTGACGGGCCACCGCGCTGTTGTAGCCGGCGGCCAGCTGAACCGCGGTGCCGCCGACGTTAGAGCCGGTGGCAGGACCCTGGGGCTGGGAGAGGGTGAAATTGCCAAAGCCGCTGGGGATCAGCAGGCTAAAACCGCCGCTGGCGTCGGTGCTGGCGGTGCGGGTGGTGGCCCCCACCGCCGAGACGGTCACCCCGCCGATGCCGGGTTCGCCGCCGTCCTGCAGAGCGTTGTTGGCCGTTCCACCGCCGCGCCCGTCGTCGCGGAAGACGGTGCCGCTCAGCCGGTAGCCCAGGAAGTCGGCGAAGTTCTGGTTGCCCAGGTCGGCGTTGCCCAGGCTCACGCCCAGCAGGTTGGGGGTGATGGAGATGTATCCGGGCAGGTCGGTCTGGGTGAGGGTGTAGCTCCCGGGGATCAGGAAGGTGAAGGCGTAGTTGCCCGAGCTGTCGGTGAGTGCGGTGCGCGCAGCCGCCCCGCCCAGCGCGACGGTCACGCCGGCCAGCCCAGCCTCGCCGCCCTCGCGCAGGCCGTTGGCGTTGGCGTCAGCGAACACATTGCCGGAGAGGGTGTAGGTGGCCTGGACGCTCAGGGAGAGGGTGGAGGTGTTGTTGGCGCTGTTGTTGTCGGCTCCGTTGGCTACGCCGGCGGTGTTGGGTACCGGCCCGGCTGCGGTGGGCACCACGGTCAAGGTGATGCCGGGGTAGGCGCTACCCCCGCTCAGGGCGTCCGAGCGGGTGCAGGCCACGGTGCGGGTGGCCGCAGTATAGGCACAACTCCAGCCGCTGCCGCCCGCCGAGACGTAGTTGAGACTAGCGTCAAGCACGTCGGTCACGCTTACGGTCCCCAGGCTGGCCGGTGAACCGGCGGTGTTGGAGACGGTAAGGGTGTAGCTTGAGTTGTTGCCCTGCCAGAAGGTGGCGGCGGCGGTCTTCTGGATGGTCAAGTCAGGGTACTGGACTGGCGTGATGGTGGGGTCGCTGGGGCCGCCGAAGGCGGGGTCGTCGGAGGGTACGGTGGTCGGGCTGCCGCCGGTGTAGTTGAACACGGTCGAGGCCTGGTTGGACAGGCTGGTGGCCTGGCCCAGCCCGGTGGCGGTGTCCGCGACTGTGACCCTGAAGCGCACGGTGAGGGTCTCGCCCACCGCCAGGGTGTTGTTGTTGAAGCCGCCCGAGGAGACGTTGTTGCCCATGGTTCGTGCCGTCGCGAAGGGGTAGCTCGAGGCGTTCAGCGGGGTGAAACTGGCTGGGGTGCTCCCGATGGCCGCTTCGGCGCTGTTGGGTACGTAGGTCAGGCCGGCGGGCAGAGGGTCTTGGAGGGTCAGGGCGGTGGTTGGGAGCGCGCCGTTGTTGACCAGAGTGATGGTGTAGCGCAGGGTCGAGCCGGGGCTGACCGAGGCCAGATCGGCGACCTTGGAGACGGTTAGGTTGGCCCCCACCACAACCACCGCTGGGTCGGCAAAACCGGCCACGTTGGGATCGTCGCTAAGGACGTTCCGCGAGACCGAACTGATGGTGTAGGTGATGCGGCCCTGGTTGGAGATTTGTGGCGGCGGGCCGCTGGCCACGGTGACCCTGAAGCGTACGATCAGGGTCTCGCCGCTGTTGAGGTTGCCATTGTTGAAGCTGCTGGTGCTGGTGCCCACGTTGCGCCCCAAAAGACGCCCGCTGGGCTCGGTGAAGGGGTAGCTGCCGCCGTCGTTGACGCTGCTGAAAGTGGGGCTGCCGGTGGTCACCAGAGCCATCTGTAGCGAGCCGGTGACGTAGGTCAACCCCGCGGGCAGGGCGTCCATCAGGCGAAGCGAGGTGCTGCTGAGGTTGGTGCCAGTGTTGTTGGTGACCCGCAGGGTGTACTGGAAGGTGTTCCCCACGGCGGCGGCGGTGATCACGCTGCCGATGGCGTCGGTGCTGGAGTTGGCGTTGGCGGTCTTCTGGAGCGAGATGGGGGCCGGGCCAAAGCCGAAGTTCTGGTTGGTCAGGCTGGTCCCCAGGCCCACCACCGTGCTGGGGCGGGTTACATAGGTGACGGAGTTGATGACGGCGGTGGTGCTGGGGTTGCGGGGGTTGGCCTGGTTGAGCTGGGGCTCGTTCTGGGGGACCGCCACGGTGTAGGTCCCGGCGGGGACGTTGACAAAGCTGTAGCTGCCGTCGGCTGCGGTCTGGGCGGTGGCCACGATGAAGTCGTTCAGGTTTTGATCCTTGCCGATCAGCGAGACCGCCACGTTGGGGCCGTAGCCGGGCTCGCCGGCGTCGGAGGTGTTGTTGGCGTTCTGGTCGAGATAGACCCGGCCTGAGATGTTGCCGGTACTCAGCCCGGTGCAGCTGGTGAACTGCAGGTTGTCGATGGCCAGGTCGTTGCCGCCGCCGCCGGGGGCGTTATTGCGGAAGCGCACTGTGATGCGGTTGGAGGCGCCCGAGTTGATGACCCCGCCGTAGTCGCGCCAGATGGGCGTGTTGCTGTTGGGGATGTTGCCGGTAAGGACGATGGTCTGGGCTTCGCCGCTCTCGTCGACGGTGCCGTTGTTGTTGTCGTCCACCCCCAGTCGGTCGATCTCGAGGTTTACGTTGGGCACGATGGAGGAGTTGTTGGCGATCAGGTTGATGATCGAGATGCTGAACTCGAAGTTGGTGTTGGGGGTGACGGTGAGGGTCTGCTCGTAGAAGACCCCCGCCGCCACGGCCGCGTTGATGAACATGAACAGGTCGCGCTCGTTGCCGGTGTTACGCCCGCCGATGAAACGGTGCCAGGCTCCGTCCTGGCGGCTGTAGGAGCTGTTGGTGATCTCGTACTCACCGTCCTCGGGGCTATAGTTGCCGGGGAAGTTTACCGTGGACCGGTTGTTGAGGGCGTAGGTGGTGGTGCCGATGGGGCGTCCCTGGGCGTCCAAACCCCCGGTCACGCCCGGCACTGTGCTCATCGCGTACCTCAGGGGGGTGACGGTGGGGGTGGGGTTGGTGGAACTGGTTAGGGTGGGGGCCTGGGTGCCGGCCGGGGCGGTGCCGAAGGTTCCGTCGAGGGCGAAGAGGTTGGCGCTGCGGGTGCCCCCGGCGTTGGCGCAGAAATTGGTGGCCTGGGCCGAGGCTGGCCCGGACAGCCCTGTCAGGGCGATAAGCACCAGCCCGACCGCCAGCCCGGGCCATCCGCCGGCGGTTTTAGGCATCATCGTGGCGGCGCTCCTCCGGGCTCGAGCCGGCTACCAGACGGCACTTGAGGTAATGTTGAAGCTGAAAGAGCCGTACGTGTGGTCGAAATCGTCGACATCCACACTAAATTTACGTGCTAGACGGGCTTGGTCGTGGTTATTTGGACCGCTCAATAGTAGGTTGATCACAAAGCCAGATAACGCGCTTCAGGCCATGGGGTTGGGCCTCGAGAGGGCGTGGGTCAGCGCACTGTCACGCGGTAGCAGACCTGTCCGGTCTGGCCTGCCGTAAGGTTGCCGAGGCGAACCAGGACGTAGAGGCCGCTCACCAGCTCGCCGGCGTCGGCGTCGGCGGCGTCGGAGAGGGCGGTGGCGCCGAGGCGGAGGGAGGAAGCGGTGTAGTTGGTGAAGAAGGGGATGGGGTCGGTGAGGACGGCGCTGCTGACGGCGGCGGCGCCGGGGTTGCGAAAGGCGATGCAGTACTCGAGGGTGTCGCCGGGGCGCCCGGCAACGTTGGTGGTATAGGCGCCGGCGGCGGGGACGTTCTGGGTGACGTTGCGGACGGCCTTTTCAAGGCGGAGAGCGCCCTGGGCCACGACGGTGGTGGTGTCGATGACGTTGCGCTGTTCCGTCACGCTCGCGTTGCCGGCCCAGGTCAGGCTGCTGGTAAGTTGGGCGATGTCCACCGCGCCGCTGGGCCGTCCGGCGGGCACCAGGACCAGCAGCTCGAGTTCGCAGGCGCTGAGACGGCCATTGGGGTCGCGGGGCCAGGCGGCGTCGACGACCACAGAGAGGGGCAGCGGCTGCAGGGTGTCGGAGGGGGCCAGGGCGGTGCAGCCGGCGGCACGGCGGATGCGGTAGGTCAGTGCGCCGGTGGCGGCGAGCGAGAGACTGCCAAGGGTGCCGGGGCGGAAGGTGTGGCGGTAGGTGGCGATGCCGGGGCTGGTGGCCTGGCCGCTCTGGTCGGGGCGGAGCTCCGAGGCCCATACCACCCCGAAGTTGTAGGAGTAGCTCGAGCCGTTGGCCAGGGTGCCCAGGCTGCGCTGCCTCGCGGCGGGGTCGGAGAAGCTCGAGGCCAGCGTGACGGCCGATCCGGCGTTGTTGTGGCCGGTGGCCGGGGTCTGAGCGTGGCCCAGGGTTACGCTGGAGAAGCTGGCGGGGATGTAGAGGTCGTAGGCCCCGGTGGCGTCGGTCGCGGCCGAGCGGGTGCTGGGGCCTGCGGTGGCGGTCAAGGTGACGCCCCCCAAGCCCGGCTCGCCGCCGTCTTGCAGGGCGTTGTTGGCGGTCCCGCCGCCCCGCCCGTCGTCTCGGAAAACCAGGCCCGCGAGGCGATAGCCGTTAAACAGGCCGAAGTTCTGGTTGGGCATGTTGCTTGCGGTGACCGTAACGCTGAGGAGGGCAGGGCTGGGGTTGATGGCCATCCAGCCAGCGGGCGAGGCGGGCGTGGTGGCGCCGATGGAGCCGCCCAGCACCAGGCTATAGCTGCCGGGTAGCACCGCGCTGAAGCTGTAGGCCCCGCCGCCGCTGGCCACCTGGGCCGACTGCACCACCGTCCCGGCCTGGATCAGGTTGACGAAGACGGTCGGGCCCCCACTCCAGCTCTCGCCGCTGTCGCGGGTTCCGTTGGGCTGTAGGTCGCTGTAGACGGTGCCCGAGACCACCGCCCCGAACACGATACTCAGTGCATAGTCCTCCACCTCGCCGTCGTCGTAGCCGCCGGTCGGGAGGGGGTTGGCCACGAAGTCGAGCGCCGAGGAGAGGCGCAGGCGCAGGTAGGTGGTCCCGATCGAAAGCCCGCTCAGCCCGCTCCAGGTCAGAGTGGCGCTGGTGGCGCCGCTGGCCACCGATACGGTGGCCCGCTCCGAGGCGTCGAACAGGCCGTTGCGGTTGAAGTCGATCCATCCTGCCAGGGTCGCGGGTAGGCCAGTGGTGTTGGTCAACGGTATTGCGCTAAGGGTGTAGGTGGGGGTGCTCGAGGTAAGGGTTGGGAAGGTGGTGAGGGTGTTCTCGTCGTTGGTCCCGTTGAGGTTGTCACCGTCGGCCCCCGCCCCGGGTTGGCCGTCGTTCTCCACGTCGGGCTGGGTCGGGCCGATGAAGATCCGGCTGTCGATGTCGTGCAGGGGGCCATTGGTGGCGGTGCTGGTGCCGTAGGTGGAGGGGGCATCGCCCCAGTCGGACTGGCTCGAGATCAGCCCGATGAACAGCGCGGAGTCGTACTGCGCGTCGCCGGTGTCGGCAATGGCGATCTTCACGACGTAGGTCTGGCCGGGGGTCACGCTGACCCGGCTGCGCAGGGGCCGGGTGAAGCCGTCGAGCTGGGTATTGGTGAACAGGGCCGAGTTGGGCAGGGTGGCGTTGTTGGGATCGCCGTTGTCGACGTAGTAGGCGTTGTTGCCCAGGACACAGCCGGTCCCGGTGGCCCCGCCCTGGTAGCCGATCTGCCCGCCGTTGATGTTGTTGATGCTAATCCGGTCCCCGCTGGGCAGGGTGGCCACATTGACCGCGCCGTTGGCGTAGGGCCCGGAGATGCCCGGGCCCCGCACGAAGATCCCCATCGCGTCGTTGAACGAGGTGCAGACATACTCGGGGTACTCTTCGCTGCCGAAGACGTACTGGAAGTTGAGGCTGCGCCCGCTGGGTACTACGCTGAAGGTCAGCAACACGGTGTCGTAGTTGGCCGTGGCCCCGGCCAAGCTGGTCAGGTCAGCGTCGGTGAGCTGGCTGCCGCCCGCCGAAGAGCCTTTGCGGTTGTTGGGCCCCGCCACTGAGGTGGCGAAGCTGCCGGTGTTGAGGAGCACCCCTGAGCCGATCCCGACCACCGGGCCGGCGCCTCCGGTGGTGCCCCCGCTGAAGGTGCCCGTGTTGTTCTGGTTGGTGGTGGCGCGGGTGAGGGTGGCGGAGTTGGCCACTACTGTGACGCCAGGCCCGGCCAGGGCATTGGCTAGGGTCTGGGCGGTGGTGCTGTTGGTGAAGCTGAGCTGGGCCTGAGCGAAGCTGCAGAGGAGCAACGCGAGGGCGAAGACTCTGGTCAGGGGGGCGGGCAGCGCCATGACGAGAAGGCCCAGGGGAGCGCGGGCCCGGCCTGAGTCCTGCCTTGTGAGGGGTGTGTACATAGGTTTCTGCGGTTGAATTCGCGAGGCAATGGGAGTGCTTGGGGTCTAGCGGGTCGCGCCGAAGAAGTCTAGGCGGATGTAGAAGCCGCCGCGGGTCTCGCCGGTCAGGCCCTCGAAGCCGCCGAAGGTGTAGCCGGCGTTGAACCACAGCCCATCCGCCACCCGAAGGCTGCCCTCGAGACCCCAGGCTGTGGCGCTTTGGCCGAGGCCGGGCTGGAACTGGTAGTGGGCTCCCGCGCCCAGGCCCAGCCAGTCGGTGAGGTAGTAGTTGGCCCCCAGGCCAAGCTGGTAGGTGTTGCCCACCTGGTCCAGCGGCTTGAAGCGGTAGGCCGCGGTGGGGCGCAGCTGGAAGCGAGGGTCGGGGTGGAGGCTGGCGGCCACCGCCCCCTCGAGCACCGGCTCACCGCCGCTCAGCAGGCGGTGGTAGGAAAGCAGGCTCACGTCCCGCCCGCGCAGTGCGTACGACAGGGTGAACCGACCCTCGGCAGTGGGGACGATCTGGTAGGTCGTATCGAGCGAGAGGGTCTGCTGGTCGTCGATCTGGCCAGTCGCGCCCGCCCGCAGCACCACCTTGGGCCGCCCGCTGGCCATCGCGGCCTCGGCCCCGAGGGTTGCGCTGAAGTCGTCGGCTTTGTAGCGCAGAGCAGCCCCGGCGGCAGACTGGGCATCGCCGCTGCTGAGGCTTTGCTCGTAGCCGGCGTTGAGATTAAGGCTCAGCCTGTCGCTCAGGCTGAAGGGCGTCTCGAGGCCGAACCGGGCTCGGTTGCCCTCGCCCGAAGCCCCAGGCAGCTGGTAAGAAAGCGAGAGGTTGGCGGCGTCGAACTTCTGCTTGAGCCCCACCACGCCGCTGACTCCTATGCCCCAGGTGGTCACCGCCTCGGCCTCGAGGCTCAAGTTGGTGTCGAGGGCATAGTTGCTGCGTAGGCGGGTCTGGGCAGGAGCCTGGAGGCTCAAGGGCTGGCTGTGGGTCAGCTCGGTGTTGAGCGGGGTCCCGGTTGCGGCCAGGCGGGCCAGGGCGGCCAGGTTGCCGCTCTCCCAGATGTACCCCAGGCCACCGCCGAGGCTAAACGCTGGGCTCAGCCGGCGGGTGTAGATCAGGCCGCTCTGGTTAATGTCCGAGGCCTGGTGCTCGAGGGAGAGCTTATCGTCGGGGCTGAGCCTGACCGCCACCCGGGCCTGTCCTTGGACCTGGTTCTGTAGGGTCAGGTTAGCGCTGCCCTCGAGGGTGTCGGAGTTGCCGCCAAGATCTAAGCCCATCTTGCCCGGCGTGCCTGGCGCGACATGGCTGTAGGTAAGGCGGATGCTCAGGTCCTGGCTCTGGTAGGCGGCCTCGAGGCCGTAGCGCAGGTCGCGGCTCTGATTGTCCAGGGGCAGCTGTGCCAGGCCTGCCCCCAGGCTAAACCCGCCGGCCCGGTAGCGCACCCCGATGCCGTAGCCCGGGGCCCGGCTGGCGCTCTCCGGCGCGTAGGTGATGATC
Organism: Meiothermus sp.; assembly: GCA_033762915.1. Classification (GTDB taxonomy): domain Bacteria; phylum Deinococcota; class Deinococci; order Deinococcales; family Thermaceae; genus Meiothermus. Next base: position 49,980 of record JANRLD010000025.1, on the reverse strand, counting down.
AGCCGGACATTCTGGAAGTCCGGGCCGCTGGGCCACAGCGGGCTGGAGAGCGTGAGGATGCCGGTGGGCGCGTCCAGGACGTAGTCGCGCAGGCGCTCGAGCTGCCGCTCGGAGGCCCCTGTGCGCACGATCACGGTCTCGCTCTCGGGCAGGGCGGGCTGGCCCAGGCGGTAGTGGCGGGTGCCGTCGGGCACGATCTCCTGACGGATACTGGTCACCGGCAGGGCCCCAGCGAAGCCGAGCAACTGGAGCTCGCCACGGCTCTCTGCGCGCAATGCAGTGACCTGGGGGAGTTCGCTGACCCCCGGCAGGGCCAGCGCCCCGGAGTAATAGCCGATGCCGAACGCCTCCTGGTCGTAGCGCACGGCCAGGGGGTCGGCCGAGGTCAAGGGCTGGGTGGCCTCATTGCCCGCGCCGGTCAGCGGGAAACGCCCGGTGGGGGTTGTCTGGCCTGACAGGCCGTTTTCCACCACCGCCTGGCCGCTCTCGAAGCGCACCGAGGTGTCAGTGGCGGCCCGCAGGGTTCCGCCGGCCAGGGGGGTCTCGAGGTAGCCGCGCAGGGAGCCGAAGCCCTGCCAGCCGTCGCTCAACTGCAGCCCCACGCTGCCCTGAATCTGGCCGATGCTGCTCTGGCGGCCACCCACGAAGAACTCCTGGGTAGCGCTGAGGTCGTTGAAGCTCATGCGCAGGCGCAGGGTGGTGGGGGTGGCGGTGGGCCTGAGCAGGAGGGTGGCCCGCCCGTCGCGCAGCAGCACCTGATAGCCCGACTCGCCTGGGAAGGCGTCGGTAGCCAGGGGCTCGAGGGAGCTCTGAAGGGTCAGCGGCCCGAAGCCCGAGGGCAGGCCGCTGTCGTCGACCGCCCGCAATTCCAGCTCCAGCGGGGTGCGCCCGTCGGCCTGTACCCTCACCGGGCGGGCCTCAAGGCGCACCGGTCGGTCGGGCAGGAAGACCTCCACGCGGTCGGATCCCGCGCCCGTCTGGACCTCGATCAGGTTGCGGCCGCGGCGCAGGGGCAGGCCGAAGTACTCCAGGCGCTGGAGGTTCTTGGTCGAGTCGAAGATGCCCTGGCCCAGGTTGCGGCTGTCCACCAGCTCTCCGTTGAGGCGGAGCTGCACCTCGAGGCCGAAGGGAGCCTCCACTGTGACCGAGGCCTTATCCACGCTGAAGATAGTGCCGGGGAGGGGGGACTGGATGTAGCCGTCGCGGCGGCTGACTTCCAGCGGCTTGGCCCGGTTCAGGTCGCCGAACCCGACCTGTCCCTGCAGCATCACCTCGCGGTCGCCGGCGCGCAGGGTCAGGGTGGGCGGCTGGAGGGCTGGCAGTGACTCGCGGTGGCGCAGGCTGTAGGTAAGGACTCCCCTGGGCTGGAACGCGAACTCGAAGTAGAGCCGGCCCTGCTCGTCGGCCCGGGGGTCGGGGATGGGCTGGCCGTCCAGGCGGGCCGAGCCAGCCTCGTAACCGGCGGTCTCGGGCGGCCGGTGGGTCAGAAGAAGTCGCTCGCCCTGCCCCTGTGCGCTGAACTCGAGGGTTACCAGGGAGTAGCGCTGCACCTCCAGTACCGGCATTACCATGAGGGTGGCCTTGGTGGGAAAGGAGGCCGGGGCGCCGCCCACGAAGGCCGTGACCTGGTTCTCCAGGGGCCCCACCCGCTTGGGCTTAGCCGGAAGGGTCAAGCGCTGTGTCTCTCCGGGGGCCAGCTCGTACCGAAGTTCCCCAGGGATATCCATCCCCAGATCGGGGTCGGGTGCTTCCATCAACTCCAGGCTCAAAGGGTGGTCGGTGGGGTTGGTGAACTCGATTTCAAAGGCCGCGTCGTTCCCCAACACCACCCGCTCGGGCGTGGCCCGCTTGCTTAGGGGTACCAGCACCCGCCGCAGGGTGTCGGTGGCGGTGGGGTCGCCGCCGTTGGAGCGCAGTTGGGCCTCAAACTGTCCCTCGGCCCCCGAGCCGAAGCGCACCGTGGCAGTGTAGCGGTGGGTCACGCGCTGGCCCGGGGCCAGCTGCCCGCTGAAGCTGGGGGGGTTCGAGACTTCGAGCCACTCGGGTATGGTGTCGCTCAGGCTGTACTCGAGGTTGGCCTGCCCGTCGTTGCCCACGGTCAGCCCGACCTCCACCGTCTCGCCGGGGACCACCACGCGCTTGTCCAGTGTGCGGCCCAGCACGGCCGCCGGTCGCAGCACCTCGACCCCGGCCTCAGACTCAGCCAGCACCTCGCCGGCAGCGTTCACCAACTGGGCCCGGTTTTGGATGCGGGCCGGGGCCTCGGGGCCGACCAGGGCGCTGAGCTCGATGCTGCGCTCCTGGCCCGGCTCGAGGACCAGGCTTTGCTCGAGAGGCTCACCCAGCAGGCCCACGGCCAGGGGGTCGCGCAGGGTCACCGGCCCGGCCTCGTCGCTGATGTTCTGGACCGTCAGCCGGTAGACTGCCTGGCCCCCTACCGCGACTGCGGGGGTCAGGGCCTGTTTGGTCAGGCTAAACCTCAGTGGCTGCAGCACCTTAAGGCTCACACTGGCCCCTTGGCCCCAGGGGGTTAGTGTCGCCGGGACAGGAAACTCACCCCGGCAGACCGCACGGACCGGGACACGCAGCACCCCCTGCCGGGCGGCGGAGATCGGGGTGGTTAGGCGGGGGGTCTCGAGCGGCTCCAGGCAGGCAGGCAGGGCAAGTTGGAGGTTGGCGGGCAGCAGGCGAGCGTAGGCGGTTGTGGCGGTTGCGGTCAGTACCGCCTCTTCGCCGATCTTCAGCACGGTTTTGTCGGCGTGCAGGGTCAGCTGGACGCTGGGGTAGACCCTAAACTCGGCCCTGGCGGTCTGGTCTGCCAGCACCTCGGCGGTGCTGGGGCCGACCACTGTCGCGCCCTGCACTTGGGGAGTCAGGGTCAGGCTGCCGGGGGTCAGCTCGAGCGAGGCCGCCCCGCCCTCGAGCCGGACGGTCTGGTCGCCCACCTGCACCCCAATCTCGGCGCTCTGCTCACCCGTGGGAAGCACCAGGCGGGCCGTCAGCTCGAGGCGACCTTTCTTGACCGGGGGGGCGACCACCTCGACCTGGGGTTGCGGTTGGGGTTGTGGTTGCGGCTCGGGCTGGGGCTGGGGTTCAGGCTGGGGCTGGGGTTGTGGTTGGGGTTGTGGTTGTGGCTCAGGCTGGGGTTGTGGTTGTGGCTCAGGCTGGGGTTGTGGTTGTGGCTCAGGCTGGGGTTGTGGTTGTGGCTCAGGCTGCGGAGCCAGCGGCTCGAGCGGAGCCACCGCGATGGGCTCCGGGGCCGGGGGGGCCACCATCTCGGGCTGGCCGGGCTCGGGCGTGGGGTCGGTGAGGGCGGGCTCTCTGGGCTCCGGCGAGACCGGCGTCTCGGCCACCTTGGGCAGCGCGACCACGAAGCGCACGCTTCCGCCCGCGCAGCCCAGCCGGGCTTTGTTGGCCGCCAGCGGCTCGCCGCCCTCGGTCTCGATGCGCAGCAGGGTGTAGCCGTCGGGCAGCGGGGGCAGCGTGACCTCGCGGATCTGCTCGCCGGTGATCGTGGGGGCGAACTCGAGCCGCTGCCCCGCTTGGTTCACCACACTGGCCGTAACCGGCTTGGGTGGAAGCACCGCGAAGCGGTCGCCGCGCACCTGCATGCAGGCATTCACCTGGAACCCGATGGTGTTGGAGTACTGCCTGGAGGTGGGGGCCTGCGCGAAGCCGAAGCGGTAGATGCCGGGCGTCGCTACATTGAAGTAGCTCCACTGTCGGTCGCCGGCAACCTGGCGCGGCACCACCTGCTGGCCGGGCAGCCGCACCCGCCCCAGCATCTCGCTTGGGCCGTCCTCGTCGTAGATGCCCACCCTAAACGGCCCCACCCCCGGCAGCACCTCGAGGGTGAAGGGCTCCACCCAGTTCGGCCCACGGATGGTGCCGATCGAGACCGCGCTGCTCCGGCGCACGTCGTAGAGCTGAAGGGTGGGATCCACAAGCAGCTCGGCGGATTCGGGGACGCTGGTCTGGATGCGGTAGAGGAAGGCGTTCTTGCCCAGCCCCTTGAGGCTGCTGGCAATCGTGTACACCCCCGGTTCCACCCGTCCCCGGAAGAACAGCACCCAGCGGTGCGGCTCCACCCCGTAGCCCCGGTTCTCGAGCACCCGCCCGTCGCGGCTGAGGGCGAAGCTGGCGCGCATCGGCCCCTTGCCCTTATCGTAGCGCTCATCGCCCAGTTCGCTTTTGCCCTGTAAGGCGCTGCGGTAGTCCTTGGGGTCGAAGCCCGGGGAGTAGATCTGCAGGTTCAGAATGGTCGGCTTGGTGACCACGATGCTGGCCCGCAGTTCGGTGATCTCCCAGCGCAGCTCACTGCCGGGCACGATCCCCTTGAGTTCGGTACGGACTTGCGCGAGCGCGCTGCCGAACATCAGGAGGGCGAGGAAAGAAAGGAGAGGAACCAGGAGAGAGAGACCGCGAGAGCTTCTCCTCCCTGTTCCCTGTTCCCTGTTCCCTGTTCCTGGTTTCATGGGTATCGCCACCTGGCCTGCGGGTCGGTTAGGTAGAACCCGGGCGTTATGGGCAAGTCGTAGGTTACGGTCTGTGGGCCTTCCAGCTTGTCAAATTTGAACTCCCGAAGCCCACCGCCGGGCACCGGGTCGGAGACGGTGAGGTCGTTCATGGGCTCGCTGCTGTTGACCTCCAAGACCACCCGCAACCCGGCCGGCAGGGCGATCAGGCGCTTGTAGACCTTAAGCGGGCCGAACTCGAGGGTGGTCTCGCGCTGCACCACCGCCTGGCCCAGGGGGCGCTCGAGGGGGAAGTCGGAGTTGGTCAGGCCGTTGACCGTGACCCTGTGGCGGTAGCCTTCACCTAACTGCTCGGGGTGCGGGAGCGGCTTGAAGGGGGCTGAGGCCGGGTCGAGGAAGATCTCCCAGGCCCCGCCCCGCAGCTCCCGAAAGGCGTAGCGCCCGTCCTTGTCGCTGAGGGTTTGCATCCCGTTGGACAGCACCAGCCTGGCTCCTGGTAGCGGGATGTCCAGACCAGCCGTATAGCGCCCATCGCGGTCGGAATCGAGGAAGACCCTGCCGCTCAGAATGTTGATGGGCGTGAACACCGCCCGGTCCAGCTTGACCGAGGCCGCCGCCGAGGCCGCCGCCACCGCCACCCCCTGGGTGTTGACCCCAGTGGCCACCGCGCGGTTCTCCAGCAGCTCCGGGGCCCCTGCCAACACCCGCATCTTGTAGCTCAGGCTGCGGGTGGCCCCGGCGGGTAGCTCGAGGCCCGACCACACCAGGCCCTCTCCGCGCTGGGCTGAGGCGGCGGGCTGGGCGCTCTGCTCCACGTAGCGCAGGCCTTTGCCGGGGGTGTCAACCACCTCGATGACCAGGTCGGTCTTGCCGGTGTTCTGTAGGGTCAGCGTGAAGGTGAGGGTGTCGCCCACCACTGCCTGAGCAGGGGTTACCCTCTTGAGCAGCTGGATGCTGCTGGTGAGGATAGGCAGACTGACCGTGTTGGAGGTGGCGGTGTCGTCGAACTGATCGGCCCGGAGACTGAAGCGGTTGGGGATCTGGCCGTCGTTCGTGGTGGAGGCCACCCGCACCCGCAGGCTCAGGGTGAGGGTCTGGCCGACCCCCAGGCTGCCCACCGTCCAGACCACCTCGCGGCTGGCCGGTTCGAAGCTGCCGCCTGAAGAGGCTTCGACGAACTCCAGCCTCTCGTCGAGCTGGTCCCTGACACGCAGGTTGGTCATCGCGACCGGGAAGGGGTTGCTGATTTGCAGGGTGTAGTTGACCGACTCTCCCGGCATCGCCGAGGCCCGGTCGGTGCTCTTGAGCAGCCGCACGCTGGCCGGGTCGTAGGTGACACCCAGTATGTCGTAGGTGGGGTCGACCGCCCCGGTGGTCTGGGAGACCGCGTTGAGGGTGACCTCGAAGCTGGGAGTCTGCTGATCGAGGCCGCCTAGGCAGAGTTGGAAGTCACTGCGTTCGCCCTGGCCCAGCAGGATCGGTTGGGCCAGCGGGCCGCTGCCCTGGCGGAAGCTGGCGGTTATCCCTGGGGGCAGCACGCCGAGCTCGAGGGTGTAGCGGTCGGGGGCGTTGCCCAGGTTAATCAGGCTGTGTGAGAAGCAGTAGCTCTGCCCGACACGGGCGGTTCCGCTCTGGCGGTCCTGGGCACCGCTGGCCTCGGGCCGGCCCAGCGGCCCCAACCGGTGGGCGAAGCGTGGGGCCACCGTCAGCTCGACGGCGGCCACCGCTGGCCCGCCCGGACCCTCGGCGGTGGCCAGGTTACGCCGGAGGCCGTTCGAGCTACCCTCGCCCAGGCGCATGCGGAAGCTGAAGACTGCCTGCTCGCCGGCCTCCAGGCCATCGAGCACCAGGCGCACCCCGAGGACCTGGGTGCCTTCGAGGCTACTCCAGGTGGTCCCGTCGGCGCTGTACTCCAGGCGTCCCTTGGTGGCCTCGGCCGAGCCGGGCACAATGCTTAGCCCGGCCAGTTCGGGGGTGTTGAGCCAGTCGGTGACGGAGACCGGCCCGCCCGTCCGCGTGCTGCCCAGGTTGGCCACCAGGAGCCCGAAGGTGGTTTCCTGGTTGGTGTCGAGGGTGGTCCGGCTGGTGGACTTGGTGAGGTTGAGCGAGGGCCCGGTTCCCACGCTGATCTGGCTGAAGTTGTCGTCGTCGCGCTCGCCGGTCACGCAGCTGGCAGTGGGGGTGACCAGCAGGTCGCCGGTGGCGTTGGCGGGTAGGGCAACCTCCATCACCAGCCGGCGCTGCTCCCCCACATCAAGGGACAGGCTCGCGACCTGGGGCTCCCCCGGGTCGAGCCTCGAGTCTTCGTTTTGATCTAGGTACAACCGGACCCAACGGGGGGCCCAGGTGGCGGCGTTCTGGGCCGAGCTCAGCGCGAAAGTGCTGCGCTGGTTGCCGGCATTGCGCAGCAGGTAGGGGAAGTAGGCGAAACCGCCCGCCGAAACCACCGCCCGCTGGGCCGGGCTGCCCTGGGTTCCGTTGGGGGTGATGGTCGGCGCGCAGACCGCCTGAACCAGGGTCTCCACCACGTTGGAGAAGTAGGGCTGGGTAGACTCGGCGAAGGAGACTTGGGCCTGGTTGGAGATGATGGTGCCGGCCAGGGCGCTCTGGGCTAGGGCCGAGGGCCAAAAACAGGCCAGGAAGCTCAGCAAAAGGGCCAGCGGGAAAAGGAAAGTCCGATGTTGTGCGCGGGCCCCGAGGGAAGTGGGCGCATTGGGGTTGTCGGGTGTCAAAACGCTCACCTCCTTCTCAGGGTAAAAAAACTCGAGCCGACGCGGTTAGGTGGGGGTCCCACTAACTGAGTTCGGCTCGAGGGGTGGCTGAACTGTTGAATCCTGAAGTCAAGCTAACTCAGTTGAACTTTTGGGTCCCCCTGGGCACAGGCCCAGGGGGACAAATGGGGCTTAGCGGACTTGCACTCGGAAGGTGATGGTGATGGTGCGGCCAGGAGCCATCAGGTCGCTGGCGTCGATGCTGCCCGCGCCGCCAGCGGTGCCGGCGGTGTTGACGGCTACGTAGATGGACTGACCTGCCGAGAGGGTAGTCGGGGCAGTGGTGGTCCAGTTGTTGCCGTCGGTGGAGTAGACCACGGTACCGCCCGAGATGGTGGTAGTGGCGCTAACCGAGACGAAGTCGGTGAAGCTGGGCAGCGGGTCGGCGATCTTGACGGTGGTCAGATTGCCCACGCCGTTGTTGGTCGCGACCACCGTGTAGAGGATCTGGTCGCCGGGCAGTGCGGTGGCGGCGGTGGCGGAGCGCACGGTGGCGGAGCTGCCCACGTAGCTGATGCCGGTCTTGGCCAGGGTCAGGTCGCCGGCCACGATGGTGGTGGTGTCGTTGACGGTCTGGGCTGCGGTGGCACTGCTGGCGTAGGTGGCGGTGGCGGTGATCTGGGCGGTCTCGCTCACCCCGATGGCCTCGCCGGCGGGCACGATCACCCGCACCTGCAGGGTGGCCGAGGCGTTGGCGGCCAGGACCAAGCCCGAGACGGTGCTGGTCCAGGTGGTGCCGCCGTCGGTGGAGTACTGGTAGGTCCAGCCGCGGGAGGTGTTGAGGAAGGTGGGCGCGGGGATCGCCACGGTTGCGCTGGCGTTGCCGTTGTTGCGCAGGTTATGGGTGTAGACGATGGTGCCGGGGCTGGTCACGGTACCGCTGCGGTCGGGGTCGAATACGAAGGCCCGGACCTCGTTGACGGTGATGGTGGTAGAGACGGCGTTGCTCACCGTGCCCAGGGTGGCGCTGGTGGTGGTAAAGGTCAGGCTGTTGCTGCCGGGGCTGGTGCCGGCCGGCACCGTGACCACCGCGATCACGCTACGGACAGCGTCCTTGGCCATCAGGCCGGTGTTGTTGACCACGGCCTCGCCGGAGTCGGCTACGCCGTTGTTGTTGGCATCGTTGATGAACTGCACCGACCAGCCAGAGGGGATGGTGGCCGAGAGCTGGTAGGTGTCAGTGTTCTCGCCGTTGTTGCGCACGTCCAGCGGGAAGCTGACGGTGGTTGCGGGGTTGGTGGTCTGGCCGGCGGGGTTGTCGTTGGCCGCGGTCTCGGGCCTGGAGGTGTTGCCGCGGGTGGCGAGGTCGACTGCGTAGCCCAGGCTGACCGCGCTGACCGTGTCGGCGGTGGGGTCGCTGGTGCCAGAGTTGCCGACCGAAGTGGCGATCACGTTCAAGCTAACCGCGGTGGCGGTGGTGTAGCTGGCGGGGATGGCGCAGCGCACCTGGAAGTTGAAGGTGGCGTTGGCAGCAAAAGGCCCGACGGCGGTGTTGATGGGGGTGCCGTCAATCTGGGTGATCTGGCAGGACCAGCCGCTGGGCGGGGCCAGGTTGGGGGCGGTCGCGCCGGTGCCCAGGGACAGGTTGAAGCTGTCAGAGGCATTGCCGGTGTTCTGCAGGGTCTGGGTGAAGGTCACCGTCTGGCCACTGAAAGCCGAGGCGATGGTCTGGGAGTCGGCCGAGCCGACCGCGCCGTTGCCCGCAGCGGTGGCGGTACCGTTGGGGCCAAGGGCCACGCCGAAGGTGGTGCCGACGGTGTTGGAGGTGCTGTTCGAGGCGACCGGACCGACGTCGGCGCCGTTGTTGAACTGCAGGTTGGCAGTGTTGGTGTACGTGGTACCCGAGGCCGCGCCTGCGGGCACGTTGGTGGTGAAGCTAAAGGTGTACGAGGCCCCCTGGGGGAAGAAAGCGCCCGAGCCGGTGATCCACATGCCCACGCGGCGGGTGCCGTCGCCGGCCCAGGTGGCGAAGGTCGGGGCGGTCGAGGTCCAGGTGGTGCCGTCGCTCGAGTAGACGATGTTGACGGTGCCCGCGCCCGAGGAGCCGCTGGGGGCGCCGGTCAGGGTCAGGCCAGTGGGCACGATGTCCCAGATCAGGATGCCGGTGCTGCTGGCAACCGGGATGCTGCCCAGGCCGGTGGGGATGGTGGTCAGGCCGGAGGCCGCGCTGCCGCCGCGATTCTGGCCGGTGATGGTGTAGGAGATGGTGCCGCCCGCCGAAGCCGTGTTGCTGGGGCTGGCGCTCTTGTTGATGTCCAGCGCGGCGGAGGTGGTGGCGATGGCCCGCGACCAGTTGTTGGTGTCGGTCACCGAGTTGTTGCCGGCCGAGATCCCCGAGAGGTTGATGTTGCCGACCTCGTTGTTATTGGCGCTGCTGGGGATGGTGGTCTCGATGATCACGCAGGCCAAGGAGGTTGCGGCCAGTGCCCCGACGTTTTGGGTGAGGGCCACCGAGGAGATCACCGACTCACCGGCGTCCACCGAGCCGTTACAGTTGGTGTCGCGGTAGATGGTGGGGGTCTGGAGCACGAAGCGAACGGGGGTGGTGCCGCCGGCGGTACCGAGTACACTGGTCAGGTTGATGGTATCAGGGCCGTTGCCTGTATTGTTGACCGTGTAGGGGAAGTAGACGCGCGCACCGGGAAGGGCGCTGCGGCTCTGGGCGAAGCCGGCGGCGCCGGTGGGCTCGCTGGTGCTGGCCGAGTTGGGGGTGATGGTGAAGCTGTAAACCTGCTGCACCACGGTCAACACTTGGTTGGAAGTGGTGCTCTGGTTCTGACCGGCCGAGTCGATATAGGTGGCCGAGGCCTGGTTGGAGATGTTGGTTCCGGCGGGGGTTTGCTGGGCGAAGGCTACGCCCAGAAGCGCCACCGCGCCGACCAACAGACTTAGGGTTCTTTTCATGGTTGAATTTCCTCCAATGACAGCGTTGGCTTAGGGCCTAATGCGGTTCGTTTAGCGAACCGTGGCCCGCAGCGTCAAGACGACGTTTTCCTGGGTGGCCATCTGCGGCAGAACCCAGCGAACATGGGTGTACTCTTCGGGCTTCACCTCAACCTCGCGCTGAACCTCCTTGCCGTTTTCCATCACAGTTACTTTGCGCTTTAGCGGCGGGAAGCCGTAGACGCTTCCACCGTCAAAACTAAACTGAGGCGCGACCAGGCTCTGGCCAAGCCGCAGGGGAGCCGCACTCAGGGCCTGGTAGGCGGTGGTGCGGGGAATCGGGATGACCAGGCTGACCTGGCGCAGGGCGGTCTGGCTGGTGTTCTGGGCGGCCAGGCGGTACTCGATGAGTTGGCCGGGGCGTACCTCGAGGGCCTCCTCCAGCTTCTCAACGGACCTGCCGTTTTCCTGCACGCTCAGCACCCGGTAGGCCTGAAGGTCGAGCTTCACTGCCCCCCTGGTCTGCGCAAATGCCAGGGCCAGCACCAGGCTGAGACCAATGATCCAAAGCTGTCTCCACTTCATTCCCACTCCTCCTCGGGCGTAGCGGCACAGCATGCCGAAACTCACGCCTCTACGATTGAGGAGTGTAGCAACCGACCACGTAACGGGTCGTCTAAATTACCTTGTCAAATACGGCTATACGCACCACTTACAGTAATAACCTGCAAAGAAAGTTGCGCTGGACGTAAAAAGGACACGTAACGCACGACGTAGAGTTATCATAACTCTTCAATAGTTGTCTCGAGGTTGTATGGGGTGACGAGCCAAGAGTGGAGCCAGACCCGCCTCACAGCTCGCCCAGGCTGATGACCATTCGGTAGCCCTGCCCAAAGACTGTCTCCACGTAACGGGGGGCCTTGGGGTCGTCGCCCAGCTTGCGCCGCAACAGGGCCACGTAGCTGTCCACCACCCGCTCGTCCACCGCGCTTCCCCGCTCCGAGCCCCAGACCCGGCTCAAGAGCCGTTCGCGGCTCCAGACCTCGCCGGGGTTTGCCGCAAGGGTGATCAGCAGGTCGAGCTCGGTGGCCGAGAAGTCCAGCAGTTGCTGGCCCTTGTACACCTGGCGGCGGTTGAGCAGAATCTTGAGGTCGCCCACCTGAATCTCGGGGGCCGGGCGGGTACGGCGGATTAGGGCCCGCACCCGGGCCACCATCTCGCGCATCCCCATCGGCTTGGTCAAGTAGTCGTCGGCCCCCAGTTCCAGGGCCCGCACCCGCATGTCCTCCGAGCCCTGGGCGCTGACCACCAGGATGGGCATATTCCAGCCGCCTGAGCGCATGTCGCGGATGACCTCGAGGCCCGAAAGCCCCGGGAGGCCAAGGTCCAGCAGCATCAGGTCGGACTGTGGGCCCATCGCTACGGCGTCCAGCCCGTTGGTGGCCAACTGAACACGGTAACCCTCCCGCTCGAGGACCGAGGTCATAAGGCGGGCCAGTTGGGGGTCGTCTTCGACTACCAGCAATCGTTCCATAAATCTCTGCCCCGCAGGCCAGTACGAGGCCAGTCTAAATGCACTGCGTACTTTAGTGCACCAAAGCCACGGACCCCAATCATAATGTGGGCGCGGCTCAGGGGTAAAGGCCTCGCAGGGCCCGCGCCTCCAGCACCCGGGTGGCTGCCACGATGTAGGCGGCGGTTCGCAGCGAGACCTTCTTGTCCTGGGCCACCTGCCAGATGGCCTCGAAGCTCTGGCGCATCAGCCGCTCGAGGCGGGCGTTGATCTCTTGCTCGGTCCAGAAGAAGGAATTAAAGTCCTGCACCCACTCGAAGTAGCTCACCGTGACGCCGCCCGCGTTGGCCAGCACGTCGGGGATCACCACGATGCCGCGCTCGGCGAAGATGTCGTCTGCGGCGGGGGTGGTAGGGCCGTTGGCCCCCTCGGCAATGATCCTGGCCTCGATTTTCCAGGCGTTTTTCTCGGTGATTTGCTTCTCGAGGGCCGCCGGAACCAGGAACTCGCACGGCACCATGAGCAACTCACTAGCTGGGATGGCCTCGGCCTCGGGGTAGCCTTTCACCCCGCCCATCTGCCGGACATAATCAACCAGCTTGTAGGGGTCTATCCCGCCGTCGTTGCGGATGGCTCCGCTCACGTCGGATACGGCCACCACCCTGGCCCCGGCGTCGTGGAAAATGCGGGCCGAGGCGTTGCCCACATTGCCGAACCCCTGCACCACCACCCGGCTACCGGCTACCGGCAGCCCGATCTTTTCGGCGGCCGCCACGGCGGTCACAAAGACCCCCCGCCCGGTGGCGTCCTGGCGGCCCAGCGAGCCCCCCACCGCAATCGGCTTTCCGGTCACCACGCCCGAGGCGGTGCGCCCCACGTTCATGGAGTAGGTGTCCATCATCCAGGCCATTTCCCTTGGCCCGGTGCCCATATCCGGCGCGGGGATGTCCTTGTCTGGGCCGATGATCAGCCCGATCTCGGAGGTGTAGCGCCGCGTGAGGCGCTCTACTTCGCCGGGGCTGAGCTTGGACGGGTTCACCCGGATACCGCCCTTGCCCCCGCCGTACGGGAGCCCCACGGCGGCGTTCTTGATGGTCATCCAGGCCGACAGCGCCATCACCTCGGACATGGTCACGTCCTGGTGGTAGCGGATGCCGCCCTTGGCCGGGCCGCGAAAGGTGTTGTGGTGCACCCGGTAGCCCTCGAAGTGGGCCACCGATCCGTCGTCCAGGGCGATGGGCACATCCACCACCAGGATGCGCTTGGGCCGCTTGAGGTCTTCGACCCAGAAGGCCAGCTTGCCCAGGTAGGGCGTCACCCGGTCCACTTGGGCCAGGTAAATCTCCCAGGGGCCGATGTTCTCGGTGCTGAGGTAGGAAAGGGGTTCGGATTTCATGGTTTCGCTCCGCGAAATGGGGAACAGGATTCAGGCAACACAGAACTTAAGACGGGAAGTCGGATGGGTGACCGGTGAAAACGGAACGGGCCAGCGGATCAGAAGGAGAAGAGGGCAACAGATGCGCATTGCTGATCGCTGGTTCGCTGATCCCCGTTCCTGGTCCCGTCAGGGGTACACGCCCCGCAGTCGGCTGGCCTCGTTGATGCGCTCGAGCGCCAGCACATAGGCCCCGGCCCGCAGGTCGTTCTCCAGGGTCTTGGAGCGCTCGATGACGGCCTCGAGGGTCTGGTGGATGAAGCCGCGCAGGCGGTTTTGCACCTCGTGCTCGTCGAAAAAGAGCATCGAGAGGTCTTGCACCCACTCGAGGTAGCTCAGGACCAGCCCGCCGCCGTTGGCCAGCACGTCGGGGATCACCTCGACGCCGCGCAGCTTGAGGCGCTCCTCGGCCTCGGGCATGACTGCCCCGTTGGCCCCCTCCACGATCACCCTGGCCTTAATGGCGTCGGCGTTGGCCACAGTAACCACGGCTTCGACTGCCGCCGGGATCAGGTAGTCCACGTCCAGGGTCAGGAGTTCGGAGTTGCCAATGGGCCTGGCCCCTTCGAATCCCTCGAGGTGCTTGTGTTGGGCGTAATGGGCCTCGAGGGCGGGGATGTCCAGGCCGCTGGGGTTGTACACGCCGCTGCGGCTGGTCGACACCGCCACCACCTTCAGCCCCTCTTTCGAGGCGTAGCGGGCGGCGGCGCTGCCCACCATCCCGAAACCCTGGATGGCGACCGAGGCGCCCTCGAGACTCCACCCATTGCGCTTGGCCAGGTCGGCCAGCACGTAAATCGCGCCCTGCCCGCCGCCCTCGTCCGGCCCGGCCAGGCCGCCCACAGGGTCGGGCTTGCCGGTCACCGCGCTCAGCGAGGTCTCGCCCTTGGACATGGTGAAGGTGTCCTGAAACCAGGCCATGACCTGCTCGGTGGTGCCCACGTCGGGGGCCAGAATGTCTTCGTCGGGGCCTATCAGCTCGATCAGTTCGGTGATGTAGCGCCGCGAGAGCCGCTCGAGTTCGCGCCGAGAGAGCTTGGCCGGGTCAACCTCCACCCCGCCCGCCGAGCCCCCGAAGGGGAGCCCGTAGACCGCCGCCTTGAGCGTCATCCAGGCTGCCATCCCGCAGGTCTGGCCCAGCGTCACGTCGGGGTGGTAGCGCACTCCACCCAGCGCGGGGCCGCGACCGATGTTATGGATCACCCGGAAGCCGGGGAAGTGCTGCACCCGCCCGTCGTCCATCAAGATGGGGATCGACAGACCCACGATGCGTTTGGGGTGGATCAGGTACTGAACCGTGGCCGGGTGAATCTTGGCCAGCCTGAGGCTGGCCTCGAGCCGGCGCAAAAAGCTCTCCCACATGCCCGACTCACCCGGCGGACGGTAGGCGTTCCTTAGCGGCATTTAAACCTCCGTGTCTGCATAAATCGCCTCGAGAGTATACCGCCTAGGGGACACGACGGGGTGGAACGGTTCCGGGGCGGGGTGCAGGGAGAGGGGGAATGTTAACAGGTGGAAGTCAACGGCCACAGCCGGCTCGGCTGTTCGCCGCACCGATGGCTGGTCATGCGGAGGTTCCGGATACCGCGTGGCCGCAGGACGCGCTGAGGAGTCCTTCACGCCCAGGTCGGCGGTCCCCGGGCCTCGCCCAGACGACCCGGGCGCACTCCAGCGCAGGGGACTCTGGGGCGAAGAGGGCGTCGCGGTGCCCGGCGCAACCCGCAGACCTCGGAGTGGCAACGGCTAGGGATACTGGCTGCTGGCGGCACGTTGCCCGCCGCCCTGCTCCATAACTCCCCGACTCTTATACACTGTCCTCATGGGCACCGAGATCTACGACCGCATCAAGAAGACCATCATCGAGGCCATGAAGGCGGGTGACGTGCCTACCCGCGACTTCGCCAGGGTAGTCAAAGCCGAGATGGACCGCAAGGGCGACGGCAGGCCGCTACCCGACGCCGACGCGGTGAAAATCCTCAAGGCCCTTAAGGTCACCGCGGAGGAGAACAAGAACGGGTTTGAGGTCGAGTTTCTGAACGGCTACCTGCCCACCGAGATGGACGAGGCGGCCATAGAGGATTGGGTCAAAGCCAACATAGACTTCGCCCAGTTTAAAGCGCCAATGGCCGCCATCGGCGCCGTCACCAAGGCCTTAGGCCCCGCCGCGCCGGGCGACAAGGTGCGGGCCGTGATCGAGCGGATCACGAAGAGGTAGAGGGTAGAGCGTAGAGAGAAAAACCAGTGTGCGCTCCCTGTAGGGACGTACATCCATACGTCTGACCATGGTGGGTAGTCGTTCACTCGAGCATTACGAAAAACCCGCACAAAAACCCGGTTGATGATGTTCTCTCGAACGGGCATAGCCTTGTACCCCCCATACCAAGGCGATCACGGCGCGGATTTCGGGCGACCCCAAGGGATTGCCCGCACGCAGAACAATGCCAACACTCCTGCGTTCCATCTGATCGCGTTTTCCACCATTACCTCGGCAGGTAATGTATTCCCTACAGCGGTTTTTGCTGTAAGGAGTATGTGTGGGAACCGCTCTAGCAGTCCGTCCACGTCCCTCAACACCGCGCCCCAGACACAGCGCTAGATGTCCGACATTCGACAACAAAGCTCAGGTCTTTAGCTTGGGGTCGAGCACGTCGCGCAGCGCGTCGCCCAGGATGTTGACGGCCAGCACGGTGAGGAAGATAGCCAGGCCGGGGAAGAGCATGATGTGCGGCGCGGAACGCAGGGCCTCCCGGGCCTGGGCAATCATCAGCCCCCACTCCGGGGTGGGCGGGGCCACCCCTAGCCCGAGGAAGCTCAGCGCGGCTCCGCCCAGGATCGCCGAGGCGCAGCGAAGCGTCGAGTAGACCACCAGCGGGGCGGTGGCGTTGGGCAGGATGTGCCGGAACATGATGCGCAGCGGGTGGACCCCCAGGGCTTCGGCGGCCTGTACGTAGTCGAGGTTGCGGATCGAGAGGGTGGAGGCACGGGCGATGCGGGCAAAGGTGGGCACCGAGAAGAAGGCCAGCGCCACCACCACATTGACGTAGCTGCTGCCGAAGATGCTCACGATCAGGATGGCCAGCAAAATCCCGGGGAAGGCCAGCAGCACGTCCACCACCCGCATCAGCCAGGCGTCCACGCGCCCCCCCACGAAGCCCGCCACCAGCCCCATCACCGCCCCCAGCACCAGCCCCAGCGCCACCGAGAGCAGCCCGATGGAGATGGAGTAACCAGCCCCGTGCAGCACCCGGCTGAACACGTCTCGCCCCAGCTGGTCGGTGCCGAACCAGTGTTTTGCGCTTGGGCCTTGGGACAGGGCCAGGAAGTCGGGCTTGAGGGGGTCGTAGGGGGCCAGCAGCGGACCCACGACGGCGGTCAGCAGGATGAGTGCGAGCACCACCAGCGACGCCAGGGTGATGGGGTTGGCGCGGCAGCGCCGCCAGAACCTCTTCCAAAAACTGCTCCGGTTCATGCGCCTCCCCTCAGTCGTAGCGAATCCTGGGATCGACCAGCGAGTAGAGCGCGTCCACCAGCAGGTTGACCAGCACGAAGGTGAGGGAGACGAACAGCACCCCCGACTGCACCGCTGGGAAGTCGCGGTTGGAGACCGACTGGATCAGGTAGCTTCCCACGCCGGGGTAGGAGAAGACCGTCTCCACGATCACCGCCCCGGCCAGCAACTCGCCAAACTGCAGCCCCACCACCGTGACCACTGGCAGCAGGGCGTTGCGCAGGGCGTGCTTGAGCACCACCGCCGAGGGCGGCAGGCCCTTGGCCCTGGCGGTGCGCACATAGTCCTCGCCCAGCACCTCCAGGAGCTGCGAGCGGGTCAGGCGCATGATCAACCCGGCGGAGCCCAGCCCCAGGGTGACGGCGGGCATGATTACGTAGGCGAAGCCCTCGGCGGTGAAGGCCGAGGTGGGTCGGCCCGAGGGGGGCAGCCAGCCCAGCTGGAGGGCGAACAGCAGCATCAGCAGCAGCCCGAACCAGAACGAGGGCAGCGAGATGCCCATCAGCGCCAGGGTGGTCACCAACGAGTCGAGCCAGGAGTTCGGGCGGATCGCGGCGATCACCCCTGCCGGGATACCCACCGCCACGGCGATCAGCAGGGCGAAGACGGCCAGCTCGAGGGTGGCCTGGTAGCGCGGGATCAGCTCCTCGATGACCGGCAGCTTGCTGCGGATGGAGGTGCCGAAGTCGAACTGTACCAGCCCCCAGACGTAGCGCAGGAACTGCTCGTAGAGCGGCCTGTCCAGCCCCAGTTGCTGGCGGATTTGGGCCTCGTAGGCCTCGCGGTCAATGTTGTAGGGGGTGTCCGGCCCGATGATGAAGTCCACCGGGTCGCCGGGCACCAACTGCAGCGAAAGGAATACCAGCAGCACCACCACCAGCATCACCGGGACGGCGGTGATCAGGCGGCGCAGAAGGTATACGGCCATAGGTCTACTCCTGACCGACCTCGGTGCCCAGCTTGGCGATGCGCTCCTGGTAGGCCCGGCGGGTATCGAGGATGTGCTTGCGCATGACCTCCCTGGCCCGCGCCCCCTCGCCGGTCTCGATGGCCTCGACAATGGAAAGATGATCCTGGAACAGCCGCTTTAGCTGGGCTTTGGAAAGGTAGTCCCTGGCGTAGACCTCGCGGCGGATCTGCAGCAAGAGCTGGAGCAGGCTGTACAGCACGTTGTTGCGTGCGGTCTCGGCGATGGCCAGGTGGAAGTCGTAGTTCCACTCGAAGGTGTAGCCGCTCTGGTCGAGTTTTTCGATGCGCTCCACCAGGCCCCGGATGTCCTCGGGGGTGGCGTTCTGTGCGGCCAGCTCGGCGATCTTGCACTCCACTGCTTCCCTGGCGTCGAGCAGCTCGAGCAGCGCCGAGCCCTGCAGCGCCTTGAGCAGCACCGCCGGGTTGGAGCCGGTCTTGCCCAGATACACCCGCCCTCCGCCGGGGGTGGTGGATACCCAGCCCTGAGACTCCATCACGCTGAAGGCCTCGCGCAGCACCTGGCGGCTTACCCCCAGTTGCTTCATCAGCTCCCGCTCGGGGGGGAACTTCTCCCCCGGGGTGAGCTGCCCGACCTCGGCCAGTTCCTCCATCCGTTCGACAATCTGCTCATACAGCCTGATCTGTTGAACCCGTCCGAATTTCATCTGGCCTCCGTATCCAGGGCAAGAGCATACTTCACTGCGGGCGGCGGGGGTGATAGCGGAGTAGGCATAGTAGATTGGACGGACCAGTTGATTAAGTCTACTTAGCATCTTATACTCAACGCCGTAAGAAGACAACCAGGGGCCAGGGCGCGGGGCCGCGCCAGGCCGAGCCAGCGAGGTGCGTATGCGAACCCACTACCTAGCCGACATGACCTTTCTGGAAGCTGAAGAGGCTTTCCGCCAGACCGACACCGCTTTCGTCCCGATGGGCGCGGTGGAGGCCCACGGCCCGCACGGCATCATCGGTACCGACCACTTCGCCGCCGAGCAGGTGGCCATCCGCTCTGCCGCCAAGTGCAACGCCATCGCGCTGCCTGGAATCCCCTACGGCTACTGCGACTCCACCATGGACTTCCCCGGCACGATCAGCTTCAGCCCGCAGACCTCGACCTACGTGCTGGAGGACATCGCTCGCTCGCTGCACGGCTGGGGCATCCGCCGCATCATCTGGATCACCGGCCACGGCCCCAACGCTCCCGTTATGAAGCAGGTCTCGCTCAAGCTGCGCCGCGAACTGGGCATCCTCTCAGCCATCCCGCTGTGGTACCGGCTGGCCATCGCGCTGCTGCCCGAGCTGAAGCTGGGGCCAGACCACGGCGGCTTCACCGAGACTTCGGTGGCGATGG
Source organism: Meiothermus sp. (assembly GCA_033762915.1). Lineage (GTDB taxonomy): Bacteria > Deinococcota > Deinococci > Deinococcales > Thermaceae > Meiothermus. The sequence goes on along the minus strand of JANRLD010000025.1, from coordinate 31,075 downwards.
CCTGCCGCCCCGGCAACGTCGACTTGAGCAAGGCCGAGGGCGGCTGCGCCATCACCGACATCGGCCACGGCTTCGACTCCACCGGCAAGTACGACATCGGCTTCGAAGCCGGCGGGGTGGAGCTACCGCTGTTGATGAAAGAGCGCTGGCCGCTGGGCTACTGGGACACTTCCAAGCCCGCCACCGAGGCCTCGGAAGCGCACGGCGAGCGCATCTTGGAGGTGGTGAGCGACTACCTGGCCCGCTTCGCGACCCAGTTCCAGACCCTGCCGCTGGACATGAAGATCGACAACGCGTTCTACCCCCACAAGCCATGAGTACCGCCACGCGCCGGGTTCGCAAGGGCTTTAACCATGTCGACGAGGCCATGCGCGAGGCCTTGCTGGGCGCCCTCGAGAGCCGCAACTACTACCTGGGGCCGGAGAACGAGGCCTTCGAGGCCGAGCTGGCCAACTCCATCGGGGTGCGCCACGCGGTGGCGGTAAACTCTGGCACCTCGGCCATGATGCTGATCTTGAGGGCGCTGGGCATCGGGCCGGGCGACGAGGTAATCGTGCCTGCGATGGGCTTCGTGACGCTGGCCGAGGCGGTGGCGGTGGTGGGGGCCACCCCGCGCTTCGCCGACGTGGAGGAACAGACCTTTAACCTCGAGCCCGATCAGGCCGCTGCGGCCATCAGCGAGAAAACCAGGGCCATCGTCCCGGCGCACAAGTACGGCCACCCTGCCGAGATGGGCCGGTTGAAGGCGCTGGCCGAGCGGCACGGGGTGTACCTGCTCGAGGACTTCTGCCACGCGCTGGGTGCGCAGCATCAGGGGCAATACGTCGGGGGCATCGGCGCTGCAGGCTTTGTGAGCTTTGCGGGCAAGACCATCTCGGTTTGCGGGCTGGGCGGGATGGTGACCACCAACAACGACGACCTGGCCCAAGAGGTGCGGCTGCTGCGCGACCACGGCCGGCCACGGGCCAAAGGCCAGCGCTTCTACGAGATTCACCGCGTCGGCTACAACCTGCGCCTCTCCGAGCTCCATGCCGCCGTGGGGCGGGTGCAGTTGCGCCGAATAGAAGAGTGGAACCAACGCCGCCGCGAGAACGCCGCACTGTACAACCGCCTTTTCGCCGAGAGGGGGCTGCCGGTGGTCACCCCGCAGACCCTGCCCGGCTGCACCCACGCCTTCCTGCACTACACCCTGCGGGTGCCCGAAGGTCGCCGCGATGCGCTGCAGAAGTTCCTGGCCGACGCTGGCGTCGAGTCCACCGTGCTCTACCCCCAAGACCTGCACCTCTTGCCGCCCTACCAAGCCCTGTGTGGGCACCGGGAGGGCGACTTCCCAGTGTCCGAGCGGTTGACCCGCGAGGTGCTGAGCCTGCCCAACCACCCCGACGTGAACCCAGAGGACATTCAGGCGGTGGTGGACGGAGTGGAGCGCTTCTATGGTTGAGGCGCCGGAGGCCACCCGCCGCTACGCCCTGGCCCTGGCGAGAGCCTACCTGGGCCTGGATCAGCTGCACCGCGCCGCCAACCCCGAAGACCCCTGGGGGCTGGTGGTACTCGAGCTGGAGCGGCTGGAGCCCGAGCCCTTCCCCGACTTCGCAGCGGCTAAGGTGCGCTTTAACGAGTTGCGGGGGCAAGCCCGTAGCCTCCTGGAACCCGACCGCCGCACCTACTACCTGGCCCTGTGCGGCTCGGCTCTGGCGGTGATCGAGTGGAACACACAGGGACTGGGCCTCGAGGCCCAGATCGAGGGCTTTCTGGCCGCCCCGCCCCGGCCCGCCAGCGAGGCCGAGCTCGAGGAAATCCGGGGCAAGTTGCATGGGCTGCTGGGCGGGATGGGCTATGCCGGCGACCTGGCCCAGCGGGCAACCGCCTGGGAAGCCCGGCACCGGGTCGAGCCTGAGCAGATTGAGCAGACCATGCTGATGCTGACCGACGAGGCCAGGGGCCGCAGTGAGGCGGTCTTCTGGCCCATCGAATGCCCCGACCCGCAGATCAAGATCGTCTCTGGTGCGGCCTTCAACGCCCGCTGCGACTACGCCCGCCTGACCGTGGAGGTCAACCGCGACCCCGTCCTCACCCGCCAGAGCCTCAAGCACCTGGTGATCCACGAGATCTTCCCCGGCCACTGCCTCCAGTTTGAGACCCGTCGGAGGGCTTACCTCGAGGGCTGGGGCTACGCCGACGGCCTGCTCTCGCTGGTCAAGAGCGCCGGGAGCCCCCTGTTCGAAGGCGTGGCCGACTCGGGCGGGCACCTGCTGGACTGGGAAGACGCAGACGACAAGGTGCAGGCCCTGCTCACCAACTACCGCGCTGGGCTGGGCACAGTGGCGGCCTGGGGGCTGCACAAGCTGGGCTGGAGCCGCGACCAAGCGGCCGACTACCTGCACCGCAACTCGCTGTCGGGAGGGGCGGGCTGGGTGGACAACCGGCTGGGCTATATCGCCCCCAAGGGCCGCGGGGCACACGTTTGGTCGTACTGGCTCGGTGAGCGCCGGCTGCGTTCTCTGGTCGCGCCGCGGCCCCCTCGAGCCTTGGCCCAGAAGCTCTACGGAAGGATGCACTCGCTCGAGTCGGTCGCCCTGATCGTCTGAGCCAAGGAGGCAGGAGGGTATGAACTACTTGATCGTCGGCGGCGGGGCGCTGGGCAGTTGGCTGGGCCACGCGCTGGTGCGGGCCGGACGGGGCGTGACGCTGGTGGAGACCGACGCTGGGCGCAGGGAGCGGCTGGGGCGGCCGGTCGGGCTGGTGGGCCACCGAATGGGTGAGCCGCTGCAGCTAAGGGCGGTGGGCTGGGAGGGCCTAAGCGGGGAGTTCGACGCCGCGATCCTGGCGGTGAGGCCTGCCGAGGCGGAGGAGGCACTGGGCCAACTGGCTTCGCAGTTCCCGGCCCTGCCCCTGGTCGTGGCTATCGGCGGTCTGGACGGGCTTCGGCTGGGGCGAGAGTGGGGGGCAGAGGTGATCCAGGCGGTGGTGCAGAGCGAGATGCGCCAGTTGCCCGATGGGAATGTGGAGACTGCCTTCGCCAACTTCATCTGGCTGGGTAACGTGGCGGGTACCCTTACGCCGCTGATGGAAGAGGTGCAGCGTGACCTGAGCTGGGCTGCGCCCTCGCTCACCACCCGCGCTATTGTTGGCATGGTCTGGGCCAAGGTGGCCTTTAGCCTCGAGGCCGGCCTCCCGGCGCTCTTCGGGCAGCACCCGACCGAGTTCTACGCCCACCCCCGCGCCCGCGCCGCTGCCGTGCGGCTGGTGCGCGAGGTTCAGGCGGTGGCAGAGCGTTTCGGGGTGGCGCTGATGGGCGGCGACTTCTTCGACCCGCCGCTCTACCGCGCCCAAGGCCCCGGCCAATCCTTCACGCTGGACACCTGGGTGAAAAACGCCTGGGTCCGCCACGAGCAGTACCGGGTGGGCTCGGCCTACGCCTTCCCCACCACCTGCGGTCTGGGTCACAGCCTCTCGCCCGCCAACCCCGGCGAGGAACTCTCGAGCCTCTTCGCCCAGCTGCGCCAGGCGGCCTCGGCGGTGGGGGTGGGTGTCCTAGCGATTCAAGCCTACGAAACGCTGTTCCAGGCGGCCAAAACCGGCGAAAAGGCGGCCCTCGAGGGACTCCTGGGTGCCCGCCGCTCGGCCAGGGAGGTGGCGTGATCCGGGCCAAGGACCTGCACGGGCTCGAGCCCGCCCCTGGCAGCGTGACGCGCACCTGGCTGGGGGTGGGGGAGAGCTGGACCGGCCCCACCCTGCTGCCCTTAATCGTGGTCTGCGGCGTGCGGCCCGGCCCCAAGGTGGTGGTGGCCGCCGCCCAGCATGGCGACGAGGGCTACGCCACCCTGGGGGCGCTCGAGGTGGCCGAGGCCGTCAAGCCCGGAGAACTCGCAGGACAGCTCTGGATTCTGCCCTGCCTCAACGTCCACGGCTACACCCACGGCAGGCGCAACAGCCCCTTCGACCAGCAGGACATGAACCGTGTTCACCCCGGTTCAGACTCGGGCACCGTCACCCAGCAAATCGCGGCGGCCCTGCATCACCATGTTCTTCCCGGCGCCGATCTGCTCATCGACCTCCACGGCGGCAGCCCGGAGGTGGGTGATATCGCTTTCGGGCGCTTCACCGACGCGCCCGGCAAGCCCTCGCTGCTGCCGCTGGCCCAGGCCCTGCCGCTGGAGTTCCTCCTGGACCCCTCGAGCCGCAACCTGCCCGGCATGTGGAGCAGCGCCACCCCGGAGATTGGGGTGCCGCAACTGGCCATCGAGGCCGGGTCGGCCCACCGCCACGCCAGGGAGAACGCGTCGGAGTGGGTGGAGATCGTACGGGCGGCACTGCGCCATCTTCAGATGATTCCCGGCCGCGCCCAGCCGGGCCAGCTCCCGGTTCGGCGCACCGCCTCCAACCCGGCAAGGGTCGGGGGAGTGTTTGCCGCGTTCGTGGCGCTGGGGGAGCAGGTGAAGGCAGGCCAGAGGCTAGGCGAGGTACGCAACCTGCTGGGCGAGGTGCTGCAGGTGGTGGAGGCCTCTTCGCCCGGCGTGGTGGCGGTGATGCGCACCGGCGTGCGGGTGCATCCGGGGGAGTCGCTGGTGACGCTGGCGGTGGAGGCATGAGATGAAGATCACGGTGGTTGGGGCAGGCGGGATCGGCGGTCTGGCGGGCACCTGGATGAGCCGGGCCGGGCTGGACGTGACCTTTGTGGAGCGCTGGCAGGAGCACGTGGACGCGCTCAATCGGGACGGGGTGTATGTGGACGGAGTGCGTGGCAAGCACCGTATACCGGTGCGGGCGGTCACCCCCGACCGGCTGGCGGAGCTGGGCCCGCTGGAGACGGTGATTGTGGCGGTGAAGTCGCACGACACCCGCGGCGCCTTGGAACAGCTCCTTCCTTACAGCACCCCCGACACCGCCTTCGTCTCGCTCCAGGCCGGCGAGAACATCTACTTGTTCGAGGAGATTGTGGGGGCCGAGCGCACCATCGGGGCCGACCCCAACTACGGGGCCGCCCTGGTGAACCCCGGACACTTGGAAGCGGGCTTTCCCAACTACATCTGGATTGGCGAACTCGACGGGCGGCTCACGCCCCGGCTGCAAAGCCTCCAGCAGGCCCTGCTGCACTGGACCCCCACCCTCATCACCGACAACATCGTGGGCACGGTTTGGACCAAGTTCGTCTACGGCTCGCAGATCGTCTGCACCGCCATCACCGACCGGCGCTCTGGCGAGGCCCTGGACAAGCCGTTGCACAAGCTGGTGGCGGGGGCGCTGGTGCGCGAGGCCATCCGGGTGGCTGATGCGCTGGGCATCCGGCTGGTGGGCTTCGACTTCTTCGACCCCGGCCCCTACCGGGGCGACGACGAGGCGCTGTTCTTCTGGATTGACCACGCCTGGCCGCGCCATGAGGTCTTCCGCTCGCACAGCTTCCACCGCTTCGTCAAGACCGGCAGCGGGATGCGCTGGGACCTGATGTACCGCAAGCGCAAGACCGAGACTGCCGCGATGATGGAGGCCCTGATCCGCTTCGCCGACAAGGCTGGGGTGGCGGTCCCCTACAACCGCGCCCTGCTGCGGGTGATCTCGGAGATCGAGGAGGGGAAGCGCGGCCTCTCGGACCAAAACTTCGCCGACCTGGCCGCGATGATCGAGGCCGAGGGTGGCGGGCTTTTTACCGCGCTCGAGCGACACCACGGCACGTTGGGTGTTTAGAGGAATGAGGAGGAGGCAGGTATGTACAGATTCTTGATGGCGGTTTTCATCTTGTCGATGCTGTCGGTGGGCCTGGCCCAGCAGCGCGGGGGCACTCTGGTCATCGCCCTGGCCAGGGACGTCGAGTCCACTGACCCGATGGTGGGCGGTACCATTGACGCCACCATCTACAACAACGCGGTCGGCGACCCGTTCGTGATCCTGGGCGAAGATGGCGTGGCCCCCTGGATCATCGAGAGCTGGAGTGTGAACGCTCAGGGGGTCTACACCTGGAAGATTCGCCGGGGCGTGAACTTCCAGGACGGCACACCCCTTAACGCCGAGGCGGTCAAGTTCACGATCGAGCGCTACCGCAACCCCGAAAACGGGCTGCGTTACGGCTCCTACTTCGCCCGCACCCGCAGCATAGAGGTGGTGGACGACTTCACCCTGCGCATCACCAACCAGAGCTACGACCCCGAGTTCATGGAGCGGATGATTAACCTTGTGGTGGTCTCGCCGGCGGCCGTGCAGCGCCTGGGTACCGCCGGCTTCCGGGCCAACCCGGTGGCCTCCGGGCCGTTCCGCCTGACGCAGTACGTGAAGGGCGAGCGGATCGTGCTCGAGCGCAACCCCCGCTACTGGCGGGCCGGCCGGCCTTACGTCGACCGGTTGATCTTCCGCATCATTCCCGACGCCAGCACCCGGCTGATCGAGCTCGAGGCCGGTACCGTGCACTTCGCAGTGGACATGGCCTCGGCAGATCTCGAGCGCGCCCGCCGGGCCGGCCTGATCGTCAACGTGGGCAAGCCGCTGGGCCAGCTCAACATCTACATGAACCTCAAGCGCATCACCGACCCCAACGTGCGGCGGGCGGTCAACCACGCCATCAACCGGCCGGCCCTGGTCAATGCCGTGACCAACAACCTCGCTGCGGTCTCCTTCTACTCCATGCCCCAGGCCATCTGGACCCACAACCCCAACACCCTTAAGTACGACTACGACGTGGCACGGGCCAACCGCATCCTCGACGAGGCGGGCTGGGCCAGGGGGGCCGACGGGGTGCGGCAGAAGGGCGACACCCGGCTGGTCTGGGACATGCCCGCCGAGACCATCCCCACCCGGCTGCGGGCCGCCGAGATTGTGAGCGCCATGCTGCGCGAGATCGGCATCCAGACCCGCATCCGCCCCATGGACCCCACCGCCTTCTCCAACACCACCCGGGGCGGCAACTACGACATCTGCTGGTTCCAGTGGGCGGGCAGCAGCCTCGACCCCTGGCCCTACGACGGCGGCCTTAACTCCAAATACGCCTTCAACGTGGCCCAGTCCAACGACCCGCGCCTCGACGCCTTGCTCGACCGGGCGCTGGTGACCCTCAACCGCCAGCAGCGGCAGCGCCTCTACGACCAGTACTTCGAGATCGTCCAGCGCGAGAGCCTGTTCCTGACCGTGGGGCACCTCCCGGCGGTCTTCGTGGCCCGGCCCGAGGCACGGGGGCTGCGCATTTACACCAACCGCCTGTTGATGGAGGGCGGCTGGCTGGCCCCCAGGCAGTAGCTGTACGGGGCGCACCATGAGGGGACTTCCCAGGTTCAGCCGGGCGCTCACTCAGGCTCCCGCCTCGGGGATTCGGCGGATCGTGAGCGCCGCGCAAGCACGGCAGGCTGCCGGGCTGCCGGTCTACCCGTTCCACCTGGGCGAGCCCAGCTTCGACACACCCCTGGCGGTGCGCGAGGCCGCCGCCAGGGCCTTGATGGAAGGCCGCACCCACTACGCCCCCAACGCGGGGATTCCCGAACTTCGGCAGGCCATCGCCGCCGACCTCAGCCGGCGCTACGGCACCAGCCTGCCTGCCGAGTCGGTAGTGGTCACGGTGGGGGCCTGCGAGGCCCTGACCCTGGCCCTGATGGCCGTCCTCGAGCCCGGCGACCAGGTGCTGGTGCCCACGCCCTGCTGGCCCAACTACCTGCACCTGCCCCGGCTGCTGGGGGCTGAGGCGGTGGAGCTGCCGGCCCGCCCCCAGGACGGCTTCCGGCCCGACCTCGTCGAGCTCGAGCGTTCCATCACCCCGCACACCCGGGCCATCGTGGTCAATACCCCCAACAACCCCACCGGGGCCATGCTCCGGCGCGATGATCTGGACGGTCTGCTGGGGCTAGCCCGGCGGCGAGGGCTGTGGCTGATCTGCGACGAGATATACCAGGACATCACCTTCGGCCCCTCCCGTCACATCGGGGTGCTCGAGCTGAGTGCCCCGGACGACCCCGCCATCCTGGTGGGGGGGTTCTCCAAGAGTTACGCCATGACCGGCTGGCGGCTGGGCTACCTGGTCGCCAGCCCGGAGCACAGCGCACAGTTCCTCAAGCTGCACCAGTATCTGGTTACCAGCGCCACCGCCTTCGCCCAGTGGGGGGCCCTCGAGGCCCTCTCAGCCGAGGCCGAGGTGGAGGCGATGCGCCAGACCTACCAGGCCCGCCGCGACCGGGTGGTGGAGACCCTGCGTCGCTGCGGGATCGAGTTTGTACAACCCGAGGGGGCCTTCTATGTGTTCGGCCGGGTGCCCACCGCCGAGGGGGGCGAGGCCTTCTGCGAGCGCATGTTGCGGGAGCACGGCCTGGGCTTTGTTCCCGGCGGGGTGTTTGGCCGTGACTTTGGTGACTGGTTCCGCCTGTGCTTTGCCGGGCCCACCGAAGAGCTGGAAGAAGGCCTGGCGGCACTGCGAGAAGCCTTTAGGGTACCCCAATAAGTCGTGACCTTTGCCGCAGGCGCTGCGGACTCCCCCGGCAGCCTGCGGACGGCCCGCAAACGACCGGTCTGCCCAGCGCTAGCCGTTACTTCGATGCCCTTGAGAACAGCCGGAATATGTTCATTTGCGCCCCTCTTAATCCCGGCCTCACCTATGCTGGGAGGGTATGTGGCTATCGGTACTGCCCTGGGGATTTCTGATTTTGGGTCTATCCCCGCTATGGATGTTTCAACGCCAAGAAAATCTCTACCCTGGGGTGATATTCCTGCTGTCCGCGTTGCTCTTCACCGCCACCGCCAGCATCTTTGCCCGGGTAAGTGCCAACCCCCGAACCAACTTCTCGTGGGTCTTGGGGCTGAGCCTGATCGGCATGGTGCTGGCCGTGGAGGCCGCCCGCGACCTGGCCCACCTGCCCGAGGAGATCGCCACCGCCGCCGCGCTGGCCAGTATGCTGGCCAGCGGGCTTTTCCTGGCCGGGCTGTACTTCAACCTCAAGGAGCCCAAGACCCAGGATGGGGAAGAAGCCCCAAAATCTTTTGTGGAACGGCGGAGGCAGCCGCGCCAGATCCTGACCGCCTCGGCCCTCGACTCGCTGGCGCCCAGTCTCGAGGCCATGGCCTTGGTGCGCCCCGTCACCCTGCTGCTGCTGCACACCCGCCCCGAGCAACTGGGCGAAGACCTGCTGCAGCACGTCCGCTCCCCCGACCTAATATTCCAACTGCGCGATGATCAGTTCCTGATTGCTCTCCAGGGCAGCTCTACCGAGGGCGCACAGATCGTCTTCCGGCGCATCCGCCAGAACATGCTGATCCGCGCCTACGCGGTGCTCCCCCTGCACGGCAGCACGGTTCAGCGCGCGTTGCACCAGCTCGAGGGCGAGCTAAGCCACTACTACCTGACGCAGCACTAAGGTGCGCCAGCATAGATTCGTGAGGCCAACGAACGCCGCGGAAACGTGCCGGGGTGCCAGCAGGGGTACAACTCCTTAACGGACTTCTCGGGACGGTACGCCGCAGGTCAACCCTTGAAGTGCTTAGCGGCTCAGGTAGGCGCTGGCGAAGGTGTCTGTGGGCTGGCTGCCCTCGAGGATTTGCTTGCCCCGAACGTAGATCGCACCGTTCATCTCGGGGTGGGTGAGGATGTAGAACCGGCCCTGCTCGAGGGCCTCGAACACCCGCTGCGCGACCTGCCGGGGGCTGATGCCGCCATTGACCACCCCCGCCATCACTGTGCCCATCTTCTGGCCGTACTCGTCCAGCTTGGGCTCGGCAACCCCGGCGGGCCGGTTGCGGCTCGAGAGGACGATGTTGGTTTTGACCCAGGCCGGGCAGAGCACCGCTACCCCGACCTTGGTGTTTGCCAGCCGCAGGTCGTGGTACAGGGTCTCGGAGAGCGAGACCGCCGCGTGCTTGGAGGCCCGGTATATCCCGAAGCCGGAGCCGCCCACCAGCCCAGCCAGTGAGGCAGTGTTGACCACCCAGCAAGGCTCGTCCTGAGCCATCATCCGGGGCACGAAGCTCTGGATTCCGTACAGAATGCCCTTGACGTTGACCCCCAGCACCCAGTCCACGTCTGCGGGCGTGCTCTCCCAGAGGGGCCGTCCGTCAGACACCCCGGCGTTGTTGAACAGCAGGTGTACCGCCCCGAACCTGGCGTATGCCGCGTCGGCCAGGGCCGCGACCTGCTCGGGCTTGGAAACGTCGGTCTGCGCGGTCAGGATTTCGCCCCGGCCCTCGAGTTCGCCCGCCGCCTTGGCCAGGTCGCCCGCGTTGACATCGGAGATAACGACCTTCATCCCCAGCTCGAGGCAGCGCTCTACCAGCGCCCGCCCGATCCCGCCCGCCCCGCCCGTAATGACTGCTACCTTGCCGCTAAAGTCCATGTGATCTCCCTGGTACTGTGCTAGAGTCCTGATTCCCGTTGAACTCAACCTTGTTTGTTCTGCGCGGATTCAGCCTGCTGTAAGCGATCTATGACCGTTGTGATGTGCGCGGTCGAAAGCCCCCGCTTCGGCAAAAGCCACCGAACTGCGACGGGGCCGCGCTTGGTAATTCCGCAACGACACCGGCCTCGGCGGGGTGGCCCCTGGGCTCGCTGCCCTCTGCGCTTCGTCTCACAGCGACTTCGACCCCATGGCCGCCTCGAGCATCCCGCCGGTCTCGTGGATCAGCCCAATCAGCGCCCCGAAGCGGGCGTCCTGGGTCTTGCCGGCCTTGTATCGGGCGTAGATCTGCTGCATGATAACGCCAACCTTGAACAGCCCGAAGACGTAGTAGAAGACGATGTGGCTCAGATCGGCCCCGGTCTTTTCGGCATAGCGCTGGGCCAGCTCGGCCCGGGTCAGGTTGCCCGGAAGGTGGGTCAGCCCGAAGCCCCTGAGCCCCGGCGGGCTGTCGGCCTGCGCCCAGTAGCCCAGGGTGGTTCCCAGGTCCATTAGCGGGTCGCCCAGGGTGGCCATCTCCCAGTCCAGCACTGCGACCACCCTGGTCGGCTGGTGCGGCTCGAGCATGAGATTGTCGTACTTGAAGTCGTTGTGGATCAGGGCCGCCCCGTAGGTCCGGGGCTGGTGCTCGGCCAGCCAGCGCACGGCCCGCTCCATGCCGGGCACCTCGTCGGTGCGGGCGGCCTCGTAGCGCTTGGCCCAGCCCGAAACCTGGCGCTCCACGTACCCCTCGGGCCTACCAAGGTCGGAGAGTCCTGCCGCCCGGTAGTCGAACTGGTGCAGCTCCACCAGTGCGTCGAGCAGAGCCTCGGACAGCCCGTGCATCCGCTCGGGGGTGAGGTCCTGGCTGGGCTTATTCCGCAGGATCACTCCGTGCAGCCGCTCCATCACGTAGAAGGGGGCGCCCAGGATGGTCTCGTCCTGGCAGTAGAGGAGCGGTCTGGGCACCTTGGGGTAGACCGGCTTGAGCGCTGAGAGGATGCGGTACTCGCGGCCCATGTCGTGCGCGGTCTTGACGGTGGTCCCGAAGGGCGGGCGGCGCAGCACCATCTCGGTGTGGCCCAGCCGGATCAGGTAGGTCAGGTTGGAGAAGCCCCTGGGAAACTGCTCCACCTCCAGCTCCCCCGCCAGCCCCAGGCTGGCCTGGAGGTAGGGCTCGAGGCGCGAGCGATCGAGTTCTTCGCCGGGGCGGGTTGGGGCGGGGGCGTCGGTGTTCATGCGGCGGACGGTGAACGACTGGCGCTTAGCATAACCCAGTTGCCAACCACTAACCGCCCAGTTCGATCAGCGGCGCTCAACGCTGTTGGCCCGTTTCTGGGCGTCCTCGAGCACTTGTCTGGCGTCCTGGCCGCCCTTGAGGGCTCGCTCGAGGGCATCCTCGAGGTAGGTGTACCAGACCGTAAACTCGGGGTCTTGGATCCACACGTCGGCGTGCTCGATCTGGCTGAACGCCAGACGGCGGCGCGGATCCTCGGCGAAGAAGGTCTCGAGGGCGGGCATCGCCGCGCGGCGCATGGGCAGGTAGTACGTGGCCCGCACCCATCGGGCGATCTGGGCCGGCTCCATCAAGTAGCGCCAGAAGGCCACCGAACCTTTGGTCTGGGCCTCGCTGGCCCCGCGCAGTACCACCAGGGTGGCCCCGGCGAGCGGGACCTTGCCGTCGGCGCTGCGGGGCACGGCGGCCACGCCGAGTTTAAAGGGAATTGGGGCGCGGTCTTCGATCAGGGGCCAGGTGGTGATGGGCGCGATGCCCATGAAGGTGCGGGTGCGCAGGAAGTCCGCCACGCTAAACTGGGCCTCGGCGATGTTGCGGCTCTGGGCGATGTTGCGCCGTACCATGTTCTGCAGGTACTCCAGCGCCTCGACTACCTTGGCGTTGGTGAAGTCCGGGCGGCCCTGGGCGTTGATGATGCTCCCACCCCTGGCCATCACCAGCACATTGAAGCTGTAGATGTCGGAGGAGATGGTGTAGCCCTTGGCAGCCCTGGTGGTCAGGCGGTGGGCGGCGTTGGACACGTCGTGCCAGTTCTTGGGCGCGGCAAGGCCCCTGGCGTTGAATTGGTCGGCGTTGTAGAAGAATACCGGGACCGAGAGGCCCAGCGGCATCCCGTAGCTCTTGCCGTTGAACCTGCCGGTTCCCAGAAAGCCGGGGAAGAAGTCGGTGGGAATGCCGCCAAGGTACTCGTCCAAGGGCAGCGCCACGTTGTCCTGCACCATCCGGCCCAGGAAGGAAATTTCTGACTGGAAGAGGTCGGGCGCGCCACCAGAGCGCAGCGAGGCCAGCAACCGCAGCCCGCCCTCGCGGAAGTCGCCGACATATCGGGCCGCGATGCGGTACTCGCTCTGGCGGCTGTTGAACTCGTTGATCTGCGCCTCGAGGACCTCCTGGGCGGGCGGCCCGGAGGTGTGCCAGAACTGAATCTCGGTGCGCTGGGCCGTCACAAAACCCAGCGAACCCGCCATGAACGCCACCACCGCTAGACGCATCTTCACACTCCAAGTATCCCATTCGCCGGATTAAGAACCTAAGTTTTGAGTCAGGGATTGACTTCGGGGGTTGAGGTAACTCCTCGAGCCGCCCTTTAGTCTGCCACAAACCAGGGAAAAGACAAGGTTTTGGAAAGCAAGAGCAAGGCCAGATAACGCTCAACGGGGGACAGGTCGCCGCGAAGTCGTGGCTAGTGACCCTTGTGGCCAAGTCGAAGGCACTTCCCGATGCGGTGATGCCGACGGTGCTTGGATAACGGGATCTTTACAGCGCTCCTCTGCGCGCGGCCCTTGAAGACCCAATGGCGACCACACAATCTCTGGCCGCGCGGCAGCCTTGGGGGTCGCGCGACGTTGGCTGCCGTTTCCAGCGCCCTACCCCTTCAGGCCCTCTTCGAACGTCTCCACAATACGCCGCTCGTAGATCAGGTAGATGATTACCAGGGGCAGCGTCGCGGCCAGAGCCGCCGCCGAGAGCGGCCCCCAATCGGCGGGGTTCTGGCGCTGAAGGTCGGTGATCCAGGTCTGCACCGTCTTAAGGTCGTCCGAACCCGCCACGATGCGGGGGTAGAGCACCAGGTTCCAGTGGGCCGCGAAGGCCAGCACTCCGGCGGCGATGAGCTGCGGGCGCAGGAGGGGGAAGAGGATTTGGCTGAGCAGGACGCGGTGGTCCGCACCGTCCAGGCGGGCCGCCTCGAGCAACTCCTCGGGCACCGTGCGCATCCCCTGGAACATCAGGTAGACGATGAAGGGGCTGGCCGCGAAGGGCAGGATCAGGGCCCAGATGCTGTCCAGCAGGCGCAGGTTCTGCAGCAGCCCGTACAGCGGAACCAGCAGCAGCTCCACCGGAATGGCCATCATGATCAAGAACAGTGGCAGCACCTTGGCCCCCTCGCGGATTGCGTAGGCGGCCAGGAAGGCGGTCAACAGCTGCAGTAAGGTTACGCCGCCAGTCAGCAGCACCGAGTAGAGCAGGCGGCCCCAAAAGCCCTCCCAGAACCCGCCCTGCGACAGCACCGCGAAGTTCTCGAGGCTGAACCCGAACTGCCCCAGAATGTTCCCCGAAAAGATCAGCTCGGGCGGGATGAAGGCCGCGTAGGCCATCCAGATGAAGGGCAGCGCGACCAGGAAGGCCACCACGAAGACGAAGGCATGGCGGAGGGCGTTCATGCGTTCTCCCGGTCGTCGTTGCCGCGCAGCAGCCGGGCCTGGGCCAGCGCGAAGCTGAGGGTGAGGATCAGAATCACGACCGTGAGGGCGGCGGCGTAGCCTAGGCGGCTAGACTCGAAGCCGGTCTTGTAGAGGAAGTAGCCCAACACCTCCGTCCCGCCGAAGGGGCCGCCCCGGGTTAGCAGGAAGACGGCCGTATAAGATTGCAGCGAGAGCACCGTTCCAATCACCACTAGAAAGGTCAGGGCAGGGCGCAGCAGCGGCAGGGTGATGAAGCGAAAGGCCTGGGAGGCGGTGGCCCCGTCCACGGCGGCAGCCTCGAGCAGCGCCCTGGGGATGGCCTTAAGCCGTGCCGAGACCACCAGCACCCCGTAGCCCAGGTGCCGCCAGATGGTGAAGAGCATGATCAGGATCAGGGCCCAGACTTGGCTCTGGTCCCACCGGGGCACCGGGAGGATCGAGGCCAGGGCCCCGTATTCTGGGCTGAACAGGGTGTACCAGGCCACCGTGGCCCCGCCCAGCGTGACCAGCCCCGGCAGGAAGAGCAGGGCCTTAACCCCCCGCTCGTAGGGTTGCCCGTCTAGCGCCAGAGCCAGCAGCACCGAAAGAATCACGAAGGGGATCAGGGTCATCACCCCGAAGATTAGGGTGATGCGCAGGCTGCCCCAGAAGTCGGGATCGCGCCAGATGGTGGCGTAATTCTCGAGCCCGATCGGTCGGGGGTCGGAAAGCCCGGACCAGTCCCAGGTCGAGAAGCGAATCACATCCAGAAATGGATACAACAGAAAAAGCCCCAGCAGGCCGACGGCTGGAAGGGCGAACCACTGGGCGTTCGAGCGTCGCATATCTCGAAGGGCTACTATAACGGGTTCACCTGATGAGAATGGGCTGTTTGGGGTACAGACCGCGTTTCCCACCCATACTCCGCCCACAGTGCTGCGCTAAAGCGTGCGCTAAAGCGTGCGCTAAAGCGGAGATTCTGTTAGTGTTCGTGGCAACCGCTCTACAGCAAAAACCGCCCGCTTTAGCGCCGTAGGGAGTATGGGTGGGAACCGCTCAGAGGGATGCGCTCACCCGGTGTGACTGTTCCCCGACTCGTCCGGCTTTCCCTGCGCCCTGGCCGCACTGCTTGACTCTGCCCGATGTTTGAAAATATGATAATAATCATATTATGCCCTACCCCAAGACCCACAAGCCCGCCGTCCGACAGAGAATCCTCTCGGCAGCGACACGGGCTTTTCGCCAGAAGGGGGCGGGGGGGGTCAGTGTACCGGAGGTGATGCGGGCGGTAGGGTTGACCCACGGGGGGTTCTACGCCCACTTCGAGAGCAAGGAGCAACTGCTGGCAGAGTCGGTGCGGCAGGGCTTGCGGGAGATTTGGGACGACTTCGCCGAAAAGCTCGAGGCGCTCCCGCTGCCTGAACGCCTGTCCCTGCTGGTCAACCAGTACCTGAGCCGCTCGCACCGCGACAACCCCGAGACCGGCTGTGCCCTGCCCATCCTCTCGCCCGAACTGGTGCGGCACGGCCCGGAGGTCCGGGCCGCACTGGGAGAGGCAGTGGGCGATGTCCTTAGCCGGCTGAGTGTCTGGATGCCCGGAGAAGACGAGGCCGAGCGTCGGCACCAGGCGGTGCTGATGCTCTCGAGCATGGTCGGGGCAATGGTGCTGGCTCGAGCCGCCTCCGATCCCGGCCTCAGCGACGAAATCCTCCGGCTCAACCGCCGGCACCTCAAGGAGCAACCATGACCCGCGAGCGTAGCTTCACCTGGCAAGACCCCATGATCGGCGCGAGTGCCGCCCGCGACCTGAGCGGCCTCGAGTACCTACAGGCCATGCAGCGCGGCGAGCTGCCCTGGCCCCCCATCGGCCAGCTGATGAACTTCCAGCCGCACGAGGTGGAGGCAGGGCGGGTGGTCTTTAGGTTCACGCCCGCCGAGTACCACTACAACCCCATCGGCAGCGTCCATGGGGGCGTGGCGTGTACTCTGCTGGACTCGGTCATGGGCTGCGCGGTCCACTCCCAACTGCCCAAAGGGGTGGGCTACACCACTCTCGAGCTGAAGGTGAACTACCTCCGGCCCATGACTGCTCAGACTGGCGAGGTTTTTTGCGAGGGACGCGTGATCTACCTGGGCGGACGGCAGGCCACCGCCGAGGGTTACATCAAAGATGGGGCGGGCAAGGTCTATGCCCACTCCACCACGACCTGCATGATTTTTCGCTAGGCTTCTTCCGTTGTAGGTCGTCGAAAACTCAAGGCGGGCTCGAGGGGGCACCATCACCCCGTCTCGAGCCCGCCGTGCCTGGCTTTCAACGTTTCGCGTACGATGTACGACTTCAGTACAGATACAGCACGGCGATCTTGAGCGCGTAGCGGTCGGAGAGGCCTAGCTCGAGCGCTACCGGGTCGAGGTAGAGGCGCCCGGCCAGGCCATAGGCCAGGTTGAAGCCGCCCTCGAGGCCGAGCCCCAGGTAGCCCGACAGGGCCCCGCCGGGGATTTCCAAGGTGGCGATGGGGCCGAGGTGGGTGCCGAAGACCGAGGCGCGGGTGTCGAAGCTCAAGTCCAGCCCCAGGCCCACCGACAGCGGCAGGTCGGCCACCACCAGGGCGGGCAGCAGATTGGCCTTAACCATGGCCCAGATCTCTATGCCGTCGAAGCTGGTGGGGACCAGCCCCTCGACCTCTAGGCCGGTGTCGATCCCCAGCGGGCTGAAGGGCAGACCGAAGCTGCCCTGCACGATCAGCATGTTGGGCCGCCCGCTGTTCAGCGGGCTGATCCCAAAACCCAGACCCACGGTGTTTTCGTTGTAGGCCGGCACCTGGGCGAAGGCCAGGCCCGTCACCAGCGTGAGGAGCGCGAGAAGGCGTCTCATGCCTCAATCATATCAGGGCAATGATGAGCCGGGGCTGATGGACGGGAGGTCGGGCTTGAGGAACGCAATGGAGGGTTAATCTGCGGTACGGGCCGGTCGGCAAGCCAGACCTCGAGGCTCGAGCAACGAACCCGATGGTGTTCCCGCGTCCGGCTCGAGCCAGGTGTGTAGGGTTGATAGCGCCGAGCCCGCCGCTCCGATAGGGCTGGCTCTGATATAGTGTAATTATCGTGAGCGATGTTAGTACACTCTGGCAAACCCATCTTGAGACCCTCCGCCCTACCCTTACCGGGCGCGACCATCGGGGCAAGAAAGGCAGCTTGAGATGGCTCGAGGCCGCCGTCGCCGAGAGGGGCGGGCGGGCCGGGACGGTGCGGAACATTCTGTATAAAGACCTGGGCAGTCCCGAGGAGAAGCTGCGGCTGTTCGAGGTGATCGCCGATTTGTACACCGAGTCTGGCCTTGAGGCGCCTGAGCTGCCCAGCGAACTGACCCTCGAGTCGGCCCGGCGGGCGCTGGGGCGCGATAAGCGGCGCTTGTTCCGAAAGTTCGTGCGGGGTCTCGAGCAGGGCGAAAAGCCCCAGATGGTGGTGGTCGGCGGGGCGGTGACCGGCAAGGGGGTGCTGCTCTCGGCGGTGGAGCGGGCCAGCGGCGAGACCCTGATGGTGAACCTGGGGGGCGAACTGGGGCAGCACCTCTACCCCCTGGCCGAAAAGATAGGGGTGGAGCTGGAGACCACCCTGGCCCAGCTCAGCCCGACCCAGCCCTACGCGCTGCAGGCGGCCTTGCAGGACGAACTGCGGGCCGAGCTGGCCAAGGCCCTCAATGCCCACGGCAGGCCCCTCTTGCTGCGGGCCGAGCGCGAAGGGCAGATCGGGGGCCTCAGCCTGCGCGACCCCGACGGCAACCCGGTGGGGCTGGCGGCCTGGCTCGAGCCGTTGCTGCGCCGCCTCACCGTCCCTTACCTGGTCGGGCTGTCCGAGCCGCCCCCCAGCCTGGCCTGGAGTCCGCTTTCCGCGCCTAGCCGGGCGGAGGCCCGCCGCTACGTCAAAGACCGGGTGCCCGACCTGCCGCCCGAGCGGGTAGAGGCGCTGGTGAACCAGGCCGGGCGCAATTTCGCTGAGCTGTCGCGGCTGGTGCTGCTCGAGACCTACAGCAGCGAGCGCGGCGAGCGTCAGAACGCCCCAGCCCAGGTCAGCGATGCGCTGGCCCAGGACACCACCCTGCGCCCGCTGTTGCAGGCCCTGGCGGTGCTCTCGCCGGAGGCCGACCCCGCCATCCCCACCCCGCTGCTGGAGCAGGTGCTGGGCAAGAGTCTGGAGCAGCTTTCCCAGGCCGAGCGTGCCCTGCTCACCCCGGTAGGGGAAAGTAGGGTGCGTCCCTCGCTACGCTCGCTGCTGCCTCAGGTGCCCGCCAAGGAGGCCCGCATCCTGCACAGCCTGGCCCTCGAGTATTTCCGCGACGACCTGTTTCGGCAGCTCCACCACGCGCTGGGTGCACACAAGCTCGAGACCCTGCTGCGACTGCTGGCCCAGGACCCCAGCCGCCTTTCGCTGCTGCCGGGGCTGTGGGCGGCCTCGGCCGGCTGGGGGCGCGGTGAGCGCGAACAGCTGGCGATGGCGGTGGTCCGCTACCGGGCGGTGCTGGGCCAGTACGCCCACCCGGAGGCCCTCGAGGCGCTGCAACTGCTGTCCTCCTCCGCCGACCCGGTCACCCAGTCCTGGGCGCGGGTAAAGGCGGCGGAAGCGCGGGTGGACGCGGGGGACTTTGCCGGCGCACTGGCCCTGCTTCCGCCCCCCGAAACCCTTCAGGGCGAGATCGGGGCCGAGGGGCTGCTGGTCTGGGCCGCGGTGGAGCGCTGGCAGGGCGACTACACCCAGGCCGACACCTACGTGCAGCGGGCCCTGGAGCGGCCCATCCCGCCGTTTCTGGCCGACCGGGTGCGGCTGTGGCAGGGTCTGGTGGCCAAGGACGCCGGGCGCTTCTCGGAGGCTCTCGAGGCGCTCAAACAGGTCGCCCACGATCCACTGCTCTCCGGTCGGGCCAGGTATCAGTCCGGCGACCTGCTGCTGCGGCTGGGCCGGGTTTACGAGGCCGAGGGGCAGATGCGGCACGGCTTGGCGGCGCTGGAGGGTGCGGGCGCTCCCCCTGAAGAAGTGGCCCGCGTTCGCGCCCGCTTCGGCACGGTGCTGCGGCGCATCGGCAAGTTCGAGGAGTCTGAGCAGTACCTCTACTCGGCCATCCGCGAGGCCGCCGACCCCTTTATCCGGGCCAGGGCGCAGAGCGAAGCGGGGGTGCTGGAGCTGGCCCGTGGGCGGCCCCTGCAGGCCCTCGAGCTGCTCTCACAGGCCGAGGCGTACCTGCGCGAGGTGCGTGAGCGCCCGGAGGAGGCCCACTACCGCCACCGCCGCACCCTGTACCGCATCGCGGTGGCCTACTGGGTGCGCTCCAGCGGCCTGCCTTACCTTCCGCCCTACGTGGGCGGGCAGGTAGCCCCCCAGGCCGAGGCCATCCTGCGCCGGCTGCGCGAGGAACTGGTCAGCAAGGGGCTTCCCGGCGACCGCTACAACGCCCTTTCGGTGGACGTGGCGCTCAAGCTCTCGCTGCTGATGCCGGCCGCCGAGTCCGAGGTCATGATGTTTGGCTACCTCAAGCAGAACGACCCCTTCTTCGAGGCCCAGGCCCGGCTGGGCTATGCCGAGACCCTGGCCCGGCAGCAGAAATGGGCTGAGGCCCTGGCCCAGGGGGTGCAGATTAGCGACCTGCCCGACCCCGGTGTGCAGACCTGGAAGCTGGGCCTCGAGACCCAGGCCCTGCTGGGGCTGGGCCAGGAGGAGGCGGCCTGGGCCAAGCTGCAGGGCTCCGGTTTCCTTCCCGCCCCCTACCGCGCCCAACTGGGCCGGGTGCTGGGCAAGATCTGGCCCCAGCAGCAGCTCGAGACCCGTTTGGGCACGATCTCACCCCTGGCCCCAGAGGATCGGCTGGCTCTGCTCCTCTAGGCCGCGTTACTTTGCGGCCCAGAGTTACAGGTATTTGTCACAGGGATATGTGAGTGGCCTCTGTATCCTGAGCCCTATGTATTTGAAGGTTAAGCCCGTCCCGGCGGGGCGCAAGGTGCCCGAGGGACTGGGAAAAACCCTAGGGTTGTGGCTGGGCGGCCTGTCCTTCGTGGGGCTGGCCGCCTTCCTGCTGTGGCAAGGCCTGATGCCTAATTTCGTGCGACTAGAGCGAGAGCAGCTCATACATCAGGCCGAGGTGGTGCACCAAGGGCTCAATCAGGCCAAGCTCGATTTGCTCAACCTGACCACCGACTGGGCGCTCTGGGACGACAGCTACGCCTTCATGGCCCGTCCCGACCCCGGCTTCCTCCAGACCAACATCACCCCCAGCTCGATGTACGCCAACAGCATCGAGTATATGGCCTTCTTCCGGCCCGACGGCCGGCTGGTGTACGCGGGGCAGTTCACCCCGTCCGAGACCGTTCGCCCCTCGAGCCTGGCCGTGGCCGAGCTGCGGCGCCTGGTCGAGACCCGCCTGGCCACCGGCTTTATCCGCGTGGACGGCAGCCTGCTGCTGGTGGCCTCGGTTCAGGTGTTGCCCACCGGAGGGGAGGGACTGTCGCGGGGCTATCTGGTCTTAGCCCGGCGTTTCGATCTAGGGAAGTTCAGCCTGCCCGATCCGGCCAACACCAACGTGCGGCTGACCCTGACCCCGGCCTCCGCCCCTTCTGCGGTGGGCCGGGGCGGGTCCTCGCGCATCAGCCACGGCCGGGTCGAACCGCTGAACGAGCGTACGCAGCAGATCAGCATTTTCGTCCCGGATATAAGCGGTCGGGTCATCGCCCGCCTCGAGCTGGTGCAGAACCGCTACCTCAGCCTCCTGGGGCAGCAGATCGTCAACAGCAGCATCCTGGCCAGCGCAGCGGTGGCGCTGCTGTTCGTGCTGCTGGGGCGCACCCTGGTGCGTCGCCTCGAGACCCAGCAGCACGAACGCCTGGCCCTGGAGCGCCGCTACCGCGCCCTGGTGCAGCAGGCCGCCGAGGGCATCGCGCTCTTGGACAGCCGCAGCTTCGCGGTACTGGAGGCCAACCACAGCCTGGGCGAGTTGCTGGACTACGGTCGCGAAGAGCTGGTAGGCCGCAGCATGCTGGACCTGGTGGCCTACCAGGCCAGCTGGACGGTGCGGCGGCTAGAGGCGGTGCTGGCCGGGCAGCCGATGTCGGGCGAATACCAGCTGCGTCGGCGCGATGGCAGCCTGGTGAGTGTGGAGGGCTCGGTGAGCGCGGTGGTGGAGGGCCAGGACAGCTTCCTGCTGCTGGTGATGCACTCCGTCCAGGCCCGCAAAGAGGCCGAGACGGCCCTCAAGAGCAGCCAGGAGGCCCTGCAGAAGATCACCGACGCCATGCTGGACTGCGTGGTGCAGGCCAGCCTCGAGGGCCAGATCCGCTTCGTCACCCCCTCGATCTACAACCTGCTGGGCTATTCGGTGGAGCGGATGCTGGGCGCGAACATCCTCGACTTCGTGGAGCCGCGCTTCCGCGAGGAGGTGGGGGCCTACCTCGAGCGGGCTGCCCACTTCGGGGTGGAGCCGGCCCCGCTGATCCTTCAGGTCCGCCACGCCGATGGGCGCACCGTCTACCTGGAGGCCCTGGGCGGGCCGATCCACAAGGAAGGCGAGGCCGCGGTCTTCCAGTTCGGTTTCCGCGATGTGAGCGCCAGGGTGGCCGCCGAGCGGGCCGTGCGGCAGCACAAGACCCTCTTGCAGCAGGTGACCGACGGGATGCTGGACGTGGTGATGCTGTGCGACCTCGAGGCCCGTATCGAGTACGTAACCCCATCCTCCGAGCACCTGTTCGGCTACAAGCCGGAGGAGATGATGGGCATGAACGCCCTCGAGCTGATCCATCCTGAGCACCAGGAGCGCGCCCTCGAGGCCCTGGCCCAAGGCCTGGCCGACCCCGCCAACCCCGCCAATACCCGCATCGAGGTGATGGACGTGCGAAAGGACGGCACCCCGGTCTGGGTCGAGGTGGTAGGGAACGTGATTTACCAGGGCGGGCAGCCCCATAAGCTGCTCTTCGGCAGCCGCGACATCACCCAGCGCAAGAGCTACGAGAGTCAGATCGCCCACCAGGCCCTGCACGACGCCCTTACCGGCCTGGGCAACCGCCGGATGCTCGAGGACCGGGCCGCCCACACCATCGCCATCGCCCAGCGCAAGGGCTGGTCGGTCAGCCTGATCCTGCTGGATGTCGACCGCTTTAAGAACATCAACGACACCCTGGGCCACTTCGCGGGCGACGAACTGCTGGTACAGATCGCCCGGCTGCTGGGGGAGTGCATCCGGCTCGAGGACACCCTGGTCCGCTACAGCGGCGACGAGTTCGCCATTCTGCTCACCGACGCCAACCCGGCCAGCGCCCGCAAGGTGGCCGAGCGCATCCTGACCAGCCTCAGCAAGCCCCTCGAGCTGCGCGGACACAAGCTCCAGGTCTCGGTCAGCATCGGGATCGCCAGCAGCCCCCGGGACGGCTCGGAGATTACCGACCTCCTCAAGGCCGCCGACATCGCCATGTACCAGGCCAAGCGCGCGGGCGCCGGCATCGTGGTCTACGACCCCAGCCAGAATCCCTACTCCGAGGAGCATCTGCACCTCGAGGCCAGCCTGCGCCAGGCGGTCAGCTCCCAGGTCTTCGAGTTCCACTACCAGCCTATCTTCGACCTGCGCAGCCAGCGCATCGTCTCGGTAGAGTCGCTGGTGCGCTGGAACCAGCAGGGCCAGTGGGTCTCGCCGGCCCGCTTCATCCCGCTGGCCGAGGAGCTGCGTCTGATCGAGCGGATCGACACCCTGGGGCTGCGCCGGGCGCTGGAGTGGCTTAAGGCCCATTCCCAGCTCCCCCTCGAGGTCTCGCTCAACCTTTCGGCCCAGACCCTGCGCGACCCCACCCTGCCGCAGCACGTGGGCCGGCTTCTCGAGGAGTTCGACCTCTCAGCCCAGCAGCTCATCTTCGAGATCACCGAGACCGCCCTGCTCTCTGACCTCAAGAGCGCCCAGCAGGTGTTGGGCGAGCTTCGCGCGCTGGGGGCCAAGATCGCCCTCGACGACTTCGGCAGCGGCTACGCCTCGGTGGCCTACCTGCGCCACCTGCCCATCGACCGACTCAAGCTCGACCGAACCTTGGTGCTCAACATCGGCGGCGGTGAGGCAGGTGAGCAACTGCTGCGGGCCATGATCCAACTGGGCCACACCCTGGGCATGGAGGTTCTGGCCGAGGGGGTGGAGACCCTCGAGCAGATGGACTGGCTGCGCCAGCACGGCTGCGACCTGATCCAGGGCTACTACATCGCCAAGCCCCAGCCGGTGCCCGCGCTGATGGAGCTTCTGGCGAACAGGGCGCGGGAAGCGGCGCGGGCTTGAAGTGAATAGCCAGGGCAATGCGACCGCATGACGACTGCGGTTTCTGCTTTCTCTTTCCTCTGTCGGTTACCCCAGTCCGGCCAGGAATCCCAGCAGGGCTGCGTTGAAGACCGAGGGGTTCTCGAGGTTGCTCATGTGTCCGGCCCGGGGTACGACCACCAGCTGGCTGCGGGGGATGGCGGCCGCCATCTGCCATGCGTCGGAGGGCGGGGTCAGGGTGTCCTCATCGCCCACCACCACCAGCGTCGGGACGCTAATGCTGGGAAGCAGCGGGAGCGAGTCCGGGCGGGTGGCCAGGGCGCGGAGGCTGATGACGGTCTTGTGCGGGTCGGCGTGCAGGAGGGTCTGGCGGACGTGCTCGAGCAGCTCTAGTCGCGCCGTTTTGGTGGTCTGGCCCAGGTTGGACTCGATGGCCCCCGGCACGAAGGCCGCCATTCCTCCCGCCTCGATCTTGGCGGCGGTCTCATGTCGCCTGGCGCGGCCCTCGGGGGTGTCGGGGGTGGCGCGGGTGTCGGCCAGCAGCATGGCCGCGACGCGCTCCGGCTGGAGGTTCCACAGCCGGAACATCACGTAGCCGCCCATCGAGAGCCCCACGAAAACGGCCTTCTCCCAGCCCCGGTCGTCCATCTCCAAGAGCACCTGCGCGGCGGCAGCCTCGAGGGTCTCGAGGCCCAGGATGTCGGGCACCAGCGCGGGCCGGTCGCCCACAGACTTAACTTGCTCTTCCCACATCGCAGGGCTGTACGGGAAGGCGTGGAGAAAGATCACGGGGGTGGACATACCAAAAGCCTAGCAGGGTGTAGGGTGTGGGGTGTAGAGGGTTATGTACCAACCGTTTCGCTGGGACGTGAAGCGACGCGAACAGCTGGGTAAGCTCCTCGAGGGCACCCCCGCCGAGGCCTACCCGGAGTTCTGGGAGGACCTGCGGCTTTGCGCGGCCCGGGTGCTCTCGGCCAGCCAAGACGGCAATCTGGTCTTTTTGGGGCGCTCGCCGGAGAGCCTCTTCGACTACCTGAGCGGGATGCTGGGCGAGACTTCCTGGGCCTCGCGGCTCGCGCTGCTCAACGTCTCGCTGCACCGCTGGGATGCCCGGGACATCCGCCGGGAATACCGGCAGTCCCTCGAGGTCTTCCGGCAGCACCTCGCCGCCCTCGAGCTGAGCCCCCGGCAGATCGCCGCAGCGCCGCGTAAAACCGTGCTGGTGGACGTGGTGTCGGGCGGCAGCACCTACCAGAACCTCTCGGAACTGTGGCTAGAGTGGGCGCGTGGGTCGGGCCTCGACCCCGCTGCTCTGGCCCGCCGGATGCGCTTCGTGGGGCTGGTCTGGCGCACCAAGAACAGCCCCAACACCTGGCGCTGGCAGCAGCACGCCCCCTGGCTGGCCGCCTACGGCCCTCGAGCGGCTCACAACGTCTCGATCCCGGGCCGGATGTGGCGCTTTATCGGCGAGGAACAGCACAAGGTCTCGCGCTGGAACCCGCCCCCGGCCTGGGGGCTCGAGCAGATGGCCGAACCGCCTCGAGAGTTCTGGCACCTCGAGGCATTGCGCTTCGCCTACGCGGTCTACTCAAGGGCTCGAGAGCCCTTGGAGCGCGAGGCCTTTCGCGACCTGCTGACCCAACAGCCCAGCATGAGGCATGGCTGGTTCCGAGACCTGCTGGGTCAAATACGCTGAACCTGCCCCACCCCCGGGTCTGTTCCGACCATCGTCCGCCTTCACGACATCTGCTGGTTAGGTGTCGCCTTCTGCGGCCATAGGGTCGGGTCTTTGGTGAGGAAGAGGAACTCGTCGTAGCAGTTCCAGAGGACGTCCTCGGAGACCGGGTGCACCTCGAGCCAGCCCATGTCCATCGGCACCACCCAGTTGAGCGCGGTGCCGATCTTTTTCTTGTCGCGCATCAGGTAGGGGGTCAGCTCGCTCCACTCCAGCTTGGGAGGGGCCGCGGGCTCGAGCCACTGGATCAGCTTCTGCACTGCAGGCACCAGGTCGTTGCCGCCCAGCACCTTACCCAGCAGGGCCGCGTAGAGCATCCCGTAGGCTACCGCCGCGCCGTGCGGCAGGGTGTGCTGCGAGGCCTGCTCGAGGGCGTGCCCCAGGGTGTGACCCAGATTCAACTTGCGCCGCTCGCCCTTCTCTCTGGGGTCGGCCTCCACGATGCGAATCTTCACCGAGACCGCCCGCGCCAGGTAGTTGTCGAAGCCCGGCCCCTCGAGGGTCAGGCCCTCCACGTTCATTAGCAACTCGTCGCCGGAGATCACGCCGTGCTTGAAGGCTTCCACCAGCCCGTCGCGGAAGGTGTGGCCGGGGAGGGTCTTGAGGGTGGTGAGGTCGGCAAAGACGCCCTCGGGGGTGTGAAAAGCGCCCACCAGGTTCTTGCCCTCGGTCAGGTTGATGCCGGTTTTGCCCCCGACCGATGCATCGACCACCGCCAGGGTGGTGGTAGGAATGCTGACGTACTTGATGCCGCGCAGGTAGCTGGCGGCCACAAAGCCGCCCAGATCGGTCAGGGTACCGCCCCCCACCACATAAAGGGTGGTGTCGCGGGGCAGCGAGCGCCTGGCCATCCAGCTCATCACGTCGGCGTAGGTGGTGATGGTCTTGCAGCCCTCGCCGCCGCTCAGGCCCAGCCTCGCGCTGATGGACAGCTTGTCGCCCAGCGCGCCCGCGTAGCCCTCTACCGCCCGGTCGTAGAGCAGGGCGCGGGGGCCGGGGGCCTGAGGGATCTCGAGGTCGAAACCGATGCTGACCAGGTGCTCAAAGGGTTGTTTAATCTTGAGCGTCCGCATAATCCCAAAGCCTCTCGATAATCTCGTCTACCACATCGGGGATGCGCCGACCGTCGGTGGAGACCTGGAGCGTGGCCTGCTCGTAGATGGCCCGGCGCTGCTCGAGCAGGTCGCGGATGCGCTGCATGGGGTCTTCCTGCGCCAGGATGGGCCGCTGACCGGGGCGTCGGCTGACCCGCTCGTAGATGGTTTCGGGGCTGGCCCAAAGCGCCACCACCGGCCCCCGGTCCAGCAGCCGCTGGCGGTTTTCGGCGTTCACAAAGGTGCCCCCACCCAATGAGAGTACCAAAAAATCCTTCTGGGTAAGCTCCGTAACGGCTTCGGTTTCGAGGCCCCTAAAGGTGGGCTCGCCCAGGTGCCTGAAGATGTCGGGAATCGAGAGTCCGGTCTCCCGCTCGATGTACCCGTCCAGGTCAATGAAGTGCAGCATCAGCTCCTTCGCCAGCTCCCGCCCGATGCGGCTCTTGCCCACGCCCATGAAGCCGGTGAGGGCAACCCAGTTGGAGGGGCGGTCTATCTCGAGCATACGAAGGAGGGGAGGGGGGAAGTGGGAAGAAGAGGGAGCAAAGAGGAAAGGGGAAAGGGCAAGGGGAATTCAGAGGCCTCTCTCCCGGAGCTGCTGCGGGCGGCTTGGCTGGGGGGACAGATCCTTGCCCCGCGACCCCCCCTGATGCCCGCCCACCGAGTCGGCCCCCCGCTCGCCGCGAAGGGCGCGCCAACTCGGTTTGACGCAAACCTCGGGTGGGGATACAAGGTGCTGGACAAGGCAGCGTGCGCCGCCCCCCATAAACCGTGGGGGGGTCGCCTCTGACCCTTGGCCTGAGACCTGAGACGTGCGACCTGAGACATTAATAGGCCAGTGCTTTCTGCTTATACGCCTCAACCCGCTCCACCAATTCCCCCAGCGTGTCGCCGCCAAACTTCTCGAGGTAGGCCTGGGCCAAGATGATCCCCACCAGCGCCTCCACGATCACGCTGGCGGCGGGAACCGCCGTGGTGTCGGAGCGCTCCCTGGCCGCATCGGCGGGCTGGTGGGTCACCACATCCACGGTGGGCAGGGGCTTCATCAGGGTGGCGATGGGCTTTAGGGCTGCCCGCACCACCAGCTCCTCGCCGGTGGTCATGCCCGCCTCGGTGCCGCCGGAGCGGTTGGACTGGCGGAAGTAGCCCCGACCTTTCTCCCAGTAGATGGGGTCGTGTACCTGCGAGCCGGGGATCATGGCATTGCCGAAGCCGGTGCCGATCTCGACGCCCTTGATGGCCGGAATGCTCATCACCATCTGGCTGATGCGCCCGTCCAGCTTGCGCTCCCAGTGCATCTGCGAGCCCAGGCCGGGCACCAGGCCCCGGAAGCGTACCTCGACCACCCCCCCCAGGGTGTCGCCAGCAGCCTTGGCCTCGTCCACGCGCCGGATCACCTCGGCCTCGGCGGCGGGGTCGGTCATGCGTACCGGGCTATCCTCGACCTGGCTCTTCAGGCTCCAGTTGAAGGGAACGCCGCTCCAAACCCCGGCCATCCCGTCCACGTACGACGCCCCCTGCACCCCGAACTGCGCCAGCAGCTTGTGAGCGATGGCCCCGACCGCGACGCGGGTGGCGGTCTCTCGGGCCGAGGCCCGCTCGAGTACGTCCCGCAGGTCCTTGTGCCCGTATTTGATGCCGCCCGCCAGGTCGGCGTGGCCGGGCCGCGCGGCGGTGAGGGCCTTTTTGCGCGGCTCGTTGCCGGGGGCCGGGTCCATGATCTCCGTCCAGTTGCGGTGGTCGGTGTTCTTGATGAAGATCGCCACGGGTGCGCCAGTCGTCCGCCCGGCCCTCACCCCGCTCAAAAACTCTGCCGTGTCGGTCTCGATGACCATTCGTCGGCCCCGCCCGTACCCGCCCTGCCGCTTTTTTAGCCAAGGGTTGATGTCCTCGACCGTAAGCGGCAGTTGGCTGGGCAGGCCCTCCACGATGGCCGTCAGGCCCGGCCCGTGGGATTCGCCCGCAGTCAGAAAACGCATGGTAAGAATCTAGCACATCGCCCCACATAAGCAAAAACAGCCCCGCTCACCGGTTGGCGGGCCACGCAAACGAGCAGGCCGCTCCCGCGAGCGGCCTGCCTGCGACGCTTAACGTTGACGACTCTACCGCGCTGCCACGTCCTTGACGATGTTGCCCGTGATCACCACGATCAACTCCTCGTCCTGGGTGGAGTTGGAGCGGGTCTTGAACAGCTCGCCCAGCAGGGGAATGTCGCCCAGGATCGGTACCTGGCTGGTGGTGCTGTTGGTGACGCGCTGGATCAGGCCGCCCAGCACCACCGTCTGGCCGTCGCGGATGCGCAGCCTCGAGAGGGTGCTCTGTTGGGGGATGCGGATGGAGTCTGCCGGGCCGGCCTGGGGGTCGTCGCCGGTGGTGGTGAAGACCTCGAGGACGATGCTGCCGTCGTTGGTGATCTGGGGCCGAACGCGCAGGGTCAGTCCGTACTCGAACTCGCGTACGCTGATCTGGTCGCCCACCCGGATGGGGATCAGCAGCTTGCCGCCGGTGCGGATTTCGGCACCCCTGGCCCCGGAAGTGCGGATATCGTCGTTGGCGGCCCCGTAATTGTCCTCCACCAGCACGTTGCCGTCGCTCAGGCGTCGCGAGAGCGACTGCTGCTCGAGGGCGTCCAAGACCGCCCGGATGTTGAGCGAGGTCAGGCTACGGGTGGCGTCGAAGATCAGGTTGAGGCCCTGGGCCGGAGCACTGAGGATACTGCCGATCAGGTTGCCGCCCGCGATGGTCTCCCACTTGATGCCCAAGTTGCGCACCACCTCGCTGCGGACGCTCTGCACCCGGATTTGAAGTTGCACCTGCTGGATCGGGCGGTCGAGCTGGGGAATCAGCCGCTCGACCAGGGCGATCTGGTCGGCGCTGCCGGTCACGATGATGGTGTTGGTGCGCGACTCGCCCACGATGGTGGCGGCGGGGGCCGCGGCGGCGGCCGCAGCTGCGCCTGCCCCGGCACCGGCCTGGGCTGCGATGGTCTTGGTCAGTACCTCGGCCAACTCGGTCGCCCGGGCGTGGGACAGGCTGAAGGAGCGCTGCACCACTGGGACGGCGGTGGGACGGGGGCGGTCGACGCGCTGCAGGATGGCCGCGACCTCGGCCTGCTGCTTGACCGTGCCGGTGACCACGATGGAGTTGCTGCCGGGGGCTACCCGGATGGTAGCGCCGGGGACTTGCTCGCCCAGGAAAGTCACGAGTTGGGCGGTGTCGGCACTGCGCACCTCGTAGAACTCGCGGCTCACCGGCTCGGTGGGGGCGGCGGTGGTGGGGGCGGTCTCGCCCGCCGCCCTGGCCACCACCTCGCGGGGGCCAACCACGATGACGTTGTTGTCCAGCAGTACGTAGCTGATCTTGCCGTCGCCGTAGGTGGAGATCAGGAGTTCCCAGACCTGGCGGAAGGGGCGGCGATTAAAGTCGGCGTTGACCTGTACGCTGGGGATGTCGCGCAGTACCGGGGAGAGGCCCACGCTCTTGGCCAGGGCCTCGAGCAAGGTAATCAGCGGCACAGAGGTGCCGGTCTGGGTTACCGGCTGGTCGAATCTGGGGTCCTTGGGCAGGCCGCCCTGCGCCAAGGCCAGGCTGAGGACTACGAGAAGAGCAAGAAAACGTTTCATCTATTCACCGCCTTAGCGTCAAGGGTTCTGCACGGGGAGGTTCAGTTCGGTCGAACCCTGAACCAAGAGGGCTTCGCGGGCGTTCAGACTGCGGATCAGAATCTCGCTGTTGGGGAGGGTGGAGCCTACCGGGAGCACCAGGAAGCCGTCGCGGCTCTGGAAGATGGCCACGTTGGTGGAGCCCAGCACCACGTTGGCCAGGCGAAGGTTCTGCGCCTTGACGTAATCCTCGATGGGGTTGGGCGGTGCCACTGCGACGGTGGTGGTCTGCTCGGTGGTCTGGGTCTGCTGGGGGGTCTGTTGCTGCTGTTGCTGCTGAGGCTGGGTTTGTTGCTGGGGCTGTTGCTGGGTCTGCGGGCGTGGGGGCTGGGCGGTGGTGCCCCGGATCTCGGGCCGGGGGGTGGTGCGCCCGCCCGGTTGAACCTGGGTGAAGTCGGGGCTGAAGCTGGATTGCGGGCCGGCACCCTCGATGTCAAGGGCACCCACCGAGGGGGTCTCGACGGCCTCGACGGGAGCGCTGAGGG
This sequence comes from Meiothermus sp., assembly GCA_033762915.1. Lineage (GTDB taxonomy): Bacteria > Deinococcota > Deinococci > Deinococcales > Thermaceae > Meiothermus. The sequence continues at coordinate 816 of JANRLD010000025.1, read as the reverse complement.
GCTGCTGGGTCGGCTGGGCGGCGGGGGTTTCCACCACCGGGGGGGTGGTGGGGGTCTCGATGACTGCGGCCGGGCGGCTGGAGGCCAACTCGCGCTCGAGCGGCGCGATGCGGATCGGCAGCGCCCCAGTGCCGGGGGTGATAGAGCTGGGCGCGGCGTTGGCCGAGCCTCCGGGGGTCAGGCGCACGGTGCCGCCCGGTCGCACCAGGGCGGTGGCGGGGGGGGTGCTCGAGGTGTTGGCGTTGCCGGCTGCGCTGGACTGAGCGGTACCAGTGTTCAGGTTGTTGGTGCGGGGCAGCGCGGTGCCGGCGTTGGTGCGCACCCCGCTGTTCTGGCCCTGGCTGGGGCGGGTGGTGGTCACGGTCACCCTGGGCGTCTGCCCAGTGACGGTGGGGGTGGGGCGGTTGCTGGTCAAGCCGGGGATGCGGGGCAACCCGGCCTGGGGCTGGCTGACCACCACGCGGCTCTGCTGGGTGGGAATCCGGGTGGGACTGGCCGCACTGGGGATGGGCGGGCTGCCGGGGCCTTGGGTGGCGGGCACCGCTGAGGCCGTGGCGGTGGTCGGCGGGGTCTGGTTCTCGCTGATGAGCGGGGCGAAGGGGTTGGGGGGCAGGCTGGGCCGGGCCGGAGCCTGGGCGGCGGCGCTGGTGGGGGTGGGGTTGGCCTGGGCGGTTTGGGTCGCGTTCTGGCTGTTGGGGCTGGTGGCCGGAGCGGAGCTGTCGGCCCGTAGGAAGGGCAGGGGAACCACCTCGAGCGGGCGTGCGGCCGCCGGTGTGGGGTTGGGCTGGCCCTGGGCCGCTTGAGACTGGGCGGCCT
>JANRLD010000024.1:0-19704 GCA_033762915.1 Meiothermus sp. | reverse complement strand
AAAAAAACCGGGGCGTTGTTTTTTTCGGGTTGTGGTGGGTCCTTTCGCCTGTTGGGGGGCTATCCACCGGCCCTTGTTGGGGGTTTGCCCAATAACTAAACCCTTGTGGGGGGGGGTGTCTTTTCGCGGGGGGGGGGGGGGGGGGGGGTTGGTAGCATGGTCTATGGCCGACGATATTGAGATCGACCTGTCCGGATTAGACGAGCCGCAGCCGACGTTCGGACTGCTCCAGGGCATCGCCCTTTCTCTGCTCGCACTCAGCATGTTACTCTGGCTCTTCGACACGCCATCTCTCAGGCCCCAAACGCCGCAGGGCTACGTCTACTCCCAGGTCCTAGCCGTGGAGGAGGACTATAGAAGGGCCTCGGCGCGGAGCACGCTGGACTCCTCAGCCCCCTTCAACGCATCTGACGCGGGCCTCATGGGCGCGGTCGCCGGGTGGGGCAACCGGGTCTATCAGGGTTGGACCGCGCGGCTGCTGGAAGGACAGCTCGGGGTCCTCCTGGTAGCCGGCGAGTACCGGCTCGTAGTGTTGTGGCTGCTGCCATTCGGCGCCGTGCTCATGGCCTTCGCACTGGCGCTCCACCGCATCTTTGACCTCTCGATGCTCAAGCTCCAAGGTGCCGTGTGGGCCCGGGCGACCAGTGCAGTGATCGCAGGCGAGGTGGCCTTCCTGGCCGCCTACGGTGCCTCCCGCTACTACCTCGACTTCGAGACGGCATGGCTCAGCACCCAGCACCGCCTGGGGCTCACGGACCTGGCCACCCCGGTCTCCTTCCACCACTTCGGCCTGGTGGAGATCGCCACCACAGCGCATGCCGCAATCACCACCCTCTCTACCGGCTTCCTCGCTATCCTGGCCCCGATCTGGGTCATCTTCACGTCATGCGGCTTCTGCGGCGACTTGACCGGCACAGACCGGTTGAGCATCGCATTGATGTCGCTGGCCGTGGTCCAGGGCCTGCAGTCCTTCTCCCACGCAGGCGATCTCAGGGGGTTGTGGACGATCGTCCTCTACGGCCTAGTGGCTCCCACCGTTTCCTGGGCGTACTTCCAGGCCCGGGGAGGGCACCCTGCCGTGGAGAAGCTGTTGTTCGAGGGGTGGCGGATATCGGTAGTCATAGTCCTTGGGGCAGCCCTGCTGGGCTTCCTGGTCTACTGCTTCGCCCTTATGGCGATCGTCGGTCTTTTCACCGGCCCCGGCCGCTAGCAAAGCGACCAGCAAGCCACCGCAGTATGTCCATATTGACGGCATACAGAAGAATAGAATGAGTCGAGGAGTCAAGAAATGCTGTACCGCGAAATCAACAGGTTCATGCCCATCGAGAGCGTGGTCCGACTCAAGGACTCCGCACAGCCCAAGGAGGCACGCAGGCTGGTCGAGGACTACAAGGCCTCCTCCAGCATTGTTGAGCGCATGGCGCGCGACCTCGTGCCGGTCGTCGCTCTGGACAGCTAGGACGCGCCCGGGGGGAAGCACGCCCTGCTTCTGATCGGCGGCTACGGGACCGGCAAGTCACACCTGATGTCTGTCCTTTCTGCCGTCGCTGAAGAGGCCGGCCTGCTTGAAGCCGTCTCTAGCGAGGAGATGCGCACAGCGCTCCGGCCGATGACCGGCAAGTTCAAGGTACTTCGGGTCGAGCTCGGGGCCGTTCAGCACTCGCTGCAGCGCATATTCCTTGAGGGCGACGCCATCATCCCCGGCCTCACGGCCCTGGGCGTACACCCGGTACTGGACACTACCAAGGTGTACGCCAACAACCGGCCCCACTTTGAAAGCATCATGGTGGCCTTCCACGCCCGGTACCCCGACCACGGCCTGCTGATCGTGATCGACGAGTTGCTGGACTTCCTGCGCGGCCGGGACAACGTCCAGCTCACCCACGACTTCAACTTTCTCCGCGAGCTCGCCGAATACGCTCAGGGCTCGCGCCTACGGCTCATTGCGGGCGTGCAGGAGGCCCTGCTCGGCAACCAGCGCTTCCAGGTGGCCGCCGATGCGGCCCGCCGGGTCATGGAGCGGTTCCACAGCCTGACCATCAAGCGCGAGGACATCGAGTACGTCGTCCAGGAGCGCTTGTTGCGCAAGACTCCCGAGCAAGCCCAGTGGGTGCGTGGGCACCTGGGCAAGTTCCAGAAGCTCTACACCGCCCTGGCCACCGACTTTGAGCGGCACGTCCATCTGTACCCCTTCCACCCCAAGTACATCGAGCGCTTCAGCCAGCTCCAGATGGGCGAGCGGCGCGAGATCCTGACCACCCTCTCCAGGCAGTTGGCCGGCCTGCAGGACCAGGCCGTACCCGACCACCAGCCAGGGCTGGTGTCCTACGACAGCTACTGGGAGCTGATTGAGCAGGACGCCGTCTACGACCGCGAGGAGGGAGTCCGCGCGGTCAAGCCGCCGCTGCAGACCCTCAAGAGCAAGCTGCCCCAGCTCCCCGCCCCCTACCAGCCGGGAGCCAAGCGGATCCTCAACGCCCTGGCCGTGCACCGTCTCACCACACCGAACCTGACCGACAGCATCGGCCTCAACGTCGTCGAGCTGCGCGACGAGCTGATGCTGGCGCCAACGACACAGGCGGCCAGTCAGCAGCTGCTCGACGGGACCATCACCGCCACCGTGCAGAAGCTCCGCGAGGTGGTGGGGTTCCAGTTCATCAGTTCGGCGAAGATCAACAACCTGGACTCCTTCTACCTCGACCTTGAGAAGATCGAGCCCATCGACGAGAACGTCGAGTCCCAGGCGGCCCACGTGGCGACGCCGGAACTCGAAGGAGCCTACTACGAGCTGTTCCGCCAGCTTCTTAGCCTGGACGTGAGGGCCTCCTACGTCGCCAACTACAACATCTGGGAGTGGAGGCTGGACTGGAAGGGCCGCAACACCGACCGGCTAGGCTACGTCTTCTTCGGCCTGCCCGACGACCGCTCCACCGCGCAGCCCCCGCGGGAGTTCTATACCTACATCTGCCCGCCCGGCAGGGAGCCCCGCGACGCCCAAGAGGACGAGGTCTTCTTCCTGTGCGAGGCCGACCCCGAGTTGGAGGGGCACCTGCGCCGGCACGTCTCAGCGCGCATGTGGGCGGCCACCAAGGGGGCCCACGCCGAGCTGGCCAGGGCCTACACGGGCCGGGCCAAGAAACACCTGGAGGAGGCCTACACCCGGCTGCGGGACCGGGTCAACGATGCCTTCAAGGTCGCCTACGGCGGCACCACCCTGGCGATCAACACCTTCTGCGCCCGCAACGGCGTCCCCACCAGCTTCGACTCCCTGGGCGACATGGTACGCACGGTGGCATCGGCGGCGCTCGGACCGCGCTTCGACCAGCAGCACCCGGACTACCCCCGGTTCGACCGCATCAGCCCAGCCGCCCAGTACCCCGAGCTGCTGCGCAAGGGCCTGGCCATGCTGGCGAAGGGCAGCGGGGACGAGCAGGGCCAGAGGTTCCTGAGGGCGCTCGACCAGCTCGACGGCAACGGTCACCTCAAGAGCACCCCCGGCCGGTACGCCCAGCACTTCCTCGGGCTGCTGGAGGCGAAACGCGGTCAGGTGGTGAATCGCGGCGAGGTCATGGAGCAGTACGCCGAGGGCAAGCAGGGCCCCGAGGAGCGGGACGCCCACTTCCACCTGGAGCCGCCACTGATGGCCGGGGTGCTGGCCAGCCTGGTGGCCATGGGCAAGATCCAGCTGCGCACCCGAGGCAAGCCCATCGCCGCCGACGGGCTGGAGACCTTCACCCCGGACGACTTCCTCGGCTTCGACCTGTTTGGCCCGGTCTCTGCGGCAGGGGGCGTCCTCCCGCGGCTCGCCACCCTCTACGGTGCCCCGACGATCCTGGCGCAGAACCAGGACCGTCACCAGGAGCTTCTGGCAAGGCTCCTGAGCGGGAGCGACGAACTGCAGAAGCGGGCGGTCCCCTTGCTGTCCCAGATCGAGCCACGCTACTGGGGGGAGGCCCTGGTGAGCCAACAAGTCCTCACGGAGCACCGTCAGCAGCTGGAGGCCCTACGGAAGCTGAACGACCGCGTTCTGTCGATCAAGAACGTCGGCCAGCTGCGCGCCCTGCAACTGGCCGACGCAGACGTCGACGCCGCCGAGGGCGGCCTTCAGGCCCTGGCCGACGTCGAGGCGCTGAACGGCTTCCTGAAGAACGCGCAGCCGCTCACCGATTACCTGCAGGACGTCCTGCTCAACGTGCCCACGGCGCCCGAGACGATGCGCGAGCGGATCCGCGACACCAAAGCCCGCCAGGTGCGCGAGCTTCAGCAGCCTGGGACCTGGCCCAGGCCGCTGCCCGACGGCATCAGCCAGTTGCAGGGCCTCAGGGACGAGTACATAGCCTGGTACAGGGGCGAGTTCCAGCGCTATCACCTGAGCGCCTCCCAGGAGGCAGAAGCCAAGGAGTTGCGCGCCTCGTCCATTGTCGAGAAGTTGCGCAACCTCAAGGTCCTCCCGGTGATCAGCGGCTCCGAGTTCGGCGCTCTTGAGAACCGCCTCGATCGACTCCGCTTCGCCCCACTGCCCGCCGACGCTCAGTTTCTGCAGAGTGCCAGGGTGGGCGGATGGGCACCGCCCGAGCCAGGCACCCCGCTGCCGGCCGACGAGTTGGCCGGGATCGAGGCGGGTTTCTCCGACCTCCTGCAGGCCTGGGTGGGGCAGATCAGGGCCAACCTGGACGACCCCACCGTGGTCGGTAACATCGAGCTCCTGCAGAGGAAGGACCGGGACAATGTCGAGCTGTTCCGTCGGGACCCGGAGGGCCACATCAACCCTCCGGTCATCACCAGCCTGGGTAGGGCGTTCGACAAGCTGCAGCCGGTCACCATAACGGCCGGGGAGCTTGCCCTGGCCCTGTCCGCCGGCGGGCCGGCCGACCCCGCCGAGATGCGCCAGCGCTTCGACGCCCTGCTCAAGAGCAAGATGTCGACCCTGAATCCCAAAGAAGTGCGCCTGATCATTCAGTAGCAAGGAGATTGCCATGCAAGAACGCCTGTTGGAGTCGGATGACGCCGGTAAGGCCCGCCAGACCGTCAAGTGCCTGGGACTGAGCTTCGAGAACGATGAGGCACGGCGGGAGCACTTCCTGAAGATACTGGCCGAGAAGCTCAAAGACCCGGACTTCCGCAAGATCCCGGGCTTCCCTATAGGCAAGGACGAGGACATCCTGGCACTGTCAGACCCGCCCTACTACACGGCGTGCCCTAACCCGTTCTTGACGGACTTCGTAGCACACCACGGAAGACCCTATGAACCCGACCGGGACAACTACCGCCGGGAGCCCTTCGCATCGGACATGGCTGTTGGGAAGAGCGACCCGATCTACAGGGCCCACAGCTACCACACCAAGGTCCCCCACCTGGCCATTGTTCCCTTCATCCTGCACTACACAGAGCCAGGCGACCTTGTGCTCGACGGTTTCGCCGGGTCGGGTATGACGGGCGTGGCCTCACAGTGGTGCGGGACTGCACCCCGCGAGTACCGCCAGTCGCTGGAAGCCGAGTGGCAGATCGCAGGCAGGGGGGCACCAAGGTGGGGCGGTCGCCGGGTGGTGCTAAACGACCTCTCACCGATCGCAACTTTCATCTCCGCCAACTACAACCTGCCTTTCGACACCGGCGAATTCGCCAACGCCGGCCGGAGACTACTGGAGGATGTCGAGAGCGAGCTGGGGTGGATGTACGAGACCCGCCACACCAACGGGCTTGTCGGGAAGATCGAGTACACCGTCTGGAGCGAAGTGTTCAGCTGTCCAGCCTGCAGTGCAGAGATGGTCTTCTTAGACGAGGCTCTTGACGAAGATTCAAAGCGAGTGAAAGACGCTTTTCCCTGCCCCAATTGCGCTGCAGCGTTGAAGAAAGACACCCTTGAGCGGATGTTGGAGTCTCGGATAGACCCAGCAACAGGAAAAGTGTGGCAGCGCATCAAGCTGAAGCCATCTCTAATCTCATACATAATTGGCGATCAGCGATACGAAAAGAAGCCGGACGCGGAAGATCTAGCCCTCTTGGCAAAGATCGAAAAGCTGGCCCTGCCCAACAGAATCCCAACAGACAGGTTTCCCATCGAGGAGATGTACCACGGATCTAGGATTGCTCCGAAAGGTTTTACTCACGTCCACCACTTCTTTCTTCCACGCGCTGCCCAGACCCTAGGCCTACTCTGGAGCAAAGCCACTGCGCAAACCGACCATCGTCTCAAAAACATGTTGTTGTATTTCGTCGAGCAGGCGATTTGGGGCATGTCAGTACTAGCCCGATATGCACCTACACACTACTCTCAGGTCAATCGTAACCTAAACGGCGTGTATTACATTGGGTCGCAAATCGTCGACGTTTCTCCGAGTTACATTCTTGATGGGAAGCTTACACGCCTCGTCAGGGCACTAGGTGGTGTAAGTGGGGGGGTTGACCAAGTCTCTTGCACCACTGGCTCTGCATCTAAGCTAATTCTGCAATCGAATAGCATCGACTACATTTTTACAGACCCACCATTTGGGGGCAACATTTACTACGCAGATCTGAATTTTCTTGTTGAATCTTGGCACAAGGTCATTACAAACGCTTCTTCTGAGGCCATCGTCGACCGCCTCAAGAGCAAAGGACTACCGGAGTACCAGCAAATGATGGAGGACTGTTTCGGTGAGTACTACCGCGTGCTCAAGCCAGGTCGGTGGATGACGGTGGTCTTCAGCAATAGCAGCAGCGCCGTGTGGAACGCCATACAGTACGCGCTCACCCAGGTGGGCTTCGTAGTCGCTGATGTGCGGGTGCTGGACAAGCAGCAGGGCTCCTACCGCCAGGTGACATCGATGACGGCCGTGAAGCAGGACCTCGTGATCAGCGCCTACAAGCCCGGGCCACGGATGCTTGAAAACATCAAGCGTACCGCTGGGACCGAGGATTCGGCCTTCGCCTTCATTCAGGGTCACCTGGGCCAACTCCCGGTATTCGTGGCCGCAAAGGGCAAGGTCGAGGTGATCGCCGAGCGTACCGAGCACACCCTCTTCGACCGCATGGTGGCCTACCACGTGCAGAACAATATGCGGGTGCCGATGGACAAGCCGAGTTTCGTGCAAGGGCTGCGTAGTCGGTTTTTCGAGGAGGACGGCATGTTCTTCCTTCCGGAGCAGGTAGGGGAGTACCGCACCCAGAAGCAGCTGGCCGGGCTAGACGAACTGGAGCAAGCACCGCTGTTCGTACAAGACGAGCGCAGCGCGATAGCCTGGATCCGCCAGGAGCTGAGCAGCAGGCCTCAGACCCGGCGCGACATCTACACCGAGTACCTCCAGGCGCTGCAGCAGTCCGACCGCCGCAATCAGATCCCCGAGCTCGACGACCTCCTGGCTGAGAACTTCCTCCAGGATGACCAGGGCCGTTGGTACGTCCCCGACCCGGCCAGGCTCGGCGACCTTGAGAAGCTGCGCCAGCGGGGACTGTTGCGGGTGTTCAAGGGGTATCTGGAGGGCAGGGGAGTTGCGACCAAGGGCCGCAACAAAGGCCAGTTGGAGACCTACCGGATGGATGCCGTCAAGGCCGGATTCGAGGACGCGTGGAACGCCGGCCGCATGGAGGACATCGTCGCTGTAGGTAAGATGATCCCGGAGTCTGTCATCTACGAGGACCCCGAGCTCACCATGTACTTCGACAACGCCCGCATCCAGCTGGGCAACCTGTAGCCCCGGCTATGTCAGGTACAGACTTCGCGCCAGGGACCTGGGTCTTCCTACCCAGGGAGGGCGTGTACGCGCTGGTGGTGAAGGCCCTACCCCACGCGCTCGGGGGCGGCCTGGAGGTGTTCGTCGAGGGGCAGGGGATCCGCTGGGCATCGCCAGAGCACGCGGAAGCCGCCGACCGCCGGCCACAGATGGGCCTCGCCGAGGTGCGCCACCACGCGGTCAAAGCCCGCCTTCTGGCTGCCCTGGGCGGCGAGGCCCTGGTGGCCCCCCTCGAAGGCCTAGTCCGGCCGCTACCACACCAGATCTACGCCCTTGCCAAGGCCATCCGCTCGGGCCGCCCGCGGCTGCTGATGGCCGATGAGGTGGGGCTGGGTAAGACCGTCGAGGCAGGGCTGGTGATTCGCGAGCTGGCCCTGCGGGGCGAAGTCCGCCGGGTGCTGGTGCTGGCCCCGAAGAGCCTTGCCCTGCAGTGGGTGGCCGAGATGCAGGTGCACTTCCGCATGGACTTCACCCTGGTTCAGCCAGGAGATGTTGATACCCTGGGCCGGATCGCCTCGTCCGGCAACCCGTGGGCGCGATTTGACCGCATCGTCGTCACCCAGGACTCGGTCAAACCCATCCGCCGGCGGGCGGGCTGGGACGAGGAGCGAGTCGCACTTCACAACCAGGTGCGCTTTAGCGACCTGGTGACCGCCGGCTGGGACCTTGTTGTGATCGATGAGGCCCACCGCATGGCCGGTGGGCAGGCCGGCGTAGCCCGGCACGAGCTAGCCAGGGCCCTGGCCAGGGCCGTCCCGCGCGTCCTGCTCCTCACCGCCACCCCGCACTCCGGGAAGACCGACGGCTTCCTGCGGCTCATGCAGTTGCTGAGCGAGGAGGACTTCCCCAACGACCGCAGCCTCGGCACCGACACCGTCCGGCCCTTCACGGTCCGCACCGAGAAGCGCCAGGCCGTGGACATGGACGGGCGGCCCCTGTTCCAGAGCCGGAGCACCCGCCTGGTGGCGGTCCCCTGGCACAACGACATCCAACGCCAGCTCTATGAGGGGGTCAGCGAGTACGTGCGCACCGGGTACAACGCAGCCCTGCGCAGCGGACAGTCCCTGCTGGCCTACCTCCTGCTCCTAATGCAGAGGCTGGTCAGCAGCTCCACCCAGGCCGTCCTGCAGACCCTCAGGCAGCGCGAACAGGCCCTGCAAGACCATGGCGCCGGGCTGGACCCCGGCGAGGACGTCGACGAGGCCGACGGGGAGGAGCAGCGAGAGCTCCTTGTGCGGGTGCGGGAGCTCTTCGAGCGTGAGTTGGAGACGGTTAGGGGGCTCATCGGCCTGGCCCAGCATGCGGTGGACGCCGGGGTCGACGCCAAGGCCGCGGCCCTGCTGGAAACGATCTACGGTCTGGAGCGGGAGTTCACCGACCCGGCGCTGAAGGTGCTGATCTTCGCCGAGTTCCGGGCAACCCAGCGCATGCTGGCCGAGTTGCTGGCCGGTCGTGGCTACCCAGTCGCCCTGCTCAACGGGGACATGAGCCTAGAAGAGCGCGTGCAGGCCCAGCTGCTCTTCAAGGAGCGGGCCCGGTTCATGATCGCCACGGACGCCGGCGGCGAGGGGCTGAACCTCCAGTTCGCCCACGTGGTCGTCAACTACGACCTCCCCTGGAACCCCATGCGCGTCGAGCAGCGCATCGGCCGGGTGGACCGCATCGGGCAGACGCGGCCGGTGGTGGCGGTCAACCTGACCCTGGCCGACAGCGTGGAGAACCGGGTCCTGGAGGTGGTCAACGAGAAGCTGCAGCGCATCCGGCAGGAGTTCGGCGTGGACAAGACCAACGACGTGCTCAACTCTTCGGTGGCCGGGCAGCTCGTGGAGTCGCTGTACGCCCGCCGCATCCTCGACGACGCGGACTTCGGCCGCGAGGCCGACCAGGTGACCGACCTGCTGCGCCAGATGGTGGCCGAGGAGCAGCGGAACGAGCGCTTATACGGCGAGCCCGAGTGGAGCGTGGACGGGGCCAGCCGGATGCTCGAACACCGCATCCCCTACTGGATCGAGCAGATGGTGTTGAGCGCGCTCCAGTTGCGCGGACTGGACGTGCGCCACCAGCTGGGCGGTTACCGGGTGGGGTCGCAGGTGCTGGTCTTCGACAAGGAAAACCGCGAACTGGGGGAGCTGGTCACCCTCGAACACCCCCTGGCCCGGGAGATCCTGAGTCAGCCCCACAGCACCCCTGAGCATCTGCGCTGGGCCAGCGCCGAGGTCCCGCTGGACGTCTCAGGGGTCTGGAGCCTCCACCATCTGTGCTACGGGGACGAGCAGCGCTTCGTGGCCCTGCTCGACCAGGGCGGCCAGATCTTCCCGCTGGCTGGACAGCGCGTCTGGGAGTCCTTGGTACAGGGGCAGGTCCGGCAGGTCAGGGCCCTGGAGGGCCAGCCGCCCTCGCTGGAGCGGACGTACCCCCTACTCCAGCAGGCGGCCTCCGAGCTGCGGCAGCGCCATTCCGCGCAGCAGGCCCGGCGCATTCAGCGGATCGACCAGAGCTACCAGGCGCGGATCGAGGAGGCCGCCCGGATCGGCATCGCCAACATCCGCAAGAGCCGCACCCAGGCCCTCGAACGGGAGTGGGGCGCGCGGCGCACGGCGCTTGAGGTGGCCCCCACCCTTGAGCTGCGGCTGGTGCTGGGGCTGCGGGTGAACCCGTGACGCTTTCGGAGCGGGTCGCCCGGTGGGTCTGTGACAAGACCTTCGACTTGGCGGCCTTCGAGGACGCGAGCGGCCTGCTGCGGCGCCCGGACGTCCGTCGGCTACTGGCACCGGATTACTTGGTCGTCGATATTGAGGACTACACCCCCGGGCCGGCGGACCGGCCGGTGGCCGTCCTCCTCAAATCGGGACAGCGGCCGGTCCCTGAGCTTCTCCGCCCTGATGTCCTTCGGGAGCGGCTGGACTTTTACCCCTTCTTCGGGTCTCTCCACGCCGCCACCCTGGCCGAGCTCGAACCGCCGTGGCTGGACCAGCTCTACGCGCGGGCCGGCGAGGCCGACCGCAGGTCCTGGTCGGCCCGGGTGTGGACCTCGGACCAGACCCTGCAGGAGCTCCTGCGGGTGCTTCTCGGGTTCGACCCGAGCCTCGTGCGGTCGGACACTGAGATGTGGGAGTGGCTCTTCAGGGTCCACTACCTCCACGCCGACCCGCCCGCGCCGCTCCTCCGCGCCGCGCTCGCCCGCAGGCCGCTGCCCGCCGTGCTGCCCTTCCTGCCCTTCGTGCAGCGCGAGTGGGAGGGGTTCGTCACCTCCAACGACCGGACGCGCTCACCGTCCGGCGTCCCCTTCCCCGAACGGCGCGTCGCCGTCTACCTGGATGGCCTCTTCACGGAGGGCCTCCTCCGGCCGGTCGAGGCCAACCTCCCCGCCTCCTCGCCTCGATGGCTCCTGGCGGGGACGAAGCGCCTCAGCCTTGAGGAACAGGCCCGGAGGTTCGCGACCGAGCACGCACTCCAGGAATACCCCGGGGCCGGTGACGGCTACGGGCGGTGGTTCGACGCGTTGCCGCAGATCTGCCAGGCCGTCGGGGCTGCCCAGCTAGCCGACCTGCCACCCCGGGCCGACCACCAGGCCGAGTTCGAACTCTGGCTGCGCGGGTCCTATGCGTCGCTAACCGCCGCCAGCCACAGGCCGCTCATGACCCACCACGTGATCGGCCGGGTGCTCACGGACGCTGCGGAGTCACGCAGGACCCTGCTGGTGGTGGTGGACGGGCTCCGGATGGACCAGTGGCTGTGGGCCCTGCAGGCCCACCCCCAGTCCTGGTCGGACATCGCCCACACCCAGGCCCTAATCGCATGGGTGCCCACGGTCACGTCGCTGGCCAGACAGGCTATTTTCGCGGGCAAGCCCCCGGCCGCCTTCGCCGACCACTGGTCCACCACGGCCCACGAGGAGGCACACTTCCGCGGGCACTTCGAGGGTGTTCACGCGCAGTACTTCAAGCAGGGCAGCCGGCCACTGGTGGACTTCCTGCGGGAGGTGCGGCAGGACGCGCGGGCGGCCCACCTCGCGGTCGTGGTCAACGCCGTGGACGACCTGGTGCACGCCTCGGCCGGCGACATCGGGGAACTGCACCGGGACGTGATCCGTCTTCTAGGCGACCGCCTGCTGCCGTGGCTGGGCGAGTGGCTGGGGCTTGGCTATACGGTCCACCTGACCAGCGACCACGGCCACGCCGTGGCGACCGCCAGGGTCCGCCGGGATGCTCAGCTCAAGGTCTTCGGCGGCACCCAGGCCCAGCGCGCCCTGATCATCGAAGACCCCTCATCGATGGCCCTAGAGCTGGCGCTGCGGCCGGACGGCACCGAGCTCTGGCAGTCCACCGGCCTGCCGCCGGGCCTGCGGTTCGTCCTGGCCAGCCACAGCCACCACTTCGCCCCGCACGGCGGCCCGCTGGTCGCGCACGGGGGATGCAGTCTGGAGGAAGTCGTGGTACCCTACGCGCGGATCGGGGGGTGAAAGGTGGAAATCGGTCTTCAGATGCTGGTCCGCCGAGACTGGCTGGACGCTGCCGGCAGACTGGTCGGGGAGCACGCGACGTGGTCAGAGGCCCGGGCCGAGCTGGCCTCCCGCTTCCAACTGACGCGCCCGGCGCGCAAGGTCCTGTCGATCCTGAGGCGGGTCTGGTACGCCGGCGGCGAGCTCCCGCCCCCGCTGCAGGCCCGCGCGGCGGCCCTGGCGAGACGCCTGGACGCCGAGTCCTCCGGCATCGTCCACGCACTGCTCATTCTGCGCGCCTTCCCGCGGACCAGGGAGGTGGCGGCCATCCTTGAAGAGGAGTTCCGCTTCCACGAGCGCGTGCCCGCACGCCGCGTGGCTGCGCGGGTCATGCGCTACTTCGGCGAGGACAGCAACCTCTCCAACGCGTTACCCAAGGTGCTCTCCACCTTCTCGGAGGTAGGTTACATCCGACGGAGCGAGGCCGAACTGCTACGCCCCGCTGCCACAACCATTGAGCGGCCGGATCTTGTGGCCTGGTGCTTCGAATGCCTACTTGAGATCGAGGGCCACCCGCTCCCGCGGAAGGCTCTGGAGGCCTCCCCCCTACTCCTGGGGCGCACCCTCCACCTCACCCACGCGGCGGTGGCGGACGCCCACGGAGCTCTAGAGCTGCACCTCACGGGCGGGCGTGAGCAGATCATCACCCTTCAGCGCGGCTACGCGGCCCCAGCGCTCTGATTACATCGACGGCCCTAACCGCTACAGCTGTTTTCACGAATACCCCGCACACCCGAGTCTCTGCGTGCGGGGTACATTACGCCCACTTCATCGCATCACCGCGTGACGCGTAATGGAGGGAGCATTAGTAGATTTCGATCTCTAAATTACGTTATCGCCACAATAATGTTTTCACTATTTATTGAAAGTATCTATTTTTTATGTGATAATAATGACGTGACCGAACTCAAGGCCTTGCTCGCGACACAGCCCCGCTGGGACCTGGACGGGTTGGTGCGGGAGACCAACCGGCTGCTCCCCTCACACCTCCCCGGCGGTTCCGGCAACGCCAAGCTGCGCGAGGAGGTCTCGCCCCGGCTAGTGCGCCACTACGCCACCCTGGGGCTGCTGAGCGAGCCGCTCAAGGAGGGCCGCGAGGCCCGCTACACCCCCCGCCATTTGCTGCAGTTGCTCGTGATCCGGCGGCTGATGGCTGAGGGCTTCAGCGCGTCGGCCCTGGGGGACATCGCCTGCCGCAAGGACGACGGGGAACTGCTGGCCATCCTGGCCGGTGGGGCGGAGCTCGCTGCCAACCGGCCGGCTGCCCCCAACGCGGCCCTGGACTACCTGGCCGAGGTGAGCCGGGGCCGGCAGGACCGTGTCCTCGGTGTCGCCCCAGATCCAGTGGCCCGGCTGTTCGAGCCCGAGGGCGGACAGGGCACGGGCGCGCCGAGCCGGTGGCGCCGGGTGCAGGTACGCCCAGGCCTCGAACTCCACGCCCGCGACGACTTCCGCCCGCCAAGAACCACGGCGGAGCTCGACGAACTGGTGGCGGAGCTGCGAGCGGCCGTTGAGGGGCTGCGCAGGAAGTAGACCGTCTTAGGCAGTGCGCCGCCCCCAAGCGGCGGAAAGGAATCATTATGGAACGACCCGTACTTGAGCTGGTCCCCATCCGGCGCGGCCTGCGCCGCGACCGCGCTACCGAACTCGCCGTAATGCTGCGCGTCACCTCGCCCCGCCCGTTAGCCCCCGCCGGCCGGCCGCACATGAACCTGGCCCTGGTGCTCGACCGGTCGGGCTCGATGAACGGGACCAAGCTCGAACAGGCCAAGGCGGCCGCCCTCTTCGCCGTGGACAACCTGTTGCCGGAGGACCGGGTGGCCCTGGTGACCTACGATGACCAGGTGGAGGTCCTGGCCCCCAGCGCTCCCGTCGAGGGCCGCGCGGCCTTAGCCGAGCGTCTGCGGGCTGTCAGGGCGGGCGGCAGCACCGACCTACACGGGGGCTGGCTGGAGGGGGCCCGGCAGGTGGCAGCCCACTTGGACCCTGGCAGGCTGAACCGGGTGATCCTGCTGACCGACGGCCTGGCCAATGTCGGAGAGCGGGACCCGAGGGTCATCGCGGACCACGTGCGGGGCCTGGCCGAGCGGGGGGTGAGCACCACCGCCCTAGGCGTGGGCCTCGACTACAACGAGGACCTGCTGGTAGCAATGGCCGAAGCGGGGGGCGGCAACTACCAGTTCATCGAGCACGCCGCCGACCTGCCGCGCGTCTTCGCCCGCGAGCTCGCAGGCCTGGCCGGCACCTTCGGCACCTCGGCACGGCTCGAACTGAGCCCGGCGCCGGGGGTTGTGGCTGAGTTGGCCAACGGCCTGCCGGTAGACGCAGCCGGCTCGTACCTCCTGCCTGACCTGGTCTGGGGCGCGCCGCTGGAACTGCTCCTGCGCCTTACGGTACCGCCCGGCGTGGACCGACCGCTGGCCTTGCGGCTGAGCTGGCGGTCGGCAGGCGGAGAGCCCGGGAACATGGAAGACGCCCTGGAACTTCCGGCCGTGGACGAGGCCGGGTGGGAACGGCTGCCGGAGGACCAGGATGTCGCGGCCCTAGAGGCCAAGATCGAAGCCACCCGCGCACGCGAGGCGGCAATGGCGGCCCTCGCCAACGGGGACATCAACAGTGCCCGCGAGGCCTTGGCCGCCGCAGCCCCCATTACCGCCAACTTCTGCCGGCTGCACGACGAGACCGAGGAGTTGTACGGCCTGCTGGGTGAGGTCGGCCAGGCCCCGGACGCGGCGCGCAAGCGGATGTCCAGTCAGGTCTTTCGTAACCGCAAGGGCAGTGGGTAGGCCCGGCTAACCAAAACCGCTGGCTAGCCCTCTCGTAACCCCGAGAGGGCTGGGCCTGGCATGCCCCGGCATGCGCTTAGCGGCAGGGTGCAGCCAATCTGACGATCACCACCCAAAGACGGAGGTAAATCATGGAAGAGCGCGTATTCAGCGATCACGACTGGGAGGCCCTGCTGGATTGGCTGCTGCCCGAGCGCGACTACTACGTCGGGCGCGGCGCTTACGACGGCATGATCCCCGTCGACCGCCTCACCCGGATCGTGCTGTCGCAATCCGGGGCGGAGCACCTGACCGAGTTTCTCGAACCCGCCCGCATGCAGCAGCTCAAGTTGTACTCCGGCGGCAGCCCCGGCGCTTACCGGCGAAACTTGGCCCGGCTGGCCGCCAAGCGCCTTGAAGGCGAGGAGGTGCCCCCCGGCCCGGTAGCCCGGCACCGCGCCGCCCTTGCCGCCCGGGAGCCTGCACTGGCAGAGGCCTGGGACCGCCTAAACCCTGGGATGCGGTGGCTGTGGGCCGCTGCCGGCGAGCGGCCTGATTACCGGCGTCCGACCGAGCCGGACGACCGGGCAACGGATTGGCAGGAGCGGCTGCTGCGGGCCCTGGACCCCGAGACCCCGCACGAGCAGCTTGAGGCCTTGGTCAAAGATCGACTGGGACTGATCCACGGGATCGCCAAGGCACGGCTGGCCCTCAAGGATCTACTGGACCCGCCTCCCCCCTGCCCGGTGGCCCTGGTCAATGTTTGGCCGGCCACCGATGGCGGCCGCACCTGGGTCCTCGACCCCACCTTGACCCAGGAGGACTGGCTACAGACCTTGTGTGATCTCGGGCGGCAGGTCGAGGCCGGCGAGCTGACCCCCGAGGAGGCCGACCGCTACTGCCTGGCCCTGCCGGAGGGCTGGGTGGAGCAGCGACTCGACGAGCTCGCCGAGGAATGCGAGGAAGAACTGCCCGAGGAGCCGAACGCACGCTCCGGGCTCCTGTGGCGGCTGGCCCACCTACTGCCCGCCAACGCCGGCATCGATGAGAGCCCGGACGTCTGGGGGGTCCTCATGGGTGCTGCGAAGCGGCCGGAGGCGGTGCTTTCGGCCCCCATCCACTGGGCGTTCACCGAGCAGGAGTTGGAGGACTGGCTGCAGGCCGCAGGCCGGCCCTGCGACCTCACCCCCGACGAGCTCTCGCAGGTGCTGCTGCCTCCCTGCTACCCGGAGGACCCGGAGTTCGAAGTCGGCGACCTGGACCACTTCATCGGCGGGGCGGTGGGGGTCTACTTTCCGCC
The DNA here is from genome assembly GCA_033762915.1 of Meiothermus sp. Classification (GTDB taxonomy): domain Bacteria; phylum Deinococcota; class Deinococci; order Deinococcales; family Thermaceae; genus Meiothermus. Next base: position 3,426 of record JANRLD010000024.1, on the reverse strand, counting down.
CCACTACGAGTTTCCAGTCCCCGTGGTGGTCAGCCAGCCGGGCTGCCCGCTGCCAGGCGTGCAGATGCTGGGGCACCTACTGGGTGCGTTTAGGGCAGGCCATTACTCGATCCTGTAGTCGCCGGTCGAGCCCTCGGACCTAGCCCTGGGCTAACCGACCAGCCCAGATAGCCAGAGCCGCTCGTGCTGGACCAGAGAGGAGAGGAAGGAGCGGCCATTGCAGACAAATCCGACCAGCGACGCCGGAAGGGGCGGAAGCCTGATAGATGCTAGAGCCATGGCGGCTGAGCTACATGGTTGCCATTGTGAACGACACTGAGCAAAAAGTGCCGTGTTTCCTTGGGGGGATGATAATCGGTGGAGCGTTTTACCTGAGCGCAGGGTTGCTACGAAACAGGAGGTAAGCCAGTAGGCCGCGCCTTGACCGCCTAGAAGCCACGCTAAAAGGTGGGTCTGTACCAGGAGTCGCTTGGACATGGCTCAAGCAGGATTGCTAAGCGATATCCGGCTATTTCATCAAGTCTGTTGAGGCAGCAGCATGACATGGTGAGTCCAGTCGAAAAGCTTCTAAAGCGGAAGCGATAGCAGGGCTTGGTGGGTGTGGGGCTATCTGCACCGGGCAGCTTGCGGCACAATGAAGGCTCCCCGGCATAGCAGGGGCGGGGTTCAAGGAGAAAGGCATGAAGCGATTGAACCCGCTGGCGGTTACGGTTTTGGCGGCCTTGGTATTGCTGGCGGTGCTTCCCCGCACCAACGCCCAGACGGCTACGAAATACTCCAACTGCGCTGCTCTCACCCAGGACTATCCGTATGGGGTTGGGATTTCTGGTGCCAAGGACAAAACCTCAAGTAGTCGCAGGCCGGTAACGGATTTTGAGGTTAGCGCTGGGGTTTACAGCGCCAACTCCCACCTAGATCGGGACGACGACAACATAGCCTGTGAAGAACCCTACCCCAACTGCCCTTCCCTAAACCAAGACTATCCAAACGGCGTGGGGCTTCCAGGTGCGAGGGATAAGGTTTCGGGTAATCAACAGCCCGTCACCACCTTCCGGGTCAGTGCGGTGACCTACCAACTCAACACCCACCTAGACCGGGACGACGACAACATAGCCTGTGAAAGACACTGAAAACGCCCATGAAGACCTTCACCCACTTACTTCCGGTCTGGTTTCTACTGGCCCTTTTCGTATCCGGCGTCGCCTACGGGCAAAGGATGTACATCGGGGTTGCCAGCGTCGTTGACGGGGATACTCTGGAGATTCAGGGAACCCGCATCCGCCTGTCCGGGCTAGATGCGCCGGAGGCCGCCCAGCTATGCGTCAACAGCCAGGGCCAGCGATTCCGCTGCGGGGCGCAGGTAGCCAACGCGCTTGCGGCCTTTTTAGCGAGGCGCACGGTGACTTGCAGGCAGAGAGGCACAGACCGCTACGGGCGGGTGCTGGCTACCTGTGTGGTTGCCCCAGCGGGCGAAACCGTTGGGGGCTGGCTTGTGTCCAAGGGCTATGCCTTCATTGACCCAAGGTTTGCCAGCGATTACCGCACGCGCCAAGTCCAAGCCAGCCGCAGCCGTGCGGGGCTGTGGGCGGGCCGTTTCCAGAACCCGTGGGAGTGGCGCAGGCTGGGGGCCAGTGCGCCGTGGCAGGGCAGGGCCATACGCGCCGTCCAACCCCGCCCACCTCAACCCTCCCGCCCGTCCAGTGTGTACTACCCCAGTTGCGCCGCCGCCCGCGCCGCTGGGGCCGCACCCGTCCGGGTCGGGGAACCGGGTTATCGGCCTGGGTTGGACAGGGACGGGGATGGAGTGGCCTGCGAATAGCTTGGTTCGACCTGGTGATTATCGACCCGCCCTGCGGCACTGGGTAGGCCTTCTTTGTCCAGCCCGACTTTAGGGGAAAGCAGGCCAACAAGGCCACCAAGTTCAAGCCAAGAAGGCGCGGGGCCAAGGGTTTCCAGATGTCGCCGACCCTATTCGGAGACGGGCCACAGCCTGTCCTCGTCGCCCCTTATTCGACAGCTTGCCACCAGCTCAACAACCCCATCCCCGACTTCGACCCGTACCAGATACAGAGCATGAGAGCCTATGTCGGTATCTCTTTGGGCATGAACGAAGAGCTTGTATTGCTCTTCGGAAAGCGCCCCCTGCCACGTTCCGAAGGCGGGTAGCTCTTGGGCCGCGCCGGGTTGAAGTTCCAAATACTGCTCCACCACAATAGGCTTGTCCCCGAACCGAAATCCGAAGCCCGTGATTATTGCCATCCCCGGCCCCAGGTTGACCACCGACAGTGGGTCTAGCGGCCTGTTTGTATGTTCCCTTGTTGCCGATACAAGTCTTACAGTTCCCTTACGATCAAGCACCTGCTGTGGAATCATGTTGCACCTCACCCACAGGATAGGCGAGGTGAGCATGGGGGGCAAATCGGGCCTTAGCGGTATCTTGTAAGGAACCGAGCTTCCGATAAAGCCCGACCCCAAGCACGTGTGGCTTAGGCCCACGAAGGACGTGGCTGCCGGTTTTGGGGTAACTCCCGAAGACTTCAGGATGCATCGCAGCAACAAGCCTGATGAGTTGGTTGAAGGGCGGCACTACATCAATGTAAAAGTTGACGTTGGTGGCAAGCCTCACTCCTACTGGACAAAGGCCGGCATTATCCGCCTTGGCTTCTTCATCAAATCCGAGCGGTCCAAGAAGTTCCGGGACTTTGCCGAAGAGCTGGTGTTGGATGCCTTGGAAGCCCCAGCCGCACCCGCCCCTGCCCCTGCCCTTCCCGCCAACCCCCTGACCCTGGCTCTGTTGGAAGGATGTTGTGGGTCACTGGGAGTTGCGCTAAGGTGGATTTGGTATCGCCGAAAATAGAGGAGCGAGGAACCGTACCAGCAAGTTCGCTTACGTGCGGTTACGGGGGCAGATTTAGCGAGGCACAACAAAGAGGAAGAAGATAACGCCCCAAAACACTGCCGTTATTGAATATAACCACAACAGCGCGATAAGGCCTCCCAAGCAACCCCTTTCGGGAGAGTTGGATGTACCCGGTAAACCCGATTCTTTCCGCTGCAAACTATTCTTGGTCCGAGGTGTGAAGCCTAGCGCCATGAGAACGAACGCGGCCACCACAATTAGAGCCGGGGGTGCAAGCCACATCATTAGCATGTTCTGCCAAGGCTCGGAGAAGACCGTAAACGTATTGTAAGACAGCCAATTTTGTGTTTCGACGCGCAGGGCCACTGCAGTGGGTTTGCAGTCGAACTTTCAATAACTCTGCCACTTCGACACGTTTTCAAAAACTCCTGAGTAATTCAGCCCAAAACGAGCCAGGAATACAAGGCAAGCCGAGCCGCGATTTCATTTGATACCGAGCCAGGATTTCAAAGCCCGAGCCAGGATTTCAGGGTCGAGCCAAGATAGGCAAGTAGGAAGCAGCGCCG
>JANRLD010000023.1:0-46155 GCA_033762915.1 Meiothermus sp. | reverse complement strand
GTAGATCTCGGGAACCTGACTCGAGGCGTTGGTCGCGTCCTTTCCGCCGGTAATCAGCACCTCTCCATTGGCAAGCATGGTGGCGGTGGAGTACCAGCGGCCGCGCAGCATTTGCAGCGGAGACTTTACAAGGGAGTCGTCCAGAGGATTGAAAATGGTGATGTCGGGGTTGCCCAGGTTGGTGGTGTTTCCGTTGGCGGCCACAATGTCGCCGCCCACTACCAGCACGTTGCCGTTAGCCAGTAGGAGTTGTGAGGAGCAGAAGATGTCGGTTCCGGTGGCGTTGCTGTAGCGGATGTGGCTGTTCGGCCCAGTGCCCCTCGAGGGGTTCCATACCGTGTAATCCACCGATGCCCCCTGCTGCCCAGTGGTTCGGGTTCCGTAGCTGAAAACCCGCCCGTCTGGCAGTAGTGCGGCGTGGATGGGGATCACCGGCCAGTTAAACAGCGACCCGAAGAAGCCCCGACTGCCGGCTTGTGTGCCGCCGTTAGGGCCGGCAGGCGGGGTAGTGAAGCGCAGCTCGAGGCCACTGCTGGTCTGCCCCCCACGCACGGCTCGCAGGCGGTAAGCGTAGAAAGTCTCAGGGGTCACCGTATCGGTGTAGCTAGTGGCGGTGAGGGTGGCCAAGGTGCTGTAGCTGGTGTTGGCCGAACGGCGCTCGAGCACGTAGCTCGAGGCCTGACTGACTGCACCCCAGGTCAGGCTGAGGGCGGTTGGGGCGGCGTGGCTATAGGTGGGGGAGAAACTGTCGGGGTTGGGTAGCTCGTCGGCGTTTTGAGGCTCGAGCGCCAACTGGTCGAAGGCACATTGCTCCGCCGTGGTGGACAAATAGACCGCCACCCAGACGGTGCCCTGGGGGATGTTTTGCAGCAGGCCTTGCTCGCTCCAGCGGCTCTCGCCAAAGGCCAGGGTGCGGCTGAAGCTGATCTCACTGCTGCTAGCCCCTACTAAGCCCACCGTGCAGCGCGCACCGTTTTCGGCCTTGGCGGCGGCCCGCAGGATGTAGTTCTGGCCCAGATTGAGCTTGCCCACCGCCACGTCTTGCTGGACCCAGGCCCAGCTCGAGATGCTCAGCGAACTGCCCAGAAAGCCCGCACCGGTGCTGCCCGCGCTGACGGGCAGCACGTCCCAGCCGCCGGTTCCGTTCTCGAAATCGCTGTTGTTCAGCACGTTGGCGTTGGTACGCTGCGGGGGTGGGAGGTTATCGCCGATCCGCAGGCTGAGGTCGTCGAATTGGCACTCGGTTGTGCTGGTACTGAGGTACACCGCCACCCAGACTGTGCCCACCGGGACGACCCTCGAGGCGCTTTTCAGCGCCCAGTCTTCTTCAAACACCAGGGTCTCGCGGAAGGTGTCGCCCACCGCGTTGCCGCCCGCCAGACCCATGGTGCAGGCCCGGCCCGCAACCGAGCGGCCCCAGCCCTCGAGGGTGTATGTCGCCCCTCCCTCAATTGAGGTGAAGGGCAAGTTTTGCTGCACCCAGCCCCAGTTGGTGGCCGATGCCGCCTGACCCGCCCTGCTCCGACCCGGCGCAACCACTTGGAAGTTGCTTGAGGCCGAGGCCAGCCAGCCGCCGTCACCGCCCTCAAAGTCGGGGTTGAGCAGCAGGTTCTGTCCGGCAGGCACGGCCAGCGCTGATACCTGCTGGGCGCTCAGGCGTCCGCCGGGGTCGAAGTGTTTTTGGGCCACAACGCTCCGCTTATGACTGGCGGACTCCCACTCCAGTCGCAGCCGGGCCTCCGGCTGGGTTTTTCGGAACTCCAGTCTTAGTGCGTAGGCGCGGGTGTTGGAAAGCTCGAGGGTGGCGCTGGGTTGGCCGGGCTGGAGGATCAGACGGTCGTCCAGCCAGAGCCAGGCCTCGCCCACCGTCCCGAGATGCAGGGTGTATCTCTCGGAGTATTGCGGCGTCAGCGAACCCGTCCAGCGGGCACTGAACTCCCCGCCGCGCATCCCGATGGCGGGCGGCACGCTGCCCCAGTTGAACTCAATCAGTGTGTCGATCTGCCGCACCGGGCGGCCCGAGAAATTCGAGCTGTTGTAGTAGGCCGCGTCCAAGCCCACCCCACCGAGGATCTGTGGACGTGCCTCGGGTGGGCGACCGGGCCCGGGCGTGCCGCAGGCGGCCAGCAGTAGGACTATCACGGCTAAGCAGGCACGGCGATGGTGCGACGACGGAAAGACGGAAACCCTCACATGTTCCAGGTTAGGGCAAGTAATGTGGGTGATCTCGTGGTAACAGTGTGGAATAACGTTTCGAGGCGTGACCGATGAGGGGAAGGGCTGGCCAGAACCTTCATGGGGGTAAGGAATAACTGATCAGGGTTCCTGATACCGAATTTCGTATTCGTGATATGGAAAAGAAACTGTCCTGCTCAACAAACTCATACAGCTCAATAGCCCCCCGGAAGAGCCGGATGACAAGCTCGAGACCGGTAAAACAACGAATCTCTCGAGACATTCGCAACCTCCCGCCCATAACTTCCGCCTTCACGCTTGAGATATGGTGCCTATCGCTCGAGCCCATGCCCGTTGCCTCCCTCGGACTCCCGAAACGGTCGCGCCCGGCCTCAGATAAACTACGCCCATGCGACTCGATCTGCTGGTTCGCGGGGCTAGGGTGGTGGACGGGAGCGGCAATCCCTGGTTTTGGGGCGACGTGGGGGTGTCGGGCGGCCGAATAGTGGCGATAGCGCCCGCCGGGAAACTGGGCAACGCGGCGGAGGTGCTCGAGGCCGACGGCCTAGTACTTACCCCCGGCTTTATTGACATCCTCTCCCACGCCATCACCCCCCTGATGCGGGACGGGCGCAACCTCAGCAAGATCACCCAGGGTGTCACCACCGAGATCATGGGCGAAGCCTGGACGCCCGCGCCTTTCGGTGGCCAGATCGCCGAGCGTAAACTGTCGCCTTACGTGGGCGAGGAGTGGAACCAGCAGATGAAAGGCTGGTCGCGCTTTGCGGACTGGCTCGAGGCCATGATCCGGCGCGGCGTCTCGCCCAACATCGGCTCTTTCCTGGGCGGCGGTACCCTGCGCGAGTACGCTTGCGGAATGCGCATGGGGAGGGCCAGCGGGGAAGAACTCGAGACCCTGCGGCGGGTTATGCGTGAGGCCATGCAGGACGGCGCTTTCGGGGTCTCTTACGCCCTGATCTACCCGCCCGACGACTACGCTGACACCGATGAGATCGTCGAAGTGTGCAAGGTGGTGGCCGAGCACGGCGGCCTCTATATCACCCATCTGCGTTCGGAGAGCGACCGGCTGCTCGAGGCCCTCGAAGAGGCGCTGGAGATCGGCCGGCGGGCCCGGCTCCCGGTGCAGATCTACCACCTCAAGGCCAGCCGCCAGGACAACTGGCCCAAAATGTCGCAAGTCATTGATCGGATTAACCGGGCTCGAGCCCAGGGCCAGGACGTGACCGCCGATGTCTACCCCTACGCCGCCAGCGGCACCGGGCTCAACGCCATGCTGCCCAACTGGGTCTTCGAGGGCGGCAACTCCTACGAGAAGCTCACAGACCCCACCGTTCGCCAGCGCATCCGCGAGGAACTGGCCCGGCCCGAAGCGGCCGTAGACACCCGCAGCCGGGCCGAGCACGTGATGCCGGTGGGCTTTTACAAGCCCGAGAACCAGCCCTACGTGGGCATGAGGCTCTCCGAGATTGCCGCGATGCGCGGGCAGGACTGGCTGGAGTGCATCTTCGACCTGCTGGTCAGCGAACAGCAGCGCATCGGCACCATATACTTCACCATGAGCGAGGACAATGTCCGCCTGGAGCTTGGTCAGCCCTGGACGATGGTCTCCACCGACGCGGGCGGCTTCGACCCGGCCTGGGCAAAGGCGTACGGGCCGGTTCACCCGCGCGGTTATGGCAGCTACCCTCGAGTCCTGCGCAAGTACGTGCGCGAGGAGGGGGTATTGAGCCTCGAGGAGGCCGTCCGCAAGATGACTAGCCTGCCCGCCAACCGCCTCAACCTCTTTGACCGTGGTCGGATTCAGTTGGGTGCGATGGCCGACCTGGTGCTCCTCGACCCCGCCACCGTGACCGACCACGCCACCTTTGACGATCCGCACCAGTTGTCCACCGGGATTCGGCAGGTCTGGGTGAACGGCGTGCGTGTGCTAGAGGATGGTCAGCACACCGGGGCCACGCCGGGGCAGATCGTGCGGGGGGCAGGGTGGAAAGGAAGGTAGGGGGCGGCAGGCAGAGCGTTGTGGGAAAAGGGGAGCCTCAAGGCGATCTCCCAGGAGTCGCACGGTTGTTGATGATCGGTGTGCGGGCGCCGGTCTTTCGGGCCATTAACGCAGACGGAGCGCACCAAAGGGCGAGTTAACTTGCGCCAGGTGGAAGTGCGGAATCGGCGAATGCGGTAGACAGGTGCCCGGGCGGAGTGGCGTGCGCCATAGCCGCAGAGCGGCCACCCGAGGCACAATTCCCTGCGGGAACTGGCGGGCAGCTTTTAACTATGGAAACTTGAGGCGGCGCGGCTCCGCTTTTCTTGCCCATGGGTCGCCCAGACCGTCACCCATAGGCCGCAGGGGTTGCCGCTGACCTTTGCCTTGGACCTCCCTTTTCTCCGTTTCCTTGCTTTTTTTCCCGCACCTATCTGATTTCCACCCCTGCCCACTTTTCGAGCAGCTTTGCTACCGCCGTGTGGTCCTGGTCGGCAGAGCCCACCTCTTTCTTGGCGATGTCGAAGAACTCACGCAACTGGCGCAGCAGCGGGGCGGGCGTCCCGGCGGCCTCGAGCACCTTGACGCAGATCCCCATGTCTTTGGCCAGCAGGCCCAGCGCAAAGGTGTTGGGGAACTGGCGGCTGACCACCCGAGAACCAAAGAGGTTTTCCGAGACGTTGGATCGGCCTGATGAGGCGTTGATGACCTCGAGGGCCAGCTCGAGGTTTATCCCCTGTTTTGCCAGGGCCACCATGCCCTCGCTCATCGCCCAGAGGTTGACGGCCAGTAGACCCTGGTTGACCGCCTTGACCGCGTGGCCCGCGCCCATCGGCCCCACGCGGACGATTTTGGCGGCGTAGGTCTGCATGACGGGTGTGGCCCGCTCGAAGTCGGCCTCCGAGCCGCCGCACATCACTGTGGCCTTGGCGTTGATCGCCCCCGCGACGCCGCCGGATAGACAAGCGTCCATGTAGCTCACGCCCTTGGTCGCCAGCAACGCGGCCGTCTGCTTTGCCAGCTCGGGCTCGCCGGAGGTGTGATCCACCCAGAGCGTGCCGGAGCGCAAGTGGGGGAGGAGAGAGCGGGCCAGATCGTCGACGTCCTTGGAGATGGGGACGCAGGTGAGGATCACGTCGGCTTCGGCAACTGCGGCCAAATCCACGACCTTGCTGCCATGCTCGGCGGCGTGCCGCGCGGCCTTGGCGGGCGTGCGGTTGTAGACCAGGGTCTCATATTTTTTGGCCAGGTGTCCAGCCATAGGGTAGCCCATCGCGCCCAGACCGATGAAAGCGACTTTGCTCATGGGGCAGAGTTTACCTGTTCGCGCGTAGGGCTCCAAACCGGCTCATCTGTAACATCCTCGTTACGCTACCGGAACGCGCCCCTCACTTTCCAAACGACCAGTGTAGGGCTTCTAATTCGGGGCGCGATAGGGTTGAAGTTACGGGGCGGTTCACGTAAAGGTGTCGGTTTTGCGGCATCGAAGTGGGACAAATCGCCTACAGTCATAGGGGTATGGTTTTGAACTTCTCCGCCTGTTCTCGCGTTTTGCTCGGTTTACTGGTCTTGACATTGGTTGCCTGCGCGGGCGGGGGCGGGGGTGGCGGGGGCGGAGGCCCTGTGGATGCGCCCAGCGGCCTGATCGCCTCGGCGGTCTCGCCCACCCAGGTGCGCCTCCAGTGGACGGCTCCGGCCGGGTCCGTGACAGGCTACGCCCTCGAGCGCCGCCAGGGCGATGGCAACTTCGCGGCAGTGGGCGGTAGCATCAGTGCCAGCAGCGTTAACTTCACCGACACCGTGCCGCCGGGCGGACGTAGCTACACTTACCGCCTCAAGGCCCTCAACGGCTCGACCAGCAGCAGCCCGGTGGAGTCCAACCAGGTCTCGGTGCCCTCGCAGTGTGCGAACGGCTCGACTGATATCGCCAGCCGGGGCTGTTTCGGCCCGGTGGTGGAAAACTGGCCCCTGGTGCCCACCTTCTCGGCCCTGCTGCCCAACGGGCGGGTAATCGCCTGGTACGCCTCCGACGAAGTTGGTGCGTACCGCGAAGACAATGCTCAGGCCGTACACAACCAGAACCCCCGCGCCATACCGGGTCTGGGGACACAGGACCAGAGCTTGGTGACCGTATGGAACCCCGCCGAGGGCGGGGCGACCACCGCCTTTCAGATGACCAATCTGGATCAGAGCGGCGGCAAGGGCACCGACCTGTTCTGCGCGGGCTATACCGTACTGAACGACGGCAGGTTTCTCACCGCAGGCGGGAACATCGGGGCGACCTGGGGCAGCATCCGGCTTAACCTCTTCACCCCCGGCACCAACACCTGGGAAAAAGGCCCCGGGCCCAGTACGCCCAACATGTGGCGCGACCGCTGGTATCCCACACTCACTAAACTGCCCGACGGGCGGGTGCTAATCTCGGGCGGAACCTCGGCCAAGGACGCCACATTCACCGATGGCACCAGCCCGACCGAGACCGCCCTAGGCGACTCGAGCCGCACCGGTCAGCCCATCTGCCGCACGGGCGGTGGGAACGTCTGCCCGCCGGGTTTGCAGGGCACGGTGGGCGGCGTCGCACCTGCGGGGGCGGCCAACCTGCCGCCGGGCGGGGCCGGACAGGTATTCGCCACGTACCGGGGCATCCGCGGCGATGGAGCCAACACCGGCTACAACAACGCCCTCGAGGTCTACAACCCCGCTACCGGCAGCCTGACCATGCTGCCCACCACCGCCCGCGAGATCCCCACCTTCGAACACTACTACCCGCAGTTCCACGTGGCTCCGAACGGCCTGGTCTACCTCGCGGGGGCGGGCCGCCAGCGGGCATTTCTGAACCAGAACTTCAGTGGCGGCACTCCCAGTACGGCCTGGACGAACGTCCAGCTCACGGGCGGCCAGCGCGTGTACGGCAGTTCGGTAATGTACCAACCAGGGCGCATCCTCGTGACGGGTGGGGGCTACGCCTTCGGCAACAACGGCACCAGCAGCCCGGTGGGCGGCTACGGCCAGACCGAGGATAACCACATCCCAATCCTCATCACCCTTAATGCCTCGAGCGCCTCTATCTCCACCGGCTCAGGCAATAACACAATGAACTTCCGCCGCACCCACCACAACTCCACCGTGCTGGCTGACGGGCGGGTCTTCATCAACGGCGGCCAGCAGAACGGCGGCGAGGGTGCACCAAGGGCCGCCCCAGCCGCTAACCTGTCCTGGCCCAACACGGTCAACGAGGACACCATCTGGAACCTCGACCTGGCGGTGCGCACCTCGGAGATCTGGAACCCGGCCACCCAAACTTTTGGCCTGGCGGCGCTGGCCAACCAGGAGCGGATGTACCACTCGGTGGCGATGCTGCTGCCCGACGGCACCGTGCTCACGGCGGGCGGCGGGGGCTGCGGCACCTGCGACAACCTGCCTGCCGCAGTGTTCGGCCCTTCACTGAGCGGACAGCCCTCGAGCGTCCGCATGAGCCGGATAAACAAGCGCAACAGCGAAATCTACTACCCCCCCTACCTGTTCAAGGCCGACGGCTCGTTGCAAGAGCGCCCGGTGATTTTGGAGACCAGCATCGCCGAGAGCGGCGGCTTCCCCACCGTCGGCTACAACGCTTTCTTCACCCTCAGCTTCGCCCATCCCGAGGCCGGGCGCAGCATCGGCAAGGTCTCGCTGGTGGCCCTCGGCGCCCCCACCCACGCCTTCAACCAGAACCAGCGCTACCTCGAGCCCACCGTCACCTCGCGCAACGGCAATACCCTGACCATCAGCACGACCTTTACCGGCTCCAACTTCGGCGGCGCCACTGCCTCGCAGAACGCGGCCCCTCCGGGCTTTTACATGCTGTTCATCCTCGACGACCAGGGCGTGCCCTCCGAGGCCAAGATCATCCGAATCCAGTAGCCTTTTCGCGGCAGACCGGGCGTGAAGCTCACGCCCGGTTTACTTTTCGCCGTTATCCCAAGGTTTCGCTAGCCTCGCAAGCGGAAACGGGGCCAAGGCCGCTTTGTTCCCGGCAGGTTTTTGCGGGTTCACGCCTCTGCCGTCAAGACGTTATGAAAACTCCAGCAAAACGGAGGCGTTTGCCCCTACAATTTGGTGACAGAGAGCAGGTGTTTTCATGAACCAATGGAACAAATGGATGTTTGGGCTGGCTTTGGCGGTGCTGATCGCGGCCTGCGACACCGGGGGCAGCCAGCCCGTGTCTGTACAGATCACCAACTTCACCGACAACGTAGACACCAGCGCGGCGCAGGCCAGCGTGACCCTGAGCTGGAACGCCCTGGCCGGGGTCTCGAGCTACGCCGTGGAGCGCAAGACCGGCGCGGCGGACTTCAGCCCGATCGCTACCGTCAACACCAACACCTACACCGACAGCGCCGTTGACTTTAGCACCACCTACGTCTACCGCGTCATCGGCGGAACCGCCAGGTCCCCCGAGCGACAGGTGGTGGTGGGGGCGCGCAGCGGAGGCCCGGGGCCTGGCCCCGGCCCCGGCCCAGTCGCGCCCGGCGTGCCGCAAAACGTGCTGGCCTACGCGGTCTCGAGCGGCTCCGGCGTCGGGGTGCGGGTGGTCTGGCAGGCCCCGGCCACCGGCGAGAACATCACCTACACTGTGCAGCGGCGGCTAGGCTCGGGAAACTTTAGCACCCTGAGCGCCAACCTGACGGATCTGGAGTTCACCGACACCACCAGCACCCTCGCAGGCGGGCGCACCTATACCTACCGCGTTCAGGCAGTCAACAGCGCGGGCAGCAGCAACTTCATCAACACCAACGACGTGGCGGTTCCGGCCGAATGTGCGCCGCGTGTGGGCAACGAGGCCAGCAACGCCGGGGTGCGTGGATGCTTCGGCCCGGTCGTGGATAACTGGCCGCTCGTGCCCACCTATAGCGCCCTACTGCCCGACGGTAGGGTGATTGCGTGGTACGCCTCGGACGACGTGGGCAAGTACCGCGAGGACACCAGCACCGCAATTCACAACACCAGCCCCCGAAGCGTGGCCGGGCTGGGGGCCGAGGATGGCTCGTTTGTGCAGATCTGGAACCCCGCCGTCGGTACGTTCAGCGACGCCAGCTTCGGCAACCGCGCTTCGCAGGGTAGCCAGTCCAGCAGCCCGTCTGCTAGGGGCACGGACCTGTTCTGTGCGGGCTACACCGTCCTGACCAACGGCGAGTTCTTCACCGCCGGGGGCAACATGGGCTCGGAGTGGGGCAGTATCAAGCTCAACGTGTTTAACCCGCGCACCAACACCTGGGAGAACGGCCCCAACAGCCGTACCCCCAACATGTGGCGCGACCGCTGGTATCCCACGGTGACCAAACTGCCCAACGGCGAGCTGCTGATTACCGGCGGTAAAGCCCGGCCCGATACCAGCTTCGTGGACGGCAGCAACCCTACCGAAACTTCGGCCGGGGACTCGAGCCGTCAAGGCCAACCCATCTGCCGTATCGGCGGCGGCAACTGCCCCACCGGTCTGCAGGGCGGCGGCGGCGCCTACGGGATCGCCAATGGCGCCAACAACGCCTTCGAGGTCTACAATCCCGCTACCGGCCAGCTGCGGATGCTGGGGGTGACGGCCGCGCCCACGGCTGCGGGCTTCGATTTCTCGCACTACTACCCCTGGTGGCATGTGGCACCCAACGGCTCGGTGTTTTTGTCCGGGGCTTCCTACGCCAAGGGCGCCCTCAGCACCAGCGGCAACGGCAGTTGGGCCTATCAGTCTACCAGTGCCCAGACCAGCGGGTTCGGCTACCGCTGGTATGGCAGCTCGGTGATGTACGAGCCGGGGAAGATTCTGGTGCTTGGCGGGGGAACCGCCTTCATCGATAACGGCGTACCGGGTGGGGCCGACAACAACACCAACACCACCCTGCACATCACCCTGCCCCAGACCTCCTCGGTCACGCCCGCAATGGTGACTGGACCCAACATGGCCTACCGCCGTACCCACGCCAGCGCGGTCTCACTCGCCAACGGCGAAGTGTTTGTGAGCGGCGGGCAGCAGCGCTTTGGTGAATCGGGCAATCTGCCGCAGACCTACACCAACATGGTCAGCCCCAGCACCCTGTGGAACATTGACCTCGCCGTGCGAACCTCGGAAATCTGGACGCCCAACGCCACCTCTGGCAGCTTCCGTCTCGGCGCCAAGGCTGCACAGCCGCGCATGTACCACTCCGTGGCGATGCTGCTCCCCGATGCCACGGTTTGGACGGCGGCGGGCGGCGGCTGCGGTTTCTGCAACGGCTCCGACGAGTACGGCAGCCTGCAAAGCGCCTCGCCCACCCAGCGGGCCAATGCGGTGAACCAGAAGAATCACGAAATCTACTACCCTCCCTACCTCTTCACCAACACGGGTGCACTGGCCACCCGGCCCGTCATTCAGAGCACCAACATTCCCCTCGTTGACAACTACCCCACTCTGGCCTACAACTCCGCCTTCAGTCTGACCTGGGCGCACCCCACGGCGGGCCGTAGCATCCGCAAGGTGACCTTTGTGGCGCTGGGTGCTCCGACGCACGGCTTCGACCAGAACCAGCGCTACCTCGAGCTGCCCATCCAGTCCCAAAGCGGCAACACCCTCACCGTCCAGACCCCCTCCGACGGCATGTACGGCTCTGCCGGAACCAACTCTGCCCGCAACGTGGCGCCTCCGGGCTTCTATATGGTCTTCATACTGGACAACGCGGGCGTACCCTCTACCGCGCAGATCGTGCGGATTCAGTAACCACCCTACCTCCAACGGCGGAAGCGAAACCTCTCGAGGCGCACTCGAAGGGTTCGCTGTTAGGCCCCTGCTGCCCGTTGCCCGCCGTCTTTGAGGCCCTCCAGCCAGGCCTGGGTCTCCTTCGCCCTCCGGAAACGCAACACCTCGAGGTGGGGGTACGTGTCCCAGCGGCTGGAGTAGTCTGTTCCCTCGCGCCACATGCGCCAGCGGGACTGCAGGGCGTAGAGCAGCAGCGATTTCCTGCTCAAGAAAGCCCCGCCGAAGGTCTCGTAGTTGCCGTTACAGATGGGCTGTCTGTCCAGGATTCGGCCCAGCGTGCGCCGGAGCAGACGCAGATAGGTGAACCAGAAGGGGTAGTCCAGCCAGATCACGGTGTCGGCCCTCTTTAGGTAGATGTCGCGGACCTGGGAGTAGTTGCCCTCGGTGGCCCAGCGCACACCGGCAGTGGCGGCCTCTATCTTTTCCCGGAACTGAGGCGTCGGGGTGCCCACCCAGCCGGGGTTCCAGTGCAGCGCATCGGTCTCGAAATACTCGAGGCCCAGTCGCTGCGCGAGTTGCCGCGCCAAGGTGCTTTTCCCGCTGCCCGCGAACCCGAACACCACAACGCGCTCCAGAGGCATAGGGCTCGAGTATACCAAGTGCTCCCATGGTTGAAGTGCGAAATGCCGCCCCGAAACGTCCAGAGGGAATAGCACCAGTGCTTGCACCAGTGCTTGCACCAGTGCTTGCACCAGTGCTTGCTTTCACGGCTTTCTGCCGCTTCACAGATACCTTGGCGCAACCTCAGGGCTCCGCCTCACTGCGGGTTATGCTATGGGTGAGATGCCCAGTCCCGCGCAGTTCGTCGCCGAAGTGGGGGAGGCCCTCGAGGCTGCCCGCAACCCGCTCAAGGCCGGCCCGATGGCCAAATACATGAAGAACCACTTTCCCTTTTTGGGCTTGCCCCGTCCGCTTCTAGAGACAACGCTGCGGCCAATGCTCGTCCGGGTCAGGGGGAGGGTGGATGCAGCATGGCTCGAGCAGTCCTCGAGGCTTCTCTGGGGGCTGGACGAGCGCGAGTACCAGTACGCCGCCGCACTGCTGCTGTGGGCCGAGCGCAAGGTACTGAGGGCCGAAAACCTCCGGCTGGCTGAGGAGCTGATCCCGCAAAAGTCCTGGTGGGACAGCGTAGACGACCTCTCGAGCAACCTCGTCTCGCCCCTGGTCAGGCGCTTTCCGGAGCTGAGGCTCGAGATGGACCGCTGGAGCCGCCACCCCAACTTCTGGCTGCGCCGCTCCGCCATCATCCACCAGCTTGGCTACAGGGCTGAAACAGACGCCGAACGTCTCTTTGACTACGCCTTGCACAACGCTGCCGACCAGGAGTTCTTCATTCGCAAGGCCATCGGCTGGGCGCTGCGCGAGTACGCCAAGGTGGACGCGGGCCTGGTCTACGCCTTCGTCGATCACCATCGGGGTCGGTTCTCGGCGCTGACGGTGCGGGAGGCGCTGAAGCACCGCTAGGGGCGCGGAGGGGTTGGGAGAGGCCGCAGGAGGGAGCCCCCGAGGCATTCCGCTCTGCCCACTGCGCGCCTGCTACCGGCTCACCCTCAGCAACTCGCCCATGTTCACCCGCCCCAGGCAGCCCTCGAGGGCTTTCATGCTGGTGGCATTGAACTGCTCGAGGCGCAGGTCGAAGCGGCCGCCCACGGCCAGGCGGATTTCGGCGTTGTTGTCGGCGGCCCGGTAGCCGAAGCCGACGGCGCGGGGGTTGGGACGGTAGGCCAGGGTGGGGGTCTTCCACTTGGGGTTTACGCGGGTGTCGTAGAGGCGGGGGCCAATGTCGAAGAGGCGCAGACGGTCGGCCCCGCGTAGGCCGCCGTAGTCCACCAGCGTCACCCGCATCGGGCCGTAACCCAGCACTACCAAGGGCGGGGCGGCCCGCCCGGCGTTGCGGGCGGTGGCCTCCAGCACCCGCGCGCGCTGCCCGCCGCAGCCGGTGGGCAGGAGCTGCTGCATCCGGGCCAACGAGAGCACTGCCGCCGGGCCCTTGTTCTGGGTCTGGCGGGTCAGTTCGGCTTTGAAAGCGCTGTAGCTGTAGGGGGTGGCCGCCAGCGTGAAGCCCAGAAGTACCGTCACCGCGATAACTCGGCGCATGGGCTCATTGTTGGGGCAGAGCTAGAGGGCCGTGTGAGCAGAGGTTAAAGGCCGGGGCCTCCCAGGCAATAACGTCGGTTAATGCCGCCGAGCCTCGAGTTAATGGGCCATAACGCCCGCTGTGAGCGACAAATTCGTTCCGCCCGGCCATACTGCTCACTAACCCGCGATCGGCGGTAATTGTGGTTCTCGAAAGGCGGTCGAAGATATGAGCTTTGAGACATTGGGTCGCTACATGGTGATGATTGGTCTGGGGCTTCTATTGGTGGTTGGAGGCTCGTTGCTGCTGCTTCATTGAGCGCGACAGCAAGCCGTTGGCCCAGCCGAGGTCCGGCAGAGTTCCTGGGCAGTACATGACGCCGTCCGCCGACCCCAAAGTGGCCCGGCGGACGGCTGCTTGAGGGTCTGGTTACCCCAGCTGCTCGTAGGCGGGCAGGGTCAGGAACTCCTTGAACTCGGGCTGTAGCACCAGGTCGTCGAGCAGTTTGGCGGCGGCCTCGAGGTTTTTCATCCCGGCCAGTTTCGCCATCTCTTCCCCCTTGAGCTGGTGGTACATCTCGAGGGTGAAGGCCCGCCCGTCTTCCAGCTTTGCGCCTTTTTGCAGCCACTGCCATAGCTGCGACCTCGAGATTTCCGCAGTCGCGGCGTCTTCCATCAGGTTGAAGATCGCCACCGCCCCGCTGCCGCCCATCCAGGCCGCCATGTACTGCAACTCCACACTGATGTTGTTCCGCACCCCGCCCTCGGTGACTTTGCCGCCCTCGATGCGGAAGTCGATGAGCTGGTGGCCCTGCACGTTCACCTCCTCGCGCAGCCGGTCCTTCTGGTTGGGCTTCTGGCCCAGCACGCCGTCAAACACGCCCAGCGCTACTGGAACCAGATCGGGGTGGGCCACCCAGGTGCCGTCGAAGCCGTCACCGGACTCGCGCTGCTTGTCCTTGGTTACCTGGTCGATGGCCTTGGCGGTCACCTCGGGGTCGCGGCGGTTGGGGATGAAGGCCGACATGCCCCCGATGGCGTGCGCCCCGCGACGGTGGCAGGTCCGCACCAGCAGCTCGGTGTAGGCCCGCATGAAGGGCACCGTCATGGTGATCTGGGCGCGATCGGGGAAGATCACATCTTCGGTGGCGAACTTCTTGATGCAGCTAAAGATGTAGTCCCAGCGTCCCGCGTTGAGGCCTGCTGCGTGATCGCGCAACTCGTAGAGCAACTCCTCCATCTCGAAGGCCGCCAGAATGGTCTCGATCAGCATGGTGGCCCGGATGCTGCCCTGCGGCACCCCGCAGTAGTCCTGCGCGAACACGAAGACGTCGTTCCACAGCCGCGCCTCGAGGTGGCTCTCGATCTTGGGAAGGTAGAAGTAAGGGCCGGAGCCCCTGGAGAGCAGCTCTTTGGCATTGTGGAAAAAGTACAGCCCGAAGTCGAACAGGCTTCCCGACATGGCCTCGCCGTCCACCAGGACGTGCCGCTCATTCAGGTGCCAGCCGCGCGGGCGCACCAGCAGGGTAGCAATGGTCTCGTTGAGGGCGTAGGTTTTCTCGGGGGTCTCGAGGCGGATCGTCCGCCTGACCGCATCCATCAGGTTCTGCTGCCCCTGTACCACGTTCTCCCAGGTGGGGGAGAGCGAGTCTTCGCAGTCGGCCATGAAGACCTTTGCGCCGGAGTTGAGCGCGTTGATCATCATCTTGCGCTCGGTGGGGCCGGTAATCTCGGTTCGGCGGTCGTTCAGGTCGGCGGGCGCGGGCGCGACCTTCCACTCTCTCTCGCGCATGAAACGGGTGTGCTCGAGAAACCCCGGCTTCTCGCCGGCCTTGATGCGGGCCGCCACCTCCGTCCTCCGCTGCAACAGCCCCTTGCGCACCGGGTTGAACTCCCGCTGCAGTGCCGCCAGGAAGGCCAGTGCTTCGGAGGTCAGGACGGTACTCGAGGCGGGGAGTTGCGCGCCGATAATCTGGATGCCTTTGGGCTGGTTCTGGGTCATGGGGGCTCCTTGTGAGCGGGCTGGAGGGAAGTAAGGTCGAAAGTCAGTAGAAGGGACGCGGTAGATTAAGGAGGGAGCCGAACGGCCACTTCGCGCTTAAGCGAAAATTCCGAGGCTGCCGCTGGGCCCAGGGCGCTCGAGGTCAAGTGCCTTGGGGCTGCCGATGTCGGGCACGTAGATACTCCAGACACGCCGCAAAGAAGACCTTGTCGAGAGCTGCGCCGTGAGCGGCCCGCTTACCCTGTATCCAAGCCATCCTGTTGCCTCCACCTTCCTCCACTTCCTCCGCTTCCTCCGTCACTCCAGCCTAGAATGTTCCTCACTTATTTGTCAAGGAATGACAATATTTTGCACATAGTAAAAAATAATGATAATCTGGCCCCTATGGAGACCTCACGCCGTCCGGGCCGCACCCGCACCACCGAGGTGGGGGAGGTTCGTACCCTCGAGCGCGGCCTGCACCTACTTGAGGTGTTGTCCGAGGCCGAGACCATGAGCCTGTCCGACCTGGCGCGGCGCACCAGCCTATCGCCCAGCACCGCCTACCGCCTGCTCGAGACGCTACGCCGCCGGGGCTTCGCCGACTGGGACGAGAGCAAAGGCTTGTGGAAGATTGGGCTGCGGGCCTATCAGGTCGGGTCGGCTTTTCTCACCAGGGGTGGCCTCATTGACGCTGCACTGCCCGAGATGGAGCGGCTGGTCGACGAGCTCAACGAGACCGTCAACCTCGCAGTCCTGGATGGCAACGAGGCCGTCTACATCGCCCAGGTCGAGGGCCGACAGCTCATCCGCATGTTCACCCGGATCGGGGCCAGGGCGCCGCTCTACTGCACCGGCGTGGGTAAGGCGCTCTTGCTCGAGCACGCCGAGCCCGACATCCGCCGCATGGTAGGTGCGGGACCGTTAAGGCCGTTCACCGCCAAGACCCTCACCACCATCACCGGCTTTCTGGAAGCCCTCGAGGTCGCCAAGCGGCGCGGATTCGCGATGGACGACGAGGAGCGCGAGGACGGCGTGCGCTGCATCGCCACCCCGGTTCATGACAACCGCGGCCGGGTGGTGGCCTCGATGTCGCTATCTGCTCCCGCCAGCCGTGTGCCCGACGAACGCCTCGAGGCCCTGGGCAGCCGCGTGAGAAAAGCGGCGGATGCGGTTTCAGCGGCGCTGGGCTGGGTGAGGGGTTAATTCCTCCCACGCAGGTTTAGCCGGCGGGGCGGTGGCTTGCGCGTCTTGCGGGCGCAACATGGAGATTGGGCAGGATCAGGGAGACCAAAGGTGTTGAGAGGGAGAGGGGACAGCGGAAAGAGCAGAGCAAAGCCCCCTCCCGACGGGAGGGGGCCAGGGGGCGCGAAGGGGGAAGGGAAAGACAGAACCCAGGCGACAGCTGACGTATAAGAGCGGTATCGGGCGAATGTGTAGACGGGGTTTTGTCCCTTGACCTTCGACCGTTGTCCGTGGATGTCTCGGAGCGCTAGCGGACCATCCCGATGCGGTCGAGCCAGCGGAACTTGGCCTCGGGGAGCGGGGCCTCGAGCTGCTTGGCGGCCATCAAGGTTTGGTGCATCTGGTCGTAGTCGTCAAGCACGTACCAGGTCTGGGCGATGGTGACCAGGGCGTACCACTCGCGCTCGGCGTCGTTGAACCAGCGGAAGCGGGTGAGGGCGTTGGTGAGTTCTTGCAGGGCCTCCTCGGGTCTGCCAGCATCGAGTGCGCTCACGCCCAGCAAGAACTGACTTTGGGCGAAGTTGTACTCGTCGGCCTGCTGGCGGGCCAGGCGCTCGGCTTCCTGGGCAAGCGGAAGTGCGGAGGGGTTTCCGCTTTTAAGAAGAACCCAAGCACGCTCCACCAGCGCGTCCAGGTTCTGGTTCATCTCGGCATGCAAAACCATAGGGTCACCACCCATTTTAGACCTCTTCATGTTGTTCTCAGGGGTACTGGATGTAACCGTTTACATCTCAGCGACACCGAGTCTAGCACCCACCTTAGCAGTTGTCCAGTGGAATTGCACTTAACTTGGGTTTATGTTGTTCTGGACGAAATAAAAAACATGAACCAAGTCCAAGAAAAGTGGTCAAATAAGCATAAAATTAGCCTCAATTTCACAGCTTCTCCACAACTCAGCCAGTTCTTAAAAAACTCTTTCACAGCTATGTGTGGAGGAAGTTTTTTGGTTGCTCCCGGGCTCATCTAAGCTGCCTCAGGGTAGAGGTCCGGAATCGGCAGAAGTGGTAAATCGTGCCCTACACAGTTCCCTGCGGGAGTGGGCGGGTGGCATGTCGTAACCTTACAGACATTTATCGCGTTTCCCACCCTTACCTCCCTCGCGACGGCAAATAATGTACGCCCTACAGCGGTTTTTGCTGTAGGGCGTATGTGTGGGAACCGCTCTAAGCAAGTGGCTGGTGACAGAGCCAGATGGTGCTGGGAGCCCGCCATCCGCCCTCGAGCTGGATCAGTCTTGAGGGCGGCGGAACTGCCAGTATCTTGTGCCCCACGATGTCGAACTCGATTGCGGTGAACATCCGGTCCAAGGCCTGGGCTAGTGGGCGGGTCTCGGCGGGCGTGAAACGCAAGCGCGGCAACTTGGCCTCGAGCGACTTCAGCCCGGCGAAGGGCAGCAGCTCCACCGGCTCGCGCCACCTGCGCGGCGGCCCCACCAGCATCTCGGCCATCACCAGCGCAAGGCCGGGGTGGCGCTTGCTGAGTTCTTCGGGGTCGAACCCCATAGAAAGCTCGAGGTGTACCTCTACGTCGTGCCAGACCTCGGATTGACGAAGGGAATTTTGGCGCTCCATTCCTAATTTTGGAGCAGTTACAACTGCATGTCAAGGTTACATGGCGCGTTTAAGGCAGGGTAAAAGTAACGTGAGTAGGGCGTAGGTGTTAGCATGCCGCGCTTCTAAAGACGAAGGCCAGGGCTCGCAGGTAGAAACTCCTGCGCACCGTTCTAGTCGCGCCAGGGTAGAAGGGCGTAACCGGCGGATACGGTAAATCGCGCCCGGTGCAATTCCTTGCGGGCGTCGGCAGGCGGCATGTCGCAGTTCATGCAGACCGTTCCAAATGCCGAATACCAAAGCGAAAGGCCTGTAAAACCGCCCGCCTTCGTGCGGGGGTGAGGGTTTCATCTCGTGCTGGACCAGCGGTTCGGCAGCAGGCCAAAGGGAAAACCACGGGGCGACCTTCGCCCCGTGGTTTCGACGTCTGACCTGTGCCTTGCGACCTGCGAACCTACTGCCCCCGCGTACCGTACTTGGCCTGGTCGTATACCTTCTGCGCGCCGCGCTGGCTCCAGCCGATCAGCCAGGGCTCGATGTTGGGGGCGCCGGAGTTAGCGAAGGTGGAGGAGACCCAGTTGGTTAAGCCGGTCTTGAAGATGCGGGCGTCGGACTGGAAGTAGAGGGGGATCATGGCGACTTCGTTGGCCCAGATGTCTTGCATTTGGGCGAAGATCTGTTTGCGCCGGGCGGCGTCGAACTCGGTCACGGCCAGGTTGCGCAGGCGGTCGTATTCGGCGTTGCACCAGCCGCCGTAGTTCAGCCCCCGGAAACCGTTGGCCTCCACCGGGGCGAAGACCAGGGCGTTATTCTCGTCGCGGCACGAGGAGCGCACCCCGTCGTCGGCCTGACCCATGCTGAAGGCGAACTTGAGGAAGCCTGTCCAGGTTCCGGTGGCGGCCCGGCTGCGGTAGGGGGCGGCCAGCACCACCGCGCTGGGGGCGTTGTTGACCTTGACCGCGATTCCCACCTGGCGCAGGTTGTCGCCCAGGAACTGCTGGATGCGCTCACGAACGGCGTTGCCGGCGGTGGTGACGTACTCGATTTCGAAGCGCACCGTGCGCCCGTCGACGCTGCGGGTCAGGATGCCGTCGGAGCCGGGACGCCAGCCCAACTCGGCCAAGAGCGCCCTTGCCCGCTCGGGGTTGTAGGGGTACTTGGTGACGTTGGGGTTGTACATGGGGTTCTGCGGCGAGACCCAGCTGTGTGCGATGGGCTGGAGGCCGTCGAAGAAGCTGCGGTTGACCGCCTCGCGGTTCATGGCGTAGATCAGGGCCTGGCGGGTCTTGGGGTTGTCCAGGGCCAGATCTTTGACTAGGCGGACGTTCTCGAACTGGTTGATCTCGATGTGCTCGAAGAAGGGGGTGGGGACAAACCAAATCTCGTAGCGACCGGGGGCCCGGCTGGTGATCTGGCGGCTGCGGCCCTGGTCGAAGCTGATCGAGACGCCCGAGCTGGCGTCAATCCCGCCGCCCAGGATGGCCACCACCAGCGAGTTGGTGTTCTGGATGATGCGGTACTGCACCCGCTGCACGTATCTATCCTCGCCGCCGGGGGGCTTGATCCAGAAGCGGGGGTTGCGCTCCATGTCGATCGTGGAGCCGGAGGTCCAGCGGCGCAGCACGAAGGGGCCGGTGTATACCATTTTCCCGGCGTTGAGGGCCTGGGGGGTGGAGAAAGACTGGTAGAAGTTACGGAAGATCTCGGCCTGCCGCGCAGCGTCGCTCAACTGGGCGGCGGCCGCCTTGGCCCGGTCCCACTCGGCCCGCATAATGTGGTTGGGGGCGTAGAAGAGTTGGATCACGTCGAGGTCGTAGAAGTAGGCGGGCTCCAAGACCAGGGTCATATTCTTGGTGCCCTGCACCCGAAGGTTGGCCCGGTCGAAGAAGTCCGGCGAGCCGGAGGGATTGCCTCGGGTTTTGCCCATCTCCATGTAGAGCGCGAAGTCAGCAGTGCTGATGGGGGTGCCGTCCGACCATACCGCCTCGTTTCGAATGGTGAAGTCCATCTCGAGCCGCCGTACGCCGGGCCGCACCTGGGTAAAGCGAACTCCGCCGTTGGCCTGGGTGGGCACCTGGGTGGCGATCACCGGCACCTGATCCAAGTCGCGGTTGGTCTGCAACAGCGGCACCATCAGAAAGTTTTCCACCTCGAACTTAATGGACTGGTTGGAGATCGCCGATACCGGGTCGCCCGCCAGCACCCTGGGTTCCTGCGCCGCTCCGATGATCAGACTGTTGTCCTGCGGTCCCGCCAGGGCCAGCCCGCTCAAGGCCAGCAACGCTAGAATTCTCTTCATCTGCTCCTCCTCGACCCGCAGTTTTCACCCGGGTTGCGAAAGATTCTATGTTTTGCTGAGGGCTTTGTGTACCCACTTGACGGGCGAGGGTTATACGTGTATGCAGGAAGGCATACATGAAAGAAGGGGGAAATGAAGGCAAGATCACAGGCAACCTCCCAGTCGGCAGGGTGTTGAGGGTGCGGACTGCTCAAACGTTGGCCTTGCCCCTGGGCCCTGTAGGTTAAGGCAAAAGGGTCGCGACGCCAACCATTGCAAAGGTCAGAGAGTCATAAGCCAACAACTTGTTCGAAACACACCGATAAACCCCGTAACTCTGGGGGGTCGCTTTCGGCCTTCGCTGTTGGCCCGCTGCCCGGTTCCCGCTACGCGCCCCCTGCTAGAGAGAAGGCCATGCCACGACCTCTTGCCCCGGCTTCAGCCCGTAGTGGCGCAGGGCGTCGGCAGAGAGCATTAGGGCCTTGCCCAACTGGCTGCGGGGCTCGATGGCGACTTGCAGGTAGCGCTCGCCGTCCTTGACCTCGAGGTTGCCGAAGGCCCCGTACTGGCCGCGCCATACCCGCAGCAGGTGGGTGTCCACCTGGACTACCGTACCCCGCGCTTTCTCGAGGCGCTCGATCCGCAGGCGGACGGTGCGCGGGGTGCGGGCATTGATCTGTACCAGCGAGAGCCGGGCCAGGTGGCTGATGTGCAGCCCGATGGCGTCTACCCCCAGGCCGCAGCGCTCGGACAGCTCGAGCAGGCTCATTGGCCGGGCCAGGTGCTTTATCAGACTGATCTCGTCGGCGTCCAGGGTGATCCGGCCCATGCGCTCGTGGTCCAGCAGTTCCACCTCGTCGAAGGGGGATAGGTCGAGGCGGGTGTCGAGAAAGCGGATGGCCTCGAGCAGGTAGTTGTCGAGGCTGCCCTCGAGGGTGGTCTGGGTGGCCCGCTCGCCCTTCAGAAAGCGGAACTGACCGTCCCTCAGGGCCAGCATCTCGAACAGGGCCTCGCGCCCCCTGGCCTCTTTGTACTGGGCGTGAACCGGTTGGCCGCGCTCGATGTAGATCTGCCCCCCCGGTACCCCGAAGGCCCCGCTCTGCCGGGCCTGCGCGAGCAGTTGCAGTAGCTCGATGGGGCTGATCAACTCGAAGTTTCCTTCCACTTTGAACCCCTCCGGTTGGCGGCCTAGGACGAACTTCTCTCGTAACCCGTTGACGCCGTGCCCCTGGATCATGGATCAGGCCTTAGGCGAGATGTTGGAACCTTGACTCTGGCCCTTCGACAAACACTAGACTCTATCGGCCTGGCTCCGCACAGCAAGCCCTCGACCTGTTTATAGCAGACTTTGCCGGGGCCGACGCCGCAACCGTCACAGCCCCATGCCCAATGACGAGGCCCCTCTCGTTGGGAGAGGGGCCGGGTCGGGAGGGTGCGGGAAGGGAGAGTTGTTCGGTAAGCGACTTTATGGCAGTCGCATTACTACGAGGGCAGAAGGAGGGTGCGCCTACCGAACAACAAAAGTGTGGTGTACGCCGAGCGAGAGAAAAACGCTAGACGAGAGACAACGCTGGGGGCGATTTCTCGCCCCCAGTCTCGAGGGACGACGCAGAGCAAAACGCGAGAAAGGCGACGGGAGACGAAGGTCGCTTTGCTGCTGGCGTACACTCACGAGACTCAGAGTAGAAGAAACCCCGAAGTCAATGGGTGAATATGGACTAAACCGGCGGACTGAACGTTTCGTTAAGGTTGTTACTTGATGAGTTATGCGTTTTGTAACGAGCCGACCTCGAGCGCCCCCTTCTCCTTGTACGAAAGCCATATAGTTGTCCCTGCAACTTTTCCGAATCATGGTACGTTTTATCCGAGTGCTGTAACGGCAGGGCGGCCTTGGAGATAAAGACCGAAGCCATTCCAAAGCCTGAGAAGTTTTATACGGGTTTGTGGGCAAATGTTACGGCGTGCCGTAGACTGAGCTCTGTTAGATGGAAGAGCTTGAGTTCTGGCTGGGAATAGCCCTGTGCGTGGCAGCAGGGCTGGCGTTGTTGGTGGCCTGGGTGCTCTGGAACCGCCGGGGCCGCAATCGGGGCTCGAGGGCCCTGCTGGTCTTCATGCTGGGGGTGGCCTGGTGGGACCTGGGCAGTGCCTTCCACAAGCTGGGGGTGCCCAGCCCCTCGGCCGTGTTCTGGCTGGATTTCGGGCTGGTGGGGGCGCTGGTGGTGCCCACCGCCTTCTGGGTTTTTGTGGTGCGCCTAACCGAGCGCAACCATTGGCTTACCCCCAGGGTGCTGATGTGGCTAACCCTGATACCCTTGCTTAGCCTGGGAATGCTGCTGACCAACGGGGTTTTCGGACTTTTCTGGCAGGACGCCGCCGGGCGGGTCGGGGGGGCAGGGGCCGACCTCACGCTGGTCTACTCCTACGTGTTGCTGCTGTGGGCCTTGGCCTTGCTGGTGACCGCCCTGCTCGACGCCACGGGGGTCTACCGCTGGCAACTGCTCACCCTGACCCTCGGGGCCTTGATTCCGGTGGGGGTGAGCCTGCTCGAGCTGACCGGGAACAGCCCCAGGCCCGACCTCCCCCTGACCCCGCTGGCCTTTCTGCTGACCGGCTTGTTGATCATGTACAGCCTCTCGAGGTTCCGCCTGCTGGAGGTGGTGCCCGTGGCCAGATCGGCCCTGATCGAGCACATGCGCGACGGGATGCTGGTACTGGACGAGCGCAACCGCATCCTCGACGCTAACCCGGCAGCCCTCCGGATGCTGGGGCCAGCGGGCCGGGAGGTGATCGGGCGGCGGATGGGCGAGGTGTTGCCTTCCCATTGGGTCGGCCACTTGCTGGGGGTGCAGGCCCGGCAGGAGGAGGTGCGCCAGGGGGAGCTGCACGTGGAACTGCGCGTGACCCCTATTCCCGACGAGCGCGGGCAGGTTCGGGGGCGTCTGGTCGAGCTAAGCGACATCAGCCACCTCAAACGGGCCGAGCAGGAACTTCGCGACCAGTTGGCCGAGAACCAGTTGCTCCAGAGCAAGTTGCAGGAGGAGACCGTCCGCGACCCCCTGACCGGACTGCACAATCGACGTCACCTCGACGAGGTGCTGCCCAAGGAGTTGCAAAAGGCCCGGCGCAAGGGGGTGTCGGTCAGTGTGGCAATGCTGGATATAGACCACTTCAAGCTGCTCAACGACACCCACGGCCACGGCGCGGGTGACGGGGTGCTGATCGCCCTGGGCCAGCTCTTGCTGAGCAGGACCAGGGCCGAGGACACCGTGTGTCGCTACGGTGGCGAAGAGATCGTTTTGCTGATGCCGGGGGTGGGGCTCGATGTGGCCGAGCAGCGCCTCGAGACCCTAAGGCGGGCCTTCGAACGCCTCGACCTGGCCTACGGCGAGGCGCGCCTGAGCGTGAGCTTCTCGGTGGGGATCGCCGTCTACCCCCAGCAGGCCGAGACCCCGCTGGCCCTGCTCGAGAAAGCCGACCAAGCCCTCTATGCCGCCAAGCGGGCCGGTCGCAGCCGGGTGATGCTCTGGAGGCCCGAGGCTGTCGCACTCGAGAATCCCGAGGCTGTCGCACCCGGGAGGCCCGAGGCTGGTGCGCCGGAATTGGTGGAGGAAGCCGCACGAGCGGAGCTTGAGGCGGTGCTGCCCGAGGCTTCCGCTACCACCCTCGAAAAGTCCGAGGTGTCTACGCTCGAGCGGCCCAAGGTCGAGAAGCCCGCCAACCCGGCTTAAGCCCCGCCCAGCCGCTCGCGGATCTGATCCAGGTGGTGCCGCTGGTGGAAGACCGCGCACTGCAGCCAGCCCAGCGCATTAACCTCCCCGAAAAACATGTGGGTGAAAGTGGCAGGGTGGTTAATCAGGTCGCCGCTCTCGCGCACCTCCTTCAGCAGGAAGGCTCGAGTGTTGTGCAAGGCGGCCTCGAGTTCGGCCCGGTTCATCCCCTTGGGCTGCAGGATTTCGGGGGCCACCGGCTTACCCTGCGCCGATAGCTGCCCGGCGGGCACCGGAACGGCGGGTAGGTTTTCTCCCTTGGCCGCGCGGCGCAGGCGGCGGATCACCCGGGCGAAGGAGTCCTCGGTCTTGGCGGTGTGCTCGATCACCTCGGCGGGGCTCCAGACTTCGGGGGCAGACCGGGCGTGCAGTTGCGGGTCGGTTAGGCCCTCTAAGAGCGACAGGAGTTCACGCTGGGAGCGCTCGAGCAGCCGCAGGCAGTGGGCCGCGTCGCCGAACCGGCTGAGAAACTGGTGTTCCGACATGCCGCATTTTACAGAAGGTCGCAGGTCGCGAGTCACGGCATGAGTAGGTTTCCCTCGAGCGCCGAGGGCTGGGCTTGCCTACCGACCTACGGTTTTGCTATCAGCATACTCAAACCACTCCAAAAAAACAGCCGACCTCCTCCGGTCGGCTGTCGGGCAGTGCAAGGTCAGCGGCGCGCCAGCGCCTCTTTTAACTTGGCGCTAAAGGGCAGGCTGATCAGGCCCTTGAGGTACATTTCGTGTACAGCGTCTTTGCCGGCAGCTTTCTGCAGCTGATCTATCGAAAGTTCCATGTCCCCGTCAAGCAAACGAACCCGCACCTGGTTCATGGTCCCAGGAATCCACTCGCACTGTATCGCGCTGACCTCGGTCTTGATCGTTTGCATGATCTCCCTCCTGTGTTCCTCGACGGGGCCGTACTGCCCGGCACAATCCCCAGTTTGGTGGTGCCCTGCTGACCTGCGGTGACTGCCATTGCCAACCAGCCGTTACGGCGGATGACCGAAGATGGGAATAGACTATCTAACAAGCGTTAGTTAGAAAAGTGATGAATATCCCGGAAGTGGTTTGTGCGGTAAACGCTGATCAATATGTGATTGTATCAGGATTGATGTGGATTGGTATAGAAAACGATTGCGGTCTGTTTTGGGTCAATGGGTTCGGATGTTTAGATTGTTTATAGGCTATATCCAGGTCGCGCATCTTTCCTTTCTGCCGGGCTCGAGGGTTTTCGAGTACGACGTTACTTGACATGGTTCTCGGCCACACCCCCATTCCAGCTGCGCCCTCGAGGCCGACAACCTGTACAGCGGACACAGGCTGGCGCCAAACCCCGATGCTCACATGATGTTTTGAGGTAGCGGTCGAGCAAGACGATGGCTTGTTTCGAGTATTCTCCCCTTATGCCACTGGGCTTTTAGTGATTAATGACCCAAAATCGCAGCACCGACGTAACGCTAAACCGCAATGACTCCACTCCCCGCGATGCGTTGACGCCAGCACACTCCTCTGCGCCAAATCCTCGTAAAATCCTGTGCCCCACGGGTTTGCTGGGGTGAGGGGCGGATTTCGGCCCAAAGGATTTCGGCCCCCAAACGTCCGCTTTTGACGCGAAACCTGGTCGATCGCGTAGGGGGTGGACTGGGACCACCGCTTGGACGCGGTAGCGAGCCGGCTGGCCAGGCATCTGGCCGACCGCGTGGTGACGGCGATCTCGGAACAAACTCCCCTGACCTCTCCAGCCGCATGGGTAGGCTTTGGGTGACCTCGCGGATGCCCCCTGGCGGGCGCAAATTCCTTTTTGCACGACTGAGCCTGTAGAATGCACCAGTTATGGTCGAACTCAACCTGTCGGGCAAGAAGGCGCTGGTGATGGGCGTTACCAACGAGCACAGTCTGGCCTGGGCAATTGCCGAGAGGCTGCACGCCGCCGGGGCGGAGATCGCCTTCAGCTACCAGGGTGAGCGGCTCAGGGAGAAGCTCGAGAAACTCACCGCCGACTACACCGGCCGCCGCTTGTACGAGGTGGATGTCACCAACGAGGAGGCCCTGAGGGTCATGTTCGCTGACCTCGAGTCGGCCTGGGGCCACCTCGACGCCGTGGTTCACTCCATCGGCTTCGCCCCCCGCACCGCCATGGAGGGTCGCTTCGTGGAGACCACCGCTGCCGACTGGAACACCTCCCTGCAAATCTCGGCCTACTCGCTGGTGGCGACCGTTCGGGAGGCCGAGCGGCTGTTGCTGCCGGGAAGTTCGGTCATCACCATGACCTACTACGCAAGCGAAAAGGTGGTACCCAAGTACAACGTGATGGGGGTAGCCAAGGCCGCCCTCGAGGCCAGCGTGCGCTACTTGGCCTACGAACTGGGGGCGAAGGGCATCCGCGTCAATGCGGTCAGCGCGGGCGCGGTTCGCACCGTAGCCTCCATGAGCATCCCCGGCTTTCGCAAGATGATCGCCAAGTACGCCGGAACCGCCCCCCTTAAGCGCCCCGTCACCCACGAGGAGGTCGGCAACCTGGCCCTGTACCTTCTCTCCCCGCTGGCGGGCGGCACCACCGGCCAGACGGTCTATGTGGACGGTGGTTACAACGCAATGGGGATGGACTTCAGCGACCTGGAAGGGCAGATTTAGGGGCCGGGGCGTTCAGGGTCCGAGCTACCTACACCAAATCCGTAAACGGCAGCAAGGCCGCGGGCATTGGTAGTATCGGCTATGGGGGCTGCCACGCTGTTCCTAGAGGCCACGGCTGCGGAGTTCCGCCGCTATAAGGAACTGTCAGACCGCGCGCTCGTCCAGGTCGGCGAAGCCGAGTGGTTTTATGTGCCCGCGCGGGAGTCGAACTGCTTGGCGGTGGTGGTCAAGCACGTTGGGGGGAATCTGCGCTCGAGGTGGACGGACTTCCTCACCGCTGACGGCGAGAAGCCCGACCGGGTGCGCGACGCCGAGTTCGAGCTGTTCGAGGGCGACACCGTGCAGGGCCTGCTCGAGGGCTGGGAGGGGGGCTGGGCGGCGGTGCTGGGGACGCTCGCAACCTTGACCGAGGCCGACCTGGGGCGCACCATCACCATCCGCAGTCAGCCGCACAGTGTGCCGGAGGCGATTCAGCGCTCGCTGGCCCACACCGCCTACCATGGCGGTCAGATCGTGCAGCTGGCCAAGATGATCCGAGCCGAGGGGTTCGAGAACCTCTCGGTGCCCAAAGGCCAGTCCGCCCAGTTCCTGCGGCTAATGGAAGACAGGTACAGGAAGTGAATACTCTGTAACCTTCCCAAACACAAAAACCCCAAGATCACTCTTGGGGTTGCCGTCGCGCCTGGGTTAGCGCCGCTTGCGTCCGCCTTTGCCGCCGCTGGGCTTGCGGCTTCCGCCACCGCCGCCGCCGAAGCCGCCGGAGCCGCGCAGGAAGCTCTTGAGTTTGTTCTCAAACTCGGGGGCTTGCCGGGGCAGGCGCTTGGGACGGGGGGGCTCCACGGGCGGGGCGGAGAGTTCCTTGATGGAAAGGTCGAGTCGGCCCCGGTCGTCGCGGCCCAGAACCATCACGCTCACCACGTCGCCCTCGTTGAGGTGGTCGCGGATGTTACGGACGAACTCGTGGGCGATCTGCGAGATGTGCAGCAGTCCCGACTCTCCCGTAGGAAACTCGATAAATGCCCCGAAATCCATGATCCGGGTCACGCGGCCTTCGACGATTGCTCCTGCTTCAAGCTCCATTCAGGCGTTCCTCCAAAAACGCGATGAGCCTCCAAACGGCGATGACAGATGCTCGGCTGGGGGCACGATTACCCACTATATCACTAGATTTTCAGAAAACCATTACGGCGTGAGAATGACCCGGGCCTTAGAACTCACCTCTGTAACGCCAACCCCTCGAGGTTGTATTACGTTTTTGCAGCACTAGCTGTAAAAAGTGATATATTGGAGTTCTCAAGGAGTTATAAATGATTGCCGACCGCCCCAAGGAGTTGTGGTTCGAACTCGACAGCGAGGAGCGCCAGATTATCGGTGCGCTGCGCGACTTTCTCCAGGCCGAGGTGGCTCCTGGCGCCGCGGAGCGCGACGAGACCGGGGAGTTTCCCCTCGAGATCGTCCGCAAGCTGGGTCAGATGGGGGTTATGGGGGCCCAGGTGCCCGAGCAGTACGGCGGGGCGGGTCTCTCGACGCGCGTCTTCGCGCGCATCGTGGAGGAGGTGGCGGCGGTGGACGGGTCGCTGGCCCTGACCGTAGCCTCGCACAACTCACTATGTACCGGGCACATCCTGATCGCCGCAAGCGAGGAGCAGAGGCGCCACTTCCTCCCCAAGCTGGCCTCGGCGGAGGTGCTGGGGGCCTGGGGCTTGACCGAGCCGGGCAGCGGATCTGACGCTGCTGCCATGCGCACCAAAGCCGACAAGACCCCCGGCGGCTGGGCGCTCACCGGCTCCAAGCAGTTCATAACCCAGGGATCGGTTGGCGGCGTCTATGTGATCAACGCCCGTACCGACGAAGCGCCCTCCCCTGACAAAAAGCACCTGGGGCTCTCGGCCTTTGTGTTCGAGGCCCCAATAGAGGGTTTCGCGGTGGGGCGTAGGGAGAAGAAGCTGGGCCTCAGCGCCTCCGATACCGCGCAACTCCTGTTCGACAACGTTCAACTGCCCGAGAGCGCCCTGCTGGGTACCCAGGGCAAGGGCTTTTACGACGTGATGAGGGTGCTCGAGGGCGGGCGCATCGGCATCGCCGCGATGGCGGTGGGGCTGGGCCGTGCGGCGCTGGACTTCGCCGCCAAGTACGCCCTTCAGCGCGAGCAGTTCGGCAAGCCCATCGCCGAGTTTCAGGCGGTCTCGCACAAGCTGGCCGACATGGACACCCAGCTCGAGGCGGCCCGGCTGCTCTACCTCAAGGCCGCCGACCTCCGCGACGCCGGGCGACCCTTCGGCAACGCCGCCGCCCAGGCCAAGCTCTACGCCTCCGAGGTGGGGGTACAGGCCTGCGACGAGGCCATCCAGATTCTGGGCGGTTACGGTTACATCAAGGAGTACCCTGTCGAGCGCTACTGGCGCGACGCCCGTCTCACCCGCATCGGCGAGGGGGCCAGCGAGGTGCTCAAGGTGATTATCGCCAAAAACTTGTTAATGCAGTACCGGTAGGTGACGGGGGCCGAGGGCCGAAGGCCGGAGGTGAACCCCTGCGTTTGGAAGCCAAGCCGTTTGTACAAACCGCGGTCTGACGTTCGGCGGTCCCCTGGGCAGCTGCAGTTGCAGTCCTGGTGGGCATTATCGTTAGCTGGATGCCCAGATGGGCATAAACTGCCAATTGCAGATATGGCTCTGCTGGGTCCCTCAGTGGGCTGGCGTTGGCCCCAGGAAGGGCTCGAGTTTGCGTGTACTGCGCCTTTGCGGCGGGCGGTTAAGGGTTGTATGGCCCCAGCATTCGCCCCCCTCCGTTATCTGGCTACGTTATCTGCCCCTTTAACCGGGCCACGGCATAGGGATCGGGGTAACGGAAGCCGAGAAGAGTGCCTGGGAGAAGGTTTGCGACCATAACGGGGGGGTTATGTGCGAAGGGTTAACCTTATGGCTGAGGTTCTCTCTCTGCCATGACTCAATACCTCAAGCCCGTCCTGACCGAATTGACCGACCGCTTTGAAGACGAAGTGATGTTTGGTGAGGTGATCGGCAGCCAGAGCACCGATCAGACCGTGCGCCTAGGCGTAGACCTCGAGGCCAAGGTCTCGATCGACAACGGGGCCTTGCGCTTCGACCCACTGGATCAGCCGGGCTGGGGGCGGCAGGGGGTGGCCTATGGCCCCTTTGAGCGCCGTGCGGGTCTGGCCTTTGCGGCCTTTCTGCTCAACGGGCACAACAACTCCCAGGGTTCGATCTCGCCGGAAGATGAGAAAAAGTCGGCCCGCAGATCTCACCCGACCAACCCCCCCGCCACGCCCCAGGCCGGCCAGGGTTCGCCCCATAAGGCCCACAGCAAGGCCGAGAGACTCAAGGAGAACCTGGCGGTGGGCTGGTTCGACCACCCCGCCCCGCAGAATCCGCTCCTGCACAGCCACGCCCTGGTCATCAAAGGCAACGGGCGCTCCAACGGCGAACTCTGGGCCACGACCCTGCGCGGACTCAACCAGCTCATGGTGGGACTTGCCAACAACCCGCTCTACCTGGTGGCCCTGCTGCGTGAAAGCGGTGTGGCCTTCTACGTGGGCTCGGTGGCGGGCAGCGCCCATTTGCCCGCGCTGCCCAAGCTGCGCCCCATCGCCATCGACCCCTACAGCCCGGTCGAGGACGAGCTCTACGCCGGTGTTCACCAGTCCATCCTGGGGGAGTCGGGTTGCCGCGCCGATACCCGGGTGTACGGCGTGCAGGTTCGGCAGGTGCGGGGATGGGGCCGCTGGTACGGAACCGCCCACGCCGCCGACCGCCAGCCCCAACTCGGGCGGCAGGCCGCTGTCGGGGGGGCCTGGAATCTGGTGGGCAACCACATGCTGCTCAAGCCGGGTCAGCCCAGCGGCCTGATCCACGCCCGCCTGAGCGCCCCCCTCAACCCGCTGTCCCTGGAGCAGAACCCCGCCGCCCCCACCACCAGTCTGATCTGGCGCTACCTGGACAGCCAGAACTACCTGGCCCTGGAGCAGAACCAGTACCCCAAGAGGGGCCGTCTCGATAGCAAGGGGGCGGGATACGTGCTCGAGAGCCGTCTGCGGCTGCGCTACGGCGGCCAAGACTTCATTCTGGCCAGCAGCCGCCAGGAGACCGAGACGTCGGATGAGCCGCGCTGGATCCACGTCCTTGACGACGGGCGCGAGGTCATGGCGGTGATGGATGGCCGGCCCCTCTTCGGCGAGCACGGGGTGGCCGAGGCCCGTCTGGCCGAGGCGGGCGGGGTGGGGCTGCGCGGCGCGGTGGGCGACTTCGAGGCCCACCCGCGCGAGATCGAACTGCCTGCCGAACTGGACTTGGGCCTGCCCTGGCAGCCCCAGGCCCGCCAAATCCGGCTCGAGCAAACGTTCACCCCCGAGCTTTCACTGCCCGTCCAGTGGCAGCGCAGCGTGGGCAAGGCCCGGCTGGTCGTGTTGCGCGAGGGGCTGAAGCTGTGGGTGGACGAGGGCGAGCGGGTGCTCTACACCGCCCCCTGGGGCCACAATTTGGCCGACCTCGAGGCCGAGATCATCCCCAGCCCCAGGAGCCGAACCGGGCTGTGCTTTTTCCAGGACTCCCAGCACTACCTGATGATCAAGCTCTGGATGGACGAGAACGAGCGCAACGCCGTGGCCCGGCTGCGCTTCGCCGGCTTCGAGAGCCCCTACGATCAGGTCTGGACCCGGGTGCCCCACCTGCTCAAGCCCGGCGTCCCGGTCCGTCTGCGGGCGGTCTGTGACGGCGAGCGTTTCCAGGTCTACCTCAACGAGGAGGCCGTGCTGTACCGGGCCTTCTCGGACATCTATCCGGGCGCGGATCGCTTCAGTCTGGCTCGAGTGGGCCTGGTCGCGGCGGGCAACGGCGCGGACACTGGTAGCGTGATCCGCTGGGTGAAGGGGAGAGGCTGAGCAACTGAGCAGGGAGCCGGAAAGAGACTGTGGCAGACAGCGAAAGCCTCTGCTCTCCGCTGCCTCACCTCGGCACGACCAGCACCCGCCCGTCGGGCAGCCAGACCCGCAGGAGGTTCACCTCGAGCCCGCCCAGCGGGTCGAGGTCCACTTGGCCCTCGAGGGTAACCTTTGCGCCCAGGGGAAGCTCGAGGCGCTGTCTAGAGCCGACCCCGACCTCGCCGGTGCTGTCGGCAAACCGGTAGGCGGTGTCGCCCGATCTCGAGACGATCTGCCCCGAGAGGATCACCTTTTGGCTGTTGACCGGCTTGGCCCGGATTTGCGCGACCGTTGCAGTAGCTTTGGGAGCGGCCTGGGCGAGAACGAGGCTCGCGAGTATTAGGGCCGCAGTTGCGAGGCGTTTCATGGCTCCAGGCTACTGCGGTTTTAAAGAACGGCTCCGGGAAATCAAGGCTGCCTAAAGCGCGGATGAGCCCGAAGCGCAGGGCCGAGGCTGGTTTCGCCAACTTATCTCACCCTGCAAGCGCAGGCCCCTCGAGCCAACCTCGAGGGGCCTGCTGTTTTCTTTGGGTAAGGCCGCTTACTTGGCCCGCTGCGCGTTGGCCAGCTTCATGCGCTGCTCGCGGGTCTTCCACCAGACCACCAGCGCCGAGACCACGTAGATCGAGGAGTACGTCCCGACCAGGAAGCCCACCAGGATGGCCAGCGAGAAGTCGCGCAGCACCGGCCCACCGATGAACAGCAGGGCCAGGATGGGGAGCATGGTCGAGAGCGCGGTCATCAGGGTGCGCGACAGGGTTTGGTTGATCGAGGTGTTGACGATCTCGCGGTAGCTGCTGCCGCGCATGATCTTGAGGTTCTCGCGGATGCGGTCGGAGATGATCACCGAGTCGTTGAGCGAGAAGCCCACAATGGTCAACAAGACCGCCACCGTGGGGACGGCGAACTCGAGCTGGAATAGCGCGTACATGCCCGCCACGATTGCCACGTCGTGCCCCACCGCCACCACGCTGGCCACGCCGAATACCCAGTCGAAGCGGAAAGCCACATAAACCAGGATTAAGGCCAGCCCGATCAGGGTCGCCAGCACGGCGTTGCGCCGCAGCTCCGCCCCCACCGCCGGGCCCACCGTCTCCGACTGCAAAATGGTCGCGTTGAGCTGGGTCTTGAAGGCGTTCTCGAGGCGGATGCGGTCTTCGTCGCTGACCTGACGGACGCGCACCGAGTACTCCTGCCCGCCCGCCCCGCCACTGAGGCTCGAGACCACGCTCTCGCCGCCCTTAACTTCGGCGATGCCCGCGCCGTCGAGGAAGGTGCGGATGCGCTCGGCGGTCACGTCCTGGGCCACCTGCACGGTGAAGGAGGTGCCCCCGGTGAAGTCCACCCCGAAGTTGAAGCCGCGCACGCCCACGATAATGGCGGCCAGCAGCGCCAGCGAGAGCGAGGCCACCGTTACGTAGCGGGAGATGCCCATGAAGTCGATTTTGGTGCCCCACAGCCAATAGGGGGGCTTGACCTCGCGGCGGTCGCCCAGCACCTCTAAGAGCCAGCGGCTGGTCACCAGGTTGGAGAAGACCGAGACCACCACGCCCAGCGCCAGCATCACCGCGAAGCCGCGCACCGGCCCGGTGGAGTACTGGTAGAGCGCGGCGGCGGCCAGCAGGTGGCAGAAGTTCACGTCCAGGATGGTGATGATCGAGTGCGAGAAGCCGCCCGGGATGGCCTGGCGGAACTTCTTGCCCATCTTCAGCTCTTCCTTGATGCGCTCAAAGGAGAGGACGTTCCCGTCTACCGCCGCGCCCAGCGTCAGAATCAAACCGGCGATGCCCGGCAGGGTCAGGGTCACGCCCATCAGTGAGATGGCCGCCACCAGCAGGATCACCGTGTAGATCAGGCCCAGCGCCGCCACCATCCCCATCCAGAAGCCGTAGTAGCCGAAGATGAGGGCGAACAGCAGCACCGACCCGATAATCGCTGCTAAAGCGCCGGAGTTGATGGCGTCCTGCCCCAGGGTGGGGCCGATGGCGCGGGTCTCGGCGAACTCGAGCTTGACCGGCAGCGCGCCCGAGCGCAGTACCAGCGCCAGGTCGGACGCTTCCTCTACGGTGAAGGCCCCGGTGATCTGCCCCTGCCCGCCGGTGATGGGCGACTGGATGTTAGGGGCGCTGTACACCCGGTCGTCGAGCACGATCGCCAGCTGGCGGTTGATGTTGCGGGTGGTGATGTCGGCGAAGGTCTGCGTCCCCTCGGGCTTGAGGGTGAAGGAGACCACGTTGCGCCCGAACTGGTCGGTGACTACGTTGGCGGTCTGGAGCTGTGCGCCCGAGAGCAGCACCGGCCCCATGTCGCTTAGCTTAATCAGATCCTTCTCGAGCTCGGTTCGGCGGTCGCGGGCGGCCTGCCCGGTGAGGCCGGCCCGCTGGATGGCCTCGTTGACCTGGGAAACCGTGGTGCCCGAAACCCCCTGATTGACAATGCGGAACTCGAGCTTGGCGGTCTGCCCGATCAGGTTCAAGGCCCGCTGCTGCTGATCCTGCCGCAGGCCGGGCAGCTCCACGATGATGCGGTCGGTACCCTGGCGCTGCACCAGCGGCTCGGCTACCCCGATGGCGTTGACGCGGTTCTCGATGATCGAGCGGGCCACGTTCATGTCCTCGCGGGCCACGTTAGGGTCGGGGTTGAGGTCGGTTGCTCGCAGGGTCAGCCGCAGCCCGCCCTGCAGGTCGAGGCCCAGGCGAATCCTGGGCTCGCTGGCGGGAGCCCAGGGCTTCCAGATGGCTACGAGTGCGCCGATTAGGATCAACAGGAGCATGAGTCCTGTCCAAAAACGATTTGACATGTCTGAATCTCCGCGTAAGTAAAAGATAAGAGCTGAACGTTGGGCTGTGTTCGGGTTTGCAGGGCCAGCGGGTCTCGAACCGAGGGTGCCTCCAGGCGGGAAGCAAGGCCTCGAGGTCGTGCCGGTCCTCCCGTTCGCACGGCGATAGGCCAACCACAAGGGGTCGGGGCGCACTGCGCCCCGACCCCTCTAGCCGCCGTCGGTCTGGAGTTTGTTGAACGGGAGATACAGGGGTTTGCCCAGCATGGGCGGTTGATAGCGGTTGAGCGGCGCGTACTGGGGACGCAGGCGCTTGCGGGCCAGGCCCGACAGGGCCAGCAACAACAACCCGAGTCCGAGTCCACCCCACTTGGTCTTGCCCTCCAGCACCTGCTGGGGCAGCGGCACCGCCGTCCAGCCCGCGGTGAAACTGCCCTCGGCCTTGGGGGGCTTGTGCGACCAGAACAACCCCGGTCCCAGGGACATGACCCCCAGAACCAGGAGACTGAACCAGCGGCTCAATGTGTGTAGACCACCCGACATCGGAAACATCCTAAACGGCGAACTACAGTTTGACGGTTAGAAAACGGCTTGGCAAGGGGTATGGGTTGGGTGAGTTTGGGGCCGGGGGGGTGCGGTGATTTGGCTGCTCGCCACGCTGGGACGAGGGGGCCCCTCGTCCCTACGGGCTTTCCTTCCCTCTTCTCACCTGCCCTACCCGCTCACCACCTCGACCTGCTGGCTGGCCTCGAGCACATCCCCTTCCTCGAAGTCGGTGAAGCCCTCGAGGGTGATGCCGCACTCGAAGCCTGAGGCGACCTCGCGCACGTCGTCCTTGAAGCGCTTGAGGGCGTCAATCTTGCCCTTCCAGACCTCCTTGCCTTTGCGTAGGACGCGCATGTCGGCGTTGCGGACGATTTTCCCGCTGGTCACCATGCAGCCCGCCACGGTGCCCTTGGTGAGCTTCATGATCAGGCGCACTTCGGCTTGGCCCAGAATCTCCTCGCGGAAGACCGGCTCCTTCTGGCCCTTGACCATCCGGCGGATCTCGTCGATCAGCTCGTAGATGATGCGGAAGCTCTGGAGCGGCACGCCCTTCTGCTCGGCCATCTTCTTGACCCCGCCGGAGGGGTTTACGCTGAAGCTCAGGATCGCGCCGTTGGCAGTGGAGGCCAGCAGAACGTCGGACTCGCTGGGGGCGCCTACCCCGGAGAGCAGGACGTTAATCCTGACCTCCTCGGTGGACTCCTTGGCCAAGATGTTCTGGATGGCCTCGAGGCTCCCCTGAGTGTCCGTCCTCAGGATGATGTTGATCTCCTTTTGGTCGGCCTCGCCCATGCTCTTGAGCAGCTCGGCCATGCTGCGCGGCACCGCCCGCCCGCCGGGAGCCCTGCTGGCCTCGTCGGTCTTGCGCTCCGAAATGCGCTCGTCGGTGATTTCCTTTGCGGCCACCTGGTCGGGCACCCACACGAAGGTGTCGCCCGCCACCGGCAGGTCGGAAAAGCCCAGGACCTGCACCGCGCTGCCCGGCCTGGCCTCGTTGCGGCGCGCGCCCTCGGCGTCGGACATGGCCTTGAGCTTGCCCCACTGCTCGCCCGCCACCACAAAGTCACCGATGTGCAGGGTGCCTTGCTGCACCAGCAGACTTACCAGCACGCCCGCTTGCTTGTCCACCCGCGCCTCGAGGATCACCCCGCTGGCCTCGGCTTCGGGGTCGGCCCGCAGGTCCTCGAGTTCGGCGGTGAGCAGGATGGTCTCCAGCAGGTCGGCGATGCCGTCGCCGGTACGGGCGGAGATGGGCAGCACCTCGGCGTCACCGCCGTAGGGCACCGGCACGATGCTCTGCTGCATCAGGTCGGTGTAGACCTTGTTGATGTCGGCGTTGGGCAGGTCCATCTTGTTGGCCGCGAAGATCAGCTTGGCCCCGGAGGCCTTGGCGTGGGCGATGGCCTCCTTGGTCTGGGGCATCACGCCCTCGGAGGCGGCGATGACGATGATGGCGATGTCGGCGACCTTTGCGCCGCGCTGCCGGATCGTAGTGAACGCCTCGTGGCCCGGCGTGTCGATGAACACCACCGTCCCGCCCTTGGTCTTGACCTCGAACGCCCCGACGTGCTGGGTGATTCCGCCCGCCTCCTTCTCGGCGATACGGCTCTTGCGGAGGTAGTCCAGCAGGCTGGTCTTGCCGTGGTCCACGTGGCCCATGATGACCACCACCGGCGGGCGGTGCGGGATTGCCTGCCTAGCCACCTCGGCTTTCTTGGCGGCCTCGGCTACCTTCTGCTCACCGATCAGCTCCTTGACGGCCTGGGCGGTCTCGTCCTCGAGGGTACTGGCGTGCGACTTGTACTCCACCCCCATCTCGTCAAGAATCTTCAGAAGCGCTTCGTTTTCCATCCCCAGCTCTTTGGCGAGCTGATAAATTCGGACTTTTGCCATGGTTCACCCCTTCTGGCGGGCCTCGGGCTCCGTCCCGCCCTTCTGCTTAGCCTGCACGCCTAGTAGCGCATACAAAGCTCCTGAAAGCTCGGCGGCCCGCGCCCCCGCGAACCGCCGCAGCTTCTTCTCGTTCCAGCATTCCGGTTTGTCCGGGCACACATACGCCCCCCGCCCTGGCCTCCGCCCCGACGGGTCGATGAACACCCCATCCGCCGTGTTCACCACCCGCAACAACTCCACCTTGGGCCTGCGGCTTCGGCAGACCACGCACTGGCGGATGGGGATGTGTTTGGCAGTGGGCATCGTGGGTTTCCTCGAGCGGGGGCGCGTTTAGAGGAGGGAGAAAGGAGGAATGCAGAGAAGGAGCACCGGCGAGAAATCGGCGGTTTCGCCTTCCTCTTTTCCCCTTACTCTCCTATTCATCGTCTTTGAACAAGCTCTCGAACCGGCTCTTGGCATCCTGCGACACCTTCAGGCTGTCGTCGCGCTCGGCGGCCTTGAGCATGGCGGCATCTAAGTCGGTGATCTCCTCGGCCTCCTCGAAGTCAATCTCGAAGCCGGTGAGCTTGGAGGCAAGGCGAACGTTCTGGCCCGCCTTGCCGATGGCCAGGGAGTGCTGATCCTTGGCGACCACCACGGCGGCGCGGCTCTTGCCCTCCTCGGGGGCCTTGATGTCGGTGACGATCTCGCCCACGGTGGCGGGGGAGAGGGCGTTGCGGATGAACTCCTTGGGGTTGGGGCTCCACTGGATGATGTCCACCCGCTCGCGGCCGAGTTCGGCGCTCACCGCTTGGATGCGCTGGCCCTTGTGCCCGATGCAGGCCCCGATGGGGTCTACGTTGGAGTTGTGGCTCATCACCGCGACCTTGGAGCGGCTGCCGGCCTCCCGGGCAATCGCCTTGACTTCTACAATGCCCTCGGCAATCTCGGGGACCTCCTGGCGCAGCAGGTAGCGCAGCAACTCCTCGTTGGCCCTCGAGACCACCAGGCTAGGGCCCTTGGAGCTCCGCTGAACCTGCTTGAGATAGACCTTGAGGCGCTGACCGGCGTGGTAGCGCTCGGTGGGGATCTGCTCCTTCTGCGGCATCAGGGCCTCGCCGCGCCCCAACTCGACATAGACGTTGCCCCGGTTGTCCACGCGGGCCACGCTGCCGGTGAGCACCTCGTTCTCCCGATCCTTGTACTCGTCGTGGACGCGGGTGCGTTCGGCTTCCTTGAGGCGCTGGGTGAGCACCTGCTTGGCGATCTGCACGGCGATGCGGCTGAACTCCTCGGGGTCGACCGGGAACTCCATTTCCTCGCCGACGGTCACCTCGGGGTCGAACTTGAGGGCCTCCTCGAGCTGCAACTCCTTGTCGGGGT
This sequence comes from Meiothermus sp., assembly GCA_033762915.1. Taxonomy (GTDB): domain Bacteria; phylum Deinococcota; class Deinococci; order Deinococcales; family Thermaceae; genus Meiothermus. Next base: position 8,184 of record JANRLD010000023.1, on the reverse strand, counting down.
CCTCGACGGTCTCGACCACCTTCTTGATCTCGAGCACGTCCAGCGAGCCCTCCTGGGGGTCGAGGTGAACCTCCACCACCGGCCCCTTGTTCTCCTCCTCCACTTCCTTCTGGCGGAAACCCTTCTGGCGCAGATACGCCAGCCGCAGGGCCTCCTCGAAGTTGGTGATCAGAACCTCCGCCGTCACGCCCCGCTCGTGGGCGACCTGCGAGAGCGCGTCTATGAATTCCTTATTCACTTGTCCTCCTTTGTTGTTTTGATGATTGAGATTGTTTCCGGCTTTTAGCGGTTGGCTTTTTGGGTTTCAATTTCATGAACAGCCAACCGATTGCCCATAGCCTCTCATCGAGGCGTGTCCGGCCACTCTGCCAGAATCGCCTTGAACGTCCCAAGCTTGAGGGTCTTTACCTGGTCTTTGTCGTGGAACTCCACTTCGTCGCCCCGCACCATCCCCACCTTCCCGGTGAAGCTGGCCCCCTCGAGGCGCACCTTGACCTTTAGGCCGATAAAGCGCTCGAAGTGGCGGGCGGTGAAGAGGGGGCGGTCGGCTCCGGGCGACTCGACCTGGAGCAGGTACTTCTCGGGGAGTTCGGCCTCCATCTTGTCGAGTTGGGTGCTGAGGGCGCGGTTGGCCCGCTCGAGGTCGGAGACCGAGATGGGCACCTCGTCCTTACGCTCGATCCGTACCAGCAGCACGGCGGAGCGGCTGTTGTTTTTCAGGCCGGCCTCGAGCACGTCGTAGCCCAACGGCGACAACACCCCTTCGGCCAGTTTGTGTACCTCCACCCGCCCACCTCCCTTCGTTCTCCCAACAAAAAAGGGCGGGTATACACCCACCCCCCTTGGAATTTCGGGAGAACAACTACATCCGTCACATAGTAGCACCTATCCATGAGGGGGTAAAGTACGGCGGCTCACCTCAAACCCTCATGTTTAGGCGCGCTTCTCTCATATAAGGCGATGGGCGGGCTCGAGGCTGGTGCGGTGAGTGAAGCGAGTCTCCAGCCAGATAAGGGCAGGGGCGACAATCTCAAGCCCTCGAGGCCCTGCAACTCAAGAAGCCAAAACCGCTGTCATGTTGAGCGGAGCGAAACATCTACGAAGGGCGACCACACGCCTACCCAATGTTGCGAGTGCCCGACTTTTGCAACATCGAATCGGCGGCCCTGATTCAGCGAGGAGACCCTTCGCTCCGCTCAGGGTGACCGGTTTTCGGTGAGGGGGCTCGAGGTCTGGCAACTTGAGAAGGCGGGAGAATATAGCATTCCTGCGCATGCTGGATTTGTGATACCACCTTGGCTTTTGGGTGCGAGTCTGGCATTGGTGTTTCCCACTGCCGTTGAACTTTCTGCCACCTGGCGCGGATGGACACTTTGTTGAAACCTCTCGGCTCTCCGGTTTGGCGGGTCCAGAAGCGGCAGGTAGCCTTCAGGGGTAGCTAATCGGCCCGAGCCAAAAAACAAACCCATCATGATACACCCTCGAGCCACCCCCAAGCTATGTCATTTACATAACCCGGCCCAACTGTTATAGTTCTTCGGATGGACAGGCTTATCGTCCGTGGGGCCAAAGCCCACAACCTAAAGAACATTACCGTCGAGCTGCCTCGAGGCGAATTCATCGTCATTACCGGGGTTTCGGGCTCGGGAAAATCCACGCTGGCCTTCGACACCATCTACGCCGAAGGCCAGCGTCGCTATGTGGAGAGCCTCAGCAGCTACGCCCGGCAGTTTTTGGGGGTGATGGAGAAGCCGGACGTGGAGAGCATCGAGGGCCTGTCGCCCGCCATCTCCATCGACCAGAAGACCACCTCGCACAACCCGCGCTCGACCGTGGGCACCGTGACCGAGGTGCACGACGACCTGCGCCTGCTCTTCGCCCGCGTGGGCACCGCCTACTGCCCCCACTGTGGACGGCCCATCGAGCGCCAGTCCGCCACCGAAGTCACCGACCGATTGTTCAAGATGCCCGAGGGCACCAAGGCCATTCTGATGGCCCCGGTAGTGCGTGGTCGCAAGGGCGAATACCGCAAGGAGTTCCAGCAGCTTCAGAAGGAGGGCTACGCCCGCGTAAGGGTGGACGGCATCATCTACACCATTGAAGAGGCGTTGCAACTCAAGCTCGAGAAGTACGAGAAGCACGACATCGACCTGGTGGTAGACCGGGTGGTGCTCAAGCCCGAGGAGCGCAGCCGCATCGCCGAGTCGGTGGAGCTGGCCCTGCTGCGCGGCGACGGGCTGATGCGCGTAATGTTCCCCGACTCCGGCCAGGAAGAGCTCTACTCCGAGAAGTTCGCCTGCCCCGAACACGGCAGCGTCCTCGAGGAACTCGAGCCGCGCATCTTCTCCTTCAACGCGCCCTACGGGGCCTGCCCGGACTGCTCCGGCCTGGGCTACAACCAGGTCTTCGACCCCGAGATGATCGTGAACTCCGACCTCTCGCTTTCCGAGGGGGCCATCATCCCCTGGTCGAAGGGGCGCGACAACTCCAAGGGCTACCTCTGGGACCGGCTGAGGGCACTCGCCGAGCACATGGGCTTCGACATGAGGACGCCGTTCAGGGTGCTTAAAGAGGAAGCCCAGCACGCGGTGTTGTACGGGGTTCCGGAGCCCTTCGAGGTGGTGTTCCGGCGCAACGGGCGCGAGACCCTGCGCTTTAGCGTGAGCTACGAGGGCGTGATCCCCTGGCTCGAGGGGCGCTACAACGAGACCGACTCGGAGGCCATCCGCGAGCAGTACGAGGCCTACATGAGCCTCAAGGCCTGCCCTACTTGCGGCGGGACGCGCTACAAGAAGGAAGTGCTCTCGGTGCGGGTCGGGATGTTCAACATCGCCGAAGTCTCCAATCTGCCGGTGCGCGAAGCCAAGCAGTTTTTCGAGGCCCTGGCCGAGAACAAGACGGTGGAGATCGGTGAGAAGCTGGACAAATTCCGCATCCGGCTCGAAGACCTGGCCGAACCCGCCGAGCGGCGCGAACTCAACGAGTTTCAGATGCAGGTGGCTGCGCCGATCTGGCGCGAGGTGCATAGCCGGCTGGGCTTCCTCGAGGATGTGGGCCTGGACTACCTGACCCTCGACCGCTCGGCCAACACCCTCTCGGGCGGCGAGGCCCAGCGGATTCGCCTGGCAACTCAGGTGGGGTCGGGCCTCACTGGCGTGCTCTACGTGTTGGACGAGCCCTCCATCGGCCTGCACCCCAAGGACAACCAGCGCCTGATCGGCACGCTGAAAAAGCTGCGCAACCTGGGCAACACCCTGCTGGTGGTCGAGCACGACGAGGACACCATGCGCTCGGCCGACTGGATCGTGGACATGGGGCCGGGCGCGGGTGTCCACGGCGGGCACGTGGTCTCGGAGGGCAAGCTCGAGCACATCCTCTCCGACGAGAACAGCCTCACCGGCGCGTATCTGAGCGGGCGCAAGCACATCGAGACCCCGGCCAAGCGGCGCAAGGGCAACGGCAAGAAGCTGGTGGTGAAGGAGGCCCGGGAGCACAATCTCAAGGGCGTGACGCTCGAGGTGCCCCTGGGCAAATTCGTGGCCATCACCGGGCCCTCGGGCTCGGGCAAGTCCACCCTGATCCACGATGTGATGCACGCCGCCCTGGCCAAAGAACTTATGCGGGCCAAGACCATCCCCGGCAAGCATAAGGGCATTGACGGGATTGACCACCTCGACAAGGTGATCGAGATTGATCAGTCGCCCATCGGGCGCACCCCCAGAAGCAACCCGGCGACCTATACGGGCATTTTCGACGAGATCCGCGACCTCTTCTCCAAGACGCCCGAGGCGAGAAAGCGCGGCTACGAGACGGGGCGCTTCAGCTTCAATGTAAAGGGCGGGCGCTGCGAGGCCTGTGGCGGCGACGGCACCAAGAAGATCGAGATGCTCTTTCTGCCCGACCTGTACGTGCAGTGCGACGTGTGCAAGGGCAAGCGGTACAACAAAGAAACCTTGGAAGTCAAGCTGCGCGGCAAGAGCATCTCCGATGTGCTCGAGATGACCGTCGAAGAGGGCATGGAGTTCTTCGAGAACATTCCCACCATCGCCCGCAAGCTGCAGCTTATGCTCGACGTGGGGTTGGGCTATATGAAGCTGGGTCAGCCTTCGCCCACCTTATCCGGCGGTGAGGCCCAGCGCATCAAGCTGGCCACCGAGCTGGGCCGCCGCTCCACCGGACGTACCCTCTACATCCTCGATGAGCCGACCACCGGCCTGCACTTCGAGGATACCGCCAAGCTGTTGGTGGTGCTGCACCGGCTGGTTGAGGGCGGCAACACCGTCGTCGTCATCGAGCACAACATGGACGTGGTGAAGACCGCCGACTGGGTGATCGACTTGGGGCCGGAGGGCGGTGCGCGGGGCGGCGAGATCGTGGCCGAGGGCACGCCCGAGGAGGTCGCGGCGACCAGCAGCCCCACCGGGCACTTCTTAAGGCGCATTGCCGAGATCGCGCAGCGGGTGAGCGTGGCGGCGGATTGAGTCTCCTTTGGGCAGCTCGAGTCTGGGTCGGGTGAGCGGTTGTGTCCCTTCGAGCCACCCGCTGTCACTGCTCCTCGCTGCCCAGCAGATCCGCGTAGTTCATCCCGTACTCCTGCACCCGGCTATGCTCGCCAACCACGATGACAAATTGCCGGGCGGCCTCGCTGAGGCGGCTGCCCTTGCGCCAGGCCACGCCGATCTCGAGCCTCGGTAGATCCTCCACCAGGGGGCGGCTCTCGAGGCGGTCGCCCTCCAAGCTCCAGGGCCGGTACATCAGGTCGGGCAGCACCGCCACCCCGATCCCTACCGCCACCAGGCTCCGCATGGCCTCGATAGAGTCGGTGCGGATGGCCACCGGGGGAAAGCCAGCCAGGCGGTAGACCTGCTGGGTGACGGCCTCGAGCTCATCGTTCTTTAGCGAGAGGAAGCGCTCGGCGTGCAGGGCGGAGAGCCCGACCGCCTCCCGCTGCACCAGGGGGTGGTTGGTGGCCAGCCAGACCCGCCAGGGTGCGCGGAGCAGGGTGCGGGTCTCGATGGCCTGCCGATCCACCACCGAGACGTTCATCACCGCCACGTCCAGTTCGCCGTTGATCAGCAGGTGCTCGATGAAGCCACGCCGATCTTCCACGATGGTGACCTCGATGCCGGGGAAGACCCGCTCGAAGCGGTCGAGCAGATAGGGCAGGTAGTAGGCCGTGACCAGGCTGGTCACACCCAGGTTTAGCCGCCCCGAGGCCAGGTTGGGGCGCTCGCGGATGGCCTGCTCGGCGTTCTTCATGGCCGCCAGCACCTCGTGGGCGTGGCGCAGGAACTGGTGCCCGGCGTGGGTTAGGGTCATGCCGCGGGCGTGTCGGGTGAAGAGGTCGGTGCCCAGGGTCTCCTCGAGCTTGCGCACCGCCTCGGTCACCACCGACTGGGTGACGTTAAGCGAGGTCAGCGCTTTCGAGATCGAGCCCGACTCGGCCACGGCGATAAAGTAGACCAGTTGTCGGAGGGAGATTTGCATGGGGGTGAGGGAGGCAGGTATCTGGATATCGAAAGAAAGGTTTTAGGGACAGGTAAAACCGGAACCCGCAAGCTCTGGCTTATACCTTATACCCTATTGCCTACACCAGGGGCCGTCAAAACTGCTCTCGCTCATCTTGCGGACCCAACCCGATCCGCTTTACCTGACCAACCTTGCTGCCTCACAGCCAGTTCCTCTACATTCTTTCACCGGGTTAACCAAAGCCGCATAAAAACTAGGGCTATGAAGTGGGCATGGGCGGTTGTGTGGTTGCTGGGTGTGGCTTTGGCGCAGGAAAACCCCGAGGGCACGGTGCCAGGCTGTAACCCTAACCCCAACTTCGCCCCCCGGCCCGAGCCGCGCACCGAGGCCGAGCGCCTCGAGCGCGAGCTCTGGGCGGCCTACCGGGAGAAGCTGCAGGGCTACCAGGCCCTGCTGCCCAAGGCAGCGGAATCGACCTTACAGATGCCGGTGCGGGGGGTTAGCCGCCGCCAGGTGACCGACACCTTCGGGGCTCCCCGCGACGGCTACCGGCGGCACGAGGGGCAAGACATCTTTGCCCCGGTGGGGACACCGGTCTACTCGGCCACTGCCGGGATTGTCTGGCGGATCGGGAGCGGGGCGCGGGGCGGGCTGTACGTATTTGTGGCGGGCGGGGGAAGCCGGCGCTACTATTACGCCCACCTGAGCCGCTACGCCCCCAACCTGAGGGAGGGCCAGAAGGTCACTACCGGTACCCTGCTGGGCTTCGTGGGCAACACCGGCAACGCCCGCACCACCCCGCCGCACCTGCACTTCGGGGTCTATTCGGGCAGCAGGCGCACCTGCGACTACCGGGTAATCGACCCCCTGCCGCTGCTGCGCGACCGCGACTGGCGCAGGGTGGCGGTCAACCCCGCCAGCAGCCGCTAGGCCAGTTCGGCGGGGATGCGCTTCTCGAGCCGGGTGACCTGGAATAATTCTCGGTCCAGGACAGATGGGTCGATAGGATGTCAATGCGGTTGGCCTGGGGGGTCAAACAGGAAGTCGAGTTGGGCTGTTGTCGGGTTTCGCACTACCCCGATGGCGGAGGCTCGATCCAGCCGCATCTTCGGGACCGGCTCGCCGATGTGGGGGCCGAGGTCAGGCAGAGCGTTGACTGGTAATGCTCGAGGGTGACCCGAATGGGGGCAATGCTGCAGTCAACTTTGGCTTTGGACCGGGCCGGTGGAAGCGGCAGATTAAGTAACACTAAAAATAACGTCTGCTCGGTTCCAAACCCCCCATAATGGTCGGTATAGGCGGTTCGGGATGCGCTTGATCTTTGTCTTGTTGCTGTTACTACTGAGCGCGTGTGGGCCGCAGGGCAACCAAGGCCCCAGGGTGGACAACCTCCAGGTCTCGGCCATTCGAGGCATTGCGCCGCTGGCGGTGAGCTGGAGCTGGCAGGTCTCTGACGCCAATGCCGACCCCCTCCAGTGTCGCCTCGACGCCAACGGCGACGGGGTCTGGGACGTGATCGGCTGCACCCCCGGCACGTACAACTTCACCTACAATCAGGCCGGCAACTTCACGGCCAAGTTCAGGGTTGAAGACGGCAAGGGCGGCTTCGAGGAGCGCACCCGGGCTATCGAGGTGAGCGCCAACCAGAACCCCCGCATCACCAGCTTTACCCCCATCGTCAGTGCGGGCTCGCTGAGTGTTGACTTCGGCTGGCAGATCGCCGACCCCGAGAACGAGCCGCTGACCTGCGTCCTTAACATCGAAAGCGAGACCTTGACCGTCCAGAACTGTACCTCGAGCGCCACCCGCAGCTACACCTTCACCACCTCGGGCTCCAAGACTGTGCGCCTGCAGGTAACCGACCCTCGCGGGGGCTCTGCCGAGAGGTCGGAGACCTTCAGCGTGAGCAGCCCCACCCCCTCGACCAACCGCAGCCCGGTCGTTGCGGCTTTCACGGCCAGTCCCTCCAGCGGCCCCGCGCCCCTGGCCTCCAGGCTGGGCTGGCAAGTTTCCGACCCCGATGCCGACACCCTGCGCTGTCAACTCGACGTGGGCAACGACGGCAGCTTTGAGTACGACCTCACCCCCTGCACCTCGAGCACCACCCAGCCCCACAGCTTCGCGGCGGCAGGGGCTGCCACCGTGCGCCTGTTGGTCTCCGACGGTCGCGGGGGCAGCGCGCAGCAGACCCTGAGCGTCAGCGTCAGCAGCCCCGCGGCCGCCAACCGCAGCCCGGTCATCGCAGCGTTTTCCGCCAGCCCCAGCAGCGGCACAGCCCCCCTCGCCACCACCCTCGGCTGGCAAATCTCCGACCTCGACGGCGACCCCCTGACCTGCGCAGTTGACCTGAACAACGATGGCACCCCCGAGTACACCCTAACCAGCTGCACCTCGAGCACCACCCAGCCCCACAGCTTCGCGGCGGGCTCACACACCCCCCGGCTTACGGTCACCGATGGGCGCGGGGGCAGCGCCACCCAGACCGCCGCTGTCAGCGCCACCGACCCCCCCCCCCCCCCCCCCCCCCCCCCCCCCCCCCCCCCCCCCCCCCAACACCCCCCCCCGGGGGGGGGGGCCCCACCGGGCCACCGAGCATTTTGCGTTTTGGCCCGTACCCGTTTTTTTTTGTTTATTTTTTTTGTTGGGCCCCAATTGGGCGGGGTTTTTGGTTTTTGGGGGGGGGGGTGGGGGGGGGGGGGGGGGGGGGGGGGGGGT
>JANRLD010000022.1:0-29319 GCA_033762915.1 Meiothermus sp. | reverse complement strand
ACAAAACAACTCAAGTAGAGATAAACTCATCTCGACCTCCTTTAGGTTTTGGGCAGTTGCTAGGCTGCACCCTTAGCCTATACGGGGGTCTTCCTTTGCTCAACAGCTTTTTTCCTACTTTTCTATCTCCGAACTGACGTTAGATAATCTCGAGGTAGTCCTTGTCCGGCAGCGGCGGGAAAGGCTGGCCGGGTAAGGTCTGGAACCAGTAGGCCACCGAGGCGATATCGTCCTGCAGCGGGAGGTAGCGGCCGCCGCTGCGCCACCCCAGGGCCTGTACGGTCACCCGCAACTCCTCGCGGAAACGGACGGGGTCGGTGAGGTGCCAGCGGTAGAGCCCGAAGCGGGTCTGGGATTTGTACACCCCGTCCGGGCGCAGGATCTGGGGCAGCCCGGCGTAGGGGGTGCAGAACTCCTGGTACTGCCGGATCTCCTTGTTCTCGAAGTTGTAGGAGCCGCAGAAGTAGTCCTCGGTGCCGGTGCCGCAGATGGTGGGAAACTCCCGGTCGCCGTCGAGATAGAACTTAACCTCGCCCTCCCCCCACCAGCCGGAGTTGTTGACCCCCCAGGCCATGTAGGTGCCCACGTACCGACCCCTGCCCCGCACCCCGTCCACAATGGTGTAGACCTCCTTGTAGGGAAGCGGGTTGACCCGACGGAACTGGGCGTGGAAGTACGCCGCGTTCTCGTCCACCGGCCCCAGTGCGTAGTTGATCTGATAGAACAGCAGCATCTCTTCCTCGGCAATGTTCTCCAGGGTGATGCGGCAGCGCTGGCGGAAGGGCATCGGCCAGTAGCAGTTGAAAGCGCTGCCCGGGTTGACGCACACCGCCAGCGAGGAGAGCGGGGCAAATTTGCCCCAGCCGCAGGCGAAGAAGTCGCCCACCGGACACTCCACCGAGGGGTGGGTCTGGTCGTCCCAGTAGATGCGCAGGATGCTGAAGCGCCAGTTCCCAGTGGGGGTCATCCAGATCTGTTCGATAGTTCCGGGGCCATCTATATCGGCCAGATCGAAGGTCTGACCGGCGGCGATCTTCACAGATGGGGATATCTTCCAGCCCGGCCCCAGGTCACGGGCGTAGCCCTCGCCAGTCCCGGTCGTGGCCATGCCGCCCTTCCCCTTCTCGCCGCGGAAGTTCTCGGGGCTGATCGAGCGGGACTCCGCCCCATCGAGGATGCTCAGGTCGCTCAGCTTCATCATCAGTACCCTCCGTGGCTGTGGTCGAGCCGATTATCCCACATGCGTTGTCGGGCAGCCCACAGCACTGTGTGACTCGAGCCAAGCCCCAATGTTCAGCACCCTCGAGCACCAGACTATCGCTACTCACCTCCAACACCGCACCACCAAACTTAGCGACTCTGTAGGAGACGCAGGCGGAATGAGGTAGACTCAGTTGGTCCACTGATGAATCCAAATTTTAGCTGGAAAGCAATATGCGGAGCATCTATTTAAAGCCGCCATTGACTGTAAACCGTTTACCGCTTGGTCTGGCAACTTCGGTTTCCTCCTCTATAAACCAAGTCAGAGGGCGCCTGAAGGGCTTTTGACGCATGTAAATTGAGCCATATTTCCGCATGTGGCAATGACGAAACTCTTGTCCAGAGCCGCACCAGCATGGATCCTTCTTTCTAATCTCAGGGCCAGCAAGTATCTTCTGAGAGAAGATTTCTGGTCCTAGAAAACACTTACCATCTGGAAGTACAACGTTTGGGCCATAAGCGTTCCGTGAGAGTTTTATTGTGTGATAGGTACATGTAACTGTGGTATCGGTTGGAGCAAGCATTATCACACTATTACACTGCTCTCCCACCAGTCCACCTGATTTATGGGATCGTGAAGCAGCTTGAAGATGGTGGACTGAAAAACGCAAAATGTCGGGCGGAGGGAGATGTCTCTCAAGCAGCGATCTTATGGTATTGATAGCTGTTTCTGATAGCGCTTGAGTGTTTCCAGCAACTTCTACTAGTGATAAGTCCTTTAAGCTGACGGAACGGAGTGTAAAAGTACTTGTTACAGAGGCATCATGAGTGAAGTTGCTGATTGTATATGCCTTTGCTTCTGGCTTTTCCCCCCAATATGAAAAACCAGTCATCAAAAAACTCGAGCGTATATCCTTAACAGGTAGATTTCCAAGTTCCACATTTGCTCTATCTACGAAATCTGCCAGAATGTCCGCTAATAGACTCTTTTTTTCAACGATAGAACTCAGCGTCTTCGCCAACCAATCTGAAGTGTCGAAACCAGAAAAGGTGGCCAAACCAGTAAATGCCACTGCCAGTTTCGCATCATCACAAAAAAAGACACACAGTTTGTTGTAGTCATCGTTTACAACTTTGCCATCCGATGTAATCCGGCGATCTGCAAGTAGTAAACAATATTTTTCATTTGCCATTGCAATCAGCATAGTCATAAGAAATCATCCAACTTGTAAATTCAATCAATCTTCATCGCCGCCCGGTGAAAGCGGGTGATGATGTTGGGGTCGGGGAACAGGTTAAGGTCGGTCTCGCCTTTGCCGTCGTATTCCAGAACCGACAGGGTGTGGCGGATGCTCTCGAGCCTGGCCTTGCGCTTGTTGTTGGCCCTCACGATGACCCAGGGGCTGAAGCTGGTGTGGGTGTGGCTGAACATCTTTTCCTTATAGCGGGTGTACTGGTCCCACAACTCCTGGGCGCGGTCGTCAAGGGGGCTGAGCTTCCACTGCTTGAGGGGGTTGTGGCGGCGGGAGTTGAAGCGGGCCAACTGCTCCTCCTTGGAAATGGAGAACCAGAACTTGATTAAGGTGATGCCGTCCTCGACCAGCATGTGCTCGAACTCCGGCACCTGGCGCATAAACTTCTCGTACTCCTCCGGGGTGCAGAAGCCGTTGACGGGCTCCACCACCGCGCGGTTGTACCAGCTGCGGTCGAAAAAGACGATCTCGCCGCGGTTGGGGAGCTGGCGCATGTAGCGCTGGAAGTACCACTGGCCGCGCTCCTCCTCGGTGGGCTTGGGCAGTGCCACCACGCGCATGGCCCGGGGATTGAGGTGCTCTGTGAAGCGGCGGATGGTGCCGCCCTTGCCGGCCGCATCCCGCCCCTCGAAAAGAACCGCGATGCGCTTGCCTCTGTCCTGCACCCAGCGCTGAAGCTTGACCAGCTCAATCTGGAGGCGCTCGAGTTCGTGCTCGTACTTCAGCGCCGATTTGAGCTTGTCAAACTCGATCTGCTTGCTTTTGAGCAGTTGCAAGAACTCCCTCGAGGAGTGCAGCTCAGCCAGCTCTCCAGCGGTGAGCACCTGGGCCAGCACAGTCCGGTCGCCCATGGCCTCGCGTAGGCCGTGGGCGACCTCCTCCGAGACCTGCGGGTCGGGCGCGGCCGTGGCGGAGGAAGGGGCAGGAACCAGGCTCAGACTGCGCTGCGCTCCAGGCTTTTTCATCTGCCCTCGAGTATAGGCAGGGGCTGCGGAGTAGAAAAGTCCCGGCTCAGGGGCAGCGGTAGCGGTCGGCCTCGCCGTCGCTCACCTGAATCCAGGTGACGCGCTCGGTGGGGGCCTCTTCGGTGGCGATACAGCCGGTCGCCCGATCAATCCCCACCGTCACATAGCTGGCGGTGTCGGCAACGGCCTGCCCAACCTGGGGAATCAGGCTGGGCTGCAGGGGCGCGTCCTGCACCTGAGCAGCGGCCTGCTCACGCTGGACCTGGCGGCTGGGGAAGACAGCGGTGATGCCCGCGCTGCTGTCGTTGCCGGTCAGCAGGTCGAAGTTGGAGTAAACCAGGCCGGAGGGCTCGGGAAAGTCGCCCGCCGGGCGGCCGCGCAGAGCCTGCGCCACAAAGTCGCGCCAGATCGGGGGGTTGACCATCGAGCTGCTGGGCTCTACACCGCCCAGGCGCTGGGGTTTGTTGTCGTCGCGCCCGATCCACAGCGTCGCCACCAGCCCCTTGCTGGCCCCCGCGAACCACAGGTCTTTGGCCAGGTTGGAGGTTCCCGTCTTACCACCGACCACCCGTCCAGGAATCTTGGCCTCTGCGGCCAAGGAACTGCGGAAGCCTGGGGGCACGTCGTAGACGTAGCCCTTGAGCATGTCCCAGATCTGGTAGGCCACCTGGGGCGTCCACAGCAGGGTCTTCTTGGACTCAGGCTGGTAGACGATGCGCCCGTTGGCGTCCTCGACACGCATCACCAGGCGCGGCTCGACCCAGTAGCCACCGTTGACAAAGCTGGCGTAGGCAGCAGCCAGGCCCATGGGGGTGATGTCGGCCCCCCCGCCGATCGAGGCCGCCAGGGTGGCGGGGGCGTTGCGGCACTTGCCGTTGGCGTAGCCGCCGATGCAGAAGCCGGCCGACTTGAGCTTGTCGCCCAGCTTTTGAATTCCAATGGCCTCGGCGGTGCGGATGGCGGTCAGGTTGAGCGAGCGGTCCAGCGCATAGCGCAAGCTGACGGGTCGGTTGAGGAAGGTGTCGTCGAAGTTGCCGGGTCGCCACAGGCCCTGTGGGGTCATGTACTCGACCGGGGAGTCGCGCACGGTGGTGGCCTGCGTCCAGCCCGCCTCGAGCGCAATCCCGTAGGTAAAGGGCTTGATGGCCGAGCCGGGGGAGCGCACGGCCTGGGTGGCCCGATTGAACTCGGACTTGGGGTCGGTTCCGGGGCGCGCGCCCACCATGGCCAGCACCTCGCCGGAGTTGGGCTCGAGGGCCGCGATGGCCAGCTGCGCCCCGTCGGGCAGCCGGCGGCCCTGAACGGCCCGTTCGGCGGCGGTCTGCATGCGCAGGTCGAGGGTGGTGATGATGCGCAGGCCGCCCTGCTCGCGCAGCTTGTCGCTGCCGATCTTCTCCTTGAGGTAGCGCTGCACTTCGTAGACGAAGTAGGGCGCGAGCTGAACGTTGCGCTCGGGGACGATGCGCACCGACGGGTTGACCAGCTTGGCGGTCTTGATGGTGCCGTCGGGCTTGTACTCGATCTGCCAGCCCTTGGGCTGGAGCCTGTAGGCCCAGGCCGCGTCGGCGTCGGCCTTGGAGATCCAGCCCGCCTCGACCATATTTGACAAGAGGGTACGCATCCGGCGGCGGGTCGAGGCGTAGTCGAGGTAGCGGGTGTTGGGGCCGGGGATCAGTACGGCCATATAGGCCCCCTCAGCCAGGTTGAGTTCGGAGGGGTCTTTATCGAAATAGGCTTGGGCAGCGGCCCAGATGCCCTGGGCGTTGCCGCCCCAGGGCACCACGTTGAGGTACATCTCGAGGATCTCTTCCTTAGAGTAGCGCCGCTCGAGCTGGATGGCCAGCGGGAACTCCTTAAGCTTGCGCTCGATCCCCTGCCAGCCGCTGCGCTCGAAGGCCGACTCGCGCAGCACGGTGTTCTTGACCACCTGGGTGGTGATGGAAGAGCCGCCCTGCAGGTCGCCTTGAAGGGTGTAGTAGAGCCCCCCCGCCAGCCGGATGAAGTCCACCCCGTAGTGGGTGAAAAAGCGCTGGTCCTCCGAGACCACCACCGACACCACGGCGGCGGGCGAGACCTCGCTCAACCGCACCAGCTGCCGCGCGATGGCCCGACCGTCCTCGACAGAGGCCAGGTCGGCGATGGGTGTGCCGTCGCGGGTATAGAAGGTGCTCGTGGAGGTGAAGCGCACCTCGTCGAGGGCCTCGAGGGAGGGCAGGTCGCGCAACACCAGCCAGGCCAGATAGCACCCCGCCACGATCCCAGCGAACACCAGCGTATTAAGCAGTACTCTGAGAATCTGGAAGAAACGCCACACGGGACCAGTGTATCAGGCCAGTTTTGGGAGTTTGTTAAGAGCAGAACTTGGCCCCGCTCCCGCCGACGTTAGCTGCCCCAGCCCTTAAGTTCCACTTAAGCTTCCGCCGATAATCATTTCAGTAGACGCCGCGAGACTGAACGTTAAGAAAGGAGCTTTGCATGGCCCGAACTTTGCTGTACACCGATGCCCGACACCTGCTGCGCCGCGCCACCGCCAGGGGCCGCAGCGAGGAGGCCCGCAGGCTGAGTGAGATGGGCCTCGAGGCCGCCGTGGACTCGCTGCTGCGCGACCCCGCGCCGGCCCCCGCCTACACCACCACCCAGACCCGCAACGAGCGGGGGGGGCAGCACCGCGAGATCAGCCAGCTCTGGCTCTCGCACTGGCTCTCCACCCCCACACCCGCGGCCGAGCGGCTAACCCTTTTCTGGAGCGGCCACCTCACTTCGGAGTTCCGCGAGACCAACCGGGCGCAGGGGGTGGACTTCTGGAACCAGTTCGCGCTGTTCCGGCGGCTGGGCTACGGCAAGTACGGCGAGCTGCTCAAGGCGATAGCCAAAGACCCGGTGATGCTGATGTACCTCAACAACGCCGAGAGCCGCCGTGAGCACCCCAACGAGAACTGGGCGCGTGAGCTGATGGAACTGTACACGGTCGGGGCAGGCAACTACTCCGAGGACGATATCCGCCAGGCCGCCCGGGCCTTCACCGGCTGGAGCGTGCGCCTTTCCGGAGGTCAGCAGCCCAGGGACGCTGCGGCCACGGTCGCGTTCGAGTACTTTTTTCGCCCCAACTGGCACGACCCCGGCGACAAGAGCTTCCTGGGCCGTACCGTTAAGACCGGCGACGAGGTTTTGGAAATCCTGATCGCCCACCCCAGGACCTACGAGTACGTGGGGCGAAAGCTGCTCAAGTTCTACCTTCACCCCGAGCCCCCCGCGCCCATGGTGGCCGAGGCCGCCAAGGTGTTCCGTGACGGTGGCACGCGCGAAATGCTGCGCTGGCTCTTCACCCATCCCGAGTTCTACAGCCAGCGCAACCGCCAGAGCATCATTAAGAGCCCGGTGGAGTACCTGGTGGGTCTGCTTTACGCGGCGGGCGAGCGGCAGGTGCGGTTCGCCACCCGCGAGGACCGCCAGCCCCTCAGCCTGAACATATTGGCCGCGATGGGCCAGCTCCCCTTCGACCCCCCCAACGTATCTGGCTGGGACGGCGGCATGTCCTGGTTGGCCGAGTCCCCCCTGCTGGCCCGACTCAACGTCGCGGGAGCCCTGGCAGGGCGCGAGCGGGGGCTGGACCTCGAGGTATTCATGGAGGGCGGCAACGGCCCCCTGGCGCTGGTCAAGCCGGAAGCGCAACTGCTTTAGTCGGGGCCGAAGGCCGAAAGTCGAAGGCCAGAAGCCGGACGAACCCAGACCCTAGACTCTCGACCTTCGACGAGGTTTCTATGCAAAGACGCGACTTCATTAAACAATCCCTGCTGACCCTGGCGCTGGGGGCGGGTGCGCCCTCGCTGCTGTCGCAGTCGGCGCTGGCGGCGCAGACCAAGAACAAGATTTTGCTGGTGGTCAACCTGTTCGGCGGCAACGACCAGCTCAACACGCTGGTGCCCTACCGCAACGATCTTTACTACCGGCTGCGGCCCAACATCGCCCTCGAGCGCGACAAGGTGCTCGACCTCGGGGCCAACGGCCAAAGGCTGGGCCTGCACCCCGAGTTGCGGCCCCTGATGCAGATGTGGAACGCGGGCGAGATGGCCCTGATCCCGCAGGTGGGCTACCCCGAGGCCAACCGCAGCCACTTCGTCTCCACCGCCATTTGGCACACCGCCGACCCCACCCACCGCGAGGAGCACGGCTGGCTGGGGCGCTGGGGCGACACCCAGGCCGACCCCTTCTGCGACACCTTCATCGGCGGCTCGACCCCGGTTGCCCAGATGGGCGACAGGCGCACCGCACCCGCCATCAGCTCCATCGAGGGCTTTACCATCCGCATGCCCAAGCAGTTCGAGGAGCAGTTCGACCAGGAGATCGGGCGGGTCAGGGGGGAGAACGTGGAGCCGGTGCGTCAGGCCATGCTCAACCTGCGCGGCGCATTGGACAAGATTGGCAAGCTGCGCGACGTGAAAAACAAAGTGCAGTACCCCGACAACAATTTCGGCCGCAGCCTGGCCGACGTGGCCCGGATGATCGCGGGCGGGCTAGGCAGCAGCGTCTACTACACCACCCTGGGCGGCTGGGACACCCACGCCGGGCAGCCCCCGCGCCAGACCGAGTTGCTGGGCTTTCTGGCCCAAACCATCGCCGCCTTTCGGCAGGACATGAAGGCCATCGGGCGTGACCAGGACGTGATGATTATGGTCTTTAGCGAGTTCGGCCGGCAGGTCGCAGAGAATGCCTCCTTCGGCACCGACCACGGCGAGGGCGGGCTGATGATGGTGATGGGGGCGGGCGTGAAGGGCGGCCTGATGGGCGGCGAGCCCGACCTCGAGGACCTGACCGGCAACGCCCTTAAGTACAAGACCGACTTCCGCAACGTCTACGCCAGCAGCCTCGAGTGGATCCAGGCCGACCCCAGGCAGGTGCTGGGCGGGGACTTTAAGCCCATGGCGCTGTTCTCGAGTCGGGCTTAGGCTTGGGCAAAAGCCAAGTTGCCCTCGGCCCAGTGTCGGAGCGGGCCGAGCAGGTTTACCCTCAACCCGCCCCTGAGCTGCACCAAGCGCCCAGAGCCCATAAGGCCTCGCAATGCTGTTGAGAGCATCGCTGTCGAGTTTCCCACCAATACTCCGCCCACAGTGCTGCGCTAAAGCGGGCGCTAAAACGGAGATTCTGTTGGCGAAGTCGGGGTGCAACTCGAGAAGTCGTGTCTTCATCGGTATCTCAATCCTCGCTTTATCGCCCAGATTTGGAGTTCGCCAACAGAATCAACGGAGTATTTCACTCGGTATGGCAACTCCGTACCGAGTGTTCGTGGGAACCGCTCTGCGATAGGTTGAGCCGGCACTACCGCCTCCTGAACGACCACGTGGACGACACCGACCGAGGTGCCAGGTCCAGGCTGGTTTCCAGAGTACTCTCTCCAGCTGCCGCCACTCGCTACTTTTTACCCCGCGGCCTTCTCCCCTTTTGCACCTTTTTCTGGATTACCACCTCGAGCACCCCGCCCTTCAGGCTGGCCTCGGCACTTCCGGGCTCGATGGCCTCCGGAAACTCGACCGCCCGCGTGAACTGACCCGCGCTTCGCTCCTGGCGGGTGTATTGGCCCTGGGGGCTGTAGCGCACACCGGCAATGGTGACGGTGTTGCTGTCCTCGGAAAGCTCGAGGTCGTCGTTGTTGACCCCCGGCACATCGAGCACGATGCGGTACTGGCTGCCCTCGTCCAATACGTCCATCGCCGGTACCCACTCGCCGAAGACCGTGCCGGAACTGAAGCGGCGGGTCAGCTCGTCGAGCTGTTGGCGGATGTTCTGGAGTTTCTCAACCGCGTTGTAGCGTTCAATAGACATTGGCTGAGGATATCATGTCTTGGCGGCGTGTTCGTGCCATGTTTGACGATGACCACTACCCCACCGTAGCGGTGTTAGCCGGGGCGACTGCCACCGGAAAGACTGCCCTGGCCCTGCGTCTGGCGGAGCGGTTTGGCCTCGAGGTGGTCTCCGCCGACGCCAGCATGGTCTACCGGGGAATGGACATCGGTACGGCCAAGCCCAGCCCAGAGGAGCGCTCCCGGGTGAGGCACCACCTGATTGACCTGCTCGAGCCCGACCAGGGCTTCAGTGTGGCCGAGTACCTGCGCCATGCCGAGGCTGCGATCCAAGGCGTGATCGAGCGCGGCAACCTCCCGCTGGTGGTGGGCGGTACGGGGTACTACATCCGTGCCCTTTCGGACGGGCTCTACGACCTGCCCGAGCCCGACCCTTTGCTCCAGGCTGAACTCTGGGAGGCGGTGGAGGCCCAGGGGATCGGGCCGCTGCTCGAAGAACTCGAGGCCGCCAGCCCCGAGGACGCGGCGAGGGTACAGAAGAACCCCCGACGGGCCGTACGCGCCGTTGAAATCCTGCGCCGAACCGGGGCGCCGCCCGCCAACGCCCCCAGGCTCGAGCCGCGCTTTCGCTACAAAAAGTTCATCCTATGGCCCCCGTTTGAATGGCTCGAGCCCCGCCTGTCGCGGCGGACGCAGGAGATGTTTGAGTCAGGACTGGTGGAGGAAGTGCGCGGACTACGGGTGCGCTTCCCCGGCATGACCACGGCCCTGCAAAGCATCGGCTACAAGGAAGTGGTGCGTTTTCTGGAGGGCGAATACAGCCTCGAGCAAGCCCAGCTCGAGGTACACCAGGCCACGCGGGCCTACGCCAAGCGCCAGTACACCTGGTTTCGCAAGGAGACCGGCGCACCGCGCTTGCTTCGGGTGGACCAGGGCGAGGGACTTGAGGATATCGCCGGGTGGCTCGAGGCGCGTTAGGGGCCTGGGAGACCCTGTGCGAAGCTATTCCGCAGATTGCACGGCCACACGGTGTGCGCCAAAGCCGCGGTGAACCCCGATTGAGGGTTGTTGCCACCGGCCGCACCGCTGGTAGACTCGAGGGGTGAATCGGCGCTCAGTGGTTCGTTGGGTAGTCTGGGTGGGTTTGCTCTTGCTCGTGGGCTGGGCGGTTGCCTCGCCCTTCCTGGCCCTTCGCGGATTGCAGCAAGCCATTTTGAGCAAAGACAAGGCCGCCATCGAGCGCTACGTGGACTTCGAACGCGTCCGCACCGACCTCACCGCGCAGATCAGGGAGAAGGTCCGCCAGCAGCTCGACGCGAACAACCAGAACTCGCTGGGTCGGCTGGCCACCATGCTCTCGGGGGGGATCATCAACCAAGTGGTCAACCGCGTCGTCACCCCGGAAGGGCTGGCCGACTTCGGGGCCGATGCCCTGAACAATCAGGGTCAGCAGGGGGGTGTAGAGGCGGTGCGGCAGTGGCGGCTGGGCCTCGAGTGGCCGCCTGGGCTCCGCATCTACAACCCCCAGCGCGGCGGGGCCGGTCTGCGGATGGAACTGCAAGACTGGCGCTGGAAGGTGGTTGCGGTCAATCTGGGCTGAGCGGGTAATCACGGTTGCGCAGTGCGAGACTGGCGGGTGCCGCAACTGCCGGTGATACACATGCGGGCGCACTTCTCCGGTGGGAGATGGGCGCAGGGCTTCACACCCCCCGCAGCCAGATGGCCTTGGGCACCAGCAAGACCCGCTCGTATGTCGAGAGCGAGGCGCGGCGGGAGAGGTTGTCCCAGCCGTTTAGCTCGAGCTTGTCCAGGATGCCCTGGTACTGCAGCCCGGCCAGCGCTATTGCGCCGCGCCCGTTCCGGAGGTACTTGAGCCCGGCCAAGCCTTCGCGGTAAAGGAGGCGGGCCTGCGTGGCGAGTTCGTGCATGAGGGCAATGTAGCGGGGGCTGATGCAGCCCTGCCGCAAATCCTCGAGGGTCACACCGTGCTTGTGCATCAGATCGGCGGGCAGGTAGACCCGGCCCAGCGCGAGGTCTTCTCCCACGTCGCGTAGGCAGTTGGTCAGCTGCATGGCTTGGCCCAGCTTGACGGCCGAGGCCTGGCCCTCCTGGCCCGCCCCGCCCACCGGGGCGATCATCAGCCCTACGGTACCCGCAACCTGGTAGCAGTAGGTGTACAGCTCTTGTACCGTCTGCAGCCGCACCGCGCCCAAGTCGGTAAGGAAGCCGTCTCGCATGTCGGCAAAAGCCTGTAGCGGGATGTCGAAGCGCTCAAGGGCCCACGACAGACCCTGCTCCCAGTCCGACTCGGGTCGGTGGGCGTAGGCCCGCTCGACGCCCTGCCACCAGACCTCGAGGTCGGCGCGGGGACTGGGAGACTCGTCCACGGCGTCGTCGCCCACACGGCAGGCGGCGTAAACCGCCCAGGCCCCCTTGCGGGCCTCGCCCCGGAACAGCAAGCTGCCGTAGTAGAAGGTCGCCGAGTGGCGGCGGATGATTTCGGAAACGCTGTTCCAGTTGGGTTCCATAGTGTCCCTGTCGCGCACAACGGTCTCAAACTTGGACTGATTCCTCCAAACACCGCCTGGAATCATCATCTGGTACGGACATTTATACACTATCGTTCCGGATTCATTTTACCTTGGTTCCTGTTACAAATCCTACCAGACCGTCGCGCCAGCCGCGCGTCCGCAGACCTGCATCCTCGAGCTGCCCCTGTACCGCCTCGAGAGTGGGAAAGCGCAGACCGCTCCACGCCAGAACCCGCTGCAACGGCCCGCCGGAGTGCAGGCTAAGCATCAGGAAGACCCGCCCACCCGGCCTCAGCACCCTGTACATCTCCTGTACAACCTGCTCCGGGTCGGGAAACTCGTTCCAACTTCCCCCCACCACCACGCCGTCCACACTCTCGTCTGGCAGAGGAATGTCTTCTGCTCTAGCCAGCAGCGGCTCAAAGCCTTTGTAAATCTTTTGAACAATCTCAGGTGTGAGCGACCCATCCCCGGGCGACGGACTCGAGTGTTCCCCGCTTCGCGTCGCAATCGTCCCGGCTCCCTTGCCTGACCCTCCCCATCCCACCGGCAGCTCCCCTCGGTCTACTTTCCGACGGGCCACCCTCAGCATTGCTGGGGAGAAGTCCAAGGCATATACTTTTTCTGCTCCAGCAAGCAATAAGGCCCGGCTGTACAGCCCTGTAGAGGTTCCCAGGTCCAAGAATTGTAATCCATGAACAGGTTGTACTGAGTTGAGTAATAACTGGTACTCTTCGCTCAGAGGAAAATTGCGACCAGAAAGAAGGGTCAATGCGTTTTTGCGCCACAATTCGTAGCCAAGGGCTGTAAGCGGGACTAAGTTTGAACGCGCCGCGAACGTAGTTTGTGCTAACTTTTTTTGTTTAGGATTTTTTCCTTCCATATCTAACCCCGGTTTCGGAAGTTTTCCAGAAGTTGTACAAAAACTGAACGATTATCAAAACGAACCCTTGACGAAAGTTAGACAGTATTCTACCTTATTATTCAACAAAGGGATTTACATATGCGTAACGATCTGGGGGTTTTTACCATCGCCGAAGTTGAAGAGCGCACCGGGCTCTCGTCCGCCCTGCTAAGACAGTGGGAGCGGCGCTACGGCTTCCCCCGCCCGGAGCGCTCTCCCGGCGGGCACCGCCTCTACAGCGAGACCGACCTCGAGGCACTGCGCAACATCAAGAGCTGGATCTCCGAGGGGGTGGCCCCGGCCCAGGCCGTCAAGCGCTACCTCGAAGGCCTCACCCAGGAAGGCCCCCGTCCGCCCGAAATGCTTTCCCTCGAACTCGAGGAGGCCCTGCTACGCGCCGACACCGAGGCCGCCGACCGGGTGCTCTCCGAAGCCCACCGGCTGCACCCGATGGAGGCAGTGGTGATGGAGGTCATCTCGCCCTGCCTGCGGCGCATCGGCGACGGCTGGCACATGGGCCGGGTTACCACGGCCCAGGAGCACCTGGCCTCGACCTACCTGCGCGGCGCGCTTCAGGGGCTGTTCAGCCTGATGGGCGGCTCGCTGGGGCCGACCGTGCTGGTCTCTACCCTGCCGGGCGAGCAGCACGAAATCGGTAGCCTGATCGTGGCCCTGTTCTTGCGCCGGGCCGGTTACACCGTACACTACCTCGGCCCCAACACCCCGCTGTCCGATGTCCGGAGCTTCGGCGAACGCTTCGGAGCCAAGGCGGTAGTGCTCTCGGCGGTACAGCCGATCTCGCTGGAGTCGCTGCCCCACCAAGCCCTGCACAACCTGGCCCCGCTGGTGGTGGTGGGCGGCCGTGCCGCCGCCAATGATCCGCAAGGCGTAGAGCGCCTGGGTGCACGCTTCCTGGGCAACGACCCTAGGGAGCTAGCCGACCACGTGGCCTCGGTGCTGAAAGAGGGCGGCCTATGGTAAGCGCCCGCCTGCGCTTGGCCCTCCTGGGTCGCGGCAGTCCTCCTGGTATTGACCTCCAGCTTTCCGTTTGTAGATTGGCGCAAGTCCAGATGTGCGTGGTACCTAGAAACGAGCAAAGGCGAAAGAAGCCCAACCCATAAGGAGAGTTCATGAAAAAAGTTCGCAGAAAAGAAGTTGTCTATCGCGCCGGAGACCGGGCTGACGTGCTGTACCACCTCGAGCGCGGCCTGGTTCGCATCATCGAGATCCTCCCCGACGGACGCCAGCTGACCCTACGCCACGTTCTGCCCGGCGATTATTTCGGCGAGGAGGCCCTCGGCGAGCGGCAGTACAAGTACACCGCCGAGGCCCTGACCGAGGCCGCCGCCTTCGCGGTAGACCCCAAGACCCTTTCCGGCGACGACCTGCGCTCGCTGGCGGGCAGCCTGGCCAGCCAGATGGTGCAGGTGCAGGCCTACGAGACCCACCTCCAGTGGGGCGAGCTACGCAGCCGCATCTGCCGCTACTTGCTTTACCTCGCATCCACCGCCGCCAAGGGCCAAGACGAGCGCGGGGTCTACGTCACCGCCAGCCACGAGGAGATCGCCGACGCCACGGCCTCCACCCGCGAGTCGGTCAGCAAGCTTCTCTCCGACCTGCGCCACGAGGGCACCCTGGACACCGGCTACCGTAAGATCTACCTGGTAGACCGCAAGACCCTGGAACTCGAGGCCGAGAGCCGGATGCTACAGGCCGTCTGAACGCTCGAGCTCGGGCCGCAAAGTAGATTCGAAAGGTCAAAAGTAAGGTCTCCGACTGCGTGAGCTTGCTTTTGGCCTTTCCCTTGGTGGCCCCAACTCCTGGGTCCGTTTTTCCGACCAGTAGCCAAATCACCCGGCCTTGGTGGGCCTCCACGTTGTCGCAAGCTTCCGACCTCCGACCTCCGACCCCAAACCCTAACGCTTGGACCCTCAATAGTTGACCTATGAAAATCCTTTTGATCGGTGGGAGCGGATTCGTCGGCGGGTATCTGTCCCGCCACCTGATAGAAAAGAACCACGAGGTCACGGTGCTCTCAAGGGGCGGCACTGGCTCAGCCCGCGTGCGCCATGTCGCGGGCGACGTGATCAAGAACCAGGGTCTGCTCGAGGCCGCACAGGGCCAGGATGCGATCATCTACCTGGTCGGAATCATCCGCGAGAGCGAGCGCCAGAGCTTCCAGGAAGCCCACGTGACGGGGGTGCGCAACAC
Organism: Meiothermus sp.; assembly: GCA_033762915.1. Classification (GTDB taxonomy): domain Bacteria; phylum Deinococcota; class Deinococci; order Deinococcales; family Thermaceae; genus Meiothermus. Next base: position 14,457 of record JANRLD010000022.1, on the reverse strand, counting down.
CATAGCTGCGGCCAAGGCGGCTGGCGTGCGGCGCTTTGTGCACATGTCGGCACTGGGAGCCTCGAGGGGGACCGGCAGCCGCTACTTCGAGACCAAGGCCGAGGCCGAGGAATTGCTGCAGGCCTCCGGTTTGGACTGGACAATTCTGCGGCCCAGCCTGATCTTCGGCCTCGGCGACGACTTTTTCGGCGGCGTCCTTAAAGGCTTGATCAGGGCTCCGGCCCCTTTCATCCCCCAGATCGGCAACGGCAGCTTCCCTTTTCGTCCGGTCTGGGTCGGCGACGTCTGCGCGGCCTTCGAACAGTGTCTCACCCGGCCCCAGACCGTCGGAAAAATCTTCAACCTGGTGGGGCCCAAGGAGTACAGCTTCCGCGAACTGCTGTTGCTGGTGCGCGACACCCTACGCTCGAGCAAGCCCCTACTCCCAATCCCGCTGGCCCTGATGGACCTGGCCGTGCCCCTAATCTCAAAGCTCCCCTTCAGCCCCATTACCCTCGATCAGTACCTGATGCTCAAGGCCGGGAACACCGCCGACCCGAGCTATATGCGTCAGGCTTTCTCACTTTCGGAACGATCCTTAGAGGTTGAATTATCTGGAATCCTGACAACTAAACGGTTGGTAGGTGCTTAGTCTGGAATACTTTTGATTTAATAGGGCAGGTCTAATCTGAGGGCGTGAAGGACTATCGTCACCCCTATCTCTTGAGGTTGCCCATGCCTGGAGACCCCCTTAAACGTTTCGAGGAAGCGCTTCCGCACAGCAAAAGCGAGCTGCTAAAGCTGTGGTCTGACCTCGCCCCGCGGGTTCGCAACGCCGACCCCGCCCGCTTCTTCGCCGTGCAAGAAGCTCTCGAGCAAGAGTTGCCCTTCGCCACCTTGGTGATGTACATCTTCCGCGAGAGCCGCCGCGCCCTCGAGAACGACCCCACATCCGAACGTTTGGCGAAATAAGGCACCTGATGCGTTGAAAAAGAGACGGTAAGTAGAAACCGGAGAGGCGCACCGCACTCCGGTTTTTTCTTGCACGCCGCCCGCTATCTTCCAACTGTGCAGGCCCTTCTTTTACCGAGGCTGCCTACGATTTACCCTGTATCTAAATGCCCGAACTCCCCGAAGTAGAGACCACCCGCCGCATCCTCGAGCCCCACCTGCTGGGAAAGATAATTCTCGCCCTCGAGCACGCCGACCCGGACCGCTACCGGCGCACCGAGCTGGCCCACGGGCGCACCGTGACCGCAACCTCGAGGCGGGGCAAGTACCTCATTCTCAGCCTGGACCAGGGGCTCGAGGCCATTGTCCACCTGGGCATGACTGGCGGGTTCCGCTTTGCCCCCCACAGCCACACCCGGGTGAGCGTGCGCCTCGAGAACGAGACGCTCTACTACACCGACCCCCGCCGGTTCGGGAAGTGGTGGGTGGTTGACGCCGGCGACTACGCCGAAATCGACCTGCTCAACCGCATGGGGCCAGAGCCGCTAGGCGAGGCGTTTACGCCTGAGAGCCTTCGCAAAAGCCTCCGGCGAACCCGCCGCAAGATCAAGGAGGTGCTCTTGAGCCAGGAAGCGGTGGCTGGCGTGGGTAATATCTATGCCGATGAGTCGCTGTGGATGAGCAAGATTCACCCCGAGCGTCCCGCCGACTCCCTTACACCGCCCGAGGTCCGGCAGCTGCACGCCAACATCCGCGACGTGATGGGCCGAGCGGTGACCGCGGGCGGCTCCACCCTCTCCGACGCCACCTACCAGCAGCCCGACGGAAGCCCCGGCTACTTCCAGTTTGACCACAACGCATACGACCGCGAAGGCCGGCCCTGCAACCACCAGGGCTGCTCGAGCAGGATAAAAAAGATCGTGGTCGGGGGGCGTGGGACGCACTTTTGCCCGGCGTGTCAGAAGGCCCAAAGAGGCACGTAAAGTGAGCAAGGGCGTCGAAAGGTTCAAGGGTTCGCGCACGGTGGCACGCGTCTGGAGCTCAGCCCGGTTCTCTATTTACTCAGGCCCGCGAGCATCTGTTCGCTAACCTGCCACAGGCGCTCCTGGGCCTCATGGTCGAGTGCAATTGGGCTTGGGGTGACGGGCTTTTTCTTGTCGAAATACTTCCCGGAGACGCCCTCGACCTCGGGGCTGCTGGCCAGGTAAATGCTGGTCTCGGACCCCTGCGCCGGGCTGATGGCGAAGCGCTTTACAAGGCTCATGACCCAGCGTATCAAGGCTCCTCGGGAGTTCGCCCCGAACTGCGTGGCCACCATGCCGGGGTGCAGGGCGTTGGAGGTCACCCCGCTGCCCTCGAGCCGCCGAGCAAGGGCGTTGGAGAAGAGGACGTTGGCCAGCTTGGACTGGCTGTAGGCGGTGAAGTTGCCGTAGCGGCGGGAGAATTGGAGGTCGTCCCAGTTCATCCTTGCCCCCAACGAGGCGCCGCTCGAGACGTTGACGATCCTCGAGGGTGCACTGGCCCTCAGCTGGTCGAGCAGCAGGCTGGTCAGCAGGAAGTAGGCCAGGTGGTTGAGGGCGAAGGTCTGCTCGAGGCCCTCAGAGGTCACCTGCCGCACGTCGAAAAAGCCGCCTGCGTTGTTCACCAGCACGTCGAGGCGCCCGAACTTCGACGTGAACTCGGCGGCCAGACTCCGCACCTCGGCCATCACTGAGAGGTCGGCGACCAGCAGGTGGATGTCGGGGTTGCCGCTGGCCCGCTTCAGCTCGGCCAACACGCCCTCGCCCTTGGCCTTGTTGCGCCCGGAAATGACCACCGTCGCGCCCTGCTTGGCCAGGGCCAGCGCAGTCTCCTTGCCGATGCCGTCGGTGGCGCCGGTGATTAAGACGGTTTTTCCCTTCATACACGCCCTTCCTCGAAACCAGGCCCCTCGCCCAGGTCTGGCTTGATCGCCGGAGCGCACTACCACTGGGCATCTTAACCACAATCGGCAGGCCGGGCGGCGGCTGGTGCATCTTACGCGGGCGCGGCTGGGTTGCGCCATAGCGGTCAGGCCTCGAGAACCGACCTCACGCTGCGGCCCTTTGGCGCAAGCGCCGGAAATGCTTGGAGCGCAAACCACGCCTGGCCAACGCTTGAAGCTTGGTCGCGGACGGTCTGGTGTTAGCCTAAAGGATATGATGCGGACCTTTGAGTCCTTGGCGGCGGAGATTGGGGAGCGGGCTCGAGGCAGGGGCGGGTTCGTGGTCGCGGTGGATGGGCGAAGCGGCGGTGGCAAAACCACTTTTGCGACGGGACTGGCACAAGCCCTTGGGGCCCCCCTGGTTCACACCGATGACGTGGCCTGGCACCACAGCTTCTTCAACTGGTGGCCGCTGATGATCGAGCACATCCTGGTTCCATTCAAGCAGGGAAAGGCCGTGGACTGGACGCCCGAGGCCTGGACCGCGAAGGGTCGCGGCGGCTCGATAACGGTCCCTATCTCGCCCGTGCTAATCGTCGAGGGGGTCTCGGCCAGCCGGCGTGAGCTCCTCGAGCACATAAGCTTCGCCGTCTGGATCGAGACCGACGCCGCGGTGGCGGAGCGACGGGGTCTCGAGCGTGACGGCCCCGAGGGCCGCGACTTCTGGTTCGTCTGGCAGGCCGCCGAAGACCTGTTCCACACTGCCGACAAGCCGTGGGAGCGGGCCGACCTGATCGTGGACGGCGCGCCGGAGGCCCCGCTAGAGCCCGATACCGAGTTCGCGCAGCTCAAGCCTTTAGAATCGGGGGCATGACCTTTCCACACGACATCCCCCAGACCAAAGGTGCGAGGATACACCCATGACTTCCCAGCGAGACATCCTCGAGGCCGAGCAGCGTATCCGCCCTTACGTCCGCTACACGCCGGTAATCGAGATGGAGCCGGGGGCTTTCGGGGTGGAGGCGCAGTTGGCGCTCAAGCTCGAGTCGCTGCAGCACGCAGGCTCCTTTAAGCCCAGGGGGGCCTTCAACCGAATCCTCTCGCACAGCGTCCCGGCCTCCGGCGTGATCGCGGCCTCGGGCGGCAACCACGGCGCGGCGGTGGCTTACGCCGCAAAGAAGCTGGGCCTCAAGGCTGAGATTTTTATACCAACAGTCTCGACTGCGCCCAAGGTCGAGAAGATTCGCAGCTACGGGGCCGAGTTACACATCGGCGGGGCCAACTATGCCGAGGCCCTCGAGCATTGCCTCGAGCGCCAAAAAGTCACCGGAGCCTTGTGGGTATCGGCCTACGAGTCGCCCGAGACCTTGGCCGGGCAGGGCACGGTGGGCAAGGAGTTCGACGAGCAGGCCGAGGGCCTAGACACAGTGCTGGTAGCAGTGGGGGGCGGCGGGCTGATCGGCGGTATCGCGGCTTGGTTCCAGGACAACGTACAGGTGATCGCGGTGGAACCGGAGAGCTGCCCTTCCCTCTACGAGTCGCAGAAGGCGGGCCAGCCGGTGGACGTGAAAACGGGCGGCTTGGCCGCCGACTCGCTGGGCGCGCGGCGGGTGGGCGACCTGATGTTCGAGATCGCCCAGAAGTACATCCCCGAGGTGCGGCTGGTGAGCGACGAGGCGATCCTCGAGGCCCAGCGCCGCCTCTGGAAATCCATGCAATTGGTTGCCGAGCTAGGCGGCGCGACCGCCTTGGCGGCCCTGATTTCAGGGGCCTACAAGCCCAGCCGGGGCGAGCGGATCGGAGTCCTGGTATGCGGCGGTAACGCGGATTTGAGCAAGCTGGCCTGAGAGTTCCCACGCCTACTCCCTACAGCCGTTTTTGCTGTAGAGCGGTTGCCACGAACACTCGGAACGGCAAAAACCGCCGTACCGAGTGCAATACTCCGCTTTTGCACACGATTTAGCGCAGTACCATGGGCGCAGTATGGGTGGGAAGCGCGATAGGGAGTAGACTCCCTGCCGCCTCGAGGAGAGGTAATGGTGGAAAACGCGATGAGGTTATCGCGTAGTGCCAGGACCGATGAAGGGTTCAAGGCGGAGAGACGCTCCCCATGTCCGTACGCACGGTCCCGTGTGGGTTTGGGCTATTTGACCTATGACTTGTTACCCTTCGGTTCGAGTTTTTTGCACTCAGGGCCAGCCAGCGACCTTCCTTACTTCTTCTCCTGGAGTTGGCTATCGCTGGGCGGGATGCTCGAGGACTTTTGGCTCTGCTGCCGGGCGATCAGCCAGATTCCCGCAGCGATCAACGCCACAGGCACCAGGTAGTTGCCCAGAATGCTCTGGTTGAAAATGAACAGTTCGAAGAAAGCCCCGAACACCACGAACAACCCCAAGCCCGCCAGCATCGAGTTCCAGCCCCGGTCTTTGTTGGCGCTGTGGTCGGTCAGGACGCCCATCAGGAAGGTGCCGAACCCGCCGGCCGCGATCAGCAACGCCCAGGCGTAGGCCCAGCTCTCAAATCGCCCGAAGAGGTTCTGGGTGAATAGGATCAGCCCAATGGTGGTCACGATGCTGCCAGGAATCGCCAGACCTGCCGCGCCCCGCCCACCCACCAGGGCCCAGACCAGGAGCCCGAGGCCTGGCGCGATGATGAAGAACGGCCAAGCCACCGAGCCAAAGTCCGCAAACTGCCCGACGAAAAACAACACCCCCAGGGCCACCAGAATGATGCCCAAAACTTGATTGCGCGAACCGCCCGACGCTGCATTCATACCCTGCCTCCTGGGCTACAGGGTAGCACCTGGGCCGCCGTGCGGTATCGTCTGTTCGGTGGGGTTGGTTCCTTGCCTACCCTCAGGGCAAGGGGTTGGCTCGGCGAGCGTTTGGCTCGCTCGAAGCCGCCCCCAGCTCCACCCTCTACCCCTTAAACACCCGCTTCACCTTGTCCCAGAAGCCGTCCGGGGCCACTTCCTCTCCCACCTCGGCAGCATACTGGCGCAGGAGTTCCTTGGCCTTGCTCGAGAGGTTGGTGGGCACGCTGATCTGCGTGACCACCTGAAGCTTGCCGCGCCTGCTGCTGCCCGGATAAGGCAGGCCCTTACCATCGAGCTCGAAGACCTCGCCGTCGCGGGTTCCGGGGGGCACGTTAAACTCGATGGGGGCCTCGAGGCCCGGCACCTCGGTCTTGGAACCCAGCGCGGCCTGGGCCAAGCCCAGTTTCAGCTCATAAATCAGATTGGGGCCTTCGCGGTGGAGCTGGGGGTGGGGCCGGATGTGTGGCCGCACGAAGAGGTCTCCGGCCCCTCCCGGTCCTTTGTTCCCCATGCCCGAGACCCGAAGGAGCTGGTTGTCGTCAATCCCGGCGGGCATCTTCACGCTGATCTTCTCGCGCCTGCGGGTGCGGCCCTGGCCCTTGCAGGTCTGGCAAGTCTCGCTCAGGCGGTAGCCGCGCCCGGAGCAGGTAGCGCAAGGCACCTGGGCCATCATGTTGCCGAAGATGGTGCGCTGCATTTGCTCCTGTACCCCACGCCCCTGGCAGGCCTTACAGACCTCGCGCTTGCCTCCCTGGCCCGTGCAGGTCTCGCAGGTGGTCAGGCGGTCGTACTCGAGGGGCTTCTCGACGCCGTGCAGAACGTCGGTAAGCTCCATTTCGAGGTGGGCCTCGAGGTCTTCCCCGCGCGGTGCACGCCCCGGCCCGCCCGCCGAGCGCGTCCCGAACACCTGCTCGAACAGGTCGAAGATGTCGCCGAAGTTGCCGGCACCGCCTCCGGGAAACCCCCCACCGGGGTTCGCGGTACCGAAGCGGTCGTAGTTGGAGCGCTTCTCCGGGTCGGATAGGACGGCGTAGGCTTCGTTGATGGACTTGAACTGCTCCTCGGCGGCCTTGTCGCCGGGGTTGCGGTCAGGGTGGTATTGCAGCGCAAGTTTGCGGTAAGCCTTTTTGATCTCGTCGGCGGATGCATCCTTGTCTACGCCCAGGGTTGCGTAGTAGTCGTTCATCGAAGTTTAGTCTAACAGACTCAGGTCAAGGATGACTGTCAAGTAAGACCCAGGATGGATCGAGAGGAAGGTAAAGGGCAAGAGCGTGATGGGTGTGGTCTCTCCTTCCTCTCTCCCCTTTGCGCTTTCCTCTAAACTGTTGTCATGACCGTCCACGGCCTAACCGTCGGCCCGCTGCAAGAGAACACCTACCTGCTGGTAGGCGAGGACGCTCGAGGCGTCATCGTAGACCCCGGCGACGAGGCCGAGCGAATATTGAGGGAAGTCGAGCGGGTGGGGCTTAAGCCGGAGGCCATCCTCCTCACGCATGGGCACTTCGACCACGTGGGGGCCATCGAGGGCTTGAAGCACCTGAACCTGAGCGTGTACCTTCATCCCCAAGACCTTGCTCTGTACACGATGGCCGCCGAGTCCGCGGGGCGATGGGGCATTCCCCTGGCTCAGCCAACCGCCCCGACCCTGCCCCTGGAGCCGGGCCAGCGGCTCGAGTTCGGCCTAGGCCTAGAGGTACTCTTCGTGCCCGGCCACAGCCCCGGCCACGTAGCTTTCTACACGCCCGGACACCTTATCGGCGGCGACGTGCTGTTCAAGGGCGGCATCGGGCGCTACGACCTGCCCAGCTCCAACGCCCAAGACCTGATGGCCTCGCTGCAGCGGCTGATGCAGCTGCCGCCCGAAACCGTGGTATACCCCGGCCACGGACCCCGCACCACCATCGGCGAAGAGCGGCGCAGTAACCCTTACTTACAGTAAACGACAAATCGGTGGAGCAGCACGAAATTTTTCCAGGGAAGAGTCAGCTCGAGCCGTCCAGCAGATGAAATTACCCCGGATTGAACCCTAACCTCTTGACCCAGACCCCTATTTCGGATGTTAGACTAGAGGCGTGAGCGACCCGTTGGCCGAATTGAACCGTCTTCAGGAGCGGGACCTAGAGTTGGACGCCATCCGCGAAGACCAAAGCCGTACCCCGGAGGAGCTCATCGCGGCGCGGGCACACTTCAAGAAACTCGAGGCCCAACTGGCCGACCTGCAAGACCAACTCCGTGACGTACGGGTAGCCTACCGCAGGGCTGACCTCGAGCGCCAAGACCTGCTGGGCAAGCGCGACAAAGCCAAGACTGCGGCCTCCAACGCCTCCACTCCCAAAGAGCAGACCCAGTACAGCGAGCAGGTGCGACAAATCACTGGTCTGATCGAGGAGATCGACGGCGAAATCCTGCCCCTAATGGAGCAGACCGAGAAACTCGAAGCCCAAGTCGAGGGGGTCAAGGCCAAGGTGGAGGAGGCCCGCCCCAGCCTGGACGGCCTCGAGTCCGCCAACAAGGCGCGCGTAGAGCAGCTCGAGGAGACCTTCCAGGCCAAGCGCTTCGAGCGCGACTCTATAGCCGAGGAGATCCCCCTCAACATCGTCAAGGAGTATGAGTCGATTCGCCGTGCCCGCAAAGGCACCGGACTCGCCAAAATCGCCAAGGCAGGCTCCGGCCACCGCTGCACCGCCTGCAATGTCCAACTCCCCATGCATGTGGCTCAGCAGGTCTACGGCAGCAACAAGGTTGTGCGCTGCCCGAGCTGCGGGCGGATCTTGTGGAAAGGGGAGTAGGGCGGGAAGCATGCGTCGGATGGGGAGGCTATAGGTGTTCCATAGTTGAACGGCGCAATGCCGCCCCGAAGCGCCCGTAGGAAATTGCATCATGAAGGCAGCGGTTTTCCCCCGTGGTCTCGCAGACTCACCCTGGCGCAACCTAGAGGGGTTGAAGCGGAACAGACGCAGGGAGATGAGGCGGCCCCTCGAGCCCTAGCGCTGGCTGTACGCCCCTCGGCTTCCAAACCCTTGTTTACTGCCCCCTGCTCCCGCCCCAAATGCCCCAGTTAATCTGCGACTGCACCCGCGAGCAGCGAAACTACCTGGCGCTGCTGCTGTGGGCAGTGGGGTTGCTGATGGCGGGGCTGGTTACGTGGGCTTGGGTGCAGGGGCGGAGGCGGCGGGCGGAGGTGCTCGAGGGAGCGGCCTCATCGCCCTTCGGGTACGAGGCCCAGGGGTCGGGCTACCGGGTTTGGGACAAGCGAACCGGCCAGACCGTCCTCGAGGCCCGCACCGAGGCCGAGGCGCTGGGGTTTATTCGTCGGATGGCTCAGCTGGAGGCGGAGGGTAAAGGGGCGGAGGGTTGAGGGGCGAGCGCCGGGCATAACTTGGTGCAACGGACTTGCCAGCCTACCGCCATAAGCATCTCCATGATGCCAGGGGAGACCCAGCCCGCAAGGCCTTGGGGGTAGCGCCCAAAGGCCGAATGCAGCGGGAGCCCTCTGGAGTGGCGAACCCATCGTGTCCCACTGTTGCGGCGCAGAGCGGAGCGCGGTGTCGCTGACTACATGGCGACCTGCTTTCAACCTTTGGGGTTTCCCGGTAGATTAAAGACAATGAGCCGACCTCTCCACGCCCCGGTGCGCCCTCTGGTGGTGTTGCACAGCGGGCAGAGTCGCTGGTTCCCTTCCCTGCTCACGGCTGCCACGCAGCACGACCTGCCTCTGTTCGTCTACGCTGCCCAGCCCGGGAGCGACCTCGGCGCGGCCTTCCAGGCCCTCAGGCCGCTAGGCTTTGCCGGCGTGGTGATCGAGGACCCTGGCCTGCAGGCAGTAGCGCTGGACGGGGTGGTGAGCCTCGAGGCCGAGGCCCAGCAGGCCCGCCGGGTCGACGCCGTGGTGCCCGAAAACCTGGGGCCGAGGGGGTACTACCTCGAGCCGGTCGCGCTGGCGATGCTCCTGCGCCGGCACGCCTTCGGGGAGCGGGCGGTGTGGGTCGGCCCAGCCAGGGCCGAGATGGCCCAGGGGCTGCGCTACCTCTCCAAGGTTTCCGTGCTGAGCCGCAACTTCCCCGAGGGCGAGGGCTTCCTAAGCCTGATCCCCGGCCCCCAGCGGGGCGTGGTGGGGGTGGCGGAGGTGCAGTCGGAGGTGGTGGCGCGGCAGGCCGACCTGGTGATCTACTCCGGCGGAACGCTGCCCATGAACCTGCTCCAGCCCTTCCACACCCTCCTGGCCCTCAAGCCCGCCCCATCCGAGGCGCTGCGGCTGATCGGCGAGTACATCGGCCCCGAGGAGTTCCAGCGCTTCCACCTTGCGGCGCTGCTCGAGGCGCTGGGCTTTCCGCTGCCGCCGGAGAGTTTCACGGTCTGAGGCTGCTGGGCCGCGCTGAGCCCACCGGAGCGTTTTGGGCAGAGGGGGCCGCACGAAACACCCGGCGTGGAAGAATTCCGGCCCGATGGCAATAGAATAGCTCTATGTCCGTCGCAACGGTGCGAAGCCCCTCGAGCCCGCTCACCAGAAGGGCCGCAGGTAGGGCATGAGTCCGCACCCCATTCTGGCTGCTGCCTTCGCGCTATATGCGCTGAACCTGTTGGTGGGTTTGGCAGCGCAATTCCGGCTGGGGCACTTCGGAATATGGCACCACGTCCTCTACTTTCTGGTCTTCGCTTCGGCGGTGGCGGCGCTGGTCTTCGTGCGGGAGTGGTGGCTGCTGCTTACGGTGGCTTGTCTGGCAATTTTCCCAAAGGCGCGGCCTCGCACCACACTTCACCCGGTGCTGGGTGTGGTAGGTTTGGTGGGATATCTGCTGGCCCTGGGGGCATGACGATGGAGTTCCTGGACGTTATCCGAAGACGCAAAACCACCAACGGCCCCTTCCTGGACAAGCCGGTGTCCAGGGAGCACCAGCACCTGCTGATGGAGGCCGCCAGCCGCGCCCCCAGTCACTTCAACTCACAGCCCTGGCGGTTCATCCTGATCGAGGACAAGGCCAAGCGCGAGCGCGTGGCCGAGCTGGGTGGCAGCTCGATGGAGCGGCTGATCGCCGAGGGCAAGTTTTTTGAGCGCTATAAGCCCTACTTCCGCTTCTCCGAGCGGGACATGGGGGAGCGGCGCGACGGCATCCTGATTGACCAGTTGCCCGGGCCGCTGCGCCCCTTCACCAAGCAGATCATGAGCAAGAACGCGCTGGGTCTGCTCAAGACCTTGCAGGTTCCCCGGACGCTGGGCGAGGACAACCGCAAGCTGGTGGCGGGCTCACCGCTGCTGCTGGCGGCCCTGCTGGACAAGCAGGAGTACCTCCCCGGCCAGCTCTCCGGTTTCTACAGCGTCTTGGGCTTGGGGATGGCCATTGAGAACATCTGGCTCACCACGGTCGAGTTGGGCATGGGTATCCAGTTCGTCAGCACCCCGATGGAAATCCCCGAGGCCTGGGAAGAGTTGCAGAGGGTGCTCGAGGTACCCGACACCCTCGAGCTGATGGCCGTGTACCGGCTGGGCTACACCTTCCCCGATGCCGAGAAGCCGCGCAACCGGATCGACTGGAAGTCCGACCACCGCAAGCGCATCTCGCAGTACGTCTTCCGCGACACCTGCAAGACCCCAGAGGCAGATTGATGTTCAGGACTGTCGAGGGTCGGGGGTCGGGAGTCGAGCGCCAGGGCACGCCGCAGGCTCGAGTCCTGGGCGTGGGAACGGCCAACCCACCGCACCGCTACGGCCAGGCCGAGGTTCAGACCCTGGTGCGCTCGATGTTCGACCGGCTGCCGGGAATCGAGCGGCTGATGGGGGTGTTTGAGAACACCGGAATCGAGGGCAGGTACCTGGGGGCGCCGCTGGAGTGGTTCGCCCACGATCACAGCTTCGAGGAGAAGAACACCCTGTGGTTCGGTGCCGCGCTGGAGATCTCGCTCGAGGCCAGCCGGAAGGCCCTAGAGCAAGCTGGAGTGGGGGCCGAGGAGGTGGGGGCAGTGGTCATGGTGACCACCACCGGGATTGCTACCCCGAACCTCGAGAGCTACCTGATCCAGCGGCTGGGGATTCCGCTCTCGGCGGTGCGGCTGCCCTTGTGGGGGCTGGGCTGCGCGGGCGGGGCGGCGGGGCTGGCACGCTCGGCAGAGCTGGCCCAGCACCGGCCCGGACAGGTCGTGCTGATGGTGGCGGTGGAGTTGTGCAGCCTGACCTTCCTCCGCAACGACATCTCCAAGAGCAACCTGATCGCCACCAGCCTGTTCGCCGACGGGGCGGCGGCGGTGGTGGTGGGGGCGGGCCGGGAGTCGGGGAACCGGGCGGGCAGAGGGGAGACAGCGTGGGCCTCGAGCCCCGAGATCGTTGGCGGGTTTACCCGGCTGCTGCCGGGCAGCTACGACGTGATGGGCTGGGACGTGGCGCAGGGCGGGCTGAAGGTGCGCTTCTCGCAGAGCATCCCGAGCCTGGTGCAAGGCGAACTGGGGAGTTTGATTCACGACGGCCTCGAGTCCCATGGCCTGACCGCCGCCGACGTGGGGGCCTGGGTGCTCCACCCCGGCGGGGCCAAGGTGCTGGCCGCCTACCGCGAGGGCATGGGAATCGACGACCTCAGCCACGAGGCTTCCTGGTCGGTGCTGCGCAAGTACGGCAACATGTCCAGCCCGACCGTGCTGTTCGTACTCGAGGAGATGCTGGGCCGGGTGGGCTCGGGGACGGATGGCGTGCTTTTAGCATTGGGGCCGGGCTTCTCGGCGGAAGGCGTGGTGCTGCGGTGGTGAGTGAAGGCTCTTTGGTTTTGATCGGGCAAGCTGAGCGCAGTCGCCCCCGATCCAACAAGTTTGCACGCAGCTGGCGAACTAGGCCCGCCGCCAAGCTCCTCTGGTAACCCAATGCCATGATCTGGATCGCACTCGCCTTCGTCGTAACCCAGCGGCTGCTCGAGCTGCGCCTGGCCCGCCGCAACCTGGCTTGGGCGCTCTCCCAGGGGGCCAAGGAGTACGGCAAGGAACACTACCCGCTGTTCTTCCTGCTGCACGTAGGCTGGATGCTGGGGTGGCTGGTGGAAGGGCTGAGCCGGGGGCAGGTCTCGAGCGTGTGGTGGCTCTGGTTGGGAGTTTTTCTGCTGGCTCAGGGCTTGCGGTACTGGGCCATCACGTCGCTGGGAAACTACTGGAACACCCGGATACTCATCGTACCCGGCGGCAGGCGCGTGGCCAGCGGGCCGTACAGGTTCATCCCGCACCCCAACTATGTCGCGGTAGCGCTCGAGCTGCTCTCCCTGCCGCTGGTCTTCAACGCCTGGGTCACGGCGCTGGCCGCGACCGTTCTGAATGCGCTGCTGCTGCTCCTGATCCGCATCCCCGCAGAAGAGCGGGCCCTGCGGGAGTACAACGCCGCATCGCCTCAGTAAATCCGACAAAAAACCACCACAACTCCAATTTTCCCCGGCCCTCAGCTGGGTTCTCGAGTTGATCCCAATAACAGCGGCCCCAAGTGGGACGAAGCAAATCTGCGGAGGCCTCCAGGTGAAGCGCGTGACCTGCGGGCGAATAGGGCTCCCCAGCACCGCGGGTCGGGTCTGCCATCCGGACGTCCATTCCAGGCTTTGCGCACAGCACCCTCGGCGCTCGAAGCTCGGGGTGGTACCCGACACGCAACATGTGAAGTGCAGCTCGGGACCAGCCGCGCACGGCTCCTATCGGTTGAGCGGCTGAAGTGGCAGGCCGCTCGAGCCCGGCGGGGTGTAGCCGCCCGCCACGAACTCGCCCATGCCGTGGGCCAGAACCGGCTGCTCCTGCCAGGTGCCCACGCCCGAGACCGCCCCCTCCCAGTAGGCCACTCGAGTCGAGGCGGTCAGCAATTCCTGGTCGAGGCGCAGTGGGTCGAGGCGCAGGGACAGTCCCACGGCCTCGACCTGCCAGGACACGGGGTAGGTCCGCCCGGTGGGAGAGGTCCACTGCATGAGGGGCACCATCCGCAGGTCTGAGATCTCGCGCACCCGGCCATCGCGGTCGGTGGCGGTTCCTGTCAGCTGCACCACCTCGCCCTGGCGGTTCTTGACCCGGTAAAGCATCAGGTCGTCGCCGCTGGAGAGGTGCAGACCGAACCAGTCCCACAGTGCCCCCAGCGAGCCTGCCTCGGCCCCCTGCATCCCGATCTGGTCGCCCCACTGGTGATCCATCCAGGCCTCGCCGCGCACCGCCCGGCCGTTGATGCTGCCCTCGAGGCGCATTCGGGTGAAGGAGACGTAGTACATGCGCCCGGTTTCCGCCACGCCCGAGTAACCGGGGGGGTGGGCCACGGCGGGCTTGAGCGGGGTCAGGCGCACCTGAACGGGGCCGGCCTCAAGGCGGTAGCTCTCCCCTTCCTGCGCGAGCCGCCAGTCTTCCTGCTGGATGAGCAGCGGCGGGAAGCGCACCACCGAAGCCCCCTGGGTGCGGTCGAGGGCGAAGTCGAATTTTTCCTCGAGGGTTTTGCGGTTGGCCCGCAAGTCGGTCACCGCGACGTGGGAGGCGTGCCAAGGCCCCGGAAACAGCCGCGCCGCCTGCAAGCCCCCGACCCGAAAGTTCTGCGGCGCGAAGGCCTTGAACAGCGCCCAGTGGAAGGCCAGCCCCTCCTCGGGCAGATAGCCCGAAACGTACCACCACTCCAGGGGCACCGGGTTTGGCCCCCAGTTGTCCGGGCTGGGGGGTCGCTCGAAGCTGACCGACTGGAGGCCGGGCAGGCACCCGGTAAGCAGCGCCAGCAAGGGCAGCCAGGGTTTCATGGAGGGAGTTTAGCAGTTCCAGAGCAGTCGCGGGGGGGGGGGGGGGGGCCCCGCCCCCCCCCCGGGGAAACCGCAAACCACCACCC
>JANRLD010000021.1:0-16315 GCA_033762915.1 Meiothermus sp. | reverse complement strand
CGGCTCTGGGGCGGCCAGCCGCGCTCGCGCCCGATGCGGTTCATCAACACGCTGCTCGAGGCATACGAAAGGTCTAGGGCTTCCCGGGGGTCGTCGGCGATAAAGCCGTGCGAATTGATGCTTAGGGGTTGGGCGGGTTTGCCCAGGCGGCGGGCGGTCTGGCGGTAGAGCTCGAGGAAGGGCGCGAAGCGCTCGGGCATCCCGCCGATAATCGCCAGGGCCATCGGCAGGCCAAGGTTCGCGGCCCGCACCACCGACTCCGGCGTGCCGCCCACCGCCACCCACACCGGCAGGGGGTCTTGCACCGGGCGGGGGTAGATGGGCTGGTCGGAGAGGGCGGCGCGGTACTTGCCGCTCCAGGTCACGCGCGGGTGGTCGCGCAGGTGCAGCAGCAGCTCGAGTTTCTCTTCGAACAGCTCGCTGTAGTCGTCGAGGTCGTAGCCGAACAGCGGGAAGCTCTCGATGAACGAGCCGCGCCCGGCCATAATCTCGGCGCGGCCCTTCGACAGCAAGTCCAGGGTGGCAAACTGCTGAAAGACCCGCACCGGGTCGTCGGAACTTAGCACCGTCACCGCGCTGCTCAGGCGGATGCGCCGGGTGCGCTCGGCCATCGCGGCCAGGATCACGGCGGGGGCGCTGGCGATAAACTCCTGGCGGTGGTGCTCGCCCAGCGCAAACACGTCCAGCCCTGCTTGGTCGGCCAGTTCGGCGGTCTCGAGCAAGTCCCGCAGCCGCTGTACGGGGTCCTGGGTCTGGCCCGTGAAGGGGTCGGGGGTGTTCTCGACGAACGAGTACAGCCCGATCTCGAAAGGCTTGGGTTCCATAGGGGGCAGTATACTTTTTATAGCGCCTGTGAAATTGAGTTGAGTTACTTTAGGCCTCGCGCTTGACCAAGGTTCGCAGGGTCTCGAGCACCACCTTAGCAACCTCCATTTTGGGCGCTTGGTGCAGCGCCGGCTCGAGCATTGCTAAGCCTTCCTCGAGCATGCCCTCGGCGGTCTTTTGGGCGTAGTCCACCGCACCTGTCTCGAGCAAACGCCGGTGCAGCCAGTTCACCTCCTCGGCTGGCTTTTGCTCGCGGGGGATGCACAGCAGGGCCTCGGCCCTGGCCCGCTCGTCCGCACCGGCCTGGGCCAAAAAGCGCAGCAGAATCAGGGTGCGCTTACCCTCCCACAGATCGCCCCCGATTTCCTTGCCGTACTTTGCAGGGTCGCCGTTGAGGTTGAGCACATCGTCGACGATCTGGAACCCGACACCCAGCTTCATCCCGGCCTCTTCAAATACAGCCGGCGGCTCGACCCCGGCCGCCAGCGCGCCCAACCTCAGCGGGGCCACGGCGGTGTAGTAGGCCGCCTTTTGCCCGACCATCTCGAAATAGTCCAACTCCCTCAAGTCGAAGCGGTGGCGCTCCATCCAGGTCATCTCGAGGTGCTGGCCCTGCGCGGTGAGTTCGACCAGCTTCACAAACTCCGAGAGTACGCTGTGCGGCACCCTGGCCTCGATTAGCATGGCCCACTGCCGGGCGTGCAGCGCGTCGCCGGCGTTGAGGGCCAGGGGCATCCCGTAGAGCTTGTGCAGGGCGGGTCTGCCGCGCCGCTCGTCGGAGGCATCTTCGATGTCGTCGTGGACCAGGGCCCAGTTTTGGAACAGCTCGAGGGCCGCCGCCACCGGCAGGAGGCCCTCGAAGGTGCCCCCGTAGGCCAGCCCGGTGTAGACCAGCAGCATTCCGCGCAGCATCTTGCCACCGCGCTCAGGGTAGTCGCGCAGCATCCGGGCGTACTCGGCCAGCTCGGGGCGCGTGGCCTGTTGCGGGTCGGGCAGCGACTCGAGCATCTGCCTCTGGATGTGCGCCTTCACGTCGGCGGGCGAGAGTGCGGCGGTCATGGGTAGAGCATACGGCGGGAGGCGCGGGGCGGGGAATATAGCACCCAGGAATCGGCCACGAGGAAGGGCCGTGCGGCCCCTTCTTAGTCGTCAAATTTACAAAATCTGCGCCTTTTGCTATCATATTTTCTCGCAACGGCAATACGGCCGGCGCTAAGGGTGACTCGGCTGCCCAATAGCCGAGCTGGGATAGCCAGTCGAGATTGGGGGCCACGTGAACGGCGCCCCCGCCGAGATGCGCTAGACTTAAGTGCCGAACAAAGGAGACCTGAATGGGCATCATTGACCGCCTTTCCCGCCTCATCCGCGCCAACATCAACGACCTCATCAAGAAGGCCGAGGACCCCGAAAAGATCATCGAGCAGGCCCTCGAGGACATGCGCGCCACCCTCCGCGACGCCCGCATGGAGGTGGCCGAGGCGATGGCCGAGCTGAAGAAGCTCCAGCGCGACCAGCAGAGCTACGCCGAGCAGGTGTCGGGCTGGGAGAACAAGGCCGGCGAGGCGTTGCGCCAGGGCCGCGAAGACCTCGCCCGCGAGGCGCTCAAGCGCAAGGCGCAGGCCCAGAACCTGGGGGACGGCTTTGCCCAGCAGGTCGGCCAGCAGCAGCAGATGGTGGACAACCTGACCACCCAGCTCAAGGCGCTGGAGTCCAAGATCCAGGAGTCCGAGGCCAAGAAGGCCCTGCTGATCGCCCGCAAGAAGGGCGTGGAGGCCGCCGAGACGGTGCGCCGCTTCGAGAGCAAGGTGGATGCCCACAGCGCGGTGGAGGCCTTCAGCGACATGGAAGACCGCATCGAGGCCATGGAGGACAAGCACGCCGCGCTCTCCGACATGGACAAGAACGACATCGACAAAGAGCTCGACAGCCTCTCCACCGACAAGGGCGTCGAAGACGACCTGGCCCGGCTCAAGCGGGAGATGGGCATAGGCTCTTAGTCGGTAGCAATAACCGCAGGCCCCTCGAGTGTCTCGAGGGGCTTTTGCCTGTAAAAACCCCGCCCTGCAAGGCTAAATCTCAAAGACATGGTCTTTTTTCACCCCGCAATGGGGGTTGAGGGCATACTGTAGTGGGCATGAGTCGGGTGGGCGAAGTGCGGGGAAAGGAATTACTGGCCTTATTGCTCAGCCTCGAGCGGCTGGTGGCCCACCGCAAGGGGGCTGCGGCGGGGGTCTCGAGGGCGGTGGCAGAGCGCTTGCAGCACACCCAGAACACCATCGCGGCGCTGCGCCAGCAGGTCAGCGACACCCCCGACGGCGCCAACTGGGGCGAGCAGGTGGCCCGCCTCAAGGAGCAACTCCCCCCCAAAGAGGCTTCCTACCTGCAGAAGTTTCTCGACCACCTGGATTCCGAGCCCGGCGAGGACGGGTGAGGACGCCGCATCTGTAGCACCGCCAACAACTATCGCTTTTACCGATGCCTCACATACACGCAACTGGCTTGTAGGTGCAAGGGCCGACTGCGTATGCTCTTCCTCAGTACAACAAACTGCCCGCGCCGCGCTCTGCTTCGACCAGGGGCGAGTTGTTGTTTTTGGGGCCGCTCGAGAGGCAGGCGGCCCTTGCTGTGGAGGAGGAAGGCATGAAAAAGAGATGGTTTTTAGCAGTGATCGGCATGGCGACCCTGGCAGGGCTCTCGCTGGCCCAGCTCCCGGCCAGCCGCCAGAAGACCTCCATCGGGGCGGGCGAGGGGCAGCTTAACATCCTGGCCTGGCCCGGCTACGTGGAGAACGGCTCGACCGACAAGAGCGCCGACTGGGTGAGCGGCTTTACCCAGCAGACCGGCTGCAAGGTAAACATCAAGACCTTCAGCTCCTCCGACGAGGCCGTGCGGCTGATGAACGGCGGCGGCTACGACCTGGTGACCGCCTCCGGCGATGCCACCCAGCGCCTGATCGCCGGCAACGTGGTGGCCCCGATCAACTGGGGGCTGATCCCCAACACCCGCAATCTCGACCGCCGCCTGCTCAACTCGCCCTGGTACATCGTGAACGGGGTGCGCTACGGGGTGCCCTACCAGTTCGGCGTGAACGTGCTGGCCTACAACACCAACGTCTTTAAGACCGCCCCCGATAGCTGGAAGGTGGTCTTCGAGGAGACCACCCTACCCGACGGCAAGAGCAACAAGGGCCGCGTCCAGGCCTACTACGGCCCCATCTACGTGGCCGACGCCGCCTTGTACCTGATGCGCACCCAGCCCGCCCTGGGCATCAAGGACCCCTACGAACTCACCGAGGCCCAGTACCAGGAAGTGCTGAAGCTGCTGCGCCAGCAGCGCGGCCTGGTACAGCGCTACTGGAACGACGCCAACGCCCAGGTGCAGGACTTCACCAACGAGGGCACCGTGGCCAGCACCACCTGGATCTTCCAGGTCAACACCCTCCAGGGCAACAAGCGCCCGGTGGGCTGGGTGGTACCCAAGGAAGGCGCGACCGGCTGGGCCGACACCACCATGCTGGCCGCGAACTCTAAGAACCCCAACTGTGCGTACCGGTGGCTCAACTGGCAGCTCACCAACAAGGTGCAGGCCGACATCGCTGGCTGGTTCGGCTCCAACCCGGTGGTGCCCGCCGCCTGCAACACCCCCGGCTCGCTGCTGGCTGCCGACGGCTGCAAGAACCAGGGCTTCAACGACTTCGACAAGATTTGGTTCTGGCGCACCCCCACCGCCCAGTGCAAGACTCAGAATAACCAGTGCGTGCCGTACAGCCGCTGGGTGAGCGACTACATAGCCATACAGGGCGGCAGGTAGGGCCAGGCGAGGAGGGGGGAAGGAGAAACTACGCGCAATAAGGCTGCTCTTTTCTCTTTCCCCTTTCCTCTCTAAGACCGCACCCTGCGAGGCGAACCCGTGTCCTATGCTGTCACTCTCAACAATCTCGTCTGCCACTTCGGCGCGGTGCGTGCGGTGGACGGGGTGGATCTGGAGATCGCCCAAGGGGAGTTCTTCTCCATGCTGGGGCCCTCGGGCTCGGGCAAGACCACCTGCCTGCGGCTGATCGGCGGGTTCGAGGCCCCCACCTCGGGGCGGATCATGCTGTTCGGGCAGGACGCCAGCCGGCTGCCCCCCTATGCGCGGGACGTTAACACCGTTTTCCAGGACTACGCGCTCTTCCCGCACATGAACGTGCGCGACAACGTGGCCTACGCCCTCACCGTGCGGAAGGTCGGGAAGGCCGAGCGCGACAAGCGGGCCGAGGAGATGCTCGAGCTGGTCAAGCTGGACGGACTGGGAGAGCGCCGCCCGGGGCAGCTCTCCGGCGGCCAGCGGCAGCGGGTGGCGCTGGCCCGGGCGCTCATCAACCGGCCCAGGCTGCTCCTGCTCGACGAGCCGCTGGGGGCGCTGGACCTTAAGCTGCGCGAGGAGATGCAGATCGAGCTGAAGGCCCTCCAGCGCAGCCTGGGCATCACCTTCGTCTACGTGACCCACGACCAGGGCGAGGCCCTGTCGATGTCGGACCGGGTGGCCGTTTTTAACCACGGAAAGATCGAGCAGCTCGAGAGCCCCAAGCGGCTGTATGAGTACCCCAGGACCGAGTTCGTGGCGCGGTTCGTGGGCAGCGCCAACGTGCTCGAGGGCCGCCTGATCGGCCAGCCCGCCGGGCTGTACGCACTGAGGCCGGAGAAGGTCGCGGTCTCCAGCGGCCACAGCGCCGGGGCCAACCGGCTGCCCGGCAGACTCCTCGACATCCACTATCTGGGCTCACAGACCCGCTATGAAGTCGAGGTCGAGGGCCAGCGCCTCACCGCCGTGAGCGGCTCGGACGACTCCGAGCTGCAGATCGGCGATGCGGTGACCCTGGGCTGGGACGCGGGGTCGTTGCGGGCCCTCTCCGGCGCTCCTGCCCCGGCCCCCTCCCTCGCCCCGCAGGGCGGGGCCGGAGGCGGCAAGGGCCACGGAGGGGGCTCATGACCCTACGCCGACGCCTATCCGACGCCTTCTACGTGCGCCCGCTGTTCCTGCTGATGCTGCTCTTGATTCCGCCGCTGCTGTGGCTGGGCATCATCTACCTGGGCTCGCTGTTCAACCTGATGCTCTACAGCTTCTACTCGCTCAACGACTTCACCGGCCAGGTCGAGTACCGCTTCTCGCTCAGCGCCTTCCAGCAGCTCTTCACCTCGCCCGCGAATGTCGACATCGTGCTGCGGACAACCGTCATGGCCGCCGTGGTGACGGTGGCCTGCGCGGCGATCGGGTTTCCCGTCGCCTACTACATCGCCTTCCACACCAGGGGCAGCCTCAGGATGTTCTGGTATCTGATGGTGCTGCTGCCGCTGTGGTCGAGCTACCTGATCAAGGTGTACGCCTGGCGGCTGATGCTGGCGGGCGAAGGCGTGATCAGCTGGTTCTTCAACCTGCTGGGGCTGGGCTGGCTGCTCCAGGGGATTTTGAGCGTGCCGGTGGTGGGCGGCCCCAGCCTGTCGAACAGCTACCTGGGGATGTTCCTGGTCTTCACCTACATCTGGCTGCCCTACATGATCCTGCCGATCATCGCGGCCCTCGAGCGCGTTCCCAAGTCTTTAATCCAGGCCTCCTCCGACCTGGGCGCAAAACCCAACCAAACCTTCTGGAAGGTGGTCTGGCCGCTGGCGATCCCGGGGGTGGCAGCCGGCTCGATCTTCACCTTCTCGCTCACGCTGGGCGACTACATCATCCCCCAGGTGGTGGGGCAGCCGGGCTTCTTCATCGGCCAGATGGTCTACACCCAGCAGGGCACCGCCGGCAACCTCCCGCTGGCCGCGGCCTTCTCGGTGGTGCCAGTGGTGATCATTGCGCTGTACCTGCTCTTGGCGCGGCGGCTGGGGGCCTTCAATGCGCTTTAGTGGCGGGCGGCTCGAAAGCGCTCAGAGGCGACCCTCCCACCCTCCCGGAGGGCATTATGCCTCCTAAACCCTCCCTGGGCCTGCGCATCGCCTTCTTTGCCGGGATGGCCTTCTTGCACCTGCCGATCCTGGTGATCGTGCTCTACGCCTTCACCACCGAGGACCGCACCTACCAGTTCCCGCCGCCGGGCCTGACCCTGCGCTGGTTCGGCGAGGCTTTCGCCCGCTCGGACATGTGGGCGGCCTTGTGGCTGTCGCTGCAGGTCGCCGCACTGGCGACCGTCATCGCGCTGGTGCTGGGCACCATGGTGGCCGCGGCCATGTACCGCTTCGCCTTCCGGGGCAAGGACTTCCTCACCACCCTGCTGATTCTCCCCATCGCGCTGCCGGGGATCCTGACTGGCATCGCCCTCCTCACCACCTTCAATAGCCTGGCGGTGCAGCCGGGCTTCTGGACGATCGTGATCGGGCACGCCACCTTCTGTATCGTGACGGTCTACAACAACGTGGTGGCGCGATTCCGGCGCACCGGCTACTCGCAGATCGAGGCCTCGATGGACCTGGGGGCGGACTGGTTCTCCACCTGGCGGATGGTGGTGCTTCCTAGCATCGCCACCGCGCTGCTGGCAGGCGCGATGCTCTCCTTCGCGCTCTCCTTCGACGAGGTGATCGTCACCACCTTCACCGCCGCCGACCAGAAGACCCTGCCTATCTGGTTCCTCAACGAACTCTTCCGCCCTCGAGAGCGCCCGGTCACCAACGTGGTGGCGGTCTTCGTGATGCTCATTACCTTTGTGCCCATCGTGATCGCCCAGTGGCTGACGCGGGACACCGATGACCTGCACGGCGGGGGGAAAACCGGCTGAAAGGTATAGGGTAGCCCTTTACCCTTGTGTTCAACTGAAAGGAGCAAACGCAATGGCAGTTAAGTCCCTGATTGGCCAGACCCAGCAGTACATCGGCGGCGCGTTCGTGGCGGGCGAGGGCGCGCCCTACGACATCCTCAACCCGGCGACGGGCGAGGTGCTGGCGCGGGTGAACGAGGCCAGCGGCGAACAGGTCCGCGAGGCCGTCGCAGCGGCCGACAAGGCCTTCGGCGAGTGGTCGCAGACCACCCCGCAAGCGCGGTCGCTGATGCTCTTAAAGCTGGCCGACAAGATTGAGCAGCACGCCGAGGAGTTGGCCCGCCTCGAGAGCCTCAACTGCGGCAAGCCCTACACGGCCGTCTTGAACGACGAGATCCCGGCCATCGCGGACTGCTACCGCTTCTTCGCGGGGGCGGTGCGGGCCATGACGGGGGCAATTGCTGGCGAGTATCTGCCAGGCCACACCAGCATGATCCGCCGCGACCCCGTAGGGGTGGTGGCCTCCATCGCGCCCTGGAACTACCCGCTGATGATGGCGGCCTGGAAGCTGGCCCCCGCGCTCGCGGCGGGCAACACGGTGGTGATCAAGCCCAGCGAGCAGACCCCGCTCACCCTCCTGAAGCAGGCCGAGATCATGGCGGAAATCTTCCCGGCGGGTGTGGTGAACGTGGTGACGGGCGTGGGCGAGACCACCGGCTCTGGGCTAATCAACGCCCCCCAGGTGCGGATGATCTCGCTGACCGGCGATGTGGCCACCGGCCGGAGGGTGCTCGAGGCCGCCCAGGCCACCCTCAAGCGCACCCACCTCGAGCTCGGCGGCAAGGCCCCGGTGATCGTGATGGACGACGCCGACCTCGAGGCCGCCGTGGCGGGCATCCGCACCTTCGGCTACTACAACGCCGGCCAAGACTGCACCGCAGCCTGCCGCGTGTACGCCGGAGCCAAGATCTACGACAGGTTCGTGGCCGAGCTGTCCAGCGCGGTCGGGAGCATCAAGGTGGGCGCTCAGAACGAGGACGGGGTGGAGATGGGGCCGCTGATTACCGAGCGCCAGCGCAGCCGCGTCGCCAGCTTCGTCGAGCGGGCCCGCATGAACAAGCACGTCGAGGTGACGGTGGGGGGCAAGGCGGTGAGCGGGGGCGGCTTCTTCTACGAGCCCACCGTGATCGCCGGCGCTTTGCAGTCCGACGAGATCGTGCGCCGCGAGGTCTTCGGGCCGGTGGTCTCGGTAACCCGCTTCAGCGACGTGGAGGAGGCCATCGGCTGGGCCAACGACTCCGACTATGGGCTCTCGAGCTCGGTCTGGACCTCCGACGTGGGCCGCGCCATGCGCATCGCCAGCCGCTTGCAGTACGGCTGCACCTGGATCAACACCCACTTCATGCTGGTCTCGGAGATGCCCCACGGCGGGGTAAAGCACTCCGGCTATGGCAAGGACCTAAGCATGTACGCCCTCGAGGACTACACCGTGGCCCGGCACGTGATGATTAAGCACTGAGCGAGGTCGTACGCTGTCTGTCATACACAAGAACCTTAGGCGGGCTTTGCCCGCCTTCTGTTTTGGCCCGGCCGCCCACCCGTCTCGGCGGCAGAAGTGTAATCACAGGACTGGCGAAGTACGGCGCACGACGAAGAACAATCTCTGCCAGAAGCCCGTTTAGTAAAGGTTAATCAAGGCCTCGAGTTAAGCGCCAATTTAGCCGTCCACATCCGAGGGGCTCACGCGGCGGCCCATACTCGAGGCATGAAGCGATTCCTGGCACCCCTCGTGCTGGCCCTGGGCCTCACCACCGCGCAGACCGCGCCCACCGCGCCCGCTGCCCCGCTACTGGGCACCCAGTGGGAACTCTGGCTGATCGGCACCAAGACCGTCACCGCCGAGCGCAAGCCCACCCTTAGCTTCGCCGAGGGCCGCGCCGGGGGCTACCTGGGCTGCAACACCGGGGGCGGGGCGTACACCCTCAGCAAAACCTCGCTCCAGTTCGGCCCGCTGGTCTCGACCATGATGGCCTGCGAGCCCGCGCTGATGCGGCTCGAGCAAGACTTCGCCGCCGCCCTGCGCGCCACCCTCCGCTACAGCCTCAGCCCCGACGGCCAGACCTTGCGCCTGGTCGGCACCGGCAAAGTGCTGACCTTCAAGCGGCTGTAGACGCTCGCCCTGTTTGACGCTCACCCAGTTGGGGCAACTTCCCCTCTCCCGCTTTCAGGAGAGGGGGTTGCCTTTTTCCTTTCTATTCCCCCCTCAAAGCTGCGCCCCGTCGCCCCAGGTCTCGAGTTGCTTGACGTACTCGGGGTCCTGGTAGCGCTCGAGGCGGAAGGCAGGGGCGTAGGCGGGCAGGTCGCCGCCCAGGACGTGGGCCGCCAACAGCTCGCCGGCCGCGCTCGAGGCCATGATCCCGAAGCCCGACATGGCCCCGATGACATAGGCCCCCGGCACCGGCAGCGGGCCGATCAGGGGGCGGTTCTCGCGGGTCTTGAGGTAGTAGCCACCGTCGATCCAGGGCTTGGGGGTTTTGAGCAGGTAGGGTTGCAGGCCGGGCAGCATGGTCGAGAGGCCGCGCAGGGTGATCTCGGCGTAGTGGGGGTCTTGAGGCAGGGGGAAGGTCGGGGGGACCGGCTCCACGTGGTAGTTGAACAGGGCGATTAGGGTGGTGCTATCGCCGTGGCCGTCGGGGCGGCAGTGTACGCCGGAGGGGAAAGGCTCCAGGAGCCAGCGGGTGGCCTCGTCCTCGGCCAGCATCTGGCGCTCGTCCTCGCTCCAGGGGAGGCGCTGGGGGTCCATCCAGATCAGCATCGGGGACTCTCTGGGGACCACGCCCAGGTGCTCGCCAAAGCTCATTTTGAGGTGCCGCTCGGCGAAGACCGGCAGCTCGAGGCCCAGCATCTCCCCCACTGCCTGCAGCATGGGGCCCGCAGCGTTCACGAAGACTGGGCTGTGAACCTCGAGGCTCGAGCCGTCGGGGCGCCGGACGTGGGCAGAAGCGAACCGGCCGGCTTTGGTTTGCAGGCCGGTCAGCTGCCCCCGCACGAGCCGAACGCCCGCCGCGCGGGCCTGCTCGAGCATCCACATCCCCAGCTGCTGCGCCCCCAGCCACCCCGCCCGCCGGACGTGCACCGCCGCCACCGTGGCGGGGCTCAGGTGGGGGAAGTGCCGGCGAATTAGCGCGGGGTCGGTGAGGAGGTCGGCGCCTTCGAGGCCGATGTCGAAGCCCGTCACCGGGGAAGGCTGGTAGCGGCTTGATCCCGCCGTGTGCCGGCGCACCTCGCCCGCGCCCATCTCCGCCGCCGAGGCCGCGGCCTCCTCCAGGGTGGCGATGTTGTGCGGGTCGGCGGTGGCGTAGAGGTAACCCCGGCGGTTAAGGTTGATGCGGTTGCGGCTGGCCCCAGCGATGCCCTCGAGCAAGTCGATGCTGCGGTTCATCAGGCCGATCATGGCCGGGTCGCCGGGCCACCAGTTGCGGTAGGCCTCGGTGGACTTGTCGCTGGTGAGCGAGAGCGGGTCGCCCGTCTCGAGCAGCACAACCTCTCGCACCCCCCGCAGGCTGAGGTGGTAGGCGGCGGCGATGCCGGCAATGCCCGCGCCGCAGATCAGCACTTCGGCTTTTTGGTCTGCCATAAATTGTATACAGTATACACTTACTGGACCCTGCCCCACAAGCACCAGGGGCCGTGCTGCGCGGTACGATATCCCAACGCCATGAGCCCTCGAGTCTTCCCGTCGCACCCGCTGCTGTCCAAGTCCGCCGTCGAGCAGGCCGAGCTAATCCGCCGGGGGGAGGTCTCCTCGAGCCAGCTCGTGGAGGCCAGCCTCGAGGCCGTCGCGGCCAACCAAGACCTTAACGCCGTGGTTTGGCTCGACGCCGAGGGCGCCCTGGCCCAGGCCAAGGCCGTGGCACCGGGCGACCCGCGCCCTTTCGCGGGCGTCCCGATGCTGATTAAGGAGCTGACGCCGGTCGCCGGCCAGCCCTGGCGGATGGGCTCGAGGCTGTTCGCCCAGCACAAGGCCCCGGCCGACGCCTTCACGGTACGCCGGTTGCGCGAGGCCGGGTTCGTCCTGATCGGCCAGAGCGCCTCACCGGAGTTCGGCATCGTGCCAGTCACCGAGGGCAGCCTGCACGGCCCCACCCGCAACCCTTGGGACCTCGACCGTACCCCTGGCGGCTCCTCGGGCGGGGCGGCGGCAGCGGTGGCGGCCGGCATCCTGTCGGCGGCACACGCCAGCGACGGCGGCGGCTCGATCCGGATTCCGGCGGCCTGCTGCGGGCTGGTGGGTCTGAAGGCCTCGAGGGGCCGCCTCTCGGCGGGGCCCTTCGTGGGCGACAGCTTCCTGGGCATCCAGGGCGTGGTCAGCCGCACCGTCGCCGACAGCGCCCGACTGCTCGACGTGCTGCAGGGCTACGAGGTCGGCGATAGCACCTGGGCCCCGCCGCCCGCCGCTACCTACGCCGAGGCCTTGCGCCAGCCCCCAGGTCCCCTGCGTGTCGCCGCCCTGTCCGTCGCCCCCACCACCGGCCTCGAGCCCGACCCCCTCACCCTGGCCGGGGTGCGGAAGGCGGCCGAGCTGCTCGAGCGCCACGGCCACGCCGTGGAGTGGGCTCAGCCGCCCGGCTGGGTCAACCCCCGACTGATCGAGCAGTTCACGGCCTTGTGGGCCTCGGGCGTGGCCTCCAACACCCTGTGGGGGGCCAGCCTACAAGGCCGGCCCCCTAGGCCGGACGATGTCGAGGCCCTGACCTGGTATTTCACCGAGATGGGGATGAAGCTCCCAGCGGTGGCCTACCTGAACGCCCTCGAGTCCCTCAAGAACTACGCCCGGGGGCTGGTGGGCTTCTTCCAGAAGTACGACCTCCTGCTCACCCCCACCCTGGCCGAGCGCCCACTGCCCATCGGGGAGCTGAACACCGAGGCCGCCGAGCCATTGAGCGCCTTCAACCGCGCCGAGGCCTTCACCCCCTACACCGCCACCTGGAACGTGACGGGTCAGCCCGCTGTCTCGCTGCCGCTGTTCGCGGCCACAGACGGCCTGCCGGTGGGGGTGCAACTGGTCGCCGCGCCCCTGCGCGAAGACTTGCTGCTGGCCCTGGCGGCACAGCTCGAGGCCACCCACGGCTGGAACCGTCCGCTGTAGCGCGGGGTCAAGGCAGGGGCCGCTCGAGAAACTGTCTCGAGCGGTCCCCTGGGACAAGCGGGCAGTTCTCTACTTCGAGCTGCCCTTCTTCGCGCTCTCGCTCACGTTGTGGCTGCCCTGACGCCCGCCCTGGTTGCCGCCGCGAGAGTTCTCGCCGCCCTTACGACTCCCCTCCGACATCCGCTCGCGGCTCTCATCGCTGATGTTGCGGCCCTCGCCGCCGCCCCCGCCCGACACCACCTGAGAGCTGCCCCCGCGCCCGCCCTGCGAACTCTCGCCGCCCTTGCGCCCGATCTCGGCCATGTGCTCGCGGTCCTGAGAGATCGCCTCTCCGCCCGCCCGCCCGGCTTCTCTAGCCTCTTCGGGCGTCCATTTGTGGGCGTTACCCGACTCGTGCGCGGCCCGGCCACCCTGGCTGGCGATTTCGCGCTGCCGCTCAGGATCCATCGAGGCGAAGCCCCGCTTGTCGCTGTTGTTCTCGGCCATTTTTATCCTCCTTGGCGATCCGCGACCTAACGCTTGCCGCCCTTCTTTCCGGCCTCTCGAGCCTTCTCGCGGTCGTTGGCGAAGTTTCCAGGGTTGTTCTCGGCCCCGCCGCCGCCACCCGAGTTCTGACCGCCCTTGATGCGGTCTTCCTGGGTCAGATTGGAGCCCCTGCCTTTGTTGGTCGCCATCGCTTTGACACCTCCTTGAGTGTCACCCGAGAACGGCCGGTGGCTGTGTAGACGCCGGCCTTGCTCGGTGTGGCATACCTTGCGCCTCGAGGCTGTAAGGGCAATGACCTGGGGCTTAGCAGCGCCTTAGTAAGCGGCCTCGTCTGCGCCCTGCTGGACGGGTTTTTCGGCAGACTTAAAGCGGCTTGCGAAACTGCACGATGCGCTCGACTTCCTCAAAGCCCAGCCGGGCGTGGGCCTGCTGGCTGAGGGTGTTGTGCAGCTCGGTGTCCGAGGCCATCTCGGTACACCCCCTGGCCCTGGCCCAGCCCTCGAGCGCCCCCACCAGCTTGCGCCCGACCCCGTGCTGGCGGTACTCCGGTCGGACGTACCAGCCCTCGAGGTAGCCCACCGGGCTGCTCTCGCAACCGTCGGCGTATCTCCGCAGCGAGCCCTCGGCAAAACCCACCAGCCGGCCCTCGACCTCCGCGACGAAGATCACCGCCTCGGGGTCGGCAAGAAGTTGGGTGATTTCCTCGGGGGCGTCGGCGTCGGGCCAGAGCATAGTGCGCAAGGGAAAGTATCGCTCGGTCTCATCTACTAGCAAAGGGCGGACTGTCATTGCTCAAGTATAGGAACCACCGCCCGGCTAAAGAATCCCTCAAGGCCAAGCTAAAGTTTTGTTGACCTCCGCTTCACGGCAAGGGGACGGTGGTTTCCTAGGCTGTTTATCGAGGGCGCAGGGCAGACCGCGCCCGCCCAGAGGAAAGGAACCCCATGAAGCGAATCATCGCCTCTACCCTAATTGCCGCCGGTCTGGCGGCCCAGGCCGCCCCCCAGCTCACTCCGCAGGGCATCATCGTCAACCCCATCCTGACCGACCTCGAGGTGCAGACCTGGGTCAACAAAGACCCCTCCGGCTACGGCAACTCGACCTACTTTTTCGGCGAGAAGATCCAGATCTCAGCCCGCGTCAACCAAGACGCCTACGTCTACATTTTTAACATCAACGCCGACGGCCAGATCGACTTGATTCTGCCCAACCAGCTCAACCAGGACAACTTCATGCGCTCGGGCGAGACCCGCCAGTTCCCCCAGCCTGGAGCCCGCTACGAGTTCACCATCAGCGGCCCGGCGGGCGTGGATCAGGTGCTCGCGGTGGCCAGCCGTCAGCCGCTTTCGCTTGCGCAGATCGCCGATGTGCGCAGCGGCCAGACCCGGGTGCAGGGGGCCTCGAACCTAGCCCGCGCCCTTTCCATCGTGGTGACCCCGCTGCCCCAAGACGACTGGGTGAGCGACGTGGTGCGCTACAGCGTGCAGCAGTCGGGCGCGGTAGTGCCCAACCCCCGGCCGCCGGTGGTGGTGAACCCGCAGCCCCGCCCGGCCCCCCAGCCGTGGTTCGCGGTGAGGGCCCCCAATGTGCGTTGGGGAGTGGTGTGGGAGCAGAAGGGCGGCAGCGGCTACTCGGTGGTCTACCGCTACGGCGACATCGAGCAGGTCTTTCGCTACTACCACGACGACCTCCTGGCCAAGGGCTGGGTTAAGGTTCGCTTCGAGGGCCGCGGGCCGGCCTACCACGCCTACTACCAGCGCGGCGGCCAATACGCGGAGGTCGACATCAGCCCGCGCCAGGGCCAACTGGTGGTGAGCCTCGACTGGCGGTAGGGCGGCGGTAGCAGCCACTGGTCGGAGGCCGAAGGTCGGGGTGGGTATCCCAGTGACCTTCGGCCTTCGGCCTTTGACCTCTCTCGGCTGCGACCTTCTTCAGCCCTCAACCGTCAACCCGTCGCAGCGCTGGTCGAGTTGCTCCTTTACCGCCCGGCTCACATCGGTGCGGGTCATCAGCGGCTTCAAGGCCCTGAGCACCTGCTGGGCAATAGGCTTGGGAGCCGTGCGGATCAAGCCAAGCAGGAACTCCAGCGCCTCCCCCCGGGGCGAGGCCGCCAATGAGCCGAGCAGCACCTTGGCGAGGGGCGTGGACTTTACTGCCTCCCACTGCCCTACCGCCTTCTCGACCGCCTGCGGAAGGTTGGAGGAAGCCAACGAGGCGATGGCCTCGGAAAGCAAAGGGTTGTCGAGCCGGGGTTCTCGAGCCGGCGGCCGTGACCCCGAGGCCGGCGGCCGCAGGTACTCCGCCACTAGCGGGATCGCGTCGGCCCCTTCGAGGCCCAGCAGTCCGTCGAAGCAGGCCCCAACCACGCGGGGCTCCGGATCGCCCGTGCGAAGCTTGAGCCGCAGGAGCCACGGAGCCTCGGCATAGCCGCTGTTGGCGATAGCGCGGAGGGCCTCGAGCCGTACTGTCCAGGCCGCGTCGGAGAGCATGTCGATCAGCGTGCCCAAGACCTGCTCTTTGCTGGCCCGCACGCACTCGGTCAGGGCGTGGGCGGCACCCGCCCGCAGCGGCGCGGCACTGTCTTCCTTGTCGCCCCAGACCGGCTCGAGCTGGACCAGACAGCAGGCCCGCATGAACACTTCGGGCTCGCCCCAGCCCAGCTGGCGCAGCGCCTTGATAGCCGCCTGCTTACCGTAGCACTGCGGATCTATCTCGTACCCCCCCACGCCCAGCCGGTCGAAGGCCGCGACCAAGTCGGCCCCCAGTTCCACCGCGTACCACTCCGCCGCGACGTTGGCGGCCTCCGCCACCACCAGCCCCTCGCCCCTGCCCAAAGCGCCGCGCAGTAGCTCGAGGTTCTTCTCTGAGTTTTCCGCATAGCGCAAGGCTTTGACCTTGGCGAGTTGGGCCTCTAGGCGTTTGCTCATGGAGACCAGGGTACAAGCAAAGGCCCGTGAGACGTGAGCGAGCGGATCGGGAAAAGGAGTTGGAGAGGAGAGTACCGGATCTGCATCCTCTTTTCCCTTCTGTCCCTCCACCGCTTCACTTGTAGCCCCCCCTCGCCCCAGCCCCCCGCGCCCCGGGTAGACTCGCCCCCCTGGCCCCCCACAGCTCCGCCGAGAAAGGCC
>JANRLD010000020.1:0-33184 GCA_033762915.1 Meiothermus sp. | reverse complement strand
ACGGTAACGAGCGGGCGGTGGGGCAATACGTCAAGAAGCAGGGCCAGCAGTACAAACAGCTACACCGGATCGAGCAGCCGAGACTGTTCGGGCCGTAGGGCGGGCGCGATACCCCGTCCGCTTGCGGCGGGGTTCTTTATTAACGAGCTCACCGTGGAGAAATAATAAGCAGACCCCGGCACAGATGTCAACTAAGATGACTAAAGTCAACTTGATAAACGTTTGCTGGGTTGACAATTGAGTTCGGCCGACATAGGCTTTGAGCGTGCCTATCGAAGAAGCTGTGCTTTACCGTGAACTTGGGAAGCGCCTACGAGAGCGGCGAGACGCACTGGGTAAGAAGCAGGAAGACGTGGCGAAATACGTCGGACTCGAGCGGACATCCGTCACCAACATCGAAAAAGGTGTGCAGAAGCCCCCGCTACACTTGCTATACAGGCTTTGTGAGTGCCTGGATGTTGAGGTCGTTGAAATCCTGCCCACACTGGCGTCGGTAAAGAAGGATGAGCGTGTCACAGTCGAGTTTGCAGGCAAGCGCGAGCGCGTGTTACCCAAAACTCTTGAGGTGTTAGAAAAACACATGCAAGGGGGTGAGAGCAAGTGAAGGTAGATGCTCGAGGGGCCGCTCAAAAGCTATTGAAGCAAGTTGGCTCAACCATTCCAGTGGATGTGTACGCCCTAGCTCAGACATTGGGTGTGTCTGTCGTGGAAGAGTCCTTGGATGACCCGGTGTCTGGATTTCTTATCGTCAAGAAAGATAAGGGCATTGTCGCAGTAAACAAGAATCATCACACGAATCGTCGGAGATTTTCCGTAGCGCATGAGCTTGGTCACTTCGTGCTTCATCGGCAAGAAGAAAAGCTGTTTGTTACTAACGTCTACTACCGCAATGGCGCGTCGGATAAGGGTGTTGATCCCAAAGAGATCCAGGCCAACGCTTTCGCGGCAGCTCTGCTCATGCCTGAGGATACTCTCCGACAACTCGTCGGAGACACTGCTATAGACCTCTCAGACGAGGAGCGGGTAAAGAGCTTGGCTGCAAAGTTTGAGGTGAGTCTCCAAGCAATGTTGGTACGACTTTCTAGTCTTGGCTTGATCTCATAGAGGGCTTCTACAAGTGGCAACGAATTCAAATACCACTAGTAGGGACAAGCCTGGGGTTGGCAAAATCCTGCCACCCCTCGAGTCCACCCTGCCCACTCCCGTCCAGAGCAAGCTCTTTTAGAAACACAAATACCCAACCCTCTATTCACCCTGCTACCCTGAGTCCACTATGCGCCCGCCGCTGCGCCTGCTCGAGCTCCTTGAGGGCCAGTGCCAGGGCCTCGTCCAGCCCGTTGGCCCGGTTTTGCAGGGCGTACCAGGTGCGCTCGAGATTGTTCGGGTTTACTGCGGTCCCCACAAGCGAAGTGTTTTTCGGACGAACTCTTGATGAGTCGGTAAGGTTTAGCGATGCGTGAGGGCGCTCGGATGACCGCAGGTTTGCCGACGTACTCAAACCCGGCACGGCCTCACGGCTCGAGGAACTGCTCGAGACGGGCCACCGCGGCGCCCTACTCGGCTGTGGAGGCCAGCTGAAAGGCCTGCGCGAGGCGGGTCTCGTCGGTCAGGTCGAGGCGCAGCGGGGTAAGCGAGATGAAGTTGTGGTTTACGGCCCAGCGGTCGGTGCCCTCCTCGGGCTCGGTGTCGGGGGTGGCGGCAAACCAGAAGTGCTCGCGGCCCATGGGGTCCTCGCCGGGGATGATCTGCCCCTCGTACATCCGCACCGACTGCCGCGCCCACAGCAGCCCCTTGGGCTTGGCGGGCAGGTTGACGTTGATCAGGAATGGCTTGGGCTCGCGCAGCAGGGCCTCGAGCACTTTCCCCGCCCAGGGCTTGAGCAGCGCGAAGTCGGGCTCTCTGCCGTTGACCGGGGTGCTGAAAGCGACCGCCGGGATGCCCAGCAGGGCGGCCTGCTTGGCGGCGGCCACAGTGCCGGAGTGCCAGATCTCGTTGCCCAGGTTGGAGCCCAGGTTGATGCCGGAGAGCACCAGATCCACCCTTCCCCAGCGGTGGGCCCCCAGTGCCACGCAGTCGGCGGGGGTGCCGTTCACCCGGTAGGCTTCTATGCCCGAAAGGGGGGTGTTGCGGTAGTGGAGGGGCCGCATGATGGTGATGGCGTGCCCCGTCGCCGACTGCTCCACATCGGGGGCCACCACCCGCACCTCGCCGAAGGCGCTGGCGACCTCCGCGAGCGCCAGGAGGCCGGGGCTGAAGATGCCGTCGTCGTTGGAGACCAGGATGCGCATAGCCATGTCCGTAGCTTGGTTGGGCAGGGTCAGCGCAGGGTCAGGTTTCGGGACGGGGGAGAAGAGAGAAGCAGCGGGGGTGGGGAGGTGGAAACCCGACAGACGCCCGCATTTCGGGCCCAATCCTGTCCGTATGACGGTTTGTCCCGCCCACCCTGTGCTACGCTTGGCTTTATGGCCCCCGAGCCCCAAGCTCCCGAACCCACCCCCGAAGCCCCCGCGCCCGCCGCGACCAGGCCCAAAATGGGCTGGCAGGCCCCCGCCGTACTGCTGGTGGCCGTTGCGCTGGTCGGGCTGGCCCTGTTTGCGGTTCCGCGCCCCAAGATCGTGGGCGACTTGCCCCAGTTCCAACTGGTCAAGCTGGACGGCTCGGCGGGGCAGCTCGTCGGCGGCAAGCCGGTCGTTATGACCGTCTGGGCCACCTGGTGTTCCTACTGTCAGCAGCAGCTTCCCCAGTTCGAGGAGGTCGCGCGGCGCAATCCCAACATCCAGTTCGCCTTCGTCAACGACGGCGAGCCCCCTAACCTGGTGCGCCAGTTCCACGACACCCGGGGCTTTACCAGCGCGGTGGTCTACCAGGACGTGCTGCGCCAGGTCTCGCAGAGCCTGCGGGTTAATGGTTATCCGGCCAACTTCTTCTTCAACGCCAGGGGCCAGAAGGTCGGCGAGGTGCGCGGCTACATGTCGGGCGAGCAGTTGCAGGCCGCGCTGGCGCAGTTGAACTGAGCGTCCACTTCGTGTCAAGGGCTCGAGGGCGACCTCGAGCCTTTTTGTAGGTAGCATGGGGGCGTGAGCCTTCCTCCGCCCGCCCGCCGCGTCCTGTTCGGCAACGCCCTGGTTTGTACCGTCGACCCCGCCATGACCGTTTTTGACCCCGGCTACGTGCTGGTGGAGGGGGGGGTGATTCAAGCGGTGGGGGCGGGCCGGTTTGCCGGGACGACCGAAGACACCGAGGTCTTGGACCTGGGCGGCGACCTGCTGATGCCAGGGATGGTGAACCCGCACTCACACCTCGCCATGACGATGTTTCGCGGGCTGGGCGAGGACGTCGACGACCGCCTGTTCCGCTACATCCTGCCCCTCGAGCGCAGCCTGGTCAGTCCCGAGATGGTGCGGGTGGGGGTGCGGCTGGCGGCCCTCGAGCTGATCCAGGGCGGCGTCACCACCGTGGCCGACATGTACTATTTCGAGACCGAGGTGGGGAAGGTCTTGGCCGAGAGTGGCCTGCGCGGCGTGGTGGGTCAGACCCTCGCCGACTTCAACGCGCCCGACCAGGAGGGCTTCGACCAGGGCTTTGCGCGGGTCGAGGAGTTGCGGGCGATGTTTGAAGGGCACCCTCTCATCACGCCTTCTATCGCCCCGCACGCACCCTACTCGACGGGCCTCGAGGTCATGCGCCAGGTCGCCGCGTATGCCGACAAGACCGGCCTGCCCGTGCAGATGCACCTGGCCGAGACCGATGGCGAGATGGAATGGTGTGACCGGCACTACGGGACCCGGCCCGTAGAGCTGGTGGCTCGAGCCGGCCTGCTGCGCGAGGGGCTGATTGCCGCGCACTGTCTGCACGTAAGCCCGGACGAGATTCCGGTGATGGCGGCGGCGGGCGTGGGGGTGGCCCACAACGCCCGCGCCAACGGTAAGGCCGGGCGCGGCATAGCCCCGGTTCACGCCATGCGGCAGGCGGGCATTACCGTGGGCATCGCCACCGACGGGCCGATGAGCGGCAACACCCTCGACCTGTTTTCGCAGTTCGCGGTGGTGGTGCAGTTCCAGCGGATTCTGGCCCACACCCGTTCGGTGATGCAGGCCCCCGAGGTGATCCGCATGGCGACGATCGAGGGTGCGAAGGTGCTGGGTTTGGACAAGGTGACGGGCTCCCTCGAGCCCGGCAAACGCGCCGACCTGATCCGCATAGACCTCTCCGCCCCGCGCCTGCACCCGATCTACGACCCCTACGCCGCGCTGGTCTACGCCGCCATGCCCGGCGACGTGCGCGACGTGATGGTGGACGGGCGCTGGTTGATGCGGGACCGCGAGGTGCGGACGCTCGAGCCCGCCCAGGTGATGGCCGACGCGCTGGTACTCGCCAAGCGCTTCAAGGCCGAGATGGTTCGGCTGGACGGGTGAATTTTCGGCAGGCTCACATTTTGTTGGGGGCGTAGCGGTAGAGTCTCGCTATGCCCACACTGGTCGCGCCCAAAACCGCCAAGTCGGTCAAAACGGCCGGAGCCCCCGCGGCCGCAGTTAAGCCCGCGCCCTACTTCACCCCAGAGCTGTTTCACTTTCTGCTCGAGCTGCGCTACAACAACAACCGCCCCTGGTTCCAGGCCAACAAGAAGCGCTACGAGGCCGTGGTCAAGGCGCCCATGCTGCGCTTTATCGCCGACTTCGCGCCGAGCCTGAAGCGCATCAACCCGGCCTACGAGGCCAACAGCCGCAGCCTCTTCCGCATCGCCCGCGACACCCGCTTCAGCGCCAACAAAGACCCCTACAAGGCCCACGCCGCCGCCCAGTTCCGCTACCTGGGCAGCCGCGACGTTCACGCGCCGGGGTTCTACTTGCACCTCGAGCCCGACGGGTGCTTCGCGGGCGGCGGCATCTGGATGCCCGAGCCCGAGCCGCTCAAGCGCATCCGCGAGGCGATCGCGCGGCAGGACTTTAAGTGGCTCGAGCTGAGGCGCCGGGTCCCCATCTCCGATGAGGACAAGCTCACCCGTCCGCCCAAGGGCTTCGACAAGGACCACCCCCTAATCGAAGACCTTAAGCTCAAGAGCCACATCACCTTCTTCCCCATAGCCGAGGAGGAGGTCTGCTCCCATCACTTGCTGGGAGTGGTCGAGAAACACTTTAAGAAGACCGACACGCTGGTACGGTTTTTGAACCTTGTGTTGGGGTTTGCGGAGGGCGCGGGGGAGAGGAAGGTAAGGTCCAAAAGGCCAGAAGGTGAAACGTGAGACAGTCCGCCCGCTGCCGCGAAGGCCGCCCAGTCCCCGTTGGGCGGCTTAGGGGGGCTGCGCGGCGTTCGGCCCGGACCGCCCCCCCGACGACGGGCCGGGCGTAGAAGGATTTGCTGCGCTGGAGCCGGCCTTTGCCCGCTACCCCCTACCCTCTGTACGCTCTGAATCGCTATGCTCCGCATCCCCGCCGCACTCCTCGAGGCTACCCTGGCCCACCTGCGCTCCGAGCTGCCCGGCGAGGGCGTGGGGCTTTGGATCGGGCGGCGCGGGCGGGTGACTCGAGTGGAGCCTTTGTCCAACCATCACCCCTCGCCCCAGACCAACTACGCCGCCGACCCCGCCGAGGTGTTGAAACTGCTCAAGGAACTCGATGACACCGACACAGAGCTGCTGGCGATCTACCACTCGCACCCCAAGAGCGCGGCGACCCCCAGCGAAAGTGACAGGGCCCAGGCTTTCTGGCGGGTGCCCTACGTTATCGTGGCGATGCAGACCCAGAGTGTGAGGGCCTGGAGGCTGCCCGAAGTCGAAGAGGTGGCGCTGTATGTGGACTGAACCCAATCTCGACCGCTCTCCCTCCCAAAGCCAGGCAGGGCAATGGGGGGTGGCAGCCTAATGTGGACCAATGAGGAGCTGAACCGCTACGCCCGGCACATCATCCTCGAGGGGGTCGGCGGGGCCGGCCAGGCCAGGCTGAAGGCCAGCAGAGTGCTGGTGGTCGGGGCGGGCGGGCTGGGCTCGCCGGTGCTGCAATACCTCGCGGCGGCGGGGGTGGGCCACCTGGGGATCGTGGAGATGGATACGGTGGATCTGTCCAACCTCCAGCGCCAGGTGCTCTACACCACGGCCGAGGTT
This sequence comes from Meiothermus sp., assembly GCA_033762915.1. Lineage (GTDB taxonomy): Bacteria > Deinococcota > Deinococci > Deinococcales > Thermaceae > Meiothermus. Next base: position 27,084 of record JANRLD010000020.1, on the reverse strand, counting down.
GGCCGTCCCAAGGCCGAGGCCGCCAAGGCCCGGCTGAACGCCCTCAACCCCCATGTCGAGGTTGAGACGTACGCTCTCGAGCTAACCTCCCAGAACGCCCTCGAGATCCTCGAGCCCTACGACCTGATCCTTGACTGCACTGACAATTTCCCCGCCCGCTACCTCGTCAACGACGCCTGCGTGCTGCTGGACAAGCCGCTGGTGTATGGGGCCATCCAGCAGTTCGAGGGGCAGGTCTCCGTGTTTCATCACCGCCCACCGCAGGGGGCCTGCGGCCCCTGCTACCGCTGCCTGTTCCCCCAGCCGCCTGCCCCCGGAACGGTCCCCAGTTGCGCCGAGGCGGGTGTGTTCGGGGTGCTGCCGGGAGTGGTGGGTAGCCTGATGGCGACCGAGGCGCTTAAGGTGCTGCTCGAGCTGGGCCAGCCGTTATCTGGAAAATTGCTGATTTACGACGGCCTGTACAACACCTTCAGAACCATTTCCTTTGGAAAGAGGGCCGATTGCCCCGTCTGCGGGGAGCAGCCAAGTGTAACTACACTGCAAGACTATGCCGTTTTTTGCGGTGTAGTTTAGAGCCAACCCTGCTAGAATACACAGGCCAAAATCCCTGCAAAGGGTTCGGAGGACACATGAGTACCACCGTAAACATTGCACGCGGTCTGGAAGACGTGATCTTCACCGAGAGTAGCCTCTGCTTCATAGACGGCGACGTGGGGCGGCTCTACTACAGCGGTTACGCCATCCAAGACCTGGCGGAGAAATCCACCTTCGAGGAGGTCACGTACCTGCTTCTCAAAGGCCACCTGCCCAACAAGGACGAGCTGAAGGCCTTCAGCGCCGAGCTGGCCGCGCAGCGGGCGCTGCCCGCCACGGTGGTTAAGCAGATCAAGCAGTTCCCCCGCAGCGCCCACCCCATGTCCATGCTGCGCACGGCCGTGAGCGAGCTGGGCATGGTGGACGAGAAAGAGGGCGACGTTTCGCCGGATGCGCTCTACCAGAAGTCCATCTCGCTGATCGCCAAGTTCGCCACCATCGTGGCCGCCACCAAGCGCCACAAGGAGGGGCAGAAGATCCTGGCCCCGCGCAAGAACCTCAGCCACGCGGCCAACTTCCTCTACATGTCCAACGGCAAGGCGCCCAACAAGGAAGAGACCAAGCTGATGGACGTGGCGCTGATTCTCCAGGCCGAGCACGGCTTCAACGCCTCGACCTTCACCGCCATCGCGGCCTACTCGACCCAGGCCGACATCTACAGCGCCATCGTGGCCGCTGTCGGCGCCCTGAAGGGGCCGCGCCACGGCGGGGCCAACGAGGCCGTGATGAAGATGCTTTCGGAGATCGACGGCCCCGAGAAGGTGGGCAAATGGCTGGCCGACCTCCAGGCCAAGAAGGGCCGTGTGATGGGGATGGGGCACCGCGTCTACAAGTCGCTCGACCCCAGGGCCGCGGTGCTGGACAAGTACGCCAAGGCCGTGGCCGATAAGCACGGCTCCTCCAAGGAGTACGCCACACTCAAGGAGGTCGAAAAGCAGGCTGGGGCCTCCTACAACGCCAAGGGCATCTACCCCAACGTGGACTTCTACTCCGGCGTGGTCTACTCCGACCTAGGCTACAGCCTCGAGTTCTTCACCCCCATCTTCGCCGCCGCCCGCATCTCTGGCTGGGCCGCGCACGTCCTTGAGTACACCAAGATTGACAACCGCCTGCTGCGCCCAGACAGCCACTATACGGGGCAGCTGGATCTGAAATACACGAGCATCGGCAGACGGTAGGGTTCGAAGGCCGGAGGCCGGAGGCCAGGGGTGTGGCCTCCGGCCTCCGGCGTTTGGCCTCCGCTTAAGTCCTGGCTCAGCCGGCCCTCAACGCTCCCGCTCATTCTCGAGACCCGAAAGGAATGGTGTGAATATGGGACGTGTGACCGCTGTGTTCGATGACCGTAGCAAGGCCGAGCGGGCCGTGAAAGAACTGCGCGCGATGGGGGTGGCGGATGCCCACCTGTCGTTCGTCTCCAAGGATCAGCAGTACGGCGAGATGGCCGAGACCGCCAGGGAAACCGGCAGCAACATCGGCAAGGGCGTGGGGGTGGGGGCGGCCGCGGGGGCCTTGTTCGGAATCGCCGCCGCCCTGATCCCCGGCGCGGGGCCGTTTATCGCGGCGGGCGCGCTGGCTCAGGCCCTGGGCGCAGTAGGGGGCGGTGCGCTGGCCGGGGCGGTGGTGGGGGGTACGGCGGGAGGTCTGGCCGGGGCCTTCGCCAAGGCCGGCTACAGCCGCGACGAGGCCGAATACTACGGCGGCTCGGTGGAGCGCGGGGGAATAGTGGTGGCGGCCGAGGTCTCGAGCGCCCAGGAAACCGAGGTACGCTCGCTGCTCTCGCGCCACGGGGGCCAGGCGTATGGTGCCGACGCCAGCGACATGCCCTCGAGCATGCGCGACATCCCCGCGTCGGGCGAACCGGGACGGGTTGCCGGCGGCATGGGCGGCTCGAGCGGGATGGGCGGGATGAGCGGCAGCGGGACCGGCTCGACCGGGTTCCACCCCGACGACACCTCTACCAACCACTCCTCGACGGGTTCGACGGGTGGCCTTGGCCGACAGATCCGCCAGCACATGATGGTACACGCCCGGGGCGCGGGCTCGATGATGGGAGCGCAGGGCGTTCACATCGGCACCGTGGACAGGCTCGAGGGCGACCAAATTAAGCTCACCAGGAACGACTCGCCCGACGGGAAACACCACTACATCCCGCTTTCGTGGGTGGAGCGGGTAGACACCCAGAACAACGCCGTAATCCTCCGGGTGGACGCCGACGAGGCGCGCCAGGGCTGGCGCTAGGAGTGTGCGGTGGCGGTTAACTACGCCAGTATGATCGAGCCCCGGATGCTGGTGCGCTCGAGCGGCCCGGCCGGGATGTCCGGCCTCCCCGGCGAAGACGTGGGGGTGGTTGCGCGGGTCGAGGGCGGCTACATCGAGCTGACCGGTGGGGCGCCGGGGGCGCCCGACCTGATCCCCCTGGAGTGGGTGGACCGGGTGGACGGCAACACCGTCTACCTGACCCCTGACCTCCAGACCCTTAAGCGCGAGGGTGTGCGGCGGTAGCAGAGGGTTTGGGGCTGGCTCGAGTGGGCTGCGGAGGTAGATTGTAGATTCGGCGAAGGTGACTCGAGGACATTATTGTGTATAGCAGCCGGCGTTCACCCCCACGGCCATAAATGCCGTGGGGGTGCTGTTTTGGAATAGCCCTGACTTAGCGTTTGGACCTTCAGCCTGCCGAGCTAAGGGTTGGAGGTCATGAAGGGCGTCACGGTGATGCGGAACTCGGCAGCGCACACGTCGTTGTTTTCGGGCTGCTGAGACTTCGAAGGAGTTCGGGACTTCCGACGATCCGCTCGCCGTATTCACCTCAGACCCCCGAAAGAGAGCCGCCGTACCGCCGCAGATCAGCTCTTTTGTCCGGGGTACACTCTGCCCATGAACTGGGAGCCCGCATGGCCGAAGTGATCGAACTGCTCAAGCGCCTGGTCTCCATCCCCTCGGTCAACCCTGCGCTCGACCCCGCCGGAGCCGGGGAGACCGAGCTGGCCCGCTTTGTGCAGGGCTGGTGCGCCGGGCGGGGCCTCGAGACCCACTGGCTCGAGCCAACCCCAGGCCGCCCCAGTGTGGTTGCGGTGGCGCGGGGCCGGGGTGGGGGCCGCCCGCTGATGCTCTACGCCCACCTCGATACCGTGGGGGTTGAGGGCATGTCCGAGCCCTTCGGTCCCAGGGTGGAGGGCGGATTCCTGTACGGGCGCGGGGCCTGCGACATGAAGGCCGGGCTGGCGGCCGGCCTGAGGGCCTTGGAGTTCGCGGCCCGTAGTGGCCTGGCCGGCGATGTGCTGCTGGCGGCGGTGAGCGACGAGGAGCACGGCAGCATCGGGATGGAGAGCGTGCTGGAGCGTTTCCGGGCCGACGCTGCGATCCTCACCGAGCCCTCCAGCCTCGAGCTGTGCCTGGCCCACCGGGGCTTCGCAGTCTACGAGTTCAGGATCGAGGGCAGGGCCTCGCACACCTCGCAGCCGCACCTCGGCGCGAACGCGGTGACCGCGCTGGGCCGGCTCCTGGGGGCCATCGAGCGGCTGGACGAAAGGCTGCGCAGCCAAACGCCGCACCCCCTGCTGGGCCACGGCAGCGCCCAGGCGGTGCTGGCCTCGGGGGGTGGCGAGCTGTTCACGACCCCCAGTGCGGCCCGGCTGTCCTACGAGCGCCGCACCCTGCCCGGGGAAACCCCCTCCCAACTCGCGCGCGAACTGGACGGGCTGCTCGAGGCCGCCCGCGCGGGCGACGGCGGCATCGGGGTGCGCTGGCGCGAGCTCATCCGTCGCGAGCCGTTCGAGACCGGGGCCGACTCCCAGATCGCCCGAACCGTGGCCGGGGCCGCTGCGCAACTCCGGGGCGAAGCCCCCAGGGTGGTGGGGGCGCCCTACTGGATGGAGTCGGCGTTGCTGGCCGAGGCGGGCATCCCGGCGGTGGTGTACGGACCCACCCCCCACGGCATCCACGCCGCCGACGAGCGGGTAAGCACGGACGAGGTGCTCCACCTCGAGGCGTTGCTCCGGCGCTGCGCGGCCGAGTTCTGCGCCTGACGGGGGAAATGCCGCCCTCACAGCGGTTCCCACCCCAGCCCCGCGCGCTGGCACAGGCGCTGGCGCGATCCCCCACAGGTGTTGCGGGGCGGGGGTTCGATTGCGGCTATGCCGGCACTTAGCGCTGCATTGCATGCCGCAAGGGCGGGAACCGCCGTCGGTAGGGCTCCAGCGCACCGGGGCCTACCGGGGCGCTCCCTCAGGCCCCCAGCCGTACTTCTTCAGGTCGACGAGGTTGTCCGGCCCCACCTCCACGCCCTCGCTCAAAAGCAGCGCCCGCTGCCACTCGCCCGAGCCCACCTTATAGGTCGAGAGGCCGCCTTGGGCGTTGACCACCCGCTGCCAGGGCACTTCGCTGTCCGACTCCCCCAGGCCGAACAGGATCATCCCTACCTGTCGCGCCCGCTGCGGGTAGCCGACCGCCCGGGCCACCCCGCCGTAGGTCATCACCCGGCCCTGGGGGATTTGCCGGATTAGGTTGAGCACCTCCTCACGGAAGCCCGCCATGCCTCAAGCCTACCTCGAGGCGCCTCAGGCCAGCCCGAAGGCCGCCTGAATCTCCTTCGGAACGGCCTTGGGGCGTAGGCGCAGGGCATCTATCCAGATCCACTCGGTCTCGCACTCGGCCAGCAGTGCCCCGTCGCGGCGCACCTCGCCGAGCCGGGTGGCGCGGAACCCCTCAAAGCGGATGATGCGGGTACTGATTTCCAACTCGTCGCCGGCCAGTGCCGGGCGGTGGTAGGTGATGGTGTGCCTGCGCACTACCGGCAGCATGCCCAGTTCCCTGATCTGCTCCAGCCCCATCCCCACCCGTTCGGCGTGGGCGCTCACGCAGGCCTCGACGTAGCGGAGGTAGACGGTGTTATTGACGTGACCCAGGGCGTCTATGTCGGCCTCGACAACGCGGATGATGTGGCTGTGCCTCGAGCGCTCGTCCATCTTGGCCCATACAGTACCTCAAGGTGCTAGACTCGAGCCCATGCTTTGTCCCGTCACCGCCCATCGGGTTCTTGCCTTTTCCGGCTTTGGTGCGGCTCCAAGCCCGACCGGGATGCTGCCCCGGCCCGCGGGGCCGGGACAACCGCCGACGCTGGCCATCGCAGTCCACAGGCCGATGGTCAAACGCCGGCGGATGGCCGAGGGGCCGAGGGCGCTGGAGGTCTTGTGGAAGGCGTAGAGGTCTACGACCCCAGGATGCGGAGCCTACTTCGGCCCGGCTCGAGGCTCCAGCGGCTCGCCTCTGGGTCGACCTGGGCCGAGGGGCCGGTCTACCTCGCTGAGGAAGACGCGCTGATCTGGAGCGACATCCCCGGCAACCGGCTGCTGCGCTGGAGCGAGCGGGACGGCCTGAGCGAGTTCCTCAAGCCCGCCCACTTCCACAACGGGCATTACCGCGACCTCGAGGGCCGCATTTTGGCCTGCTCCCACGGCGAGCGGGCGGTGAAGCGGCTCGAGGCCGACGGCACTTGGACGACCCTGGTCAGCCACCACCGGGGCAGGCGCCTCAACTCCCCCAACGACCTGGTGGTGAAGTCCGACGGCACGGTCTGGTTCACCGACCCCGACTACGGCCTGATTCAGCCGCTCGAGGGCTACGGCGGCGAGCGGGAGCAGGAGGGCTGCTATGTCTACCGCTTCGACCCCCAGAGCGGCGAGGTCAGCGCCGTGGTGACCGACATGCGCCGGCCCAACGGGCTGGCCTTCTCGCCCGACGAGACCCTGCTTTACGTTAGCGACACCTCGGCCTCGCACGACCCCGACGGCTTCCACCACCTGCGGGCCTACGAGGTGATGGAGGGGCGCGAGGCCCGCAACGGCCGGGTCTTCGCCGAGATCGAGTCCGGCCTGCCCGACGGCTTCCGGCTGGACGTGGGGGGCAATCTCTTCGTCAGCTCGGGGGACGGCGTACAGGTCTATGCCCCGACCGGCCAGCGGTTGGGGAAAATCCTGGTGCCCGAGAAGGTGGGCAACCTGACCTTCGGCGGCCCGGCCCGCGACCGGCTGTACATCACCGCCAGCAGCTCGCTGTATGCGATCGATCTCGAGACCACCGGGGTCCAGCGTCCCTGAGCGCGCTCCCACACACCGCCCTGGCCGACGGGCGGCGTTGCCGCTCATGGAGTTGGTGGCCGGTGGTTTGCCCCGCACGGCACAGAGCCCTGTGGGCCTACTGGCGGGCACCGCTGTGGGGGCGCGGGGCTCGAGGCCCATATTGCGGCCCGCCCCCCTGGCTGTATAAACTCTCATTTATGGGGCACCTTCGGGCAGGGAGGGCCGCATAGGAGGCTCCTGCACCTAGGCCGACCCCCGGCCCGGTAGTCCTATGCTCAAGCTCATCGCCCTTTCCGACACCCACCTCAACTTCCCCGATCTTGCCGACCTTCCCGAGGCCGACCTGCTGGTGCACTGTGGCGACTGGACCAACACCGGCTTCGCCCGTGGCGTGCGCGAGATGGACCTGGCCGCCCTCTGGCTGGCCCAGGCCCGGCAGAAGTACCCGACCGTGCTGGCCCTGCACGGCAACCACGATATCAGCGTGCGCAACCATCACTGGGCGGCGCTGGGGGCAGTCCCGCTGGACGGCCACACCTGGTTTCACCCTGCTGGCGTCAGCTTTCACGGGGTGGCCCTCACCACCGCCTACGACATGCCGGAACTGGCCCTCACCTGGGACCACATGACTGTCAACCCTGCCGCCGAGCAGTACGCCTGGGACTTCGAGCCGGTGGACGTGGTAGTGGCCCACGGCCCGCCGCTGGGCCACCTGGACAAGATGGTGACCGGGAAGAACGTGGGCTCGAGCTGTGCCCTCGAGTACATCGAGCGCTGCCAGCCCAGGCTCTATCTCTGCGGCCACATCCACGAGGCGGCGGGCGAGGTCAGGCTGGGCCGGACGCGCGTCGTAAACGTGGCGGAGCGGTGGGTGGTGCTCGAGGTATAGGGCCGCCGGGCCGACACAAGGGGTGGCCGGATTCACGCGGTGGCGCTTTTGGCGGCGCGCCGCGGTTTGAGACTGGCAAACTACTGCGTTTTCGTGACGCCCAACTCGGTGGCCACGTACCGCACCGGCACGTCCCAGCGGTCTTTAGGCACGCGCTCGACAAACAGAATGTCCGGCACAATTCCGACGGTCAGGACTTCGGGTGCCAGTCCGGCCAGGAAGCGGTCGTAAAAACCCTTGCCGTAGCCGACGCGGTAGCCCTCCAAGTCGAAGGCCAGGCCGGGAACCAGGACGGCCTCGAGCCGCGCCGCCTCGGTGGCAGGAGCGTTGGGGGCAGGCTCGAGGAAGCCGAATGGGTGCCGGGCCATCTCGCAGGGCAGCGGGTGGATGTGGAGACCGTCGCCGTCTACTCGAGGCAGGTAGTACTGGGCTTCGTGGAGTGTCAGCAGCCCCGAGAGGTCAGGCTCGCTCCCGAAGGCGCTGTAGAGCAGGATGTGCCGGGGCTTTCGCTGCCTCAAAAACCTTGCCAACTGCCTGACCAGCCCTACCGAGACTGCCTCGGCATTCAGCCCGCGCCGGACCTGTTTGGCCCAGCCCCGCAGCCGCCTTTTATCCATGGTTATAGCGTTTCTCGCCCGCCACCACGGCCACGCTTAGGCGGTTCTCTGCGGGAGGCAGGGGGCAGGTGGCGTGGTCGGTGTAGGCGCAGTAGGGGTTGGTGGCGTAGTTGAAGTCCAGCGTGACCTTGCCGTCCTTTACCCCGTCGGTGGTGAGGAAGCGGCCCGCGCCATAGGTCTGGCTGGCGTTGGTGGGGTCTTTGAAGTTGAAGAAGAGGCGCTTTTCGGGTTCGGCTGACTGGGCCACCAGCCGGTGCTCCTGCCCCCCCAGGCTGAAGCGCACGTAGCCGGGACTGGGGGAGTACTCGAGGATTTCAAAGCCCGTGCTCAGGCCGATCTCGAGGGTGCGCGGCTCGGCCACGAAGGTGGCCTCTACCCGAAAAGCGGGGTCGGGTGCAAACCAGTCCAGGGTTGCGGTCCGGCCGGCGTTGTGGTTGTCCCACAACCGCACCGCGTGGTGGGTTCCGCGCCGGAGCACGATGAAGCTGAGCTCTCCGATGTTGACCCGGGTGGGCTTGCCGCTTTTGTCGCTGTGCAACTCGGCCTGGGTCTGAGGCTGACCATCGATCTCCACCGGGATGCTGCTCTCGAGCCGAACCGACTCCCCCTCGAGCCATAGGGCCCCGATCCTGGGGGCCAGGCCCGGCAGGACCACCGCGCAGTCCGCGCTCGAGCCCAGCGAGTTCTCCCCTTCCTCCAGCCAGAACAGCCCAGCCAGCGCCAGCCAGCTGTTGGCGGCCCCGATGGCAGATGCACGCTGCTGTCGGAAGGTCTCGAGTTCGGCCAGATAGGTCTCGGGTGAAGCAGTCATGGCCTCACTGTACTTCAAGCAGTACGGCATCGGGGTGTCCTGCTCCCACCTCTCCATCTCAAGCCCTTTTGTAACTTTTTTGATTGACAATTGGCCGCCTCGAGCGTCAAACTATGGGCCTAGTTGAGGTTTGGCCATGCCCAAGTACGTCTACCAAAACATCGCCACCGGCGAGCAGTACGAGTTCGAGCAGCGCTTTAGCGACGACGCCTTCACCCATCACCCCGAGACCGGCGAGCCGATCAAGCGGCTGATCTTTGCCCCGGCGGTAGTGTTTAAGGGCTCAGGGTGGTACGCCAAGGACAGCAAGTCGGGCGGCTCCGCCGCAAAAACCGAGTCCAGCGGCGATGCAGCCAAGGCCGAAAGTAAGCCCGAATCGAGCAAGGCCCTGACCCCCGAGACCAACCCGCTGCTCGAGTAGGGCCGGAGCAAAAACCGGGACGCGGCTCGGTGGGAACGGTGGAACCGTTCCCTCGGGGACATCCTACCCCCCTGCGGGGATACAATGAGGGCACCCACGGGAGGTTCAAATGTATAAGACCATCCTGATGCCCACCGACGGCAGCGAGTGCAGCCAGAAGGCCATCCAGCAGGGCCTCGAGGTGGCCAAGAACTTGGGGGCCACGGTGAGGTTCGTCTACGCCCTCGAGAACCCCACGTCGGCCATGTGGATCAGCCCGGAGAGCCTGCCCTACGGCATGGAGCTGCTCGAAGACCTGAAAAAGGTGGGCCAGCAGGCGGTGGATAAGGCCGTGCAGATGGCCGCCGAGGCCGGGGTCGGCGCAGAGGCCAGGCTGGTCGAGGGGCGCCCGGTGGATGTGATCCTCGAGGCCGCCAAGGACGCCGACCTGATCGTGATGGGTACCCACGGGCGCAGTGGCCTGGATCGCTTTATGCTCGGCTCGGTCACCGAGTCGGTGCTGCACAAGGCCAGCAAGCCGGTGCTGGTGATGCGGAGCCGTTGACCGTTAAAGCCACCCCAGAAGGCGCCGCTTTGCCGGCGGGCCTCCCAGGGGTTCCCACTACCCGCACACAGAGGTTAGGGTGTGCGGGGTAGTCATGGGAACCGCGGTCACTCGAGGTCGTTCTCCAAAAACTCCAACACCCCTCGAGCGATCCCGTGCGCTAAGCGGTCTTGGTAGTTGGGGTCGCGCAGGGCCGGGCCCTCGAGGGGGTGGGAGACGTAGCCCATCTCGACCAGAATGGCGGGGACGGTGGTGTACCTGATGACGTAGAAGTCGGCAGTGCGCACGCCCCGGTTGGCGGCGGCAGTCGCTCCCAGCAGGTAGCCCATCACCCGGCCGGCCAGGCGGCGGGAGAGTTCGACCCGCCGGGCTGAGTCCATCTGCGGGGTGGGCTGGGGCAGGGCTTGCCGCGGAAGGGGCTCTTCGGTTGCGGGCTGGGGATTGCCGGGGTCGAGTGGGGCGGGCTGGGCCAGGTCGGCGGGAAGGGGCTCGGCGCTGGGCGGGACGGCGGGTGTGGTGAGGGCCACGGGCTGGGCCTGGCTGGGGGTGAGGGGCTGGGGTGCCACGTAGACCGGGCGCTGGTCTCGAGGGCTGTAGTAGTAGACTTCCTGCCCGGCCCAGCCGTCGGCCCTGGCAGGCGTGATGGCGTTGGCGTGAATGGAGACGAAGAGGCTCCTGCCATCGGCCATACGGGCGCGCTGGTCGAGGTCGGTGCGCAGGACGGGGGAGAAGGCCGTGTCGGTCTCGCGGGTCATGGCTACCTCTACCCCGGCGGCCTCGAGCAGCCGCCGGACCCGCAGCGCCACCTCGAGGTTAACCACCTTTTCGGTCACGAACCCCACCGCCCCGGGGAAGAAGGCTCCGCCGTGGCCGGGGTCGAGCAGCACCGAGAAGCGCCGCCCCTGGGCCTTGACGAAGGCGAAACCGGGCGGGGCCGAGAGCGGTGTGGTATCCACGAAACCGCCCGATAGATCAATCACCAGCCGCCGGCCCTCGCCCTGAAGGGCGGGCAAGACCTGGGCCCTGAAACCCGAACGCTCGCTCACCCCCTGCGGGGTCATCAGCAGCACTACCGCCTTGCCCTCATGCTGCTCGAGGACGTATCCGGCCAACTCGGGCTGGCTGACAAAACTGATGCCGGGGGTCAGGGTGAGGCCCGGCAAAGTCACACGCAGGGCTGCTCCCAGCGGCTCGATCTGGAAGGTCGCGTCCTTGGGCAGATCAAGCACCACGCGGGTGTAGCCCGGCTGGTCGCCGACCCGCAGCGGCGGGAGGTCGCTGCTGCGTGCCCCGAAGGAGAAAAGCACCAGCAGGGCCAGGAAGGGGTAGAGGCTCAAGGGCTTCAACGGCCTCAGTTTAGGGGATGGCGGGGCGGCCGGGTGAGCGAGGCTTTAATGCTTCTCGGTCGGGGCCTCTTGGGGTTTTTCCCGGTCTTCCGTGGCTTCTTCGTGCTGGTACTTGCGTCCGTAGGGCGGGTAGCCGTAGCGGGCGGTCAAGCTGTCGTCCAGACGCACGCTGCTGTTGCCGCGCCAGGAGAGGTCGATGATGCCTTGCAACAGGTCGCGGCGGTTGCGGAAGGACAGCAGGGACAACAGCAACACTCCGCCGGTCTTAAGGTGCCTCAGGTTGATGAGGTAGTGCATGCCGGGCAGGGCGCTCAGGGCCTGCAGGGTCAGGTGCAGCGAGGCCGCGTAGCGCCACTCGAGCCGCCGGACTCCCCATAGGCTGCGGGCCTCGAGTCGATCCGGATACAGGTAGACCCGCAGGGTCAGCCAGGTTAGCAGCAGCCATGCGCTGACGACCCCAGTGATCACCAGCACCGCGTCCGAGAGCAGCTTCAGCGGGGTCTCGATGGGGCCGAACAGCTCGATCAGGACGCCCGCCAGAAGACCCACGAGCACCAGAACGCCCGTGATGTAGGCTACGCCAAGGCTTGAGCGCACGATAGGGGGAGGGTTGCTCAAGGTCGAGTCCTCATTGCATAACTAAAACCAGTATAAGAAAGCCGTGTGTAAATTGAGTGTAAACCGTTCAGCACGCAAAAATGTAAGGAAGTTACGTTAAGATTCTTAAGGAACGGCCTGGCTTTTGAGCAGCGGGGCCATTCCCAGACGCAGCACGTAAGTTTGGCCGCCCTGTCGGCGCCGGTAGCGGTCCATCAGCGCGAAGAGCTCGTTTTGCAGGGCCTTGGCCTCGGCGAAGTCGAGCTGTACCGAGGTGGACCAGATGCTGAAGGCGGCGGGTGACTCGAGGGCCAGCCAGTCCAGGTCGCGCTCTGCGTCCAGACCAGCGTTCAGGAAGACCAGCCCCTGCGGGTTGCGGAACATCCGAAAGCCCCAGGAGGGGTAGCGGTCGCTGCGCGATAGCACGATGTTCTGCCTTAGCAGGCGCTCGCCCTCGAGATCCACCTGGGCGATGGCCTCCTCCAGGCCGCCCTGGCTTAAGGCGGTGTGGGGCAGGAAGAGGACGTCGGCGCTCGAGCGGTAGAGCTTGACGGCGCGGCCCTTGCGCCCCTGCGTCCGAGCCACCGTCAGCAGCCCGCATGAGAGCATCCGCCGCACCGCGTAGAGCAGGGTGTTGGGCTGCACGCCGGCCTCCTCTGCGGCCTGGCCGATGGTGCGCTCGCGGGCCACGAAGGGCTCGAGGTAGCGCCGTTGCGAGGGCTCCAGCAGGAAGGGGAGCTGCTCGGGCCGGCTGACGATCAGCGAACTAGGTGATGCGGTCTGTTTCATTTCACCTAGATTACCCCCAAAAATCAGTATCGTGACCCCAGCCAGCTTGCGGCTGCTCGAGCTCGCTCGAACCCTGGCCCTCCACTATCGCACCCTGCCCAGCGCTCGAGCCAGCATGGTGACGGGCTCGGTGGCCGACGGTCTGAGCGACTTCTATTCCGATGTGGACATGGCTGTGTACCACAGCGAGCTTCCCGGTGAGGAGGATCTGGCCTCGATCCGCGAGACGCTCAGCGGCTCTGCCGAGCGCCGCTGGCTGCTGGGGGATCGGGCCAAGGGTACTCTGATCGAGTCGTTCGTGGTGGGCGGGGTGGAGTGCCAGGTCATCCACGCCACGCCGGAGGCGGTGAAAGAGCAAATCGACAGCATTGTGCTCGAGCACCAGGTCGTAACCCCCGCCCACAAGGCCATGAGCGGGCTGCTTAAGGGCGTCCCCCTATTCGGCGAGGCGCTGCTGCGGAGCTGGAAAGACTGCCTCGCCGAGTTCCCCGAGCCGCTGGCCGAAAAGATGGTGCGGCACTACCTCAACCTCAACTTCTTCCCCATATGGGGGCTGACCCACCAGTTCACCCAGCGCGACGCGACGCTGTTCTACCAGCAGAGCCTGCTCGAGGCGGCCCAGAACCTGCTGGGCGTGCTTTCGGGGCTGAACCGGGTCTACTACACCACCTTTCAGTTCAAGCGCAGCCGGAAGTTTATCGAGGGCCTGCGCCTCAGGCCCCACAACCTGTACGAGCGCCTCGAGCGCCTCTTCGACTTGGACGTGGAGGCGGCGGGGAGGGAGCTGGAGGACTTGGTCGAATCAACTTTGGCGCTGCTCGAGGAGCATATGCCCCAGATAGACACCCAGGCTGCCCGCAGGCGGATCGGCTGGCGTCAGCAGCCTTGGCAACTTGAAACTCTGCAGCAGGCGATTGCCGGAAGGCCGGAAGGGGGAGTGCGTGTTAAGTGAGACGCTGGTGGGTGAGGTACTCGGCAAGGCCCGCGGCGGCGGGGCCGACTACGCCGAGCTGTACGTGGAGCGCTGGCGGCGGCGCAACCTCCGGGCGCTCTCGGGGGCGGTTAAAGAGGCCAACAGTGGGATCGAGTTCGGGGCCGGTCTGCGGCTGTTCTACGGCACCGAAGTGGTTTACGCCTATACCAACGACCTGACCCCTGAGGGCCTGACGGAGCTGACCGAGACCCTAGTCCGGCTCAAGGGTCAGGCCGGGCAGGTGGACGCACAGGGCCGGGGCGGCCTCGATTTCCGCAAGGCCGCCCCGCAGGGGCTGCACGCCCCCAAGGTGCCCTTCGAAGCCAAGGACAAGCGCTACCGCCTCGAGCGCCTCCGCGAGGCCGAATCCGCTGCCAAGGTGGCCCCCGAGATCAGGCAGGTTCAGACCCAGATGCTGGAGTGGGAACAAGAAGTTTTGGTCGCCGCCTCCGACGGCACCTGGGCCGAAGACCGGCGGGTCAGAACGCGCTATGTGGTGGTGGCCATCGCCCAGGACGAGGGTGGGATGCAGACCGGGCACCGCGCCCCCGGCCTAAGCCTGGGCCTCGAGATCTTCGACCGCTTCGACCCGGCCCAGATGGGCCGCGAGGCCGGGCAGCAGGCCATGACCAACCTGCGGGCCAAGCCCGCGCCCGCCGGAACCATGCCGGTGGTGGTGGGCAACGCCTTCGGCGGGGTGATCTTCCACGAGGCGCTGGGGCACCTGCTCGAGACCACCACCGTGGCCAAGAAGACCTCGGTGCTCTCGGACAAGTTGGGCCAGAAGGTAGCCTCCGACTGCGTAACCTACATCGACGAGGGCACCACCGCCCACGGCTGGGGCTCGCAGGAGTTCGACGACGAAGGGATGCGCTCGGAGCACACCACCCTGATTAAAAACGGGGTGCTCGAGAGCTACATGGTGGACCGGCTGGGCGCGATGCAGACCGGCTACCGGCCCACCGGCTCGGGCCGCCGCCAGGACTACACCTTCGCCCCTACCAGCCGGATGCGCAACACCTACATCGCTCCCGGCACCACCCCCAGAGAAAAACTCTTTGAGGGCATCGAGTTCGGCCTCTATGCCGCCGTGATGGGCGGGGGCCAGGTGCGCCCTGGCTCTGGGGAGTACAACTTCGGCGTCGACGAGGCCTACGTCATCCGCAACGGGCGCATCGAGGAGGCTGTTCGCGGGGCCATGCTGGTCGGCAAGGGCCCCGACACCATCCAGAAGATCGCCGCCGTCTCCGACGACCTGTCCACCGCCCCCGGCATGTGCGGCTCCATCTCCGGCTCGGTTCCCACCGAGGTCGGGCAGCCGCATCTGCTGGTGAGTGAGATCGTGGTGGGTGGGCAAGCCTAGAGAAGTGGGGCAGGAGGGAAGAAAAGAAGAGGCCCGTGGCTGTGGTTTCCCTTTCCTCCTTCCTCTTTTTGAGGTGCGTATGACCTTTGAACAAGCCAGAGATTATCTCCTCGAGAAGGCTGCCGCGATGGGCCTCGAGGCCGAGGTGGTGGCGACTCAGGAGCGCGAACTGACCCTCAAGGGGCGCGGGGGCAAGCTCGAGCAGATCACCAGTGCGACCCAGGGCGGGCTGGGGGTGCGGGTAGTGGCCGGGGGAAAAACCGGCTACGCCTATAGCGAGGAGCGCAGCCCCCAGGCACTGGACTGGGTGCTGCAGGAGGCCAGAGAGAACGCCGAGCTGCAAAGCGAGGGCGGCGGGTTTTTGCCGGCCGGACAGGCCCTGGGGCGGCACGACCTGCTGGGCGAGGGGCTCTCGGGTACCCTCGAGCAGAAGACCAAGGCTACGCTGGGGGTGGAGCAGGGTCTGCTGGCCGCGCCCCGCATCCACAAGGTAGACTCGACCTACTACTCCGAGAGCGAGACCCAGGGCGTGCTGGGCTCCACCAAGGGCCTCTCCGGGGCCTACCGCAACGGCTACAGCTACCTGGGGGCCTACGCGGTGATGGGGGAGGGCTCCAACCTCAAGCAGGGCTTTCACATCGAGCTGTCCAAGGAGTTCAACGCCCTCGAGCCCGGCCGCACTGCCCTGGAGTTCGTCGAGAAGACCGGGCGGCTCCTCGACGCCCGGCCGCTCAAGACCGGGCGCTACCGGGCCTACTTCGAGCCCAAGGCTTTCGGGATGCTGGTGGCGGCGATGGGGATGTTCATGCTCTCGGCCAAGAACGTCCTCGAGGGCAAGAGCCTGCTGGCAGGGAAGCTGGGCCAGCGCATCGGCTCCGACCTCTTCACCCTGGTGGACGACCCCACCCTGGCGGACGGGCTGGCCAGCAGGCCCTTCGACGCCGAGGGCACCCCTGCCCAGCGCACCTTGATCATTGACCGGGGCGTGCTACAGACCTTCCTCCACAACTCCGAGACCGCCCACAAGCTCCAGGCCCACAACACCGGCCACGCCAGCCGCAGCTACAAGGGCGTGCTGGGCATCGGCCCCTCCAACTTATTCGTGCAGCCGGGTGCGGGGGTCCAGATCGCCGACGGGGTGATCGTCGCCGAGATGATGGGGGTTCACGCCGGGGCCAACCCCATCTCGGGTGAGTTCAGCCTGCAGGCCCTGGGCCTGCTGGTGCAGGGCGGCGAGGTGGCGCACGCGGTGGAGAACTTCACCGTGGCAGGCAACTTCCTCGAGCTGCTGCAAGGCATCACCGCGCTGGGCGACAAGCTGGAGTGGAACCCCATGATGGGCATCATCGGCAGTCCGATGGTCGAGGTGGCCGAGCTGTCCTTCGCGGGGGCTTGAGCGCTTAACCTTTGACGGTCATCAGCGGCCTCAACTCGGCGACAGGTTTGGCGATCTGGGCCTCTTGCAGGGTTTGCACAATGGCCCCTATGCCTTTGTAGGCGTAGGGGGCCTCTTGCTTGAGTTCCTCGAGTTTCTTCTGCAGAATGTCGCGGCGCAGCTTCACATCCTGGCGGCGTAAATCCAGCGGGGAAACCACCCTAAACTCGCGCATGAACTGTTCAAAGGCCGCCTGGTGGCCGCGGGCCGCCTGGCCCCGACTCAGCACCCGCCCCGCGCCGTGGCTGGCGCTCATCAGGGCCTGGGCGTTGCCCTGACCAGCCAGCACAAAGCTGCTGGCCCCCATCGAGCCCGGAACCAGCACGGGCTCGCCGTAGTAGGCGAAAGGGGTGCCGCCCATCTGCTCAACTCCCCGTGCGGGACAGGCCCCCTTGCGGTGAATGAAGCTGTCTTGGCCGTCGGGCCAGACCAGATTGTGCGGCGCATCATAGAGCAGTTCAGAGCCGCCCTCGCCCAGTTCTTGCTCGAGGGCTTGCAGGGCCATCAGGGCCAAAAACATGCGGTTGGCAAAGGCGAAGTTGGCCGCGTTGTGCAGGGCGTCCCAGAACAGCCTCACCGCCGCTGCGTGCTTCTGGCCGGTGGGCAGCGGGAAGATTTTGTTGCGGGGGTGGGACAGGCCTGGGGGGAACAGCCGGCGTACCTCCTCGCGGTAGTGGCCGCCGGCCGCATGACCGACCGAGACCGAACCGCTGTGCACCATCAGCGTGACCCTCCCCTCGCGCAAACCCCAGGCATGGGCGATGCTGCGATCCAGCACTTTTTCCACGTACTGAATCTCGACAAAGTGGTTGCCCCCGCCGATGCTACCGATCTGACTGTCTCGGCTGAGTTCCGCGTCGCCCAGCATGTCATCAAGGCCAAAAACCCGGCCCGCCTCGAGGCTGCCCTGCTGTTCGATTTTGACCAGATCGCGCTCGAGGCCGGAGCGGTGGAACAGACCCCACAGCCCCTGGCTCTGGCTCTTCGGCACGCTATCCAGCAGACCCATCAGCCCCTGGGTGAGTAAGGCCTCGCGCTGACGGCGGTTCATGGGGATGTTGCGCCCGCCTTCAAAAAAAGCCTGCCGGAAGCGGGTCTCGAGCGCATCCAAGTTCTCTTGAATCTGTTCTGGCTTGAAGTCGGTGGTGTGCAGCCGCATGCCGCAGTTGATGTCGTTGCCGATGGCCTGGGGGATCAAAAACCCTCGAGTCTGCATCACCGTACCCACGGGAATCCCCTGGGCTTTGTGGAAATCGGGGGTGACGGCCACGCGGCTGAGCTGGGGAACCTGATCGAAGCTCTCGGGCTGGGCCTGATAAAAGCGCTCGAGGGTGTGCTGCAACTCGAGCAAGCCCAGCAGCTCGTCTATCGCCTTGTTTTCGATGGGTACGCCCTGGCTGGCGAACAGGGTGGCCTCGAGGCCGTAGGGGTTTGAGATGCTCAGGCGGGTTGCATCCAGGCGCAGCAGTTTGGGGTTGGTCATCTAGCCCTCGATGAATCAAGACAGCGGTCTGATCGGGTTTCCCACCCTTACCTCCCTCGCGGTGGCAGGTAATGTACTTCCTACAGCGGTTTTTGCGGTAGGGAGTATGCGTGGGAACCGTTCTGAGTACTGAATCAGACCAAAACTCGAAGCCGTCCGCAGCGTACGCGGATATCTGGCTCCCCTACAGCAGTTTAGGCGGAGTGCAGGTTAGAGGGTAGCAAAACGGCCCGAATTTGGCAAGGCGGCAGAGCGGTTACGCACCGCAGCGGCCGCTCCCCGGTTCGACCCTCGAGGCCTCCTTGGCGTGCCGAGGCTTTAGGGTAGGGGACTGTGAGCGGCGCGAGCGCCTCCCACCTTCGGCCCTCTCGGGAGGCTCTGTAAGGGCCTTGAGGTAGCTCGCACCACAATTGGACTCGTGCCAGATAACGCTCGGCCTCGAGGCAGGTAACGCGGCCCCGTCTTTCTGAGTCACGTTCTTGAGGTTGGGTTAATCCAGCCGAAAGACCCCCCTCGAGTGCTGTACCTTCCCAAATAGGAGTGGTGCAAACTCGAGCCCCGCCAGGGGCAGCGCCAGCCCGTGGGCAGCGGGCAGCGTGCAGGAGATTCCACGGAGGTGTTGTCCCCATGTACACCAAGCTTTCGACCTGCCTCAGCCTAATCGGCCTCACCGCCATCCTTTCCGCCTGCACCTCGCTGGGCAGCGGGGCCAACTCCCAGCCCCTGCCGTCCCTGGCCTCGGTGCTGACCGAGCACCCGCTATACAAGGCCCCCTATAGCTTTAGCCGCAGCGCGGCCCCCCTGGTGGCCCGCTACTACCGCATCGAGAAGGGCGACCGGCCCGAGTACTGGGGCCTGACCTACCAACCCCGGCAGTCCAAGTTCCAGGGCTACGAGGGCTGGGACGTGCTGGACATTCCGGGCTGGTTGCGCAGCGAGAACCGCAGCGACTGGCTGCGCATCCAGCTCAGTCGGCCCGCCAAGGTGGCGGTGGTGTGGGAGCGTAACGAGCTGTGGCTGTCGGGTTGGAACAGGGGTAGCCTGACCATCTCGGGCAAGACGCAGAATGTCTTCACTAAGGAGTTCCCGGCGGGCGAGATCGCGCTGGGCTCGCCCGGCCCCCAGGGCGACGGCTACTTTGTGTTGCTGGCTGAGCAGGGCGGAGCGCCCTCGAGCGAGCCCCCCCTGCCCCCTGGCATCGCTGCAGGCGAGAAGCCCCTGCCCAACCAGGACTGCCCGAGCTGGCTCGAGAACGCCTGGACGCTGCGCCAGGTCTATGGGGTTAGTGCCCCCGATGGCGCGGACTACAAGACCTGGCATCCTCAAATCGACCCTATCTACTGGTGCTACTACGCCCACGACCACGGCTCCGACCCCTCGCTGGTGGGCTACAAGCCGGCCTTCGGCTACGTGGCCAAGCTCTTCAATGGCCAGGCCGAACTGCACGTGGGCTTTAAGGGCTTCGCGGTGCGCCAGGAGGGCACCAACCTGGGCTGGTACGTCAACATCCACTCCGAGACCGGGGTAGTGAGCCGGGCCTGCGCGCGCTTCCACACCGTGGTGGTGGCAGTCACCGACCTTAAGACCGGCCAACTCCAGGCCGAACTGGGCTACAAGGGCGACTTCGGGGCCACCAAGTCCAACCAGGACAACAACCCTACAGTTGACGTGTCCTGCCCGGTCAACCCCCGCACCGGCCAGCTCGAGAGCCAAGCCCAGATCGCCAACCAGACCAACGCCAGCAAGCGGCTGCGGGTCTTTAACGGCGACAACGACCGGGGCGGTTACGAGCAGTGGGACGGTGGCCTAAGCAAAAGCCTGGGGATGAGCTTCGGCGGCCTGGGGATGGGGATTGACATCCGTAACCCGGCCACCGGCTGCAACGACATGAGCTGTACCGCCGCCAAGGTCACCGGCTCCGAGGCCGACCTCCGCACCATCCACTTCAACAACCTCAAGGTGCGCTATACCCGCGAAATCGAGGCCCAAGACCTCCGTGACGGCACCCGCGACGGCTACTTCTGGACCGACCTCTACGGCGACCCCCTGCCCCCCGACAAGGCCCCCGGCGACCCCGGCACCATCCGCCAGTTCATCCGCCCTGGCTTCGAGAGCGCGGGCAGTAACACCGGCGGTCTGAGCGGCTTCTACACCAACCAGGACGCTTGGCGCGGTCTGTACCTCGAGGGCGGCCATGTGCCAGGGATCAACCTCGAGGGCGGGCTGGGAAGTCTGAACTAACCGCGGTCCCACGATTACCCCACACCGCCAACCGCCTGCGTGGGGGTAGGTGTGGGGTCCGTGGTCACACCGTCATCCGCAGCGAGTCAAAGAGGCGCGCAGCTTTCTGGCGGCCCAGCTTGGGCTCAAGCAGCTTCTGGCACGCGTCGAGGAACTGCATGGGCTGGGTGTCAGGGGGGTGCAGGGCAGCGATCCGGGGGAGCTCGCGCAGCGAGCCGGGCCCCATCCGCTCGACCAACAGAGCCTGAACCCCCTGCACCAGCGCGTCGGTGGACTGCCCGCGCCTTTGGGTCGGCCCGGCGCTTACCGGAGGTATGGGCAGGGGAGCCGCGACGGGCTGGGCCGTATCGGACTTTAGCAGGGCCAGCAGTTCGGCGGTTTTGGGCACGTCGGCGTCTCTGAGGCGGGGGGAGTCGTCGAGGGGGCAGACCACCACCTCACGCGGCTCGAGGCCCCTTAGCTCGAGCATCCCGGCCTTGCCGGTTTTGTTCTGCACTGCCAATTGGGCCAACTCGCCGCGGGCGATCAGCACGAAGCCGGAGCGGTACTCGCCCCGGTTGTTCCAGGTGAAGTAGAGGCCCACCGTCTGCTGGGCCCTCACCGCTTGTGTGATTTCCTCCGCGAGCTGCTGCATCTGGCCGATCCCCTGCCCCGGCGTACCCGGTATAAAAAGTAATTTAGCTGCATTTCGCCCGGCTCGAGGTTCAAATTACGGGCCGGAGCTGGGGATGAGGCCAGGCCGGCTCTTGGAACCCCACTTCCAGGCACGCAGCCCCGACCCAGGTGATCGGGGCACCGGGGTCGGGAGGTCTCGAGCGGGGGCCTACTCCTGCTCGCGCACAATCCTCGAGACGAAGCCCTCGGGCAGAGCCTGTTGCCACATCACCGCGCCGGCATCCACCCCGCCGCGGCGGATCTGCAGGCCCCGGCCCTCGGCAACCAGGGTAAAGGTCTGCCCGTCGCACCGGGCGATGTCCAGCACCCGCCCGCCGAACTCGCCCGGCACGCCCCGCCTCACCTCGCGGCAGCTGGCGATGATCTGCCAGAAGCCCTTGTTCTCGTATCCCCAGCGCACCACCAGGCCGGACTGCTTGCTCTGGCGGCCGGGGCCGGTCTCCGACTCGGAGTACAGGTCAAAGCGGGCCTGGGCCTGGCCCTCGGGCAGGTAGTCGGGGAGGGTGAACTCCCTGGGTCGGGGGTCGAGGGCCTGGGGCAGGGTCGGGGCGACCAGCCAGTTGCGGTAGGCCGCCAGCAGCAACAGCACCATCAGCAAGGCCAGAGCCAGCAGGCCCGCCCGCAGCCAGACCCCGCGCTGCGACGGTAGCGCCCCCACGGGCTTTTTCTTCTCGCTCACCCCTCGAGTATATAGACCTGGTCCTGCCGCCTCGAGAGCCACTCCACCCCGTCCGCTTTGACCAGCACGTCCTCCTCGAGGCCCACGTAGCCGATACCCTCCAGCATCACGCCCAGCTCGAGGGTGTAGACCTGGCCCTCGAGCACAAGGCCCTCGGGCGCCCCGCCATACCGGGGCCAGCGCGGCCCCAGCAGCGTTCCGCCGTCGTGGGTTGCGCGGCCCAGGCCGTGGCCGGTGGCGTACTTGTATTCGGGGTAGCCCGCGCCCACGACGACCGCCCTGGCCGCTGCGTCCACCTCGTAGCCCCGGGCGCCGGGCCTCAGCGCGCTGGCGGCGGCCAGGACGGCGTTCCAGACCGTCTGGAAGGCTCGAGTCAGTTCGGCTGGAACCCCCTCACCGGATTTGGGCAGGTAATAAACCCGCTGCACGTCCGAGCAGTAGCCGTTCAGCTTCACCCCGTAGTCGGTGTGCATCAGCATCCCCGGCTGTAACACCCCGTCCATGGCTCCGGCGTGGGCGGGCATCCGGGCGAGGCTGACGTTGGGGCAGCCCGTCCAGCCCCAGGCCGGTTCCAGCCCGTCGGCCCGGATGCGGGCATGGACAAAGGCTTCGACCTGACGCTCTGTCCAGCCTGCCCGCACCACCTTGCGCATGGCCTCGAGGTCGTCCTCGGCCCGGGCCACGGCGGCCCGGATGCGGGCCACCTCGGCGGGGGTTTTGACCGAGCGTAAGGTGGAAAGAAGGCTCGAGGCCGACTCGAAGCTCCGGCCCGGCAGGGCGTTTTGGATGTTCAAAAACATCCCGTGGGTCAGCCCGTCGCACAGGGGGTTGTCTGGCGCGAAGTTGAGCAGAATCTGTGAGGGATTAACCTTCCCGACCTCCGCGCGCAGCAGTTCGCCGTAGTCCTCGTCGTAGCTCAGCACCCGCCAGTCGCCCGAGATGCTGGCCGCGTCGAAGCGCCCCGCGATCGCGGTGGCGGCCTCCCGGGTCACCAGAAAGAAGGTGTCCCAGGTCAGGTGCGCCGGGCTGATCAGCGCCAGCCCGGGCTCGGCCTGCTCGAGGTTCTCCCGCGTGGCGATCAGCCAGAGCTGGCCGGGCTCGAGGAGGCGCTGGGCTTGCTCGAGCTTTTCCGAGTAAAGCTGGGCGTCGGTCATGGGCAGAGTATATGTCGGGGGCCGGGGCCAGGAGTCAAGGGCAAAAGGGCTGGGGGCAGGTGCAGCGCTGGGTGTCTTCCTGGCCTCTTCACTAAACCCGGAACACAACGCCCGTGGGGTCGATTGTGCCGCGGGCCGCGGGTACGGCAGGCATGGCTTAGGCGCTCGGCCCGCCCTCCACGACCTTCATCAACCGCCGCCGCTCCACGTCCACCAGGCCCCGGTCGGACATCTTCACGGCGGGGCTGACGGTGAGGGCCAGCAGGGTCAGGAACAGTACCGGGTAGGCGTGCTGGACGCCCCGCTGGCGCAGGGCCTGCTCCATCCGCTCGAACTGCGCCCCGGTGGCCGCCACCGGCTCGTCGGAGAGCAGGCCCACGATGGGCAGCGCGAGGTCGTAGGTCTGGTCACCCGCCACCAGGCTCATTCCGCCGCCGAGCTCGAGCACCCGGTTGGCGGCCTCGGCCATGGCCTCGGCGCTGCGCCCGGCCACGATAAAGTTGTGGCTGTCGTGGGCCAGGGTGCTGGCGAAGGCCCCCTCGCTCAGCCCGTAGTTGGCCAGCAGTCCCAGCGCGGCAGGCCCATCCCCCTGACGCATCAGCACCGCCACGGTCATCAGGTTCTCCCCGGTCTCGGGCTGGCCGCCTGCGAACCGGACGGGGCGGGTCTCCAGGGCCGTGAAGGTGTTGCTCTGGTTCATGGCCATCAGGTTGATGGTGTGCGGGCCGTCGGATATCTGGAAGTGGAAGTCGGCAGGCCTGAACGGCCGGCGGCGCAGTTCTCCGCCGACCGGCGGGGCGGGGGGCGGGGGCAGGTCGAAAAGGGACGTTCCCCCCTCGGCGACCTTCTGCCCGTCGACGTAGACCGCCGCCGGCGGGAACGTGGTGAGCCCCTCGAGCAGCAGGAAGTCGGCCCGCCGGCCAGGTGCGACCACCCCCAGCTCGCTGCGCCGGAGGTAGGTGGCCGGCCGCAGCGTGGCCGAGGCCAGGGCGTCCATCGGGTCCCAGCCCAGTTCTGTGACCATCTGGATCAGGCTGGACATGTGGCCGCGGTGCAGTTGGTTGGGCATCACGTCGTCGGTGGTCAGCAGCACCCTCGAGCGCTCCGGCAGTTCGCGCACCGCCTCCACCACCCGCGCGTTGAGCGACTTGGCCTGGAGCATCACCGTGTAGCCCTTGGTGAGCTGTTCCAGGAGCTTCTCGGGGGTGGAGAGGGTGTGGTCGGAGGTGATGCCGTGGGCGGTGTAGTCGGAGAGCGTCGGGCCCAGCAGGGTCGGGGTGTGCCCCTCGAGCAGCAGCCCAGCCTCCCTGGCCGCCGCGATCAGCCCCTCGAGCTGCGACGAGCCCATGGCCAAGCCCTGGTAGTCCATCAGTTCCCCCAGAGCGATGACCTCCGGTTCCCCAGCCAACTCCCGGACGTTGTCGGCGGAGATCGAGCCCAGGACGGTCTCGAGGCTGCGGTCGGTGGCGGGGACGCAGCTGGGGATGGCGGTGAAGGTGCGCAGCGGCAGCCCCTTGGCCGCCTCCATCATCCAGCGGATGCCCCGCGCGCCCAGCACGTTGGCGATCTCGTGGGGGTCGGCGAGGATAGCGGTGGTCCCGTGTGGGATCACCGCCTCGGCGAAGCGGCGCGGGCTGGTCAGGCTGGACTCGACGTGCATGTGGGCGTCGATGAGGCCGGGGGCCAGGATCAGGCCAGCGGCATCCAGGATGGTCTGGGCCGTGACCCCAGCGGGGGGCTCGCCGGCCTCGACGTAGCAGAACTGGCCCTGGGCGATTCCGACCCAGCCCCGGTAGAGCCGCAGCCGAACCACGTCGGCGATCTGCGCATTGTGGACGAGTAAATCGAGGGGTTTCATGGTTGGCTCCTTCCCCCAACTATAAAGGTCGTGCCCCGACGCACGCCTCCCGTGGGATAAGATGGCCGCCGTGACCTTCGCCTGGGGCCTCTTCACCATGGTCGTCATCACCGTGATCTGGGCCTCGAGCTTTGTGGTCACCAAGGATACTCTGGGCCTGATCCCGGTGGCGCTGCTGGCAGCACTGCGCTCGAGTCTGGCCCTGGCCAGCCTGGCCTGGGTCCGCCCCGACCGCCACTCGCGCCTGCCCGGCCTGTGGCTGGGCCTCCTCGCCACCTGCGGCTTCATCTGCCTGCTGATCGGCCTCACCTCCACCTCGGCCTCCAAGGCCGCCTTCATCGCCTCGCTCAACGCGCTGGGCGCGCCGCTGGTGAGCGTGTGGCTGTTCCGGCGGGCGGTGCCGGGGCGGATATACGCCGCGACCGGGGTCGCGCTGCTGGGCCTTGGCCTGATGACTCTGGCCGGCCAGAGCGGGGTCAACCCCGGTGACCTGTGGTGTCTGGCGGGCGCCGTCTTCTTCAGCTTCTACATCGCCTACGTGGGCGAGGTGGCCCGCAAGACCTCGGCCCTGGTAATCGCCCAGACCCAGTACCTGGTTATGACCGCGGTGACGGTCGTGTGGGCCTGGCCCCACCTGCCCAGGGTGCTGGAGTTCGAGCCCCAAACCTGGCTGGTGGTGCTCTACCTGGGCATCGTGTGCACCTCGCTGCCCACCGTTTTACAGGTCTGGGCCCAGCGGGCCGTGCCCGCCTACCTGGCGGGGCTGTTGTTTATCCTCGAGCCGGTCTTCGCCAGCGTCCTCGCCTTCCTTTGGATTGGCGAGGTGCTGAGCGCTGTGGACTGGCTGGGCGGGGGTCTGGTTCTTGCCGCCCTGCTTATTGGGACGCTGCCGGTCGGGTCCGCGCCGAAGGTGCAGACTGTGCCGGACAGCAAGTCGGCGTGAGGCTCGAGGTCCTGTCCGACCCCTCCGTCGCGCCGGTTAGGGAAGTTGCGGGGCTTTGTTCGGCAAACCGGATTCGGCGCGCCACCTCCCCTGACGGGTGCGGCGACGCGAGTTGCTGTCCCTCGTGCTGCCTCCCGAACGCCCAAGGGGAGGCAAGTTCGGCGGGTTCTTGTCTCCCCTTGGGCGACCGGCTCAGGGGAGGTGTCGCGTTGCACTCGAGTTGCGGCAAAAGGCCCGGCAACTCGAGTCACCCGCGCGAAGCAGGGGTTACAGTGCGGCAGTGGAACTCAAGATTCCGAGTCCCCTCGAGCTGATCCCCTCACGACGTCTGCAAACTACATGGAATGACCGCATATGAAAACACAAAGCACTATCTTGGCAATGGCAGTAGACCGCAGGTCGGGTGGGATCGTTAGGGTAAACCGTCGCCCATTCGTGCGGATAATGCTGCGAACTACCTCGAGAGCAGTGCCGCCTTCTCCATCGGCAACCCGAACGCTATCGTCTGGCCTTCCTTCCACTGCGCGGCAGTTACCGGCACCACCGCTTTGACATGGCCGAAGGGGGCCTCGAGCAGGTACTCCACCGTCTCGCCCTGGTAGGTTCTCGCCAGCACCCGCCCGCTCAGGCTGCCCGCGCCCACCGGTACGGACTCGGGCCGCCAGGCGACCTGGGCCGGGCTGCCCTCGAGGCCGATGTGTCCCTTCAGCTTCTCGGCCGGGTAGAGGTTGTCCCAGCCCATGAAGTTGGCCACGAAGGCGGTTTGGGGGCGGGCGTAGATGTCTTCCGGGCTGCCCATCTGCTCGATCTGGCCCAGCCGCATGATCACGATGCGGTCGGAGAGGGCCAGGGCCTCGCCCTGGTCGTGGGTGACGTAGAGCATGGTGATGCCCAGCTCGCGCTGGATGCGGCGCAGCTCGGAGCGCATCTCGAGGCGCAGCTTGGCGTCGAGGTTGGAGAGCGGCTCGTCCAAGAGCAGCAGCCGGGGCCGGATCACGAAGGCCCGCGCCAGCGCCACCCGCTGCTGCTGCCCGCCCGAAAGCTGCGCGGGCAGGCGATTGGCAAACTCGGAGAGTCCTACAACCTTTAGTGCCTCCATCACCCGGCGCTCGAGTTCCCCCCGCTCCACCTTCCGCAGCCGAAGCCCGAAGGCCACGTTCTCGAAGGCGGACAGGTGGGGAAACAGCGCATAGCTCTGGAAGACCATCCCGATGTCGCGGCGGTTGGCGGGCAGGTGGGTGATCTCGGTTCCGCCCAGCCAGACCCGGCCCGACCTGGGCTCGAGTAGTCCCGCGATGGCGCGCATGGTGGTGGTCTTGCCACAGCCCGACGGCCCCAGCAGGCTGACCAACTCGCCCTCGGCCACACCGAGCGAGAGGTTCTCTACGGCGGCGGAGCCCTTGGCGTAGGAAAGGGTCAGGTTCTCGAGGCGTAGGAAGTCAGACATACTTGGAAATCCCCAGCAGTCGCTCGGTGACCTGCACCACCACGATGGAGAAGAGGATCAGTACCGTGGAGAGCGCTGCCAGCGAGGGGTCGAAGTTTTGCTCCATGTAGATCAGCATCTGGATGGGGAGGGTCGATACCCCCGGCCC
>JANRLD010000019.1:0-22518 GCA_033762915.1 Meiothermus sp. | reverse complement strand
CGCCGGCGCGCGTGGGGCGGGGCGGGGGGGGGGGGGGGGGGGGGGGGGCGGGGGGGGGGGGGTGGCCCGGGCGGGCCCGGCCGGGCGGGGGCGCCGGGGGGGCCGCCCGCCCCCGCCCCCCCCCCCCTCGAGGCCGCCCGGCCCGGCTGAGCGCTGGCGGCGGAAGACGCACGGCTCTGTGGGCTCGGCTTGGCGCCTCCCGCCGAGCCACGACTCCCTTCGCTCGTTACCCGCCGCCCGCCCAGAAGCTCAATCGCCTTCTCGAGCTGAACCCTCCTCACCTCCACGTCCATCTCGCGGTAGCCGCGCAGGATGCCCTGCACCTCGGGGAAGACCCCGCCCAGGTTCTCAATCAGCTTCTCGAGGCCACCTGCCACCACCTTGTCCTGGGCCCCGGTGTCGTGTTCGCGCACGATGGGGCGCAGCAGACGGGCCTTGAGGTCGTCTTTGGTCACAGGGCTATTGTATCGGGGCCGGTTGGGGACAACGTAAGCGGCTTTGCGGTGTTCCCTTAGGCAGATTTATCCCCATCGCCATCGCGAGAATGCGTTCAAAGCAGGGGCCTTTACGCCGTTGACTAAGACCGGGCAGATGGTTAGGATTAGCCCAGCCGAAAAACAGTGGGGCGACTCACGTTACGGAGGAAATAGGGTGAACGTCTTATTGGGTCTCTCGAGGGGCATAGACCGCCTCAACGACTGGGTGGGGCGCACCTTCATGTGGATCGCCCTAGCCATGGTGCTGGTGGGGGCGTACAACGCGGTGGTGCGTGCCCTGGACAAGCAGATCGGCACCAACCTGAGCAACAACACTTGGCTCGAGCTGCAGTGGTACATGTTCGCGGCGGTCTTCCTGCTGCTGGCGGGCTACACCATGCTGCACAACGGGCACGTGCGGGTGGACGTGTTCTACAGCCGGATGAGCCTCCGCCAGCAGGCCTGGATTGACCTGCTGGGCGCAGTGCTGTTCGTGATCCCGCTCTGCCTGCTTCTGCTCTACGTCTGCATACCCTTCGTGCAAAACTCCATCGGCTGGTTCAATCAGGGGCGCTGGGAATACTCCAACGACCCCGGTGGTCTGATCCGCTGGCCAGTCAAGGCGCTGCTGATACCTGGCTTCGTCCTACTGGCCTTGCAGGCCTTCTCCGAGGCCATCAAGAACCTGGCCTACCTGCGGGGGGCGTTGCCAGGTTTCAAGCGCGAGGCTGAAGGCGAGGTGGCCTGATGGAGATCTTTGGCGGGCACCCCGAGTACCTGGGCCTATTGATGTTTGCGGGGGCCTTGGTCTTGATCTTCACCGGCTACCCGGTGGCCTTCGCGCTGGGTGGGACGGCCATCCTGTTCGGGGCGCTGGGGCTGGTGCTGGGGCTCTTCGACTTCAACTTCGTGGGGCTGTTCCCGCAGCGCATCTTCGGGATCATGTCCAACTACACCCTGCTGGCCATCCCCTTTTTTATCTTCATGGGGGTGATTTTAGAGAAGTCCAAACTCGCTGAGAGTCTGCTCCAGACCATCGGGATGCTCTTCGGCGGGGTCAGGGGCGGCCTGGCCATCGCGGTGATCTTCGTGGGGACGCTGCTGGCAGCGACCACAGGTGTGGTGGCTGCGACCGTGGTGGCGATGGGCCTCATCTCGCTGCCCATCATGATCCGCTACGGCTACTCCAAACAGCTTGCCTCAGGAACTATCGCCGCCGCCGGGACACTGGGGCAGATCATCCCGCCCAGCGTGGTGCTGGTGGTGCTGGGCGACCAACTGGGCGTGAGCGTGGGCGACCTCTTCCTGGGGGCGCTGATACCGGGGGTGATGCTCTCGCTGATGCTGATGGCCTACGTTGCGGTGGTGTCCTTCATAAACCCCAAACTGGCTCCCGCTCTGCCCAAAGAGGTCATCCAAGAGTTCGATAACGCCACCCGCTCCTACGACGCCCCCCGGCCCGTACTCATCGGCTACGGGGTGTTGGCGGCGGCGCTGACCCTGTTCGTGGGCTTCCGCTCGGGCTACAGCTACGCCATCGACATTGCGGTGCTGGCCCTGCTGATCGGGATCGTGATCGTGGGCGGGCGCTGGGTGCTCAGCCGGAGCCAAGTTCAAATCTACGGGGCCGTAGCGGTGGCGATCATCGCGCTGGTGGCCTTCACCGAAGGCCCGGCCAGCGCGGTTCTGACCAGCTTCGTCCTGCTGCTGGCGGGGCTGGGCCTGAGTTCGACGCTGTGGCGCAAGTCGCTGGGGATCATGGTGCCTCCCATCCTGCTGATTTTGGCGGTGCTGGGCAGCATCTTTTTCGGCATCGCCACCCCGACCGAGGCCGGCGCGGTGGGCTCGGTGGGGGCCATCCTGCTGGCGATGGCGACCCGCAACATGAACTGGGGCATCATCCGTCAGGCCACCCTCGAGACTGCCAAGTTCACCAGCATGGTGGCCTTCATCCTGATCGGCGCCAATGCCTTCGCCCTGGTGTTCCGGGGCCTCGAGGGCGACGTGCTGGTGAAAGACATCCTAGTGGCGCTGCCCGGCGGCGAGCTGGGCTTCCTGATCTTCGTCAACGCCCTGGTGTTCATCCTGGGCTTCTTCATCGACTTCTTCGAGATCGTGTTCATCGTGATCCCGCTGGTGCTGCCCGCCGCACAGGAGCTGGGCATAGACTTGGTGTGGTTCGGGATTGTGCTGGGCATGAACCTCCAGACCTCCTTCCTCACCCCGCCCTTCGGTTTCGCGCTGTTCTACCTGCGCGGGGTCGCGCCGCCCGAGGTGAAGACGGTGGACATTTACAAGGGTGTGATCCCCTTCATCATCGTGCAGGTGATCGCGCTGGTCATCACCATCGCCTTCCCGCAAATCTCGGCCTGGCTACCTTCGTTGCGTCAGGGACCCTAGCGCAAGCCGGGTGCGGCTCCCCCACCCACTTCCCGCTCGAGGCCAACTGTATGGCCCGCCGCAGAGCCCCGACCCGCATTCTGCTACCCTCAGGCTCGGTTGGGGAGTAGCCTCCAAGTTGTTCACCGTCATTTCAGGGACTCGAAATCCTCGGTGAGCGCGCGAACCTAGATTCGCAGGCCAGACCACCACGATCTTTGTCGTGGTGGTCTTTTTCTTTGCCACCACCCAAGGAGTAGACATGGAAGGACTGATCGCCTGGCTTAACTCGGACTTCCTCACCCACCCGGTGTGGATGTGGCTGGCCTTTGTGGGAATCGTGGCGGTGCTGCTGGCCTTCGACTTAGGGGTGCTGGCCAAGCGCCGGGGCGACAGGGAGATCGGGGTCAAGGAGAGCCTGAAGCTCTCGGCGGGCTACATCGCCATCGCCCTGATCTTCGGGGCCTGGGTCTGGTGGTACATGGGGGCCGAGTCGGGGATGGCCTACCTGACCGGCTTCGCCATCGAGAAGACCCTGGCCATGGACAACGTCTTCGTGATCTCGATGATCTTCGCCTACTTCGCCATCCCCCGGGCCTACCAGCACCGGGTGCTGTTCTGGGGCATCCTGGGCGTGATCCTGCTGCGGGCCGTCATGATCGGGCTGGGTGCTGTGCTGGTGAGCCAGTTCGACTGGGTGATGTGGATCTTCGGGGCCTTCCTGCTGCTCACCGGCGTCAAGATGCTGATGGTCGGCGACAAGCCGGTGAAGATCGAGGAGAACCCGGTCCTCAAGTGGATGCGCCGCCGGATGAACGTTACCAACGAGCTGCACGGCCAGAAGTTCTGGGTCAGGCTGCCCGACCCGAAATCTGGCAAGCTGGTCTGGTTCGCCACACCGCTGTTCTTGGCCCTGGCCCTGGTCGAGGTGGCCGACCTGATCTTCGCAGTGGACAGCGTGCCCGCCATTTTCGCCATCACCACCGACCCCTTCATCGTCTACACCTCCAACATCTTCGCCATCCTGGGCCTACGGGCCCTGTACTTCGCGCTGGCCGCGATGGTGCATCGCTTCAAGTACCTCAAGGTGGCTCTAAGCGTGGTGCTGGTCTTCATCGGGGGCAAGATTTTCTACAACCAGCTCTTCGGCAAGATGGAGCCCGCGCTGTCGCTGGGCATCACCTTCGCCATCCTAGCTGCGGGGATTGTGTACTCGCTGTGGAAGACTAGGGGCCAGCCCCAGCTAAAGCCCGAGTCCACCTGAGGGCCGTTCCCACGAACACTCGGTACGGAAAAAAACGCCGTTCCGATTGTTGGTGGAAAACCCAATGAGGGCTCACCCCCCGACATGCACGGTGGGCCGACTCGAGACGTCCGGCTCGGCCTGGCGCAGCACTTCGTGGGTCATGGTGGGCACATCGCCCTCGCCGTAGAGGATGAAGTCGAAGGCCGAGCGGATGGGGCTGCGCTCGCCCCACTCAAAGTAGACGTGCGGCACCTTGCCGGTGGTGTCTCGGACGTGCAGCAGCAAGGCCGCAATGGCGTTGGGGACCGAAGTGCCCTGCACCCGCAGGACGCGGTGCGCACCCACCTCGACCCCCCGCACCCGAAGCGCGTCGGCGAAGTCGGAGGCGTCGGGGACCGAGACCTCGAGGAAGGCCACCGCCTCGCGGGCGGGCATGTGGGTGCGCTGGCGCACCGCCTCCTCTTTGCGGGTGTACTCGCTGGTGGTTCCGCTATGGCGCTTGTTGGCAATCAGGCGTACCTCGCCCAGGGCCAGCTGCCGGATAATCTGCTCGGCCTCGGCGTCCACCAGCACCCTGTTCACCCGTAGCTCGGTGGAGCGGAAGACCCGCGACACCAGCGAGACCACCACGATGGCCGCGATGAAGGCCGCGGCGATCTTGAGCCCGTCGGGCTGCTCGAGGACGGTCACCGCGATGGTGTAGACAAAGATCAGGGTGATGAGCCCGAACCCCAAGGCCGCCGCCGACTCGCGCTTGGCGATGGCCGAAAGCGTCACCGCGAAGGCCGCGGAGGTCATCAGGGCCAGCACCCCGGTCGCGTAGGCCCCCGCCTGCGCATCCACGTCAGCGCGGAAAAGCAGCGTCACCAGCACGCAAACCCCGGTGAAAATCAGAACCAGCGGTCGCACCGCCCGGCTCCAGTCGGGGGCCATGCCGTAGCGGGGGAGGTAGCGCGGGGTGATGTTGAGCAGACCCGCCATCGCGCTGGCCCCCGCAAACCACAGGATCAGGATGGTGCTGATGTCGTACAGCGTGCCGAAGACTTCGCCCAGGTTTTGGTGGGCCAGGTAGGCCAGCGCCCGCCCGTTGGCCTCGCCGCCCGACTTGAAGGCGCTGGGCTCGATCAGCAGGGTGGTGACCAGGGCGCTGCTGAGCAGCAGCACGCTCATTATCAGGGCGGCGGTGGTGAGCAGCCTCCTCGAGTTCTGGATGCGCCCCTCGGGGTGCTGGGGGTTGTCCCCCGGCCTGCCCTTTACCAGCGGCATCACCACCACCCCGGTCTCGAATCCCGAGAGGCCCAGGGCCAGCTTGGGGAAGACCAGCAGGGCCGCCACGATGACAGCAGCAGGGGTGGAGTAGTCGAGGGCGATGCGGCCGGTCCAGTTGGCGATGAGCTCGGGGCTCTGGGCAATCAGCCAGAAGCCGTGGGCCAAGAGGATCAGATTCAGCCCGATGAATAAGAGCACCAGCAGCACCGCGATCCCGATGGCCTCCTTGAAGCCCTTCAGAAAGACCGCCCCCAGCAGAAAGACCAGCATTAGGGTGACGAACATCTGGCTGCCCAACAGGCCCCACAGGGGCGAGACGTGGTCGCGCCAGAAGGGGTTCTCCAGCACATGCTTGGCCGCGTCGGCCGCCGAGAGGGTGATGGTGATGACGAAGCCAGTAGCCACAAAGCCGATCAGGGCCAGCACCACGAACTTGCCCACCCAGCCCTCCAGG
Organism: Meiothermus sp.; assembly: GCA_033762915.1. Taxonomy (GTDB): domain Bacteria; phylum Deinococcota; class Deinococci; order Deinococcales; family Thermaceae; genus Meiothermus. Next base: position 16,694 of record JANRLD010000019.1, on the reverse strand, counting down.
AGCCGCTCGAGCATCGAGATCGAGCCGTCGCCGTGGGGACTCTCCCCTGCCACCCGGCGGTACATCGGCAGCGCCCCAAAGAGCGTCACCAGCACCAGGACCAGCGTGGCGATGGGCGAGAGTGCCCCCGCTGCTAGCGCCGCAATGCCCGGCTGGTAGCCGAGGGTGGAAAAATAGTCCACCCCGGTCAGGCACATTACCCGCCACCAGGGGTGGGTCTGGTGGGTCTGGTGCTCCGGCTCGTAGAAGCCTGCGGAGGGTTTGGGGGCGCCCTCGAGCAGCCAGCGCTTAAGCCGACTACGGGCAAAACGGGAGTAGACGCGGTTGTCGGCCATAAACTATCCGAGAAATGCTATGTGCCACAAGCCACACTTCCATAGTTTAGCCCTTTTTCCCGGATTGTTGGGAGGTGGTCTGGGGCGCCGGGCACCCTACCCTCCCCCGGCAAACCGGCGGCGAGGTGCCGGCCTCGCCGCCCCGGCCCAAGCATCCAGACAAAAACGCCCCCAGAACCTGGGGGCGTTTCCGCATTGAAGACTTAGCGCACCGAGTAGATGAAGTCGGCGAAGCTGTTCTCGTTGAAGGCGTTGGCCCGGCGCACCTGGTCGCGGAAGCGACGCCAGCCGGTGAGGATGCCGCGATAGGCAGCGTCCCTCGAGGCGATCTCGTCGTAGAGCTCGGTGGAGGCCCGCTCGGCAGCAAGCAGAATCGAGCGGGGGTAGGCACGCAGCTGGGTGCCGCCCTGGATCAGCTGGGTGAAGGCCGGGCCGTTCTTGGCGTCGTACTCGGCCAGCATGGTCACGTTGGCCTCGGCGGCAGCGCTCTTGACGATCTCCTGGTAGTCCTTGGGCAGTTCGCGCCACTTGGCCAGATTGATATACACCGAGAGCGTGGGGCCGGGCTCCCACCAGCCGGGGTAGTAGTAGAAGCGGGCCGCCCGCTGGAGGCCCAGCCGGCTGTCGTCGTAGGCCCCCACCCACTCCGCAGCGTCAATTGCGCCGCGGTCCAGGGCCAGGAAGATTTCGCCACCGGGGATGTTCTGGGTGCTCACGCCCAGGCGGCTCCAGACCTGCGCCCCCAGGCCGGGGATGCGGAACTTCAGGCCGCGCAAGTCACCCGCGTCCTGGACTTCCTTCTTAAACCAGCCGCCCATCTGCGCCCCGGTGTTGCCGGCAGGGAAGTTGATGAGGTTGAAGTCGGTGAACATCCGCTGCATGGCCTCGAGGCCGCCGCCGTAGTAGAGCCAGGCGTTCTGCTGGGGGGCAGTGAGGCCGAAGGGCAGCGAGGTGTCGAAAGCGGTGGAGGGGTTCTGGCCCACGTAGTAGTAGCTGGCGGTGTGGCCCATCTCCACGTTGCCCTGGCGCACCACGTTGAGGATCTCGAGGGCCGGGGCGATCTCGCCGGCGGGGAAGGCAGTGATCTGGAACCGCCCCTCGGTCATCTCGTTGACGCGCTTGGCTACGGTTTCTGCCCCACCAAAGATGGTGTCCAGCGAGCGCGGCCAACTGGTGGCCATACGCCAGCGGATGCGGGGGCCGCCGGTCTGGGCGAACACCGGGCCATAGACGGTGCTAGCCGCTACCGCACCGATCCCGGCCTTCTTCAAGAAGTCACGACGCTTCATTCCATCCTCCTGATTTTTACATGTAACCACGCTTGGTACTAAAGGAGTATAAGTCAGGCAGCGGCGGGCAGCAACGTGGTCTAGCGCTACAATTCGGACAGCCGCCTCCCCCGATTTGCCCGGTCGGCCCACTCCTGCCGGTCCGGGGGGCTCGAAACCGCCCGAAGCCGGAGGGTGGCAGTTCTCGAGCGGCTGGGCTCAGCGGATCACGAAGAAAGTCTCGGCCACGTCGCGCACCCGCGCCCCGCTGCTCTGGAAGTAGAGGGTGGTGCGGCGGTTCCAGTCGTCGCCCACGAAGACCCCGGTGAAGCGCACGTCGCCGGGGTAGCGGGTGTCGGTGTAGATGGCCCGGACACGCTGGGTGCCGAAAGGTGTAGTTACACGGTAGGTGTACTGCGAGCCCGGCAGCGGCAGCAGGTAGGTGCCACCCTCGAGGTAGAACCGGTCGAACTCGTAGGCCCGCCCGTCGGGGTCTATGCCCACCAGGGCCACGTAGCCAGGCCGATTGACCGAGACCACGAAGCGCACATCCTCGCCAGGGCGGTAGACGGCCCCCCGCCCCCGGTCGGGCTCGAGGCGCACGAAGGTCGGGGTCAGGCTCACCCCAATGCTCGCGCTCACCCCCACGTTCCCCCGCACCACCACCGGCGCACACGCGCTCAGCGCAGCCGCCAGCGTCAGCAAAGCAAAGGCTCTCCACATACCTACCTCCTGTGTGGGTTTTGCCGGAGGGCCCCGCAGGCCGGTCCGGGATTGCGCCCGCAGCCGGTCTGCGGGGCGGCGGGTGTCCCTCGGGCGGGCGCAACTTCGCAGTACCAGGGTAGCAGGGTTCGGGGGGCGAGGGGGCTTGGCTCAAGAAACCGTGAACTGCGGAAGGGGTTTGCTCTTTTTACCTGTTCACTCATCACGGTTGCCTATATGATGTTCCCGCTGTGCGTTACCTCATCGTCTCCGACCTGCACGGGAACTGGCCCGCCCTCGAGGCCATCCTCAAGGAAGCCCGCAACTACGACCGGGTGCTGTTCCTGGGAGACGCGGTGGGCTATTACCCCGACGGCAACCGGGTGGTGGACTGGCTGCGGGCGGTACAGGCAGTGGGGGTGATGGGCAACCACGACGTGTGGCTGGTGGACATCGCCAACATGAAGGTCGAGGGGCCGGTGATGGAAATCATCAACTGGCAGGCCCAGCGCATCTCCCCGGAGAACCGCCGCTACCTGGCCGAACTGCCCTGGACGCAGGAGGTCGAGGGGGCGCTGCTGGTGCACGGCAGCCCGCTCGACCCGATGGCCTACCTCGAGGAGATCGAGGAGGCCAAGCAGATTTTCGCCAAGCAGACCGAGCGCTGGACCTTTCACGGCCACACCCACCTCGCGGGCGCGTTCCTGGCCATTGACACCGTCAACACCACCACCAACGCCACCAGCCGCTGGGTGCGCTACCAGCGCTACGCGAACGGTGGCGAGTTGATTGTGGCCCCCAAGGCCCGGGTGATCATAAACCCCGGCTCCAGCGGCCAGCCCCGCGACGGCGTGACCGGCGCGTCCTACGCCATCTGGGACTCCGACGAGGGCACGGTCGAGTTCCACCGCCCCAAGTACAACCTCGAGGCCGTCCTGGGCCGCCTCCACCACGAGAAGTTCCCGATGTGGCTGTACGAGCGGCTGGTTCTGGGCAAGTAAGCTGCGGGCAGGTACGGTTTAGAGGAGGGAGGAAAGAGCAGTGGGCCAAAAGAGGGCAACGCCGGAACCCCGCGGTTTCTCCTGCCTCGTTTGCCCTTTCTCCTGCCTCTGATTTCATGGTCGTCGGCCACCCGCGCATCCTCGAGCTGCTCCCCCGCCTCAGTGCCCACACCCTGCTGTTCACCGGGCCGGAGGGGGTGGGGCGGCGTACGGTGGCGCGGTGGTTCTGCGGATACTTGAACGGCGACCCGAGCCTGCTGGACTACCTCGAGATCTCCCCGCAGCTCGAGACCAAGGGCGGGAAGAAGGCCCGCAATCCGCAAATTCTTCTGGAGCAGATCGCGCCCCGCGACGACGCCGAGGGCGGGAGTCTGCTGGAGTGGCTCCAGACCTACCCGCGCCGCAAGGCCAAGGTAGGGGTGATTGACGGGGCGCACCTGCTGGGCGAGTCGGCAGCCAACGCGCTGCTGAAGGTGCTCGAGGAGCCCCCCGCCTTCGCCCGCCTGATCCTGATCGCGCCCAGCCGCGAGGTGGTGCTGCCCACACTGGTCAGCCGCAGCCTCGAGGTTTCTTTCGCCCCACTGCCCGAGGCCCTGCTCCAGCAGCTGACCACCGACCCCGACGTTCTGGCCTTCGCCGAGGGCTCGTACGGCCGGGCCCACTGGGCGCTGCACCACCCCACCGAGTTCGGCCAGCTCACCAGCCGCACCGAGGGGGTGCTCGAGGCCCTGCGCGGCGGCCCCGCCCAGACCCTCGAGGCCCTCAAGCTGCTCCTGGAGCTCGACGACGCCCTGCCCTACCTGGCCCGCAAGCTGCGCCAGACCATCCCCCCGGAAAGCCCCCAGTACCGCGAGACGCTCGAGACCTTCCACCGCGCCAGCGAGGCGCTGAGCGCGTATGTGAGCGAGGACTTGGTGCAGACCTGGCTGGGGGTGAGGCTGGCGGGGGGCTAAACCAGCTAAACCAGGAAGGCGAGGAGATAGGGAAAATACGGAGTATTAGGCCAGAGGAGGAGGTGCAGGTGTGTTTTGTCCTTCCTCTCCTCCCAGCAGCCTTCTCCCTGCCGCCCGCCCTTTCCTCCCATGACAATCTCTGGGATAATCTAAGCCGTAAAACAGGAGGAGACCATGCGTCGTAGAGAGTTTTTACAGGCCGGTGTTCTGGCTGGAGCGACCGTCGCGGGAATTACCAAGGCCCAGAGTTCGCCGGGCAATTTCTCGTTCACCATCGTCCACACCAACGACACCCACGCCCGCCTCGACCCCACCCTGCTGACCCTTGGCGGGCAGCAGAACCGCCCGCTGGGCGGCTTCGCCCGTGTCATCAGCTTCTTCGACCGGATGCGGGCCACCGAGCGCAACCCGCTGTTCCTGCATGCCGGCGACGTGTTCCAGGGGACGCTGTTCTTCAACCAGTACCGGGGCCTGGCCGACCGCTACTTCATGCACCGCATGGGCATCCGGGCCATGACCCTGGGCAACCACGAGTTCGACCTCGGCCCCGACGCGCTGGCCAACTTCCTCAACGGTGCACGCTTCCCGGTCGTCACCGCCAACATCGACGTGAGCCGCGAGCCCAAGCTGGCGGGCAAGATCCCTCCCTACACCGTGGTGAGCGTGGGCGGGCAGCGGGTAGGAATTATCGGCCTGATCACCCCCGATACCGACGTGCTGGCCAACCCCGGCCCCAACGTGCGCTTCCTCGACCCGGTGAAGTCCACCCAGGACTCGGTCAACGCGCTGCTGGCGCGGGGCGTCAGGAACATCGTGGTGCTCTCGCACCTGGGCTACACCGTCGACCTCGAGCTGGCCCGCAAGGTGGTGGGCGCTCAGGTGATCGTGGGCGGCCACTCGCACACCCTGCTGGGACAGTTCCAGTTCCGTGAGCTGGCTCCCAGTGGGGCCTACCCCACGGTGGTCAAGAACCCCGAGAACAAAGACGTGCTGGTGGTGCAGGCCTGGGAGTGGGCCAAGGTGGTGGGCCGTTTGCGCCTAACCTTCAACCCCAACGGCGAGCTGGTCAGCTACGAGGGCACCCCCCTGCTGATGGGCACGGACATCCCCGAAGAGCGCTTCTCCAAGGAAGCCATCGCCACCTACGCGCTCCCCATCGCCGCCCTCCGGGCGCAGGTGGTGGGCCGGGCCGCCGTCACCCTCAACGGCGAGCGGGCCGACGTGCGCCGCCGCGAGACCAACCTCTCTAACCTCATCGCCGACGGCCTCCTCTGGAAGACCCGCTCGCTCAACACCGTCATTGCCATCCAGAACGGCGGTGGGGTGCGGGCCACCATCCCGCAGGGCAACATCACCCTGGGGCAGGTCTACGAGGTGCTGCCTTTCGGCAACACCCTCTTCGTGCTGGACATGACCGGGGCAGAGATCCGGGCGGCGCTCGAGAACGGCGTCTCCCAGTGGGAGCAGAGCGCGGGCCGATTCCCCTCCGGGATTGCTGGACTGCGCTTCACCTTCGACCTGGCCCGTCCGGTCGGCCAGCGCGTCACCGACGTGCAAGTAGCCGCCCAAGGCGGCTTTACCGCCCTCAACCCCACCGCCACTTACCGCGTGGTCACCAACAACTTCGTGGCCGGCGGCGGCGACGGCTTCACCTCGATGCGTGACGCCAAGGGCTTCCGGGTGGACACCGGCTTCACCGACGCCGAGTCGTTTGTGGAGTACATCCGTTCCCTGCCCGAGGTCGCCCCCACCCTTCAGCAGCGCATCACCATCCTCAACGAGCCCAGGGCCGGGTACTTCGGGCCGACCTACACGGGCTTCAAGGACAAAGTGGGGGTCTAGGCAAATCCCCTCCCGAATCGCGCAGCCCCCTCCCACAGGAGGGGGCTGTTGTTTTGCGGTCTCGAGCTGCGACCCCTTACCTCTTCTCCCGAAACTCTCCCGTCAGAGGGATGATGTCCACCACATCGCCGGCCCTGGCAGTGGCGGTGGGCTCCATCATCACCAGACAGTTTCCGATGGCCATAGAGTGTAGTACTTGGCTGGACTGGTTGCCAGTGCTGCTGACGTGGAAGTGGCCGTTCTTCCAGATCATGATGGCGCGGCGGTAGACCCGCTTGGTGGGGTTGGAACTGAAGGGGGTGTCGCAGACCGCCTTGATGCGGTTGTAGGGGGGGTCGCGGCGGGAGAGCAGCTTGTAGATGGCGGGCCGGCCAAAGAGCAGGAAGGCCACCATCGCGGAGACCGGGTTGCCCGGCAGGCCCATCAGGGGCACGCCGCCCCACTCCGCGAACAGGAAGGGACCACCAGGCTGCATCTTGACCTTCCAGAAGTGGATCTTGCCCTCGGCCTCGAGCAGCTTCCGCACCACGTCGTACTCGCCCATCGAGACCCCGCCGGTGGTGAGCAGCAGGTCGAACGAGCCGGCCTTTTGCAGCTGCCTCCGCACACCCGCCGGCTCGTCGGAGACCTTGCCCAGCAGCACCGGCTCGGCCCCGGCCTCCTTCACCAGCGCCGCTACCGAGTAGCTGTTGGAGTTGTAGACCCCGCCGTGCGGCAACGGCTGGCCGGGCTCGACCACCTCGTCGCCGGTCGAGAGGATGCCCACGCGGGGGGGCCGGAAGACCTCGAGCTGGGCGTACCCCATCGCCGCTGCCAGCCCGATGCGGCCCGGGTTGAGCAGGTCGCCCTGGTGCAAGTAGGTCTGGCCCTGGTGCAGGTCGTCGCCCTTGCGCCGGATGTCTGCGGGACTGGCCGGACGCATCAGCCAGACCACCCCCTCCTCGCGCAAGGTGTCCTCGACCCGGATCACCGCGTCGGCGCCGGGGGGGACGGGGGCTCCGGTGAAGACCTGGACCGCTTGGCCCGGACCCACGGTCTGGGCGAACGGCCTGCCCGCCGGGGCCTGCCCAATCACCTCGAGCCTCACTGGATGACCCACCGAGGCCGAGAGGGTGTCGGCCTCCTGGCAGGCGTAGCCGTCCACGGCGGTATCGTCGGCGGCTGGGTGGTCCACGGTGGAGGCCAGGTCGGTGGCCAGCACGGCCCCGTAGGCCGCCATCAGGGCCACGGTCTCGGTGCGCAGCGACGGCTGAAGCTGCCCCAATATCTCGTCCAACGCTTCATCTACCGTCAGGTTTTCCCTCATGTAACAATCCTACCGTTAAGCGTTACGTCCGGTAAATGCGTACAGGCCGTTAAAGACTGAGCGGGCGAGGTCGAGGGCCGTGGACCAGCGAGTAAGTCGAAGTGCGGAATGCCGTACCAAGGTGCATGCTAAAGACTCCCCTGCGCCGGGGCATGCAACTGCGGTGCTCGCCGACCCCGCAAAGACCCTGCCTGGTGCCCCGCCCCCTGCCCGACCATCAAAAACAAAAACCCCGGCTTTCGCCAGGGAATTGTGGTGACCCCAAGGGGATTTGAACCCCTGCCGCCGCTGTGAAAGAGCGGTGACCTAACCACTAGTCGATGGGGCCACTAGCGGGGCGTCGAGCGGAACCGCGCTGGCTTGCCCAAAACACAGCAAACGGTATGGTACAAGATGACCCAAGTTTTGACAAGGGCTTCCCTATAATGTCCGATAAGCGGCTGGATAATGGATTGGTCGCGTTTAGATTAATGCCAGGACCCCAGGACACCCTATGGAACCCATCCTCGAGACCGAACGCAAAATTGTGGACGCGCTGTCCCAGGTCATCTCGCCGGTGGCCGCCGAGCGCCTGCTGCGGCGGGCGGTGAACGTGGCGGGCAAGGAAGGCCAGCCGCTCGACCCCAGAAGCTGGGTGGAGGTGATCGAAGGCCCGCTGCAAAAAGAGCTGACCGGCATCCTGCCCATCAGCGGGCTGATCCCCTCGCTCAAGCTGCTGGTGCGCGAGCTGAGCGCCCTCTCTGAGCGCCCCGCAGCGCCCCGCAGCCCCACCCTGCCCACCCTCGACATCCCCCCCGACTTCGATCTCGTCGCCCTCTCCGACCCCGACTCGAGGCGCGCCCTGGTAACCGAGCTGGCCAAGTGGGAGGGCGTGCTGGCGGCTGTGCTGGAGAGCAGTTACGGGCGCGAGAGCCGTCTGGGAAGCTACTCCGAAAGCCTGTCAACCATCCTCAAGATGGGGCATTGGTTACTTGAGCGCCGGGGCCAGTACAAGGTGTTCTACACTGTCCTGGGCTCGGCACAGCTGGTGATCCGGCCGCTCAAGAACGGCTGGATCGGCCTGGTAACCCGCAGCGAGACCAACCTGGGCCAACTGCTCTACCGACTCAAACGTATCGAATCCGCCGATTAAGGCCGCCCGAGGAGGATCAGCGTGAAACAGTGGTTATCCGTCATCGCCGTCGTGGGCCTAGCCTGGGCACAGCAGCCCGCCACCGCCCCCGTCTCGGCGGCCACCCTTTATGACCGTTTGGCCCCGCTGCTCGATCAGGTGCGCTCGCTCCAGGGCAGCAACCCCAGCCGCGCCCGCGAGCTGCTCCAGACCGCCGAGAACCGCTTCCGCGAGTCGGCCAATGCCCTGCCGCCGGTGCTCAGCCGGGGCATCGCCCAATCCCTCGACGACGCCCAGACCTCGCTCAACCGCCGAAGCAGCGCCGACCTCGAGGCCCGGCTCGGCCTGGTCCGGGCCATCCTGGGCAAGGCCATGTACGACAACCTCTTCGAGGCCCTGACCGCCGGACGCACCGCGCAGGCCACCAACCTGCTGCCCCGCGTGCTGGCCGCCAGCGGCCTGCCCGGCAGTCTGCGCGCCCAGGGAGCCCAGTTGGCCGCCGCCAAGGACGTCGACGGCCTCCGGCGGCTGCTCGAGCGCACCTACGCCCAGGGCATCAACAACGCCCTGCAGGCCGCCCGCGGCCAGACCAGCCCCACCCAAGCCTTCGTCTCGGCCAGCCGCGCCTACTCGCTTTACCTGATCGTGCAGGACTCGCCCCGCGCCCGTGGCCTCAGCGCCCAGGCCTTTGTGGACGCGCTGGGCAAGCTCTCAGGCGGCGACCTGGAAGCCTTCAAGGGCGACCTGGGCAGCTTGATCGCCCAAGCCCAGGACTTCCTCAAGGCCACCGCCGTGCAGACCTCGAGCCGACCGCAGGCCCCTGTACAGGCCCAAAACCCCCCCGCTTCTGGGGGGGTTCGCGTAGCAACCCCGCCCCCGGCCCCCGTTGCGGCCGCCGCAGCCCCCAAGCCCGACCCGGCCCAGCCAACGGCCGTGGCCCGACCCCCCGCAGCCCCCAAGCCCCAGCAGATCACCGCCAGCGTAGTCTCGAGCACCCTGGCCGCCGACCTGCAAAAGCTGCTGCAAAACCCCCAGCAGGCCCGGCAGGTCAGCCAGACCCTGAGCCGCCAGGGGATCACCAGCCTCGAGGGCTGGCGGGAAGAGGTGCGCCTGCTCCAGGGCCAGCTGGCCGAGGCCCAGGTACGCTCCGGCGCGGGCGACAGCGGCGAGGCAAGGCGTATCCTGGGCGAGATCTCGAGCCGCTACCGGGCGGTGGTGCAACCCCTGGTGGCGGCGGTGGCCCCCGGCCTGACCGAGCGCACCGACCAGCTCTTGTCCTCGGCCCAGGGCGCGGTTGGTCTGCGCGGCAGCGACTTCGGGGTGATGTCGGCGGAGATGCTGGAGAACAGCCTGGCCCTCGGCGGCCAGAGCCTGGGCGGCTGGCACACCTTCCAGGTCGGTCTGACCCAGACCCTGATCGGCATGCCCAAGGCCCTGCTGTTCGTGATCGCGGCGCTGCTGGTGCTGTTCCCGCTTTACCTGCTGACCCTGACCTTTGGCGGGCGAAACCTCTACTGGCGCTACCTGGGGGTCGCCTTCTTTTTGCTGCTGCTCCCGGCCATGCTCGAGGGCCTCTCCTACCTGGGTTCAATCCTCTCCGACCCCGAGATGGGCGGCCTGGCCTTCTTTGCTGCCCTGACCCAGCTCTCGATCCAGCAAAATCCGGTAGCCCAACTCTTCTGGGTGCTGGCAGTGTTCGTGGCGGCGGGCCTGACCACCCTGGGTCTGCGCGGCATCGCCGCCCAGTTCGGCCTGATCCAGCAGAAGAGCCTGCTCCACCCCGGCAAAAAACCTACCCTGGCCAAGGCCACCGGCGTGGGGGCCGCCACGGGCAAGCCCAACCCCGGCCTGACCAGCGAGACCATCGTGGAGTGGGACGAGGAGTTTTAAGGTAACGGGGGCGGGTGGCCAGAGAACCTACCGCATTTCCCACAATCACCGCCCTCGCGGTGGCCGGTGATTTACTCCCTACAGCAAAAACCGCCCGCTTTAGCGCCGTAGGGAGTATGCGTGGTAACCGCTCTCAGTTGTGCCAGGGTGAAGTACGCAATCCGATGACACGGTAGAGACGTGCCTGGCCCAATTCCCTGGGGGAAGTACGCCAGGAACGTCGCATCTCTACTATTGGGAAACTTAGCGGCGAGCCGCCTACGGTACACCGGGTCAGATGTGCGATAGCGCCGGGTGCGGTGTGCCCCGGCCCGCGCTTGGGGCGACGGTCGTTTGCGCACCGTACGCGGGCACAACTTGGGTGGCCACAGCGGTTCTCACCCAGAGGCCACACGCGACCATGCGCTAAAGCGAGCGCTTAAACGGGCCCACTGTACTCGCACATCCAGGCCTATGTGTGCGGGGTATTGGTGGGAACTGCCGTCAGTTACCCGCCGCTCAACGCCTTTTGGCCTCAGCTTCCCACCGCCCGCCAATCTGTTGTAGATTACCCAGCGGGAGAACTTTCCCTGCCTATGAAGCTCGGTTTCAGCCCACTTACCGCCGGTCTGGATTATCGCGCCTGTTTCGACCTTGCCGCCGAGCTGGGGCTGTTTCTCGAGGTCGCCTACGACCAGCACGAGATTGACTACCGGCTGCCCGGGGCCAAAGAGTTGCGGGAGATGGGCCGGGTCAGCGGGGTGGGGTTCACGCTGCACCTGCCTTTCATAGACTGGAACATCGCCAGCCTGGTGCCTTCACAGTTCGAGCTGTCGCTGCACCGCACCCAGGAGGCCGTCGACTTCGGGGCCGAGATCGGGGCTGCGGTGGGGGTGCTGCACACCGGCCTGATTGCCATCCGACTGCCCGAGGCGGTGATGTACGCCCAGGAGCGGCTGGACGCGGCCCTCGAGAAGCTCGAGCTGGGCATCCCGGTGGCGCTGGAAAACCTGGGCCTCAACGGGCACGACCTGCTCGAGACGCCCGCCGAACTGGCCGACCTGCTGAGCCGCCACAGCCGCTTCGGCTTCTGCCAGGACGTGGCCCACGCCCTGCTCCAGCGCGGGGCCGCAGGCAACATCGATTACCACGCCCTGCTGGCCCACCGCCGTACCCACTGGCACCTCTGCGACACCCCCGGCACCTGGGACGCCCACCTGCCCTGCGGCGAGGGCGTGGTGGACTGGGGCTGGGTGCGCTCGGCCCTGGTGGGTTTCGAGGGGACGGCGGCGCTTGAGGTCACCGGTGGGCTAGAGGGCGTGCGCAAAAGCGTAGAGCTCCTGCGGGCATAGCCGCGCGGGCGCCACAAGAAGGGGCTCGAGGGCAGCACCCTCGAGCCCCTTCCCTTGCCCAGCTCAGCCTATTCCGTACTGCTCGCGCGCGAAGAGCAACAGACCGGCCTTCTCGAGGCTCGCCAGCGGGGCCAGGAAGGTCACCTGTACCACGCCGGGGTTGCGGCCGATCTCGATGCCGCCGGTAATGGTGGCCCGGTTGAGCACCTCGGGGACGGTCATGCCCAGGAGGCGGGCGGCCCGGTTAAGGCCCACCGTGGTGGCGCTGTTGAGGTCGGGGCCGGTGCCGATGACCGAGATGGGGGCGGACTCCTCGATATCCTGCAAGCCCCACTGACGGGCCACCTGGCGGGCCTTGGCCTTCTCGAGTTCGGTGAGCGGGCGGGCCAGCGGGGGTAGGTCTTCGTAGAGCGGGAAGAGCACCGGCCCCTCGAGGGTTCGGCCCTTCAAGACTTCGACCTGCAAGGTCACCGTGCCGGACACGTCCATGGTGTGTCCGGCGATCTCACCGTCGCCCTGGAGGGCATGCATGTCGCCCATATAGACCCCGGCCCCGGCCACCTTGACCGGGCAGAGCAGGATCGATCCGGCCCGCACCGCGTCTATGTCCATGTGCCCGTCGGTGCGGTGCTCGAGCTGCTCGGCCGTCATGGCGTACTCGTGGGGCGCGCCCACCAGGAATGAGCCGAAGTCGCCCGCGTTGTGCGAGTCGGGCATGCGCAGGCCGGGGGTGGTGCCGAGCTGGCCCAGGAAGGGGCGCAGCCGCACCGCCACGCCCACCAGGTCGTGCGGCGCGAAGGTCAGGATGGGGTGCTGCCTCGAGCCGTCCGGCAGTGCAGCGTAGTGCTCGGCCTGTAGGGCGATGCGCTCGGCCCCGGCCTTGTCCAGGGTGACGCCCACCGTCCGCCCCTCGTCGAAGGCCGCCGTGTAGCCGTGGGCGAACTGGAAGGGGTGTACCGAGGCCCCACAGGTGTCGCAGCGCACCGCCTCCTGGCCGATACCCTCCACGTGAGTCTCGGGGTACAGGGTTGCGCAGTTTGGGCAGCGCTTGGCCACGTAGGGGTCGCCCAGGAAGTGCCCCTCGCTCCACTTGTCGTGGCCGGAGCTCGAGGCCCACGACGTAACCGTGATGTCGCGGATGCGAATCGCCACCGCGTCTCCGGGCTCTGCGCCCGCCACGTAGACCGGCTGGGTGACCTCGTGGCCCCCCCGCAGGCGCGGGGTAATCATCGGCCCCCAGCAGCCGGGCGCGGTGTTGGCGAGGATGGTTCCCCCGCTCTCGACCGGCCCCAGCATGGGGGCCTCGGGATCGAGTAGCCCGTTGGTGTACGACGACACCACCACGTTGCGGCTGGCGGAAAGTTTCTTGGTTTCGACTGCCATGCGCGAAACACCTCCTGTTAACTCACCCACCCGCGACCGGGTGGAGCAGCGCCACTTCGTCTTGCGTCACGACCTCTGTCTCCCCCAACACCCGCCCCTCCGCCACCACCAGCGTGGACCCCAGCAGCAGGGCCAACTCCGGGTATTGCTGGGCCACCGCCGACCTCAGCCCCTTTGGGGTGAGGCCTGGGGAGACCTCGAGGGTCACGTAGACCCGCCCCACGGCCTGCTGCAGGGTGGGGCCGACCCGGACGCGGACAGTCTGAAGCATCGCGAACCTCAGGGGACAACCAAACGTCGTTTCGGCTCACAGCTTACACCGGTTCCAGTTTGGCCGGGAGTTAATCGCTGAAGTGTGTGCCGGAGACAGCTTGACAGGGCAACCGAAAAGTCAGGAAGGTATAAGCTGAGGGATGAGAGAGATCGAAGTGTCGAGTGTGTTACGGCATTTTGCGGATTTTCCGGATCCAAGCAGCAGACGAGTCGCGGAGGTCGATGAGAACAGCTCCGGCTTGCTGCTGATCCTCACTGATGGCACCCGCCGCGTGCTCTGCTTCGTGAGTTTCCGACCGGGCGGCGAGGACTGGGTCCTCTCTGAGTTCGGCAACATCTACGTTTCGCTGGCCTCGCCTACCTAAGCCCGGGCCGCCGTGAACCTGTCCCCGGCGGGGCCTGACCTTGGCTTGGTTGTGCCACCAGCAGCCACTACAAGCGCCGGACAGGCCGCAATCTGGCAAATTGACCACGCCGGGGCTAGAGGTCTATCTGCCGGTGATCCTCCCTGATATAGCCCCCTGGGTACTGCTCGCCCAGGGGGTTACCCTTTGCCTGGGTCACCTCTCGTGAGCCTCTCCCCTCAGCCGACCTCGAGACCCCGCCCACTATCCCCCGATCTCCCCAGCAGCGCAAACGAAACAGGCGGCCCGGCGCTGTGCCGGGCCGCCTGTCTTTTTTTTCAAGTCTCCGGCTCGAGGCTAGTACACCGCGCTGCCCTGGGTGACCGAGACACGGTCCACGAACAGCGGTCCGCCACCGGAGGGTTTGCTGAAGAAGATCTGGGCACTGGTGCTGGCGCTCCCGGTGGTGAAGCTCAGGGACTGGCGCACGAAGTTGCCCCCCAGACCGTCAGCGGTGTTGTTGATGGTCTGGCTCCGCTCGGCGGAGCCGTGATTGCGCATCCCCAGAACGGCCGTCTCACCGCTCCAGCCCACGTGTGCCCAGGCAGTGATGGTGTAGGTGGTGTTGGGTTGTAGGCCGGTGACGGTCTGGGTCAGGCTGCCCCCGGTGTTTACCCTGGCCGAGAAGTCGCCAGAGAAGGCCGACTGGCCGTTGTTGCCCTCCTGGGCCACCACCCCGTTGCTCAGGCTCCAGTTGCTCGAGCCTGTGTCGAAGTTCCCATTGATTACGAAGTCCATGCCAATGCGGGGGGTGGGCTGGGTCCATCCCGGCAGCGCCCGCAGCAGCGCCTCCACGTCCAAGCGCCCGTGGCCATGACACCACTGGTTGGGAGCGTTGCCCACATCGCACCAGCTACGGTCGGCGCGGTAGCGCTGCCACCACATCATGCGCTGATCCATGCCCACATCGTTGCGCAGCATGGAGCTGCCGATGAGAGCCCAGTTGCCGGAACTGGTCTCGCTCATTGCCAGGGCCACCGCGCCCGAAACCAGCGGGGTGGCGAAGGAGGTGCCGCTGACCCGGAAGGTCTGGCTTCCGGGGGCGAAGGTGGTGATGGACTCGCCGGGGGCTACGAACTGAAGCACCGAGCCCCTCGAGCTAAAGCTGGATAGAGCGTTGCTGGTGTTTACGCTGCCCACCCCGAACACATAGCCAGTGGTGTCGCGCAAGAGGTTGCTGTACTCCTTCCAGCCCACCATCCGGCCGGGGAAGGTGATGCGGTCTTTGGCCCCGAAGTTCCCAGCGGAGGCGAAGACGTACACCCCCGACCGGCGGGCGCGGTCCAAAACGGTGAAGAGAGGATCAAAGGCTTCTTCAGAACCCAGCGAGACGTTGATGACTTTAGCTCCCATGTTGATGGCGTGGTCAATACCCGCGATCACGTTGGAGAGCAGGCCCCCGCCGTTGCCCTCAAGCACCCGGATAGGCAAAATCTTGGCCCTGGGTGCAACCTGGAGGATCAGCCCGGCTACCGCCGTGCCGTGGCCGTAGGCGCTGCCGCTGGCCTCCTGGGGGTTGTTGTCGCCATCTACGAAGTCGCGCCACTCGCTGCTGGGCACCAGGTCGCCGCTGAAGCCGGGGTGGGCGGTGTCGATCCCGGTGTCAATTACCGCGACCTTGATCCCTGCCCCGAAGTTGCGGCTGATGGCGTGAGCCTGCGGCAGGCGGATTTGCATAAGAGCCACGTTGTTGTCGGGGGTGGTGGCGGGCAGGGTGTTGCCCCCGCTCCAGGCGTTCCAGCCACCCGACCAGGCGTTCCACCCGCTGCTCCAGGCGTTCCAGCCCCCGCTCCAAGCGTTCCACCCACTGCCCTGCACGGCAGGGCTGGTCATCCGGCTGTCGCTGGTGGCGGGGACCGTGGTGTTCTGAGCCGCGACCGCTGCTGAGTTGAGTGATTGGACTTTGAGCAAAGCGATGCCGCTCTGGTCATCCCAACTTAGGATCTCGCCTTCGTACGTCTTGGCTACCTCGGCCTGGTCTCGCCCGTCGGTCTTGATGGTGAGGATATAGCCTTCGCTGCCGCCGGGGTCGACCGCGCCAGCACTCGGGCTCCCGCAGGCCGACAGCAGCAGGATGCCTGCACCCGCAAGGGCCCACCACACCCTGATCAAACTTAACCCACGCCGGCGGCCCGAAGTCCGGGGCGGCGCTGCCTTTGAAACCTTGAACTCCATAAGTCCTCCTGCCCAGGTCGCAACCAAAGTGCAACCTCCCTACAACCTCAAGCCTAGGGTTGCGGGGTCCGTGTCAAGTGCAAATGTAACCGTTACGCCGGCCCCGGAGGCTACGCCCCGGCCGCCGGCGCGGCAGTCGCAATTCGGAACCTAGCCCACCGATACCGCCTCGGCAGGGCAAGTCTGGCTTGAACCACTTCGAGGTCAAATGACCGCCCTAAACGAAGTTCCTTGGGTATCCTGTTCGGCTAGTACCCACTCTTCAGCCCCACGGACCCCTGCCCCTGTGGGGCTTCTGCTTTTCCCCAGGCCTGTGGGCCACTCGAGCGGGCTCGAGTGGCCCCCTCTGGAACTGCACTGCGCGTTCGAAAATCGGTCTCCCCCGTGGTCTGGCCGGCCTGGGTCACGACCACCCGTCACACGTCTGCCCAAGTTGGCGATCTAGCCTGATGGGGCAATACCTCATGTCGGCCCCCCGGTCACTGCTCAGCCCGGGGGGCTACTCTTTGCCCTGAATCTCTTTTGCCGGGTTACCAGCTCCCTCAGCCGACCTCGAGCGCACCGTCGACCACCTTCGGACGTGCGTATACAAGGGGAAGCCATGAACCGAGCCGCCAAGACAGGCCAGCCCAAGTCAGCCCAGCCGCCCCGGGTAGGAGTAGTGGCCTACATCCGGGTAAGCACCAACGAACAGGCCACCGAAGGCGTGAGCCTGGAAGC
>JANRLD010000018.1:0-14771 GCA_033762915.1 Meiothermus sp. | reverse complement strand
GGATGGCTCGTTTCCGTCGCCTTACACGGGATTACGAACGTCTCGCTGAAACTCTCAGGGGCTTCCACTGGCTGGCTTTCTCTATTCTGCTCCTGCCCAAAGTCGTTGAGGTTTTACGAACGCCTTCCTAGCAAGCTCTAGCCGTACTCCTTAACTAGCTGCTGCAAGGTCTGGAACGCCTGGTCGAAGCGCCGACGGTCGGACTCGGTGAGCTTGTCCACGTCGAAACGGGCTAGGTTGAGCTGATAGCGAGGTTTGGCGGGAGGCCCCTTGAGCCTCGCAACCCACTCCCGGATGGCTTGGTGGGTGGGTGGCTCCTGCTCGTACTCGCCGGAGCAGAAGTGTTTGACCGCCTTCTTCTGCTGCTCGGCCGCCAGCGGCTTCAGAAGCAGCACCTTGGTGTACTCCAGCCGCCCCTGGCGCAGCACCTCGAGCAGGATAGGGGAGAGCTTCAGGAGTGGCAGGCGGCTGGTCACAAAACTATCAAGGTTACGCCCGAAGGTGGTGAACAAGGCCTCGATCTCCTCGCGGCTGACCCCATCGTGCTCGGGCTTGCGCCGCAGGCTGTAGAGCAGTGCTGGCACCTCTGCGGCAGGCCGCTGTAAACGCGCGGCGATGAGACCGACGAACAGATCGGCCTCCTCAAGGGGGTTCAAGTCTTCGCGCTGGAGGTTCTCGGCCGCGCGTATCTCCACCACCTCGGCATCGGTGAGGTCGCGCGCCACCGCCCAGATCTCCTTTCGCTGGAGCAGCAGATGGGAGCGGTACCGACGCTCGCCGAACACCAACAAAAACTTGTCCCCCCGCCGCGCCAGCAAAATCGGCTCCTGCTGGCCGTGCTCCTCGATGGAGGCGGCCAGCTTCCCCAGGCCCTCAGGGCTGAAGTAGCGGCGGGGCTGCTTTGGGTCAATGAGGATCTTGTCGAGCGGCACCTGCTGCGTGCCGCCCTCAGACTCGAGATTTTGGTTGTTGTGGAGCTGAAGGCTGGCCAGGGTCTTGGTCAAGGCCCCCACATTCGCCAGTTTGCTGGTTCCCTTGTCGCGCAGATCCCGCCTCATGACAACTCCTTGAAGCCCAGTCGGCCCAGCACCGACTCAGCAACCTCGATCATCTCCGCCGCCGCCAACGAGCTGGCATCCGCCACACCCAGTGGAACCGCGTGGGTCTGGGCGCTGGAGTAGGGCGAGACGCGCAGGTTCAGTGGGGCGGTGATCTCGGCAGCGAATAGGTTTTGCAGCGTGGCTAGGTAGCCGTGGGCCTCGCTCACTGAGGGCGAGAACTTGGTCGGCACCACCACCCTCGGGCGCAGCGGCACCGCTCCAAAACCCTTGGCGCTGTTGAGCATTTGCAGCACCGCGTCGGCCCCCTCCAGGCCCTTGCGTCCAACCTCAACCGGGAGGATCAGCTCGTGCGCGGCCAGCAGCATGGCAGTGACGATGGGGGTGATGTTGGGTGGGCCGTCCAGCAGGATCAAGTCCTTGGGCATGGCCCGCAGGGCTTGGCGCAGCCGCATGATCTTGGTGCCCGCCCGCCCCTGGGCCGCAGCCAGCATCAGATCCGCCGTCAGTTCGCTGTTCACCGCGTCGAAGGCCAGACCCGACGGGTATAACTCGTATCCGTGGCGCTCCTGGGCGGGCGGCAAGGCCCCCTCCTTGGCGATGAACTCGTACAGGGTGTCCCCTAAAGCCACCTCTTCCACCCCCGACCAACTCGTGAGGTTGGCCTGGGCATCGAGGTCGCAGACCAAGACCCGCAACCCCCATTGCCCCGCCAAGAAGGCGATCTCGCGGCACAGGGTGGTTTTACCCGCCCCGCCCGCCTGGTTCCAGACCGCCACCACCAGCGGCTCGGCCCGCCAAGCATAGCGGTGCAGCCGGGGGATGTGGGCGGTTCTGAGGGTAGGGGAGACCTTAACATCCTTTGGGATGAAGTATCCCGAGTCGGTTCGATAGGCCCCGACCAGCCGGTTGAGCTGGAGGTAGCGGCTCACTGTGGACGGCGAGACCCCTAGGCGTTTTGCCGCCTGCTCGAGGGTCAGCCCGCCTTCGGCAAGATCGGTCGTCGGCATGTGCTAAGTCTAGTGCAAAAATGCAAAACGTGCAAAATCGCGCTCGATGTTGATTGGCGTGACTAAATGCCTACCCGGAACAATATTAAAGTAAAGATTCACGAAATGAATTATCGTGAATTCTGTCACTTGAATAGTCTTTATAAACCAGTAGAGTGCTTTTTCACTGTGAGGTCTGTCGGATACCGTTGCAACCAACCCCTAGCTCTACGCCCCTGAAGGGCATTGTCCAAGTGAGTAGAGGAGAGGTCATGGAATGCGAGCGTAGGCCCACAGCTAAGCCAATGACTCTAACCTGCCTGATGCTCGAGGCCGCTTGAGACCCGCGAACGTGCGCTGTTCATTCACAACTAGCGACGGCTCTCGACCATCCTAGCTGTGACTCAATAAGTCTGCCGGGTAAGGGACTCTCAAAAATGGCTTGGATTATGGGATGGTAGAATTCGGCTCGAGATGATGACCACCGCCCATAACCTCGAAGATGCCCTGGGAAACCTCGATCCCATGTTGCCTCTGGGGCCGGAGGACGAGGCGTTCTTTGTGGAGCGGGATTTCAGTCAGCGTCGGCAGATGGTGCGACGACTCCAACTGGCGCTCAGAACCTCACCAACGCGGTATAGCAAGTTCCTCTTCAGCGGGCAAAAAGGCTCGGGAAAAGGAACCGAGCTTTACCGCCTGAACAAAGAGCTGGGGGCGGAGTTCTTCCTGGTTCATTTCTCAGTGCAGGACAAACTCGACATCTACGATCTGGACTACCGCGACGTGGTGTTTTCGGTGGGGCTGGGGATCGTTGAGGCCGCCAAATCTGTCCCAGCGGTTGCCAACGCGATTCCCGATGAGATGCTCAAACCCATCGTGGACTTTTTCGCCGAGGTATATCAGGAGCAGCACTACAAGGAAAAGTACGAGTCGGCTGTCGAGCTAAAGCCCGGCATCCTGTCGTTGATTGCCGCGTTTGGCCGTCTAGGGAGTGAGCGCGAAAGCCGCACCACTGTGCGCAAGCGAATCAGTGGCTCCCTCAAGCTCCTGGTTTCGGCGATTGGAAAGCTGGCCCGATTTGTGGAGGAAAGGCTGGGGAAGAAGATTCTGGTGATCGTGGAGGACTTGGACAAGACCAACGACGAAGCGGCACGGCAATTGTTCTTTGAGTACGGCAAGTCACTGGCCGACATCCCCGTACACGTCGTCTACACCTTCCCGGTGTCACTGCGTAACGACCAAGGGTTCGTGCAGAACAACGCCTACTTTCAAGACTTCAACTTGCCCAACATCAGCATCTACAATCGCGACGAGACAGATAATAATAACGGCTTGGGGCAACTCCAGCGTATCCTGACCCTCCGGGTCTCGGAGGGCCTGTTTGAACCCGATGCGCTCACCCTGCTTGCTGAGCAGTCGGGCGGGCTGGCCCGAAGCCTGATCTCCCTCGCCAACAAGGCCTGTATGAACGCCTTGCTGGACAACCGGCTGCGCATCTCGGTGATCGATGTTCGGGGCGCTGCTGCCGAAGAGCGGGCTGACTACCGGCGCATCCTGACCTTCGATCAGATCGATCTGCTGCGCAAGGTTCGCACCAGCAAGCTGGTGGACAACTCTGCCGACTACCAGCAGCTTCTGTACAATCTCAGCATTCTGGAGTACCGCGACGACGACCCCGACCCCTGGTACAACGTCAACCCGGTGGTACGTGACCTTCTGTGAGTCCTCCCTTGGTGGGATATGCTGACCCAGCCGCACTTTCTCAGCCCCCGACAGGCCCGCGCCGTGAGGGAGTTGCTGCTGCTGTACCGCCACACCAGTCGGGCATTCGTCACATTTGCCATTTTTGAAAAGGCGGATGACTGGTCTCAAGTCGTGGCTGCCCTCGAGGATGAGCCTGCCCTCAGCCTGCGGAAGATCTACATCCCCTCGGGTCGCATCGGCCTTCATGACCCGAACTTCTTGCCCAGTCTGCGCGAGCTTGGTGAACGCAGTCTGGTGCTGATCCGGGTGGATATCAGCAGCCATGACCAGGCGCTGGTTAAGTTCTCTGGATACCTCAATCTACACCGCGAGGAATTGGGCCGACTGGGACATGGGTTGGTGTTCTGTCTGACCGAGCCTGCGCTGGCGGAGGTCTCACGCCGAGCGATGGACACCTTCGCGGTACGCAGGGCGGTGCTGGATTTCAGGGAGGATGCTGAGAACCCTACAGGAGTGTCCGTGGGCGAGACCCCGCTATGGGTCGAGGCGGGTCAGCGGGGGTCTCAGGTCGAAGCGCTGGAGTCACTGCTGGCCGACCAACGGGCCATCCAAGACCCGAACCCCCGGCACCTCGCACAACTGGAGTTGCGCCTTGCCAAAGCCCACCTGGATAGCGGGTACGCCGAGAAGGCACTGACCCATGGCCGGAGCGCCCTCACACTGGCGCAGGCGTTGGCCGAAGGAGAACTCACCGGGGATGGCTATAGCGTGCTGGGCCTCGCACATTCCGCGTTGGGTCATCGTGCGGAGGCGCTCGAGGCTTCCCAGCGGGCGGTGGCAGTATATCGCAGGCTGGCTGAAGCACAACCTGAACGCTTCCAACTTGACCTCGCGGGCGCACTGAACAACCGGGGCCTCGACCTGAAGAGCATCGGTAAACTCGAAGATTCATTATCTGCTACGGAGGAAGCGGTCAAAATCCACCGTATGCTGGTCGAAACACAGCCCGCCTGCCGACCCGACTTGGCGATGTCACTGATCAACCTCGGGGGCGACCTCAATCGGGCAGGAGAACACGAAACGGCCTTGCGTGCGACGCAAGAAGCAGCAGAGATATATCGCCACCTGGCCGAGGAGCAGCCTGCGGCCTACTTGCCCAAGCTGGCCATCTCCTTGAGCAACCTGGGTGTCTTTCTAAGCACTTTGGGGCGCTTAGAGGAGGCGCTGCGGGTCACAGAGGAGGCCGTCACAATCCGCCGTCAGTTGGCGGCCTCGCAACCTGCCACGCACCTGCCCAGTCTGGCGAATTCCCTGAACAACCTCAGCAACCGCCTCGACGACCTCGGTAACCACGAAGCGGTTCTTCCGATCATGGAGGAGGTCGTAGGCATCTATCGGCAGTTGGCCAAGGAGCAACCGGAGGCATTCCTGCCCGATTTGGCGATGTCGTTGAGCAATTTGGGATGCGATCTTAGCAAAACCGGACGGCTCGAGCAGGCGCTGATCACCACTCAGGAGGGGGTGCGCGTCTACCGCGAGTTGGCCAACGAGCAGCCCGTCCACTTGAGCGAATTGGCAGCAGCCCTAAACAA
The DNA here is from genome assembly GCA_033762915.1 of Meiothermus sp. GTDB lineage: Bacteria > Deinococcota > Deinococci > Deinococcales > Thermaceae > Meiothermus. The sequence goes on along the minus strand of JANRLD010000018.1, from coordinate 9,428 downwards.
TCTGGGCCGCGACTTCCACCGACTAGGTAGACTCGAGGAGGCGCTGGCCAGCACCCAGGAGGCCGTCAGCATCTACGCCGAGTTGGCCGAGAAGCAGCCGTCTGCGTACCTGCCCGACCTAGCGATGTCACTCAACAACGTGGGGGTCTTCTACGGCGCGATGGGGCACCTGGAAGATGCCGCACAAGCTTTGTCAGAGTCAGCAGAGGCCTACAGCAGACTGGCCGGGGATAACCCAGATACCTACTGGCCCAAACTCGCGGCGGCCTTTAACAACGTGAGCGCCCTCTACAACGTGATTGGAGATCACGAAAAGGCCCTAGCGGCCGCCGAGATGACGGTCAATATTCGCAGGGATTTGGCTGAGTCACGGCCAGCCGCCAACTTGCCAGACCTGGCCGCGTCGCTCAACAATCTTGGAAATCGGTTCAGCAGTCTGAGTCGGTTGCAGGATGCCCTTTACGCCTATGCCGAATGCCTTAGCATCACCAAAGACCTGCTACAAACGCCCTTCCTACGAAACAACCCCTCAGGCATGGCCGAGGATGCGGGTATGTACCTGAGCAATTACCAGAAGGTCTGCGAGAGACTGAATCTCGAGCCCGACGACAGCCTGATCGGCCCTATCCAGAGCGCTTTTCCAACCCCGCCGATTTCCTGAGCTCGGCCAGCAAGCCAATGGGGGCCGTGTGGGTGAAAATCCCCTTGGCACAAGGTAGCGGCCCTTAAGTAGCATTCGTGACGAGAATCTAGCTGAGCTTATGCCCGTTGGTGGAGGTCCCACCCTTGCGCCTCCCCGGCGCAGCGTAAGGGCATGAGCAAGGAATCCACCAGCGGTCTCGCTGACTTTCGTGCCTCCCTCGAGCACCACGCCGACCCCGACGACGCGGCACTGGCCCTGGCCGAGCGGGCCTCCCTCGAGCCCTCGAACTGCCCGAGCCCCAGCCTATCCGCCTGTCCCGCAGCGGAGGGCCTCGAGGAGGCTGCCTGATGCCCCTGCCGCGGCACGCGATGTCCTGCTTGGATTGCGGCAGCACTGGGCTGACCGACATCGGTCTCGAGTGCTTTCAGTCCTGCCTGACCTGCGGCGGGTTGGGATCGCTGGAGTCCTTGGAGCCAATAGAGGCGCATAAGTCCTGGGACGCGGAACCGGTCACCGACCTCGCGGCCCCGTTTGAGGAGGCCGCTTAAAGCTGCTGACTGCAACCCTAGCGCACCTCGGGCAACTCGTGGAGCCCCTCGAGGCCGAAGTCGGCCACGAACCGCTCGGTGACGCGGTAGAGGTTGGGCTTTCCCGGCCCCGCGTCCTGGCCGCCGACTTCGACCAGCCCCCGCTCCACCAGTGCCTCGAGCACCCCCTCCACGCTGGCCCCCCGCAGCCTTTCAACCTGAGCGCGGCTGGAGTTGGGGTGATAGGCCAGGATGGTCAACACCTCCAAGGCGGCCCGCGAGAGCGTGAGCGGGGGGCGTTGGAGCACCTTGCTGACGGCCTCCTGGTGGTCGGGATGCACCACCAGCCGCCAGCCGCCCGCGACCCGCTCCAGCATCACCCCCAGCCTGCCGTTCGCCAACTCGCCCTCGAGTGCCCACAGCGCCCGCAGCAGCTTGGCCTCGTCCCCCAAGGGAGCCAGCGCCGCTAGAGAAACCACGCCGCCCAGCGTGAAAATCGCGGCTAAAACCTTGGCCGCGAGGTCTGCGACGGGGTGTGTTTGGCTCAAGTGGGCGGACATCACGACTTTGCCTCATTGTGGGCATCAAGAAAGGATTCGAGCCGCCTCAGAATCGCCTCTACCACCTCGGCAAAATCGGCAGGAATCTCGAGCGGATTCTTCCGCAAGAACCGCCGCCACAACTCAGGCCCTTCACCCTCGACCAGGCTCAAAATACGCTCACGACCCCCTCTAGGCGTTCCCCGTGCCATAAAGCTACGCCGAATCGCCTCCCCCAGCGGCTCGGCCTCCAACACTTCATGTTCCAAAATCCAGTACAAATCGTAGAAGTCCTTGAGTCGGGTATTACCTTGTCCCAACTCCACCGCCGCAGCCAGTTTTTCAGCAATGATGGTTTCGAGGGGATACCCCAGGATCGAGTGCGACTCCCCGCCCAGCAGCGCCGGGAAGGCCAGCTCCACCGGCCCAGGCGTGACGGCGCTGCCAAAGCTCATGTCCAACTGAAGCTGGTGGTGGGCGGTGCTGTAGTGGGCAACGGGTTCCAGCCGTACTCCCGGATAATCAGCCTCCTCCTGAATGATCCTGGCGCTAAGCTCTTGATCGAATATCACCCCGTCGGCCAAGTCCACCTGCAAGATCTCACCGAAGACTCTCACCACATCGTCAATTTGGTGCGAAATCTTCAACCCCAGCAGGTCAATGTCCACCGTGGGCCGGGCAGATGCCCCGTAGCGGCTGTAGAGGTTCAGGCCGCCCTTGAGCACCAGTTGATCGCGGTAGGTGCTGTGGGCCACGCGGGCCAGCAGCCGCTCGTGGAAGTAGAACAGCAGCATTTGCTGGATGGGCAGCCCCCGCTGACGGGCTTGATTCCGCAGTCGGGCCAAGAGGGAGTCGAGGTTTGGGGTGTTCGCCATAGGGTTATCCAGCGTCAGGTTGAAAGGTCATAGGCCAACACCCGCAACAGGGGTCTTAGCTTCTTATCCACCCGCAGGGCTTGGGCGGCCTCGAGCAGCCCGTGCAGATCCACCTTGTGCTTTCGGCCCTCGAGGTAGTTCTTCAGCCCCTCGGCAAATAGATCATCGCCGTAGACGTGCGAGAACCGCAGCAGGTCCACTAGGGTTTTCTCGAGGCTGTATATCTTGATCTTGTGCCCGTGCAACTCGACTTCGGCCAGCCCGTACCCGTAGGCAGTCTTCCCAAAGTAATGCACTTGGAGCGGAGGATAAGCCAGCTTGGGCGGCTTGCTCTTCTGCGGCACCGCGATGTCCACAGCTTTGGGAATGTAGGTGGTCAAACCATAAAACGCTAAAGCCGAGCGCAGACAGATCACCGCGTAAGGAATCCGCAGGGCCACCTCGAGCAAATCTTCATGCTCGCTGGGCAACGCCTTCATCGAGCGGTAGACCCCGTGCTGGATACGCTCGAGCCGCCCCTCCCGTACCCAACGGGTCAGGACGTGCGGCTCGATGCCCGATTCATCCACTTGGCGACGGGTGACGAAGCCACCGTGGCGCTTTAGCAGTTGTCGGAAGAGAGTGTCCATAAATATACGGTAACAATGATTATTATACCGTAATAATGTGGAAATTGTTAGATAACAGTCATTAGACAACCTGCGAAAGTAGCTAACGAGCGTCATTTGCTTGCAAAGCTGAAAAAGTGTTCGTTAATGCCACAGTTCACTCGCGCACGTTGATCTCTAATGTGAAAACCCAGTGGCCATCCCGCCTCTCGTATAGCTTGGTAGGGGAGAAGTGGTGCCTCACAACTCGGCCGAACTCAACAGCAAGCGCGGGTGGCACTGCTGGGAAGACGTGAACATGGGTCGAACCCTCGCCATATTGGGCGGCTAGGGTCTCGTAGAACTGGCGTACCTTGGCCCCAAAACCCTCAACTTGTTGGGGTGCGCGAATCCCTCCAAGCCTCGGTTGCGCGAACCGTATCGCATAGATCAGGGCATCCTGTAGAAGCTCCTTGGGTAGCAACTCATCGCCGATGATCCCTGATGCCTCCAGCTTTAGAATGACCTTCTTATTCGTCGGGCCTGTCGCCCCTTCGGAATTCGCAGTTGACGTTGATGGCGGGATCAAGTCAAACCCCTCGCTCGCCGTCGGGTCGGGCCAAGGCCAGCGGTTGTTTGTTGGATGGAATGTCTGCACCTTTACCTTGTCGCCGAGCTTGTAGCCGACGACTGCGAGCAAAGGAATACGCGCGAGCGCGAACACGGAGACGTGGAAAGGCGGGTCATCTTCAAGAATCCTGTCCAACCGCAGCTCTGTTCGCCGCCTGACCTCGGCCCACCCTGGAGGGTCGAGATCGTCAACGTCGGCGGACTGCATGGTTTTGATCGCGTCAGGCTCGTCATTAAGTGGAAACAAGCGCCGCTCCCAGAGCGCTTCCCGAATCTCACGCTTTGTAAGGCGGGTGGTGTTGCCGCTGATCCGACCAAGCACAATGAGTACGCGGGTCTCGTGGTTCGGCAGCATGGCGAGAGCGTTTTCCACGAAGGCCTCGAAGTCCCGCTTCATGGCCCGCAACTCGGCCTCAGAGTGGCGCTCAACGCCTTCCTCTGAGGCGCGGAAGTCGCACAGGGCGTGGTGATCACGGCAGGCCAGCATCAGGTTGTCAAGATCGGTCTGGAGAAGTTTGGAGCGCTTGGGGTCGCCGCGCGGGCCGCCAGGCTGGGCCGCGACAATGTGGGCGATGTGGGCGAGGTTGAGGCGGGCCTTGGTGAGCGGCTCTAGGTAGAGCGGCTTCCCGCACCCCCTGTACTCGCAACGACCAGCCGCCCGCGCCCACAGCTCCAATGCGACGGGTTCCGGTACATCAATCCTGGGTGACAGATTCTTCGCCGAAGCTGGTCGCCGCCGCTTCGAGGGTCGAGCACTCGGGTTCTTGGGTGTCTTGCTGCGCGCGGGCATGGGCATTCCTTTCTAAACGGGACGTGCCGTTAGGTTCACTGTATTCCAGCCGGGTGAGCTTCTCAATCTGCCCAGTGTGGCGGCTGCCCTCCCAGACGTTCAAGTGGCGGGTGCCGACGATGACAAAGAATAGGGTCTCCACGATTACTCGTTCGTCGAGCAGCTTTTCCCTCCACGCGGTGAGATCCTGGCTCGAAGGCGTAGGCAGCGCCTCCGGGTGTGTGTGCCACTCGCCTGCGTACACCTGTGTTCCGCCGCTCCCCCTGAACGCTGCTTCAACCAGGGGCTGGTGTGCGCTCGAGCGCACGAACGTGGTGCGGGTGCGACGGTCGGTCGGCAGGGGTTCGGTCACGGCATCTATCACGACGCGCTCGCCCACGACGAGGAAGCGCCCGAGCAGCACCCCGCACGCCTCTAGGTCGTACTGCCCAAGCTGGCGGTGGTGCAACATCCTCCCTATGGCCGCACCTCTGATGGTCAAGGTGCCGCGCGAGGTTCGCTGGTAGACGATTGATCGGGGCAAGGTCACTTCCTCTCACCGCAGGTGGGGCAGTCGGAGCGGGCGAACACCCTGCCTTGAAGAATTGGGTGTTCAGCGGCGACATGGCTTCGCTCGCCGACTGCGAAGCCTGCGTCTGCGAAACGCTCAGGGTCACCGCGCCAGGACTCGAGCTGCGAGAGAGCCAGCCGACCCTCGAGAAACCTCAGCGCCATTCGCGTCGCCATCTCGGCCGTGCGCGAGGCATCTAGCGCCGAGAACGGAGTGAACACGCCCCCGCAGCCGTCGAGGTCGCGCCCGAGATCCTTCGGCTGGCGAGGGGCGGCGAAAGAGGCGCGGTTGTACAGGGGTGTTTCGGGGTGTGTGCTGGGACATACCAAACACTCCAGACACCCCGGTTGGTCGGGAACCACGAGCAGCGAATGCCCGCCCAAACCCAGCGCCTCAACCCAGGTGAAAAGCGTCGGGGGGGCTTTTGTTAAGCTCCTCAGCCGTGCGTTCAGTTCAAGCTCTACGGTCGGCTCTCCCGTGGCGGCAACCACCAAGTCGAATGTTTCCAAGGCGACCAATCCTCGACGGAGTGCGTCTAAGATCGGGGCGTGGACGGGGTTTACTTGGAGGTGCGGGAACCGAAACTGGAGGTCGGCGCGGAGTGCGACCACTTTGGGCAGGCCTATGAAGAAAGCTCCGAGCAGGTGGCGGTAAAGGTTGTCGGAGGTGAGAACATCGGGGTCAACAAGGGTGAGGGTGCCAATTCCCGCTGCCCCAAGCATCTCCGCGACGCGCGCTCCCAAAGAGCCGCACCCGACGACAAGGGCGTGCCTGCTGCCGAGGTCGCTTTCAGCTCCGCCCCGTGGAAGCAGGTAGCCCCGATCCAGACGAGTTACCGTGTAAAACACGGGCGGCTGAGACTCCTGCTTCCCGACTAGCGGGTGTTTGCCCTGAACTCCCCGTGGCTCGATGGCGACATGGGCTTGGGAGTCCGTGCCGCGCGGCACGGAAATGAGCACGGGCAGATGGGGGTCTGGTTTTAGAAGGCTGCGAAGCGTGAGCCATGACTCCCTGCTAAGGTTCTCCTCGAGAAACTCTCGTACCTGCTGGCTCGCCCACTCCCTTCCGGGTGGCGGCGGCCTGAAGATGACGGGAGCGTTCAGTGGAACGAAGACGGCCTGGCGCAGTTGCGGCTCCACCCCGAAAACAGCCTGACCCCAGCGCTGGAGGTTGTTGGGGTTCTCGAGGAAGCCGGTAAGTTCCACTGTGCCCTCTTCACCGCGTTGCCCATAGGCAGCCTGGATCATCCGAACCTCGCCTTGCGGCTCCACCAGCGAATAGACATTCGCCGCGCTGCCCGCCGGGGCAATGTCTAGCCAGGTCGGCTTAAACTCCGCAATGAAGTCTTGGTGGTTGCGCCCCGCGAGTCCGGCCTCAAGGATCTCGAGCGCCCTGCCCAGCGCCTGCCGCACAACACCCGCCGGGTCGTGTCGGTCAATGATCAGCCCAGAGGATCGGTCGAAACAGACGAACCCCACATTGTTCACATGGGGAATCCGCTTGGTCAGTCGGGTCTTCAAAAGAATAACGGGGAGGACTGCTGGGAAGTCCTCCCGCAATATGACCCTCAATTCCAAGCGCTGTCGAACCAGAGACGCGAAGCCCGAGGCGGCAAGTCCTCCCGCGTCCCCACCCTCGGTCACGCTCACCGCATCGAGGCGCTCGCGGAGAACCTCGGCAAAGGCCGTTTTGTCCAACCCTCAGGCCCCCTGGGTACTTCCGACGTAAGCTGGGGCGGTAAAGCGCTTGGCCTCGTCTTTCGGCTCCTCGTCCTCGGGTACGGGGAAGTCGCTGCCGAATTGACCTCGCAACTTCTCACAAGCCTTCTTGCGGCTGGACTCGGCTCCGGCCGCCTCAAGGGCGTTTCCCAGCGCGACCAGGCGAGTGTATAAGGCTTCCTGCTGGGTGTCCGTCATCCTGGTGAAAACGTCCGTCCAAGGCGAGACGGGCAGATTCACGCTCAACCTGCGGCTGCCCTCGGGGCCTTGGAATTTGCTGAGCATCGTGCGGACGAGCTTCTCTAGCGCGAGGCGGTCGTCGTACTCGTAAGTGCCTTGGACGAGATCCTTAAGGATCTTCTCGGGGCCGAACCACTCATAGGCGGCCAGCGTCAGCCCGATGCTGGGGGGCGCGCCGTTGCCGCCTAAGGCGAACTTCTCCTGCTTCCACCGCTTCAGGGCGCGCACGACCCGCCTAAACTGCTCCGCATCTTTGTCCTGGTGGCGGTCGTTGATCTTCTGCGTCAGCCCTTCCGGGTCGGCATCTTCCCAGACCCGGCTGGCCTCCTCGGAGTTGAGCTTCCCGCGGGCCAGAGAGCGACTTCCATTGCCGTCGCTACCCCCGGCATAGACGGCGAGATCGACATGGTGGTCAGGCTTGCCGTCCTTGATGTATTGCACCCGAACGCATGGCCCCCGCATCTCGACGGTGCGGTTTGGGCGCGTCAGAGCGTCATACACCCACTTCTTGACGGTCACCGGGTCGGAGTAGTCCTCCTTTCGGATGTGGAAGATCACCCCTAGGTCGAGGTCGTAGTCGCCCTCGACCGGCTTGTTGCCGGTGTTGATTTTGTATGAGCCTTGGTTGATGGTGTGATAGTCGGGCTGGGCTCCGCCCTTTTCCTCGAATAGCTCCTTGAGCCCATTCTTGAGGTCATCCAAGAGGGTCTTCCGCTTTTCCCGAAGTGTTGCGTTCTCGTCGTAGGTGCCTAGGCGGATTTTGTCGTGAAACTCGATGAACTGTGGCTGCACTTTTGCCATCCTCTCGCCACCTCCAGTGGATCCAGCTTGCCAATACCCTCAGCAGTGAACCTGAGTTTATTATACTCACTTAAGTCCACTTAAGTTATACTTCATGCTATCTTTCTGCCTCAAATATGTTTTGAATGAATCACCCACGCGAAGTCTTGAGCTAACAACCAACGCATGGGCGGTACATCAGCCAAAATAGTTGAATGGCTGATGTTCAGCTCCTTTTCGAGGCCTTTGACATGGCGATCCGCATGGGAACCATGGACGAGGATGCCTTGCTGCGTGGCCGACGAGATCGGCTCCTAGACGATCTGCGAAAAGGCCTCACAACTGTGTTCAGAGAGAAGAATTCTACAGTGCCGCAGTTCAAACATTTCAACCAAGGTTCGTACGCTATGCGAACGGGTGTCAAGCCCATTGGGGGGGAATACGACATAGATGTGGGGCTCATCTTTGACATTTCGGTGAGCGCCTACCCCAACCCGGTCGCCATTAAGTCTTGGGTTCTGGAGGCCTTATCCCGAGGGGCGAGAGAGGTCAAGATGCGGCACTCCTGTGTGACGGTGGCCTACAAGGAGGCCGGACGCTACACCCACCACGTAGACTTGGCGATATACGGCCAGGGAAGAGGTGGCAGGTTGTACCTAGCGCGTGGTAGGGAGAACTCAGGCCCGCGCCGCCGTGTGTGGGATCATGCCGACCCGCTGGGCCTAATTGAACAGGTTCAGAACTACCGCAGCGGACTCGAGCGTGAGCAGTTTCGCCGCGTCATTCGGTACCTCAAGCGGTGGCGGGACGTGTCTTTTCCCAGCGAAGGAAATGCCGCGCCGGTTGGTATCGGCCTGACAGTGTTGGCCCTCCAAGGGTTCCGACCAGTACTTAACAAAAAGCAAAATGGTCAGAACTCACCAGACGACCTCGCGGCACTCAGAAGTTTCATCCGATGGATGCTCAACAGCTTTGAGTGGGTGTTTTATGATCGCCAGTTTGCCCACCGCCTGCCAGCCAACCTCCCCGTGACCCCGCGCTCGAACGTTCTCCTCCGCATGAGCAACAACCAAATGAATGCTTTCGAGTCCAACCTGCGACTGCTCCTCAGCGTACTCGAAGAGGCACACCTAGAGGCAGCAACGCGACCTGCCAGCAAGAAGCTGCGGAGTGTCTTTGGCAGCGACTTCCCGCTGCCAAAAGGCTCGGTAAAATGAGTTCATGGCTGCTCAGAAATGCGGTGGCAAAGTCCCCAAAGCACTGTGGCTTCAGCCCGACCGGCCAGCCGCAGTTCCAAGATGTAGTCATCATAGGGATCAATAGGTCACTTGGCGCTGCAAGCGCAAGCGCTCGGTTGCCTGAGTGGTTGGTGCGGGTCGGGTTGGTCAGGGGTCACTCAAGGCTTAGTTGAGTAATTCAGCCCAAAACGAGCCAGGAATACAAGGCAAGCCGAGCCGCGATTTCATTTGATACCGAGCCAGGATTTCAAAGCCCGAGCCAGGATTTCAGGGTCGAGCCAAGATAGGCAAGTAGGAAGCAGCGCCGCGAG
>JANRLD010000017.1:0-17799 GCA_033762915.1 Meiothermus sp. | reverse complement strand
GCCAAGAAAGTCATCATCTCCGCCCCCGGCAAAGGCGACATGCTGACTGTGGTGATGGGCGTCAACGAGGGCACCTATGACCCCGCCAAGCACCACGTTATATCCAACGCCTCCTGTACCACCAACGGCCTTGCACCCGTGGCCAAGGTACTCAACGACACTTTTGGGATTGACAAAGGTATCCTGACCACCGTCCACGCCTACACCGCCAGCCAGAGCCTGGTGGATGCGGCCAAAGACGACCCGCGCGATGCACGGGCCGCAGCCCTTAACATCGTGCCCAGCGAAACCGGTGCAGCCAAGGCGGTCGGGCTGGTGATTCCCGAGCTGAAAGGCAAGTTCGGAGGGATGGCCTTCCGCGTCCCCACCTCTACCGTGAGCGTGGTTGACTTCACCGCCATTCTTAACAAAGAGGCCAGCAAGGAAGAGATCAATGCTGCGATGAAGGCCGCGGCCGAAGGCCCGATGAAGGGTATTCTGGCCTACACCGAGGAACCGCTGGTGTCCAGCGACCTCAAGGGCGACCCCCACTCCTCGATCTTTAGCGCCCTCGATACCCTGGTCATCGGCAATATGGTCAAGGTGGTGAGCTGGTACGACAACGAGTGGGGCTATAGCTGCCGTGTGGCGGACCTGACCCAGTTCCTCGGCCAGAAGATGTAGTGGTATTCCTCCATCTCTCGTGGGGGGAGGTTGGGGGGGTGTGAGCCAAAGGCGAATGTGTTTGATCTTCGAACCACCCCCACCCATGCCCTCCCCCGCTGAGGGGGAGGGTGTTTCTTTTTGGAGGTAAGGATGCGAACGCTCAAGGACTTCGACGCCGCCGGGAAGCGGGTGCTGGTGCGGGTAGACTTCAACGTGCCGATTAAGGACGGGAAGGTAAAGGACGAAACCCGGGTGTCGGCCGCGATTCCAACCCTGAACCACCTGCTCCAGCAAGGCGCTACGCTGGTGCTCTTTTCACACCTGGGGCGGCCCAAGGGCGGGTACGAAGATGCCAGCAGCCTAGCCCCGGTGGCCCCGATCCTCGAGAAGCACCTTGGAAAGCCCGTGACCTTTGTGGGCGGTTCGGCAGAGCTTACCCCCGCCAGTGACGCGGCGCTCGAGCGGGTCAAGGCCGCCCCCGCTGGCTCGGTGATCCTAATGGACAACGTTCGGTTCGAGGCCGGCGAGGAGAAGAACGACGACGCGCTATCGCAGAAGTTCGCCCGGCTGGGCGACGCCTTCGTTCTGGACGCCTTTGGGTCGGCCCACCGGGCGCACGCCTCGGTTACGGGGGTCACCAAATACCTGCCCAGCTACGCGGGCAGTCTGATGGAAAGAGAAGTCTCGAGCATTGGGAGGGTGCTGCACAACCCCGAAAAACCCTACTGGGTGGTGCTGGGCGGTGCCAAAGTTTCCGACAAGATCGGGGTGATCGAGAACCTGCTGCCCAAAGTGAGTGGGATGGTGATCGGGGGCGCGATGGCGTTCACCTTTATCAAGGCCCGGGGCGGCAGCGTGGGCAAGAGTCTGGTCGAGGACGACAGGCTGGATCTGGCTCGAGACCTATTGAATAAGGCCGCCGAACTCGGGGTGACCCTGCTGCTCCCCAGCGACGTGGTCGCGGCCCAGAAGATCGAGACCGCTACCGCGACCAAAATTATGCCGGCCGACCAGATTGAGGCCGACTGGATGGGCCTGGACATCGGCCCGGCCAGCGCGGCCACCTTTGCGAACGCACTCCAGGGGGCCAAGACCGTGCTCTGGAACGGCCCGATGGGGGTGTTCGAGGTGGATGATTTTGCTAAGGGCACCCTGGCGGTAGGCGAGGCCATTGCCAAACTGAGCGATGCCTTCACGGTGATCGGCGGGGGTGACTCGGTGGCGGCCGCCAACAAGCTGGGCATGGCCGACGACTTCAGCCACGTCTCGACCGGCGGTGGGGCCAGCCTGGAGCTGCTGGAACTGGGCACCCTGCCTGGGATAGACGCGCTGAGCTGAGGGGCTTTTCGCCCGGTTCAATCGGTGCTGTGCAAGACCCTTGCGGCTGTACTCCGTTGGCCATCCCGTTTGCAGCGTGTGGACTTGGCGCACCCCGTCTGCCGACCGCTGCTATCTCTGAACCAGCGATAACCCAACCCAACCGACAACCTCCGCTACCCTAAAGCGGAGGTTTATTCATGCCCAGCCTGTACGCGGTGTTCGAGCGGGAGATCGGCCTTGATTCCCCGGACTTTTTCGAGGTGGATGAGCCATGGTTCGAGGCGCTGGCCGGCGAGAGCGGCCTGATGCGCTTTTTCGGCCAGAGCCCCTACGAGTATTTCGACGAGGAAGCAGCAGACGGCCTGAGTTTGGGCGAGGTCTGGTTTGAGGCCGAGGGAGGCCTCAAGGCTGTGGAGACGCTGTTGGGGCGGCTCGAGGGCGATGAGAGCGGGCGCGCAAGGCGGGCAAAGGAGGAGCTTGGCGAACTGCGGAGGTTGCTCGAGGCGGCGGCCAAGCGGGTACGGTTTCACCTGGCCTTAGACATCTGAATGAGTATCTGAACGGGCAAATCGTTCAATGTCGACTATTCCCACCTCATTGCTGCGGTCAAACTCGGGAGCAATGGTTCGGCCCCGCACACCTTGAGGCAGCCCAGGTTTTTATGTGCGGCCCAGGCTCTATGACCCGAAAACTCACCACAGAGCTCCGCCAGAGGGGCAAAAACCGCCACGAGATTCTCAGCGAGGAGTTTGGGTTGCGCTGAAGTGTTATCCTACCCCTTCGTGGACTTCCCTCCCAACCCTTTAGAGCGACCCGGCTACACCCTCGAGTTTTCTGACGAGTTCGACCGAGAAACCCTTGATACGGGCAAGTGGTTTCCCTACCTACTCCCCCACTGGAGCAGCCTCGAGCGTACCTCCGCTCGCTACGCTCTTAAGGACGGATCGCTGCGCCTTCGCATTGAGGAAGATCAGCCAACCTGGGTCGACGGCAGCGACCGGGTCGCCAACCTGCAGACCGGGCACTTTTCTGGGCCCAAGGGCAGTCAGGTAGGGCAATTCCGGCACTACAACCCCGCCTTCGTGGTTACGGAAAATCTGCCCACTGTTCGGCACTATACGCCGCTATTCGGGTATTTCGAGGTTCGGCTGAAGGCTTTGGCGGTGACCGGGTATCACACCGCGCTCTGGATGATTGGGTTCGACCAGCCCCAGGCCGGTGAGATTCGCTGCTTCGAGCTGCACGGCGGGAACATCGAGCCGGGGCGGTCGCGGGTGGACACCGGTATCCTGAGCTGGGACGACCCCAACCTTATGCAGGAAACCTACGAAGATTGGCTTCCCTTCAATGCCGCCGAGTACCACGTCTACGGGGTGGAGTGGACGCCCGAACGGGTCGACTTCTACGTCGACAACCGCAAGTTTCGCAGCATCGAGCAGTCGCCGAAGTACCCCATGCAGTTCATGCTGGGCCTGTACGAGCGGCCCCATGAACTTCGGGCCGAGGACGCTATCATCCCCTTTCCCAGGGTCTGCGAGATTGACTATTTCCGGGCGTACCGGGCCAAGAACGGGTAAAACCTATAATAAGTGATGTTTTTCACGATAATTTCAGTTTGTGAGGGATTTATATACTGATGTGTATGACAACCCCACGTAAGAGTGGAATAATCAAGGGCACGTTTTGGAGGCCTTAATGCGAAAAATCCTCGTCGCTGGAAATTGGAAGATGTACAAAACCCCGTCCGAGGCCAAGAGCTGGTTCCGGGATCTGTTGGATAAAATGCCTGCCACCGCGGCCGAGGCTGCACTGATGGTCAACTTTGTCTCGCTGCCCATCGCCTCGGAAGTCCTCGAGGGGAATGGGGTGTACTGGGGTGCTCAGGACGTATCCGGACACACCGAGGGGGCCTACACCGGTGAAGTCTCGGCTAAAATGCTGGCCGACCTGGCCTGTAAGTACACCGTGGTGGGTCACTCTGAGCGTCGCAGTTACCATGGCGAGAGCGACGCGTTGGTGGCCCAAAAGATTAAACGCCTGAACGAGGTCGGTATCATCCCCATCTTGTGTGTGGGCGAACCGCTGGAGATTCGCGAGGCCGGAACCCACGTCGAATACACCCTGAAGCAACTCGCAGGCAGCCTCGAGGGCATCGCCCCCGACAGCGCCGACAAGCTGGTGGTGGCCTACGAGCCGGTTTGGGCCATCGGCACCGGCAAAACCGCCACACCCGACGACGCCGAGGCCATGCACCGCGAGATCCGGGCCTGGCTGGCCCAGCGCTACGACCTGGGCTTCGCCAACAGCGTACGCATCCTCTACGGCGGCTCGGTCAAGCCGGATAACGCCGCCGCCCTGTTCGGTCAGCCCAACATCGACGGCGGACTGGTGGGCGGGGCGAGTCTAAAGCTGGACGACTATGTGAAGCTGCTCGAGGCGGTGAAGTAGAAAAAGGTCCGGGTTTCTCAGCCCACTCTAGAAGACGTTCGACGCGAACCCGCTGGAGTCAACGGGCCAGCGGGTTCGCCCATCAAAGTCCCCTGAAACGTAGGAGTTCATCATGGAATATACCCGTCTCGGTCAGACCGGCCTCAAAGTCTCGCGCTTGTGTCTGGGGATGATGACCTACGGTGACCCCAAGCTAAGGCCCTGGAACCTCGAGCAAGACGCCGCCGATCCCTTCGTGCGGCGGGCGCTCGAGGCCGGCATCAACTTCTTTGACACCGCCAACGCCTACAGCGCGGGCCGCAGCGAAGAGATTACCGGCGCGCTACTGAAAAAGTATGCCCGGCGCGAAGAAGTGGTGCTGGCCACCAAGGTCTACTTCCCGGTGGGCCATACGCCGCACGACCCCAACAACGGGGGTCTGTCCAGGCAGCAAATTTTCGCCCAAGTCGACGCCTCGCTGCGGCGGCTGCAAACCGATTACCTCGACCTCTACCAGATTCACCGCTGGGACTACCACACGCCCATCGAGGAGACCATGACCGCGCTGAACGACTTGGTCAGGAGTGGCCGGGTGCGCTACATCGGCGCCAGCAGCATGCACGCCTGGCAATTCGCCAAGGCCCAGCATACCGCAGATCGGCTCGGCTTAACCCGCTTCGTCTCCATGCAAAACCATTACAACTTGATCTACCGCGAGGAGGAGCGCGAAATGATCCCGCAGTGCCTCGAGATGGGGGTCGGGGTTTTGCCCTGGAGCCCATTGGCGCGGGGTCTGCTGGCGGGCAACCGCACCCGGGACGGCCAAAAGCTTACGGAACGTGCTCGGACCGACAGTTTTTCCGACGCGCTGTACGGCAGCCCCAACGACTTCGACGTGATCGAGAGGCTGAAGGAAGTGGCCAGCGGGCGCGGGGTCTCCCCTTCGCGCGTGGCACTGGCCTGGCTGTTGAGTAAGCCGGGCGTGACTGCGCCGATTATAGGGGCCAGCAGACACGAGCACCTCGAGGACGCCCTGAACGCACTTAGCCTAAAGCTGGATGCGGAGGACGTAAAACGGCTCGAGGAGGTGTATCAACCCCACCCCGTATCGGGGCATAATTGACGGAACAAATAGCGATACACCTGGCTTGCAGCGACTTGTCCACCAAGCAGGGCCTACAGCGCAAAAACGCAGCGTCTATGCAACCCCAAAAACCGCTTCGACCGAGATCCGTACTCGGCCCAAGGTTATCCGGTGTTTGACTCGCCGGCTTGTTCTTTTGGGTGGAGGATAGCTCTGCCACAGCACTTCCGTTTGTCCGGGCCTGCTGAACGCGATCTTGCCTCAGCGGCGGTTTGCCCACAATGTACAGTAAACAGGTGAAGCGATAGACTTGTTGCGATTTGTGAGGAGAGCCGTATGAATCCAGCAAAACCTTCACTCTTTCGGGGCCGGATGGAGTTTCACGTCGCGGCTCGAATGCGGGACTTTTTTGGGTTCGATCTGGGGCTGTTTTCCAGCAGCGGCAACGTAGTTTTCGCAGACTTTGCCAGTGCCCGCCGGTTCGCTGCGTCGATGCAGGCCAAGGGCCGCACGGTTAGCGTAGGACAGGTCGCGGCGATGGGGCTGGTCGACGAGATGATGCATTATGTGCTCGAGCAGTACCGCGCCAGCCAGAACCCCAACGTGATGCGGGAGGCCCTCCAGCGACTCGAGGCCAGCTTCGGCCCCGACCTGGACAAGGCCCTAAGCTCGTTCGCCCAGGAGTTCCCCGCAATCAAGGTCTACCGGGGCGAGCAGCGGCTAGAAGACTACCTGGCGGGCCTTTCCGACGACGGCCGCCCCAACCGCGAGATCGTGCTCGAGGAAATGCTGATGCTGTGGATGGCCAACACCAATCCCGCGTTCGCGCCCTTCCTCGAGCTTTTTGACGACGCAAACCTCGAACAGTACACCGCCTACCTTCCGATCATCGGGGGACTCGAGACCTTTTTTGACGAACAGCCCGCCTTTTCCGAAACGGGCCTGAGCCTGTTTAAGAGCCTCCGCCTTCCCGTCGAGCTGTTCGCAGATTCGCTGGAAGCGCAGCTGCAATTCTTGCTCAAGCGATTCGGGGGTACGCTGGGGCGTTTCATGCAGCGTCTGCTGGTGAGCCTGGACGTGATCCGCGAGGAGTCCCGTCGCTTCGACGTGGCCGTCACCGTCGGCAACGACGGAGGCGGGGTGGGCGCAGCGGCCTTCGACTTCAAGGCCCAGCAAGCCAGCCTGTACGTCCACGAGCCGGAGAACTTCACGCCCGACCTCGAGTGGATGCCCAACTGCGTGCTGCTGGCCAAGAACGCCTTCGTTTGGCTGGACCAGCTCTCCAAAAAGTACGGGAGGGACATCCGCACCCTGGACCAGATTCCCGACGCCGAATTGGACGAGCTGCGGCGCTGGGGCGTGACCGGCCTCTGGCTGATCGGTCTGTGGGAGCGCTCGACCGCCTCCAAGGTCATTAAGCAGCGGATGGGCAACACTGACGCGGTGGCCTCGGCCTACTCGCTGTACGACTACGAGGTAGCCGCAGACCTGGGCGGCACGGACGCCGTCGAGGTACTACGGCAAAAGGCCTGGGCCAGGGGGATTCGCCTGGCCTCGGACATGGTGCCCAACCACGTGGGAATTGACGGGCGGTGGGTGGTCGAGCACCCGGACTGGTTCATCTCGCTGCCCTACCCGCCCTATCCTGCGTACACCTTTAACGGCCCCGACCTTTCCAGCGACGACCGGGTAAGTATCTTCATCGAGGATCACTACTACGACAAGACCGACGCTGCAGTGGTGTTTAAGCGCGTGGACAGGTGGACCGGTTCGCAGACCTACATCTACCACGGTAACGACGGCACCGCGATGCCCTGGAACGACACCGCTCAGCTCAATTATCTCAAGGCCGAGGTGCGCGAAGCGGTGATCCAAACCATACTGCACGTAGCACGGCAGTTCCCGATCATTCGATTTGACGCGGCGATGACCCTGGCCAAGCGCCACATCCAACGGCTGTGGTTCCCGCCGCCCGGGGGCTCGAGCTGGGGCAGTTCCATCCCCAGCCGGGCCGAGCACGCCCTGACCCAGGAGCAGTTCGACGCCCTGATCCCCCAAGAATTCTGGCGCGAAGTGGTGGACCGCTGCGCCGTCGAGGCCCCCAACACCCTCCTGCTGGCCGAGGCCTTCTGGATGATGGAGGGCTACTTCGTGCGCAGCCTAGGGATGCACCGGGTCTACAACTCGGCCTTCATGGTGATGCTGCGCGACGAGCGAAACGCCGAGTACCGCAGCGTACTCAAAAACACTGTGGAGTTCGAGCCGGAAATCCTCAAACGCTACGTGAACTTCCTCAACAACCCCGACGAGAAGACGGCTGAGAAGCAGTTCGGCAAGGGCGAGAAGTATTTCGGGGTGATGACCCTCTGCGCCACCTTGCCGGGGCTGCCAATGCTGGGCCACGGGCAGGTGGAGGGCTTCACTGAGCAGTACGGCATGGAGTACCGACGGGCCTATTACGATGAGACCCCTGACCAGGGTCTGGTGGACTACCACCACCAGCAGATCTTCCCCCTGCTGAAGAAGCGCCACCTCTTCGCAGGCTCGGAAAACTTCGTGCTATACGACGTCTACGACTTGGAGGGCCAGGTTGACGAGAACGTTTTTGCCTTCTCCAACCGCACCGAAGAGAAGGGCGTAAGCGAGCGGGCTGTAATCGTTTATAACAATTCCGCCGGGCACGCTCGAGGCTGGGTTGCCCTCTCGGTGGCACAGCCGGTCCGGGTGGGTGAGGGCCGTGAGCTGCGCCAACGTCGTCTGGGCGAGGGGCTGGGCCTGAGCTTCGACGACCGCACCTGGGCCGTCTTCCGTGACCAGGTGACAGGGTTGGAGTACATCCGAAACGCCCGAGAGCTGCACGAAAAGGGTCTGTTCATCGACTTGGGGGAATACAAGCGGATGGTGCTCCTCGACTGGCGCGAGGTCTACGACTTTGACGGCACCTACGCCCGCACTGCCCATATGCTCGGGGGCAGTGGGTCGCCCAACATCGAGGACACCCGCCGCCAGCTCTGGCTCGAGCCGGTCTTGACCCCCTTCCGTGAGCTGGTCAACCCGACCCTGTTCTCCCGACTGATGGAGGCCGGAACCGCCCCAGGCAAAGCGGACCCGGCCCTGCTGGACGAGGTGGCGTCGAGGTATGCCAGGCTGGCTGCCGCAGTGCAAACCTTTGTCGGCAGCGCCCAGCCGCTTGACCTAAAGTACTTCAGGAAGAAGCTCGAGAAGACCCTCCAACTCTCGTCCTTGGTCGACGGCCTCGAGCCCAGGCCGCGCAAAGGCGACAAAGGGGAAGGTGACGACTACCTACGCTCGAGGGCCTCGGGTCATGTGGGCATTTGGGGGGTGGCACTGGGCTGGCTGTTCACCCACGATCTCGGCGGCAGCCCCGAGCAAAGCGCGGCCCAAATGGACGAGATGCTCTTCGGTCGCGTCCTGGCCGAGACCGCCGTGGGCATGGAGCTCGACGAGCCCACCGCCCGCCGCTCGAGTGAGTTGGTGCGCCTGCTGATCTCCCAACAGGCCAAACTTTCCGAGCCTGCCCCGGTGGCCAAGGGGGCAAACGAGCTGTTGGCTTCCTGGCAACACGACGCCGAGGTGCAGCGCTACCTAAGGGTTAATCGGTATGATGGGGTGGTCTACTTCAACAAAGAGGCCTTCGAGGCCCTGCTCTCGAGCTTTGTGCGCCTCTCGGCGGTCAGTAGCCACAGCCGCCAGACCAAACTCGATGCCGCAAGGAACACCCGAGGCTGGTATGGCGTGCTGAGCGCCTACCGTCTGGACGCGCGCCGGGCAGGGTATCGGCTCGAGGAGTTGCTGGGCAAAAAGCCCCGTGCCGCCCGAACTTCAAACCCCAAGCCGCCGGCCAAGAAAAAAGCCTCCAAAGCCGAAGCCGCCAAGGCCACAACCAAGAGCACACGCAAGGCCAAGGACCTAGTGGAAACACCCAAAGTACCCGCCAAGCCCGTCCCCAAGCCCCGCGAGGCCGTGGCCAAATCCGCCCCGAAGGTCCCCGATGACCTGACCGTGATCGAGGGCATCGGGCCGAAGATGGCGGCAGCGCTGACTGTGGCAGGCATCCTCACCTTCGAGCAACTCGCCGGTGCCTCTCAGCAGACCCTACGCGAAGCGATCGGGGCGGCGGGCCTGCGTTTTGCGCCCTCGCTGCCCACGTGGGCCGAACAGGCCGGGTTCCTAGCCAGGGGCGACCGGGCGGGTTTCGAGGCCTTCAAAAAGGAGCTGGTGGCCGGTCGGGTCCGGAAGTAGCCGGGCGGTCACGCGAAGGCGGTGTGGTCATTAGCCCACACCGCCTTCGTGATGGAGTCTTGGAGGCAGGTTAAGTTGCGCCATAGTGAGATTGCAGGACTTCAGCTCAGCCTCATCAGCGAGCGGTTTGTGGGCGCAATTGCCCGATCTATCGGTGAGTGCGGATGCTGCAATTCCACTATGGAGATACTTAGAAGCTCATCGAGGCCCCGGATCCCAGGTAGAAGTTCTTGCCCGAGGGGGTGGGGCCGCTGACGTTTACACCCGCCGGGTACTGACCGGTGCTGTTGGCGCCTTGTTCGTTGGCGATCCAGGTGTTGCCCCTGGCGGGAACCTGGAGGGTGGTGCCGCTGCCGGGAAGGATGTACACCAAACTGCGGATGCTGGCACTGCCCGAGGTGTTTTTGAAGACGTTGTTGCCCGGGGAGGCTGCGCTGCCCAGGTCGGTGGTTCCCAGTGCAGCAGCCTGACCGTTGGTGTCGATGTAAAGCAGGTTGGAGTTGTCGCCGCTGGTCTCGAGGGTGCTGTCGCGTAGGTTGAGATAGACCCATCCCCGGATCCGAATGGCCTCGCGCTGGGTGGCGATGCGGGCACCCTTGACCTGAAGGCTACCCCGGTACATATTTACACCGGCGTACTGGCCGTAGAGGCCGGTTCCGTCTATGCTCACGCTCACCGAAGTCCCGTTGTTGGAGGCCTCTACGGCGTAGCGCTGCGGGCCCGAGATATAGCCGCCCTTCAGGCTCAGGCTACCGCCATCTATGCGGATGGCCGAGGACTGTGTGGAGGTGAGGTTGCCGTTCTCGACGGTCAACTGGGCGGAGCTGTTGACGTAGGCCACATTGCGGAGGCTGGTCAGCGTCGACTGTTTGAGACTGGCCTTAGCGCTTTGATTCAGGAACAAGATTGTGCTGGCCGGCCCGTTTGGGGTCTGGGCCTTCTCGAGGTTGACCTGCGCGGCGTCGCTGGCCTCGATCTGGGCATCGCCCTCGAAGGCAGCGCCGCTCACGCTGAGAACCGCCGCGTCCTTGAGCCGGACGCCACTGTTTTTGAGTGCAACGTTGCTCCAAGAGGCCTCGGCGCTCTTAGACAGTTCGAGGGCATAGGGGGCGTCGGCCCCGCCCTCGAACCTGACCCCCACCAGGGTCTGCTTTCCAGTGCTCTGCACCAGCGCACGCTGAAAGTTGCGGAAGGTGAGGTTCTCGAGCTGGATCTGGGTGGCGTTGAAGCCCACCCGACGCAGGTTTCCGCTCAGGTCGGGGGTGTTGCTCTCGAGCACCACCCCGCTGGCAGTGGCCTTGATCACCAACCCGGCCGGCGCGTCATAAGGCCAGGTCTCGCCGCTGACCTCGTTAAAGATCGAGGGGATCAGCACGATTTCTCGGCCCGTTCTCCAGACCGCTAGGGCCCGCTTGATGGTCTTGAGGGGCTGGGTCAGGGTCCCGGGGTTGGTGTCCAGGCCGGTGTCGGCCTTGACGAAGATCTGCTTGGGTTCTTCCTCCAATCCACCAATACAGCCGCCCAGCGAGACCAGCAGCAGTACTCCCAAAGCGATAGCCCTCAGTCCCAGCCCAATACGTCCCGCCAGGTTTGCCGTGCCCGCTGCCAACATCTGCTGCTTCCCTGTTCTCTGGCTCATAACTTCCTCCATGAACTCAGGATGCAGCCAGTCTGGTTAGTCGTCGGTCAGGAATTGGTGGGCTTTCGCCGGAGGGTTGTATCTCCAGCCAAATCTCGAGGTGCACTGGCCCATGGGCAGTCGTGACGATACTGAGGGGCCGCCAATTGACAGGGGTGGGCCTATGTTTCTCCACGGTGGAATTGCGAAATGGCTCCCCGGATGTTTGTAGGCATTGCGCCGGGCAGGTGTTTACCGTATCCGCTGGTTCTGCACGTTCACCCTGGCACAACTTAAGGCTGCAAGAACTCCACCACCAACTCCGGCGCTTTGAAACGAGCATCACCGCCAGATTCGACAGCTTCGCCGGAGAAAAAAGTCACGCTACAGCCCGTGCAGCGCAAACGATACTGGCTGCGGTTGCTGCGAGCCAAGCGGTTACCCAAGTCATCGCGCACTGCGGTTAATACGTTGGCAGTCTTCCAGGCATTCTCAATGGGAGGTTCCTGGCTAAGGTAGCCGAGGTTGCGCAGGGCGGCGGTGGTGGCAGCAGAGGCCGTTAGGGTCGAGCCGTAAATGAGGTGCTCAAGTTCGACCAGCTCGGTGGAAAAGACCATGGGGAACTGGGCGTTGATTCGAAGAGCAGCACTGGCAACGCTCGAGGGCTGCAAGCCAGCGGGCAACCCCGCTAGGCTAAAGCTCACAAATCCTCGGCTGGTGGTGGTAACATTCAGGTCAAAGTTTCCGTTGTTCACGGTGCTGCCATCCACACTCCCATCCTGAGCCGGGTCGCTTTTAAGGCGGGCGGTAATCTGCCGCAGGGTTTTGAAACTAATGCTGATAGGGAGTAGTTTGTTGCCCGCCAGGTCGGTGGCGGTGTTGGCGAGGCTGAAGCTGAAGCTGAGGGCCTGGAGAGTGGCGGGGTCGGAGCCGGCAGCGTAGGGCAGGGGGGCGCTGGGGCGGATGGTCAGGGTGGTGGCCTCAGAGTTCCACTCAAACGCCACCTCGTTGGCCCGGATTCCGGGGCTGCTGGACTGGTAAGCACCTTGGGTGGTGGATTTGTTCATCGGCTCGCTGAAATTCAGGGCGATCACCGCGTCACGACCGACCCCGGTGGCCCCGCTGCTTGGGCTGGAGCTCAATACGCTGGGAGCGGTGGTGTCCACGCTGCCCTCAACGGCGACCGCCGCGGTGGCGGTGGCCGTCCCCCCGGCGCCGCGGGCGGTCATGGTGAACGTGCGGCTGGAGTTAACCGCCACCACCAGCGAGCTCCCGCTGACCGTCCCGATGTTGGGCTCGATGGAAAGGCTGCTGGCGCCAGAGACTCTCCAGGCCAGGGTGACGGTACCGCCCCCGGCCGGCAACTGGCTGGGGGTAGCGCTAAAGGACTCGATGGAGGGGATTCCGCTCCCGCCTCCGCAGCCCGCCAATAGCAAGGCTACCGTAGTGAGCCTTACGTGCTTGAGTTCAATCATGCCCCGTCTCCTCTACTGAAATAGGATCGCGTTCCCAGATCGGGTGATGCTCAGGAAGTTGCCCCGCGTGACCGGCCCCACCACCGCGCCGACGGTGATATCCGAGCCAGGGAGCAAGTAGCGGGTGGCGTTGAACGTTCCCTGGCTGGCCTCGCGGGCGTCGAGGAGCTGCACCCCGTCGTTTTGCTCGAGCACCGTACCGGCCCGTAGCGCGACGAACCCCGGGCGTCCCACCAGAACCAGTCCGTGTCCGTTGTTGCGGTTGCGGAAGGAACGGGTGTTGGAGAGGTCTACCGAGACGTTGAGCGAGTAGATGCCGTCGTTGCCGCTTTCGCTGACGCTCAGCTGGCTAAGGGTGGCGCTGGAGGCCAGGGCGGAGGCGTTGGTCAGGCGGATACCCACGCCATTCCCGAACCACTCGCTCTGCGAGAGTGCGATCTGCCCGGTGGAGGCGGCGAGCAGCCCCTCTTGGGTGTTGGTGGCGAGGCTGCTGCGGCTGAGGGTAAAGCGCTGGGCATTCTCTAGCCAAACCCCAACGGTGTTTTCAATGGCGGCGATGTTTTCGACCTCCAGTTCACCCGCCCGGTTCGCCAAGGTGCCCGCCCTGAGCCAGATCCCACCGGTAAAGCCCCGCACGGTCAGGTTTCGTACCGAACCACTGCCAGTGAACTTAAGGCCCACCCGGTCGGCCTGGCTGGTGGGCCGCTCGAGCAAGACCGCACCCCGGTCGTTGCTCTGACCCTCGAGGCTGACCCCCGCCGGGACGTTGGGGGCCGAGGTGGAGGTGGGCCAGTTCTCGCCGTCCTTGTAGATACCCACCCCCAGCAGCACGGTATCGCCCGCCCCCGCCGCCGAGAGGGCTCGGGTTAGGGTCAGGAAGGGACGGTTGGGGGTTCCCAGCCCGGTGGTGTCGGAGGGATTGAGCTGGGAGGTCTTGGCGGCGGTGATCTTGGTGATCTCTATGGCGTCGGCCACGGCGGTCTCACCGGCACCGCTCAAGGCCAGCAAAGCGTACGGCCCCGGAAGAAGACCATGCGGGACAACGCCCGTCAGCCGGGCGGTGGTGGCGGTCTTCTCGAGAATGGTGAAGTCGAAAGCGCCCAGCAGCCGGGCCGAGGTCAGGGTGTCGAGGCGCTGGCCTTGCAATGTCACCTCGATTCCGCCCGCACCTTGGCGAACCTGGGTCGAGGTGCCGTATCCGGAAATCGCGTAGCTGCTGATGACCGGGGCCGAGAGGTTGGCTTGCGGGACCGCCGAGACGACCTCAGTACGGGGCGACTTCTGCCCAGCGGTGTTCTCGGCCTCAAGCGCGAAGTAATACGCAGTACCGTTGGCAAGGCCAGAAACCACCGTACTCTGAGCGCTGGCCGAGAGGTTGCGGCGTTGGGGAAGGCTGGCCGGGCTGTCGCCATACAACAGGGTGTAGCCCTTGAGGTCGGCTTCGGGGTTTTTGACCCAGGTCAGCAGCACCTGTTCGCTCTGGGCCGAAGCGCTGAGGCCGGTGGGGCGGGCGGGCGGGGTACTGGGCTGCCCGGCCGCCGCGCTGAGGGAAGCCGAGAAGGCCGAGCGGTTACCGGCCTGATCCTCGGCCAGTACCCGAAACATGTAGGCGGTGCCATTGCTGAGGCCCTCCACGGTGAATTGGCTGGCAGGGGCGCTGACCGGATTGTTGCTGACGAGAACCCCATCGGCCAAGGTGACGTTGACCAGGTAGCCCTTCAGGTCTGACTCGGTATTGGGGTTCCACTCGAGGCGTACCGAGCGGTCGGCGGGGGTGGCTTTGAGGCCCGAGGGCACAGCCGGGGCGAGATCCTGCCCGCCGCCACAGGCGGCCAGAAGCAGTAGGAGGCCGAACAATCGAAGAGGTTTCAACATGGGACACGACCCTTATCGCGGAGGTATGGCCTCCATGTCGAAGGTGAACCGTTTCTTGGCGGGGGTGGGGGTAGTGGTAGGGAGGAAGAGTTGCAGGAAGTAGCGCCTGGCCTCGAGCGACCCGCAGGCCACCCGCACTTGCTGCCCGCCGTTGAGGTATTGCAGTGCCTCGGAGACCAGGTTGGTTCCATTGTCCAGGGTCCAGGAGAGGTTGAGCGGGGCGTTATCGGGGTTGTAGATGGTGGCGGTGGCGGTGAGTGGGCACTGGGTGCGGAAGCCGCCGATACTCGCCCGGTCTTGCAGCACTGCGCCTGTGCTATCCCGCACCACGAAGTCGCTCACGCTGGGGCGGATCTGGGCCGGGCGAGGCCCCACCGTCACGGTGAGGGTGCGGCTGGTAGAGGCTCCCTCGGGGTCGGTGGCGGTGACGGTAACGGTGCGGGTGCCCTGTTCGGAGAAGACCACGAAATTGTCGCAGCCGGTGGTGTTTTGTAGTAGGTCGCTGCCCTGCACGCTCCAGCGCACCCTGTTGCAGGGAAGCACTCCGCCCGGTTCGTTGGGGTCGGTGGCGACCACCGGAGTGATTGGCGCCCAGCCCTCGAGCAGCCCTACCGTTTCGGGGGCGGTGAGGTTAGTGATGCTGGGCGGGGCGTTGACAACATTGACGTTGAGAAATGCCTGGCTGGTCTGGCCGCCAGTGGTAGCCGTGATGGTGAGGAGGCGTGGGCCGGGGGTATTGAAGGTGAAGGGGTTGCCCAGTTGGCCATCGCGGTCGCTACTGACCCGCACGCTCACCGCGTTGATGTCGCGCTCGGCCTCGAGGTGGTAGACGCTGAACAGCTCGTTGGCCAGAGGGTTGGGGCTGATCGAATAGAGCCGCTTCGAGAGACGCAGGCCGGCCTCGCCGGGGTTCGGCCCTAGCCGGATGGTGGGCGGCACACTGCCCAAGGCCCGCCCCACCGCAGCCGCCGCATTCACCACCCGGCCCACCACCCCATCGCCGTTGTTGGTATGGGCGGTCTCGAGCAGGATGCGCTCTACGTCGTCGGCGCCAAGGCCCGGGTTGGCCGCCCAGATCAACCCCGCCACCCCTGCCACGAAGGGAGAAGCCACGCTGGTGCCGTTCACCAGGCGCATCTTGCCGCTGGTGACGTTATTCTCGGGTGCCCAGACGGTTCCAGGGCCGTAGATGTCCACCTTGCCCCGGTAGTTGGAGAACGAGGCCCGCACCCGGCTGTTTCGGGCGATCCCACCCACACAGAGCACGTTGTTCAGCTCGCAGGGGTAGAAGGAGCGCTTGGCCCAGCAGACGATGAAGCAGTCCTCCTCCGAGAGGTCGAGGTTGTCGTTGCCCGCCGCTGCCACGATCAGGATTCCGGCCTTGCGGATGGCCGAGGTAAAGATGTTCATGGGCACCGAGGCCGCTGCGGCCGCCACCGCTGGGTAGTTGCCCGCGAAGCTCATGTTGACCACTTTGGGGCGGGTGGCGTCGAGTTGGCTGAGGGCAGCCACCTGAAACATCGCCGACCAGGCGTCGAACTTGCCGTGGACCAAGATCCGCCGGGCCACTGGCCCGGCCACCCCCGCCACTCCGAAGCCGTTGTCGGCAGCCCCGAATGCGGTGAGGGCGGTGCCGGTTCCGTGCCAGGGGCAGGAGCTGCCCCCAGAGCAGTTGGAGGGGTTGGTGAGGTTCCAGCCGCCCAGGTTGGTGGTGTCGGGCAGGTCGGCGTTGGTCTGGAAGCCGCCGTCGAGGATGGCGATAGGGACTTTGTTGCCCAGCCGGCCGGCCAGCGAGAGGGCCGTCCAGGCTCGAGTGACCCCGATGTTTTGCGGCCCACCCTCGCGCATGTAGGGCCAGGTGTAGGCGTCGGGGGCATAGTTCATCCCGTTGCCCGCATCGCTGTCGCCGTTGGGCGACTCGTTGACCGGGCCGAACTCGAGGCCCGTCGGCTGCCAGACCCAGTTGGGGGTCAGCAGCGCACCGGCGGCAGCCTCCCTGGCCTGCACCGCCAGGAGGTTGAGGCCCTCCTGGCTGCCCAGCCTGAGGTCGGAGCGGACGTTGGGGGCAATCTTTTTGAGGTCTTCGGCAAGCTTGGCGGTGTCTGCGTTGGCGGCATTCACCCGGATCAGGTAGACCGGCTTGGCCTCGGGCACGCCAAGCGCAGACAGGTCTATGGAGTCCAGAATCTGCCCGTTCCAGCGGGCCAGCAGGGCGTCGAGCCCCGGCCGGTCTCCGGTGATCACGATCAGCTCGTTTTGCACGAAGTCCACCTGGCTGCCGTTCTGGTCGCTGAGGGTGGTAACCGGACGCGGCGGACCGCCGTTGATTCCGTCTATCTCTGAGACTGCGGGCTTCAAGGAGGGCTCGAGCTTTACCGTCGAGACCGGCACCTCGCCGCGTGGCCCGCTGCAGGCCGTCAGGGCCAGCGCCAGCAGTGTCAGGCCCACCCAAAAAGCCCTCACGCCCTCACCCCCGAACGAGCGCATGGAGCCCGCATCTCAGTTTCGCAACAACACCGGTACCCTCCCCTGCCGATATGGTTTTTCATTTTTCACCCCAATCAAAACCATCCTAGTCCTTCCAACGTTACTCTTGCGTTACCCTGCTCCCTTTCCGCTGTTTCACAAACTCACTCCTCGCACCGGTTCCGGCCGCGCCAAAAGGTTGTGGTGGTTGCCTGTGGGAGTACTCGGTATGGCAAACAGCGCCGTACCGAGTACCCGTGGAAACCGCGAATCAGTTGACCTGGGTGGGGTTATAGGTGCAAAAACCGCTCCAAACGGTCTGACCCTTGCTGCGGCTGGCCTCGGGGGCGTTGACGCGAACAGTCACCCGGCAGGCGTTGGTAGACGGACCGACATTGCCGTAGCGGCCGAGGTCGAAGCTGGACTCGAGCGAGCCGGTCTGACCATATAGGGTCCGCTCGACGCCGTTCACGGTGACCAAAAGGGTCCAGTCGTAGGTCAGGCGTTCGCCGCTGGGGTTTTGGACCTGCACCTCGGCGCTATAGCGGGGCTTGGCGGGCAGGATCACCGAGATTCGGCAATTGTCATTGCGCAGGTCAATGGTGCTTCCGCTGGCGACCGCCACA
>JANRLD010000016.1:0-54922 GCA_033762915.1 Meiothermus sp. | reverse complement strand
GGTGAAGAAGAAGACCGCCAAAGACCCCAAGCCGGGGGAAAAGGCCACCGGCGTGGTGGAGTGGGACGTGCAGATTTTCAACCAGGACGGCAAGGCGGTGGCGCTGTATTCCATAATGACGCTGGTCGAGCGGCGGGAGGTATAGGCTCGAGAGACCGACTTGGGTTGACCAAGTGCCGATACAGTACATTTTGTGACCGGTAGGGTAGCAGGTCATCAAGAAGCGCTTACCGTAGACCTTGCCCTTCACGGCATCAACTTGGAGTCCGGCGACCTCGATCTAGACGGGAAAGCTGGGGCTTGGTCTGCGGTTTTGAGAACCACAGGAGCGTATACGCGCTTGAGGAACCCACCTGAAAAAAATGAACCCGCAGCTCAAGTTTCTTTCCCCTCTACTCGATGAGGGCGAACTCGAGGGCCATTTCCCAGGAAGCGTGCTCGAGCTCTAGGACCTGGGCCACCAGGCGGTCTACCTCATCGGGCCCCAGGTTCTCGGAGACCTCCAGGGCCAGACTGCCGAAGTCGTGCACCAGGGCCTGGGCCTCGGGGGCCAGCCAGTGCTGGCTCAGCTCGGTGGGGAGGCCCTCCAGGCCGTCGCCCCACCCGTCGGGGTCGGTGGTCTGGGTGGTGCGCCAGGCCTCGAAAAAGGCCCGGTGGCGCACCCAGTGGGCGATGGTGCCCTCGGCGTAGGGGCGGCCCTCGAGGTAGCGCAAGTAGTCGAGGTAGGTTTGGCGTACCGGGTGAATCGGCTCCTGGGGCAGCTCGAGGTTGTGCAGCCAGTCGAGTTCTTCGACCGTCACAATTAGCGCATTGGCCTTTACCAAGCGGTGCATTTGGGGGGCGCGGCGCAGCAGCGAGGTCTGAAGTCCGAGAATGCCCTCGTACAAATACTGCTCCTGCCTCAGCCAGCGCAGAAAGACCCGCTGGCCGACTTCGCCTTCGCGCAGCAGGCGCAGGAAGGGCTGCTCTCCAAGATCAGCCCACTCCTTAAAGCCCTTCAGGTCTATCATAGGTTAAGACTGAGGCCAAACCGCGAATACGGGTGTATGGGGGACTAATATTGAACCTTTAGAAATTACCGTCAGGCAGCCCACAATCCGAACTTTATTCTGTTTTTTTTCCCGCCAAGATATACCTGCCGGCAAAAATACCCGACCCCGATGTACCCAGCGGGGTCGGGGCCGAATAATCTACGCCATTTCGCCCAGGCTGCGCTCAAGGGCCTCGGCGAACGCGTACGGCTCGTCGATCCAGGGGTAGTGGCCCGCACCGGGAATCAGCTCGAGGTCGCCCTCGAGGGCGTCGGCCACCGACTGGGCCTCGGGGTAGCTGGTACCGTCCAGCTCTCCGACGATCACCGCCGCCGGGACGCGGAGCTGGGGCAGGAAGGGGGTGTAGTCCAGCCGCCACAGTCCATTCTCCACAAAAACCTGCCCCGGCCCGTCGGCCCCCACGATCTGCGAGCCCTCCACCATCCACTCGAACTCCATGCGGCTGTGCGGGTTGGGGAACATCAGCGCGTCGAAGGCGGCCTTGGGCTCGGTTTGGGCGAAGACTTCAGCCAGCAGACCCTCTGGATTATCGGGCAGTTCCACCTCGACCGCCTCGGCCCTCATGCCGCGCAGAACCAGCGCGGCCTTGTAGAGCTGACCGGCCAGCCAGGGGAAGTTGGTCCAGGGGTTAATCAAGATCAGTCCGTCGGCACTCTGGGGGCTGCGGCGGGCGTACTCCAGCGCCAAGACCGCCCCAAAGCCATGCCCCAGCAGCGTCCACGAATCCAGTCCCAGGGTGTGCCGCAGTTGCTCCAGGTCCGTCACCAGCGCGTCCACCGTGAAGAGCCGATTGTCCAGCTCGAGTTCCGGGCTGCGCCCCCCGCCGCGCTGGTCGAGGTAGAGCACCCGGAAGTCCTCCAAGTACTCTCCCAGCCCCTCCCTTAGTGCGTAGCTGCTCCCTCCCGGCCCCCCGTGCAGCACCACCATGACCGGGGCCTCCTCGGGGCCGACGTCCTCGAGGTACACCTCCACGTCGCCCAGGTTGATGAGGTCGATTTCTTCACGCATAGGGGATAGCTTAAGGCGCAGAGCATGTGGCGGGAAGCGGGGACCATAGACGAAGGCTGGGCCTACCCCTAACAGCGGTTCCTACGAATAGCACTCACGCAGAGACTCGGATGTGCGAGGTACATTACGCCCGCTTCAGCGCATCACCGCGTGAGGCGTAATGGTGTGAACCGCTGTAAGTTGCGCCAGGTTGAGCGAGAACGGAATCGAAACAGCCAAAAATGCGATCTGCCCTAAGCCGGGGCGGAGGGTGTGCGGAAGCGTTGGTCAGGTGTTGGTCTGGAGTACATCGAAGGCCCAGCACTTGAAGCCCTCCATACCCCCGACCCGCGCCTCGAGTTCAGGCGCATGGGCCCAGACTTCGAGCAAGTACAGCCCCTGCTCGGGTCGGCACATCAGGCGGTAGGGGTTGGGGATGGAACGAGCCAGGTCCTGGAGGGGCTCGGCTTGTTTGCCCTCGATGAACAGCACCCTCACCGCCCGCCCCTTTTGGCACTCTGCCGCTCATTGCCCCGCTTGAAGTTACCGGTCAGCTTGGCCATGTGGAGTTGGGCTTCGGTCTCGCCAGCCTCCTCGAGCTGGGCCACAAACTGTGCCGCCTTAATCCCGTCCAGCGTGCGCACCACCCTGCCATGGTAAAGCAAAAAAACCTTGCCGTTCTTGTGCCGCTGGTAAGAGAAGCCGAGGTCGTCCATCGGGTCACTGCCCTTCCGGCGCAAAGCGGGGCAGACGGGACCGCATCCCCCACAGCAGCAGCCCGCCGCCCACGGTCAGCCCGACCAGCAGCACCGAGAGCGCGTCGAGGTTGGCCTGCTCGAAAACCCAGCCCTGCGCGGCGGGGGTCGGGAGGCCGGTGGTACGGGTGAGTACGAACAGTACCAGGGTGACGGCCGCCAACCCGAAGCCGAAGCCGAACAGCCCCCGGGCGTTGCTGGGGGGCATCTCGATCAGCCCGGCCAGCAGCAGCAGCGCCCCGTAGGCCAGTTGAAAGCCCAGCAGCACCATGAAGGTCATCGCGTACCAGAACAGCGGGCTCTGGAAGCCCAGAGGGTTGTTGCGACCAAACAGGTCGCCGCACAGCCCAGCCCCCAGGAGGCTCGAGCCGAAGCCCAGCAACTGCAGGAAAAACGGGGCCATCAGCAGCGAGGCGGCCAGCCGCACGCCGGGGTTGGAGAAGGGCTTGAGCTCTTCCACAGGTTGCCATTGTAGTCGACGGGACCGGGGCGACGGACGGGTCGGGTCACGATGTGGGGGCGAAAAGTCAAGAGCGGCCTCCCACCCCACAACTCCGGGGGGTCGCTCCTAACCTTCCCTCTTCTCCCCTTCCCCCATCCGCCCTATATAATCCCGAAGGCTATCATGGAACGCATCATCCCCCCCACCCGCTCCCTCAGAGGCCGTATGCGCGTGCCCGGCGACAAATCGGTGACCCACCGGGGCCTGATCTTCGGAACCCTGGCCCAGGGCGAGAGCACCCTCCGCTATCCGCTCAAGGCGGGCGACACCCTGTCCACTGCCGCCGTGATGCGCCAGCTCGGGGGTCAGATCAGCGAACAGGGCGAGCATTTCCACATCAAAGGGGCGGGGCTTAGGCTGCAAGAGCCCGGCGACATCCTCGACTGCGGCAACGCCGGAACCCTGATCCGGCTGGTGGCCGGGCTGCTCTCGGGCCAGAACCTCTTCACGGTGCTGACCGGCGACGCCTCGCTCAAGCGCCGCCCAATGGGCCGCGTCACCACCCCGCTGCGCCAAATGGGCGCGCGCATCGAAGGGCGCGAGGGCGGCAAGCTGGCCCCCCTGGCCATCCGCGGCGGCGGCCTGACCGGCATTCACTACGAGATGCCGGTGGCCAGCGCACAGGTCAAGAGCTCGGTGCTGCTGGCGGGCCTCTTCGCCGACGAGGACACCGAGGTGATGGAGCCCGCCCCCACCCGCGACCACACCGAGCGGGTACTGCGGCACTACGGCCTGCCGGTGGAGGTCGAGCAGCTTGGGCTGCCGGGCACGTCCGGCCGTTCCCGGGTCGAGGGCCGACTGATCCGCACCCGCCGTGCCGACCCCTTCGCGGCACGAGACCTGACCGTGCCCGGCGACATCAGCAGTGCGGCCTTCTTCATCGTGGCCGCCCTGATCACCCCGGAGTCGGACGTGACCCTCGAGGGCGTGGGCCTCAACCCCACCCGCACCGGTCTGCTGACCGTGCTGAAGGAGATGGGGGCCGATCTGAGCTGGGAAGTCACCGAGGGCCACGACGGCGAGCCGGTGGGCTGGATTCGTGCCCGCACCTCCGACCTCCGGGGCGTCTCGGTAGACCCCGGCCTGATCCCGCTGATGGTCGATGAGGTACCCGTCCTGGCGGCGGCGGCGGCCTGGGCCGAGGGCGAAACCTATATCCCGAACCTCGAGGAGCTGCGGGTCAAGGAGTCCGACCGGGTGGCCGCCGTTGCCAAGAACCTGCACAACCTGGGCGTGCCGGTCGAAGTCGGCCCCGACTGGCTGCGCATCCGGGGCGGCAACGTCCAGGGCGGCGGCTTGGTCGAGCCCTTCCACGACCACCGCATCGCCATGGCCTTCGCGGTATGCGGCCTGCAAAAAGGCGTCACCGTGAGCGACGCCGAGTGGGCGAGCATCAGCTTCCCCAGCTTCTGGGAAGACCTTGAGCGGCTAACGGCAAGGGGCTGAGCCCGGAAACCGGAAGGGCCGGAGACAGGGGACTAGGCAGCGCCCCAGACCGCCACGTCGTCTCCCTTACACGCCCCATTTCCCGTCGTTTCCCCCGTTCCCCATCTCCCTCTCGCCCGCCGTTACCGCATAACCCCCAAACCTTCATGACCGACATCATCACCATAGACGGCCCCTCCGCCTCGGGGAAGACCAGCGTGGCCAAGCTGGTGGCCCAGCGGCTGGGGGTGGCGTACGTCTCGAGCGGCCTGCTCTACCGGGCAGTGGCGCTCATCTGCCTGCTCGAGAACGCTGGCGCCGAGGAGGTCGAGGGCCGGCTGGAACGCTACCGGCTCGAGCTGATCGCTACCCCGACGGAGAACCAGGTCTGGCTGGACGGTCGGGAGGTCAGCGCGGCGCTGCATAGCCTCGAGGTGGACGCGGTGGTCTCGGCGGTGGCGGTGCGGCCGCGGATTCGGGCCTTCGTGAACGGGGTTTTGCGCCGGGTCAGTCCGCCGTTCGTGATCGACGGTCGGGACATGGGGAGCACCGTCTTCCCCCAGGCCCGGCACAAGTTCTACCTGACCGCCAGCCCTCACATCCGCGCCCGGCGCCGGGTGCCCGAGCGGGGCGCGGCCTTTGACGCGGTGCTGGCCGACCTCACGCGCCGCGACGAGGCCGACAAGGCCCAGAGCGCCCCTGCCAAGGACGCGGTCATTCTGGACACCTCGGGCCTCGACCTCGACGGCGTGGTGGCCGCCGTGCTCGAGCACCTCGAGCGGGACCAGCCAGGGTAGAAGCGGAATCAACGGAGGCAGATACGTGCCTGACGAAATACTCCGCAGCGCTGGCCGGCGGCATTTCGCGTTTCAACTATGCAGGCACTCCGTGCGCGGTTGGCCCGGGTCTGAAGGTGTAGCTGGCCCGCCCCGGTCGCGCCACAGCCTCCCGCCGACGGGCGGGTGAGCTTTCTCGCTGCCAGTTGCGGTGACTGCCAAACCACCAAAATGTCGTCCTGGAGGCAGCTTGGGCAGCCCTACAGTTGGCCCCACAGCCTGCCGGCTGCCGATCCACCAGGCCCCGGCGTGAAGCGGCGCCCTCGATTTACGGGTTTTTTGCAACTGTTTCGTAAAAACCTGTAACGATGACCAACCATGTAACGGTTAGAACAGCGTCCCCAAGATGAGACCCTGCCTTACCTTTACTAGTGTAGACCGCTCGAGGTTGTGCCAAGGTTGCGCCAAGGTTGCGCCAAGGTTGCAACCCAAAAAGGGCGGAATAAACGTACGAGCAGCAGGGACAATCTGGGCCCAGGCTAGACACTGGGTGTGGGTGGGTCCGTCTTTGCCCGAGCACGGCTTCCGGGCTTAGGTCGGTGCTGCCGGGAGGTTGGTATGAAGACACTTTGGAATCAGGCTTTGGTTATCGGGGCAATGCTGGTGGGAACTGCAGCGCTGGCGCAGGCCGACTGGAAAACCTTCACCGACCAGAGCAACAGCCGCTGCTCGCTCTCGGTTCCGGCTGACTGGAACCGCAAGCAGGGCGAGCTGTTCATCCGCGACAGCAGCCAGCAGGTGAAGATCATGCTGCTCTCGAGCATGAACAACCTCACCACTGCGCGCAAGCAGGTCTCCGACACCTTCGAGCGCAACCGCTACAGCCTCATCAGAGAGACCTCCGACTCGGTGCTGTACCGATATGAGGCCGACAGCCCTAGCTTGGGCAGGTACGTGGGCTTCTACGCCCTCATCGGCTACAGCGGCGGCAATTGCAAGATGCACATGATGGTTCCCGCCGCACTGGCCCCCCGGTTCGAGTCGCTGTTCCCTCGCATCGCCGGCACCCTGAAGGCCAGGTGAGCTTGGCTCGCGGGCCGCGAGACCGCCGCGCTGCGTCTTAGCGATTGCGGTTCCGCCAATACCCGCACACAGGCCCAGATGTATGGGGCGGCACGAACTGCAGTGAGGCCTAAAGAACCAAGCCCACCCAGCGTCGAGCGTCGGACTTCCACCGTGGAGCGCGTTCCGGACCGCACAAGGCACCCAGGCCCATAACCCCGCTCGAGGGCCCCACACCGCAGAGGCCGACTCCCGGCGCCCGCGAAGCAAGGGCAAACCCCCGGCAAACCTGCTGCCGGGGGTTAGATGTTTAAGGTCTTTGCTGACTGTGGCGGGGCTGCGAGCTGACCCTGTCCGCACCAACCTCGAGGTTGCTTATCAGGGCTTGGCCCGGAAGCGGATCACCAGGGTAGGGGCCTGTTCGCTGGGCTGGGGGGAGCCGGGCTCGACCACCTCGAGGCGGTAGAGGTTACTCATGTCGTCCTGGTTGCTGGCCCGGTCGAAGCCCAGGCGGTACCGGCTGACTCCGCGCCCCAGATCGGCGCCCAGGGCCTGGGTAACATCCAGTTTTTGGGCGTCGGGGCTGGAGGTCTGGCCCACGGTGCCGAGGGCGGGGGCGTCGAACTCCAGCGACCCCACGTGCTCGACCTTGAGGCTGCCCAGGGCGCTGAGGGTGGTCTGGGCGACCTGGGGGTTAGAGGGCTTAAGGATCAGGGTGGCGCTGAGGATCTCGGCCCCGTTCAGGCTGTCCGGGAGAGTGAACTCGAGCAGGCCCCGCACCTGATGGTTGTCCCGGTCGTCGCCGGCACAGACCGCGAAGCGGCAGAAATAACCGGCCAGCCCGGTGGCCCCGGAGTCCAGGGTGAGGGCACGGCTGGGGGTTAGGGTGAGGGTGGCGGAGTCTTCCACCGAGGGTGCGGGCGCGGCCGGCGGCGCGACCGGCGTGGTGACCTGGGGCTCGGAACCCGGGAGGGCGGGGGTGGCCGGGCCGGCCCCGCAGGCGGTCAGCAGGACTGCCAGGGTCAGGGGGATCAGGAGGGATGGTTTCATGACGCGCTCTTTCTGCCTTTATACGCCCAGCACGCGCTTTGCACAAGATAAACGTGAGTAACGCTGGCCATTATGGCGGATTATTTGAGGCCGCCGGGGGGGTCAGAGGGGCTGTTATGCGCGGCGTTACAGGGTTGGATCGGCCCAACTTTACCCTTAGAATGCCCCTGCAAGGTGTATTTTCCGGTTCCAAACCAGTGTTAGTCCTGATCTCGAGCTGAATATCCGCTTAGCTGCAGCTTAAAGCGAACTTAACCCAAGCGTTATCAAGCGACCTAAACAGTAGCCATAGGCTGACCTTGATGAGCAATCCTCCCAAGTTTCATTTGAGCCTGATCGGCGGACTAATCCTGGCCTTGGCGCTGGCTGGGTGCGGCGACGTCAACCCACTCAACCCCAGAAACGACCCCCCCAGCAAACAGGGGCCTGCCGACCCCGAGAGCTTCGTGGCCATGGCGGCCTCGGCCACCAGTGTAAACCTGAGCTGGAGCGCGGTGACGGGTGCCGACAAGTACATCCTCGAGCGCAAGACCGGCAGCAGCAGCTTTGCAGCGGTGGGCGGAAGCGGCGTCACCACCACCAGCTTCACCGACAACGGCCTGAACGCCTCCACCGCCTACACCTACCGGCTGCGATCCATCAACGCCCAAGGCAGCAGCGGTGGCCTCGAGCGCAGCGTCACCACCCCTGCCACCAGCAGCCCCTCCAACCCCGCCGGGGTTCCTGCTACTCCCGGTCAGCTCACCGCGACCGTCGCCTCGGCCACCAGCGTCAACCTGGCCTGGACGGCGGTCGGGGGGGCCACCCGCTACGCCCTCGAGCGCCGTACCGGCGGTGGGGCCTTCACCCCCGTCGGGGGCGACAGCCTCACCTCTACCAGCTTCACCGACACCGGACTCAGCCCCTCCACCAGCTACACCTACCGGGTCTCGGCGGTCAACGGCTCGGGCAGCAGCAGCCCCAGGGAGTCCGCCACCGTCACCACGCCGGCCCAGCCGGTCAACAACCCCGCCGACTTTAGCGCGACCGCGACTTCCTCCAGCAGCGTGAACCTCACCTGGACGGCGGTCGGGGGGGCCACCCGCTACGCCCTCGAGCGCCGCACCGGCGGCGGGGCCTACGCCACCATCGGGGGCGACAGCCTCACCTCTACCAGCTTTACCGACACCGGACTCAGCCCCTCCACCGCCTACACCTATCGGGTCCGCACGGTGGTGGGCGCCAACTTCAGCAGCGGCCTCGAGCGCACCGCCACCACCCAGAGCGCCCCGCTGCCCCCAACCACCCCGCCCTTCGACGTGCAGGGCCGCACCTACACCTACGCCGCCAGTTCCGAAGACTTCCTCAACCCCGAGCGCGGCATCCACATCGGCTTCCAGCTGATGGAAGGAAACGACTACAGCGGCATCCGCTCCGGCACCACCTACCCCAACCAGCCCGGCGACAGTCCCTATCCGGCCAGCGTCCTGCTGACCTACCTGCGCCTGTCGGAGTTCCGCTCCGGGCCGCTCTCCGCAGACTTCCTGACCCGGCTGCGCGCCCGCCTCGGCGACGTGCGGCGGGCGGGCATCAAAGTGATCATCCGTCCCTACTACGCCTTCCCCGGCGTGACCGGCAACGACGACGCGCCCCTCAGCGTGGTGTTGGAGCACCTGCGCCAGCTGGCCCCGGTCTTCCAGGAGAACAGCGACGTGATCGTGACGCTCCAGCAAGGCTTCATCGGCTACTGGGGCGAGGGGCACAGCTCGACCAACGGCCTCGAGAGCGACGCCAACCGCCGCACCATCACCCAGGCCATGTTGGACGCCATGCCCCCCAACCGAACCGTTCAGATTCGGCGGGTGCGCGACATCTCTCCCCTGATCCACAGCGGCCCCTTGCCGGCCGGGCAGGAGTTCGGCGGCAGCGCCCAGTCGCGCCTGGGGCTGTTCAACGACTGCTTCCTGGCCAACTTCCACGACGCCGGGACCTACCGCTGGAACGCCACTGAGCTGGCCACCGACCAACGCTACCTCGAGCGCCTGGGCGAGTACGCCCCAGTGATCGGCGAGACCTGCGAGATCGGCTGGGGCCGCGACACCGAGTACACCAACCCCCGCTCGGAGTACCAGCGCTCCGACTGCACCACCACCCTGCGCGAGTTGGCCCGCTTCCGCTGGAGCGTCCTGAGCGGAACCCAGTACCGCCCCACCATCGCCCGCTGGCGCACGCAGGGCTGCTACGGCGAGATCAGCCGCCGCCTGGGATACCGTTTCCGCCTCACCACCGCCGTGATCCCCGAGACGGTGAGTTTGGGTAGCAACCTCCGCATGGCTTTCGACGTGGTGAACGAGGGTTTTGCCCCGCCCTTCAACCCCAGGGGTGCCCAGATCGTCCTGCGTAACCGCAGCAACCGCCAAGTCTCGATCATCCCCCTCAACGCCGACCCCCGCCGCTGGGCCGCCGGTCAGACCACCCGGGTTTACGTAGACCTTCCCCTGCCCGGCGGGGTCGGGGCGGGCGAGTACGATGTGTTCCTGAACCTGCCCGACGGGGCCGCAAGCCTCGCCGCCGACCCACGCTACTCGATCCGCCTGGCCAATACGAACGTCTGGGAGGCGGCGACGGGGTACAACGCGCTGGGGGCGGTGGTTCGGGTGCAATAGGGCGGGTAGACCGTAAAGATATCCCCTCGAGCGCCGGCTAGCTCGAGGGGTTTTTCTACGAATGATGCTGTGTTTGCTACACTACCTACATGCTTACGGGCAAGCGCCTGACCCCGGAGGAATACCTCGCACTCGAGCAGCGCTCGGAGGTTCGCCACGAGTATGTGAATGGCGAACTACACGCGATGGCGGGCGATAAAAAGCAGAACAACCGGGTGGTTCGGCGTCTGGTGCGGCTGCTGGACAAGCGGGTTGAAGAGAAAGGTTGTGACCTTTTCTTTACCGTGGTCAAGCTGAAGGTGGACGAGAACCGCTACCGCTATCCTGACGTGGTGGTGACCTGTGAGGAAGACGCAGACGAGTACTTAGTCTTGGCCCCTTGTGCAATCTTCGAGGTGCTCTCGGACAGTACCCAGACCACCGACGAGACCGAGAAGCTCGAGGAGTACCTGCGCATTCCCAGCGTGGAGCGCTACGTGCTACTGCGCCAAGACCGGACCTCAGCCTTTGTCTACTCGAGGGACGGCGACTCCTGGCGCTTTGACCTGCTCGACCACACCGGAGCGTTCGAGGTGCCGTGTTTGGACTTGAGTGTGCGGCTCGAGGACATTTACGCTGGAATCGTGCCCCCAAAGCCGTAACCCTGCTCACGAGCTGGCACTGGTATAAGCCCGCAGAGCAAAGCGCCAGAACCCCCTCGAGGCCACAAACAATCCGATTCCAATACCCACAGCAACCCAAAGGTTTACGCCCTCGAGACGACCCGTAAACGCCTCAGCGGGCACCGTGGTGATGAAGGCGATGGGGATCACAAAGGTGAAGGCGGTGCGCACCCAGCCGGGAAAAACCTGGATCGGGAACTGCCCTGCGCGGTACACCCCCCAGAACAGCTCGGTGACGTTCTCGACCCGCACGAACCAGAAGGCGGTGGTGGAGAGCGCGAACCAGATGCTGTAGACAATCAGGTAGGCGGTGAGCAGCAGGCCCGCGCCCAGCAGCAGGTTCTCGAGGCGCACGCCGGTCTGGCCCAGCGACCAGCCCAGAATCCCCAGCCCCAGCAGCACATCGGGCAGCTTGAGCAGGTCGATGTTGCGGAAGCTGACCAGGAACTGTGCGTCCACCGGCTTCAATAGCACAAAGTCCAGCGTCCCCGTGCGCACCCCCTCGGCGATGCGGTTCAGGTTGGGGGCCAGCGCCATGCTGATCAGGCCGTCGAAAAACGTGAATATCCCCAGCACCGCCAGGGCCTCCGCAAACGTCCACCCCGCCACCGACTCCCCACCGCCGAACAGGATGCTCAGCCCCAGCACCGACCCCATCAGCCGGAGTGCGGTCTCGAGCAGATTCACGGTGAAGTTGGCCCGGTACTCCAGCTGCACCCCAAGGCTCGCGCCCATGAGGATAGAGATGATGCGGAGGTATTTCACGCCCCCACCGCCCCATAGTGCCGCCGACCCAGCCGCCACAGCACCTGGAACAGCGCGACGAAGATGGCCACCCAGACCAGTTGGATCAGCACCACTCGAGCGATCTCCGGCCACTCGAGCCGCCCGATCAAAATCTGGGTGGGGTAGTAGATGACGTAGGGGAAGGGCAGGAACTCGAGGATCGGGCGCAGCCAAGCAGGATAGAAGTCCAGCGGGGCGAAGCTACCCGCCAGCATGATCGAGAGGACGAAGTACAGCTCGTCGAGGGCGGTAGCGTTCTCGAGCCAGAAGGCCGCCAGCCCGATGCAATAGGCGATCAGGAAGCGAATCAGGAAGGCCAGCACGATGGCCAGGAGGTAGACACCCGCGTGCGCCGCGCTCTCCACCAGTTGCGCCCCCGGCACCAGCAGCGCCCCGATCGTCATGATCACGAACACAAACGGATAGCGCACCACCCGCTCGGTGACGTGCTGCATGAAGTACTCCCAGAAGGGGTTGATGGGGCGCAGCAGCTTGGTCGAGAAGGTGCCCTGCCGCACCGCAAAGCTGATCTCCCAGGCCACCCAGGCCACGGTCATCTGGCCGCTCATCCAGGCCACCAGGAAGTAAGCCGCGAAGTCGGCGCTGCTGAAGCCCTGCACTGCGCCGCCCTCGGCCTGGGCCTTGCCGATCCAGACCGCCATCATGATCAGGGGCAGGGTGCCCGAGAGCATCCAGATAACGATCTCGGCGCGGTAGATGGTCATGTGGGTCAGCCAAGCCGCGAACAGCGCCCTGGCCTTGCGCCAGGCCTGACTCACGCCCTCACCTCCGGCCGGCCCTGCCCCGCGAACAACTGCCCGATGATCTCCTCGATGGGCGGGTCCTCGATGGTGATATCGGCGATGGGTAGCTCGGAGAGCATCCGCGCGCTGCGGGCCGAGACCTCCGAGCGGGGCAGGTCGAAGGCGGCGTTGAGGCCCTCGAGGCTGGTCAGGTTGCCGTAGCCGCGCAGGTCTGATTCGGAGTAGGGGCGCTCGAGCTGAAGCTTCACAATCTTGCTGGGGCTGGTGCGCTCCAAGAGCGCACTCAGGTCGCCGTCGAAGATCACCTTGCCCTTGTCCACCACGATGATGCGCCTGCACAGGGCGGTCACGTCGGCCATGTAGTGGCTGGTAAGGATCACGGTGGCCTTGAACCGGGCGTTGTACTCGGCGATGAAATCCCGAATCTTGACCTGCATGTTCACGTCCAGCCCGATGGTGGGCTCGTCGAGGAACAGCACCTTGGGCCGGTGCAGCAGCGCCGCCGCCAGCTCACACTTCATCCGCTCGCCCAGCGAGAGCTTGCGCACCTGCTTCTTGAGAATGCCCTCGAGGCCCAGCAGCTCACTAAACTCCGACATAGTGGCGCGGTAATCGGCATCGGAGATTTCGTAGATGGCCTGGTTGACCAGGAAGCTGTCCAGCGCCGGCAAGTCCCACATCAGTTGCTGCTTTTGCCCCATCACCAGGGTGATGGCCTTGAGAAAGCCGGCCCGCCGCTCGAACGGCACCGCGCCCGCCACCCGGCACTCCCCCCCGCTGGGGTGCAGCAGCCCAGAAAGCATCTTGAGGGTGGTGGTTTTTCCTGCCCCGTTGGCTCCCAGAAACCCCACCATCTCCCCCGCCCCGATCTCGAAGCTCACCCCGTCCACCGCCCGTACGACCTTGGTCTGGGGCCGGAAAAACCCCCGCAGCGACCCCACGATGCCGGGCTCTTTTTCCGCCACCACGTAGTGCTTCTCGAGCTGCCGGACTTCAATCACAATGCTCTAAGCATATCAACCGCGACTGATTACGGCAAACGAGAATTGTGCTCTACCAAGGTTTACGTAGTAAAGCGGATATGGCGGAGGAGGGTTCTAAAGGTTTGACACGAGTGAAGGTGATGAAAGTTGGCGTCTCCGCAACAAAACTATCCCTGTTGATAATGCGTATCCTTCCAGCCGTCGTATAACAGGCGGGGCAACGAGGAGTACCTATCGCAAAAGTGACTGGGATCAAGGCGTTGCGAACCACTTGTGACCTTGCTATGTTTCCAACAAAGGTGAGGTTCCCCGCTGGAACGCACGGGTCACCGATGATTTTCTGGGCAATGATTTGAGTGTCGGTATGACGGATGCCAATGTCTTGATAATCAACCGTACTAGCAAAGCAGGTATAGCCTTGAGCATCCCAATCCCCAGTTAGGTCTATCGGAGGCAGCCATTCTGTAATGATCCGATCCACATATTCATCAAATTTACGACCGGACTCAGTATTAGGATCGATATAGGATCGTAGAGAGTGGTCAATGCCATCAGTAATGGAGATGTTTCCTGGAAATACGTCATTATACAGACGTACAAACCAAAGGAGAACATCACCTGTTTTTGAAATTGTTAAGCGTTTGCCCGGATCGTTAAACGGCGGGGCCATATCTATAAATCTAACGTCTGGATTAGTGCCGACTAATCGCTCAATATCCCGTGCGAATATAGTTCCTTGAGAGTGTGCAGTGATCAACACCTTTTCGCCACGCTGTAACGATTCATTTATCGTGCTGAGATACTTTAATGTAACTTCGCGTGCCTCAGGCGGCAACTGAGTTAATCTATCCGCAACCAGTTTTGCTGGCACATATGGCTCAGAGCCTGGCACGATTGTCCTAAAGGCTTTCCAGAAATTTTCGATTGTTGCGTTTGGATTGAGTTGGAGGTTTGCTTCATATAAATCATTAATTAATTTATGCGATGGGTTTTCTAGACCCTGTTGCTGAAAAGCGACTGATTGTCCGTATTTCTTTACGGCGATTTGGGAAATCCTTGAAAATAAACTCCCCCAGTTAGCTGAAACTTCATCACAACACGTATTTA
Source organism: Meiothermus sp. (assembly GCA_033762915.1). Taxonomy (GTDB): domain Bacteria; phylum Deinococcota; class Deinococci; order Deinococcales; family Thermaceae; genus Meiothermus. The sequence goes on along the minus strand of JANRLD010000016.1, from coordinate 40,366 downwards.
CACCGTTGATATGGAGATGTCTAACTGTGATATCAGGGCGATCTACCTGGGCGTTAAGTGTATGGGCTTCTCGAGGGACAGATGAAGTCAATCTCGGACAAGCACTCGGCTCAAATGTAAAAGAAATCTGGCTGGACATCTGTTGAACACGTAAATACTCTCTAATACGTTTATCCGAATTAACGGTAGTTGTGAATACATCTGCGAAAGCTTTTTCTAGCCCTTGACTGCTGCAAAAGACCGCTCGGTAATACGCCTCTTTTACTTCATTGGCCTTTTGTGTAGAGCTGACGGACGAGAACACAGTTTGTAGTGCTCTAGCCCCACTGGCGATGCGGGTTCTTTCTTCAGGTTTGTTCGTTAGTCTTCCAATGAGTTCATCAACGTCATCTCTTATTCCATTTGAGTTCCCGTCTGTGCCAAGCAAGCTGTCTGGCTGACTAACTGGAACGTTGGAGGGAGCCGTCTGACATCCTGTCAGGGAAAGAAAAATGAAAAGCAACCACATTGGAGTAGTTGATGAGCGAAACATTTGATGTGAGTATATATTCAGTAACGATGTTAATTCAAGCCATTTCTAAAGTAATGAAACCAGTCACATTAGTGCGACAGCCACGTTAACGCGCATACTCAAGCTGCTGTGTAGACCACTTCAAATAGTAGAATGCGATTCATAAATTATGGTGGTCGCCTTCTACATTTACCATCTATCCCCGCACAATCCCCATCGGCTGGCCCATGCTGTAGCCGGGGAACACCACGCCCAGACGCTCGTTCTTCAGGCGGACTTTGAGGATTTCCGAGACCACGGCGCGGTAGTCGGTGGTGGCCTCGAGGTCGGCTCGGTCGTACAACTGCTCGGCTCCCAGGCCGGGCCACTTGCCGTAGAGCTTGCCGCCGTTCACGTTGCCGCCCAGCACCAGCATGGCGCTGCCGTGGCCGTGGTCGGTGCCCCTCGAGGCGTTCTCCGAGAGCCGGCGCCCAAACTCGCTCATCACCACGATGTTCACCTTGTTGGTGAGGTTGGCGGCGGAAAGGTCGTTGTAAAAGGCCGACAGCCCTCCACCCAACTGGCCCAGCAGCTCCGCGAAGTAGCCCTCGCCGTTCTCGCCCTGCCACTCGTGGGTGTCCCAGCCGCCCAGGTCTACGGTGGCCACCTTCATGCTCAGGCCCTGCTTCATCAGCGAGGCCAGGGTCTTGAGGCGCTCACCGAACTCGTTTTCGGGGTATTCGACTGCGGGCTTGTAGTCCTCGGTCTTGAGCTGCTCGACCAGCCGGATGGTGGCCAGGGTACGCTGACCCGCCGCGTGCAGCCAGGAGTCGCCTTTGTAGAGGTCGCCGATCAGCTTGGTCAGGCGGTTGCGGTAGTCCTTGTCGTCGACCAGCAGGAACTCGTTGGGGTTGCGCATCGCCACCGCCTCGGGGCTACCCAGAAAGCTGGGCGTGGTGGCCGCGTCGATGGTCACGGCGGGCAGGCTGAGGCCGCCGTTTTTGGGCGGGCTGGCCTGGAGGTGGCGGGTGATCCAGCCGGTGGTGGTGCTGCCCTGGTTGGGCGTACCCAGCTCCATGTAGCGCATCGCGTCGAAGTGGCTGCGGGTGTCTGAGGTGGGCATCCCGGCGGCGGGCACGATGGCCATCTGGCGGCCCTGGTACAGCTCCATTAGCGGCTCGAGCGCCCGGTGCATCCCGAACTGGCTGTTGAGCCGTAGCGCGGCGTTCCTGCCGCTGGTGGGGATTTTCAGGTAGGGCCGGGCGGCCTCGTAGGCGGCGCGGTCGGGGCCGTCCAGGGGCGGCAGCACGTTAATCGCGTCCCACCCTCCGCGCAAGAACACCACCACCAGCACTTCGTCGGTTTCGCCCTCGGCCGCGAAGGTCAGTCCGGTGATCTGCGCCCCCGCCATTGCGGCGATGGCGCTCGAGCAGCCCATCATAAAGTTTCTGCGGTTCATGTCGTCTCCTTTACAGCGATGATTGAACGGGGAAAGTGCCCTGCGGTCAGCGGTTTTCTAGGGGCCGCGAACGGCCCTCTGCTCAGGCTTCAAGTTCAACAGCTCATCTCCACTGAAAGTCCGGCGAACTCAGCACCGCCGCCACCGTGAGCGGGATGAACCACTTCACGTCCTCGTCGGACAGGGGCTCGGTGAGGTTACCGCCCCGGATCTCGCCCATGAAGGCGGCGATGGCGGACTGGGACCGGGGGGCCAGGGGACGTCCCAGCGCACGCCTGGCCCAGTAGTCGAGCACCTCTCTGGGCTTGCGGGTCGGGGTTTGCTTGGCCACCTCGCTCCTTATGGCCTCACCCCACCAGTCACCCGCCAGGCCCTGCGCCCAGCGCCAACGCTCCAAGAGCGAACTCGTTCCGCTCCAGGCCTCCTTGAAGTCCGGATATCCGTCGGGAGGAATCCGCCCGAAGAGGGGCTGGCCGAGCTGCCAGAGCTGCCAGAGGATGTCGCCCGGCTTGTCGGGGTTGAGCTGTGCGCCCGTGGCCCGCAGCATCGAGACATAGGCCTCGAGGGGCCGCTTGATCTTGTCGCCCCAGGTCTGGGCGAAGGCCTCGGACAGCAGGATGGTACGCACCACCCGCCTGAGCTGGTCGGGGGCCTTGGAGGACTCGAGAAACACCCTGGCGGCCTGATCCACCACCGACTGCGGCGGGTTGTCGCCGATCAGCCGTCTGGCCAGCTTGCGGCTGATGTGCCGGGCGGTGCCGGGGTGAAAGGCCAGCGCGTCGAGCACGTCGGTGCCGTCCTTCATGGGAGCCTGGTCGGGGGGGAGGTAGCGGCCCAGCACGGTTTTTTGGAAGCGGTCGTGGCCGGGGGCGTGGTAGCGGAAGGTGCCGGAGTCGTTCATGCCGGGCTCGTCGGTGGTGTCGTTGACCCGCCAGCCAGTGAAGGCCCGGGTGGCCTCGTAGATGTCGTCGTCGACATAGCCCACCGGCTGCCCCTGGGCAAAACCCGAAACCTCGCGCTGGCGCCTGACGCCCAGGTAGTTCTCGGCACCAAGGGTGTGCAGTTCGAACAGCTCCCGCGCCCAGTTCTCGTTGGGGCCAGCGCGGTTGGAGCTGGCGTTGTCGAGGTAGTAGAGCATGGCCGGGTGGGTCGCCACCGCGCCCAGCATCTGGCGGAAGTTGCCCAGCAGGTGCTTGCGGATCACCTCACGGTCCCAGTGGGCAAAGGTTGGGGCGATGCGCTCGTCGCGGTCGGGCGAGACGTTGAAGTGGTTGTGCCAGAAATCGGCCAGCACCTCTTGCAGCTGGCGTTTGGAGTACACCGCCCGGACCAGGGTGGCGAACTTGGTCTCGTTGGTGGGCTGGTAAATGGTTTCGTACTTGGTGTCGCTGTCGGGCACGTCGCGATAGTAGTCGCGCCAGAGCTGCTCGATGCCCTTGCCCAGGCTCTGCAGGTGGGCCAGCCGGGCCTCGCACCCGTTGTCCCCAATACGCCCCGGGTTAAGCTGCTGCTCCACGTAGGCCACGAACTTCTCCCGGCTGGTGGCCCCCGGCAGCGCGCGGAAGGCCTCGAGGTCGCCCGGGGCAATTCCGAAGGCCATCCGGTTGAGCGCGACGACCTCGAGGGGCGGCAGTGTCGGCCGGTCTTTCTGGTTGGCCTGGGCCGCAGCGCCCATCTGCGGGGCGCAACTGTTGGTGGCCGCGCCCACTGCCGCAGCGCCCACCGCCAGGCCGCCCAATACCTTTCGTCTGGAGAGTTTCGCTTGAGCCTGTTCAGACATAGGTTGCCTTTCCCCCTGTGACCTCAGTATGCCGATACTGAACTAAATTCAAAGTTAAAGCCGGTTGCCCCCCATCCAAGGCGGAGCGTCTGCTCAGGGTATGCGGTGCGCCAGTGTAGAAGTGCAGAATCAGCGGAAGCGGTAAATGCGTACCTGGGCGAAGTGGCGTGCGCCATAGCCGCAGAGCGGCTACCCGGGGCGGAGTGGCGTACGCCATAGCCGCAGAGCGGCTACCCGGGGCGGAGTGGCGTGCGCCATGGCCGCGGAGCGGCTACCCGAGGCGCAATTCTCTGCGGGAACTGGCGGGCGATATGTCGCACTCGAACCATAGAGACACTTACGGTGTAGGGACTTGCGGCACGCCCAATTGTCGCTTTGTGTATACCTTAATCCCTTCTTAATCCCGAATAGCCAGTATCATTGGAACACTCGAGGAAGCCGCCATGCAGACCCCGTATACCGGCCCGGTTAGAGATACAGACGAGGCCACGGTCGCCTCGAGCGCCGCCGGCCGGCCGGCCGCCCCAGCCAGGCGGGCCACGGGAGGGCTGACCCTGCGGCAATTGCTGGTGCTGATCGCCACGGTCTCACTGGCGCTGGGTTTGCTGCTGCACTTCTTGATCACCTACTTCGCCTTCCGCGACCTCAACAACTCCTACTGGACCGAGCGCCTCCAGCGCCAGGCCGCAGCGGTAGACGGGCTAATGGGCTGGTGGCTCGAGCAGCCGCAAGAAGAGAGTTACCCAGAGTGGATTAGGGAACAACTCGAGCCCGCAGTGGTCTCGGTCTACCGCATTACTCGAGTTAGGGACGAGAACGGCAACGAGACCAACGACATCTCCAGCATCGCCGACCGGCCCACCTGGACCAACCGCGCCTCGGTCCCCCAGATGGACCAGACCCGCCTGGAGGCCACCCTCGCAGACCTGAAGTCCGAGGTGCCCGAGTTTCAGTTCTGCACCGACTGCGGGGGCTACCGCACGGTGATCCACCGGGGCTGGAACACCGTGGTGGAGATGGGCATCCCGGCCTCGGTGGGCAACCAGCGCATCGCCCAGTTTTGGGCCTCTTCGCTGGGCTCGGCCGTCGCGGCGCTCCTGGTGGCCCTGGGCCTGGTGGCCACCCTCTCGCTGCTCCTCACCCGGCCACTGGCGGCCCTGGCCAAGCGCACCGCCAAGCTCGAGGCCCCCGAACCCATCCTCGGTCTCGATCGCCGCGACGAGGTGGGGCTGCTGGCCCGGGCGCTCGAGACCGGCCTGGCCGACCTGAATAAGGCCCGGGCCACCGAGAAGCAGTTCCTGGCCGCCGCCTCGCACGAGCTGCGCACCCCCGTCACCGCGCTGGTGATGGGCCTCGAGCAGGGCCTGGCCCGGCCCCGCAGCGCCGAGGAGGCCCGCGAGGCCCTCAAACGCGCCCACCGGACTGCGCTGCGCCTCTCCGACCTGAGCGGCAACCTGCTCACCCTCAACCGGGCTGGGCTCTCGGGGCAGCCGCGGGTTGAGCTGAACCTGCTCGAGGTCGCGGCCCAGGTGGCCGACGAGCTGATGCCGCTGGCGGTGGACAAGGGCCTCTACATCGAACTCGGCGGCGACTCCGCCACCTTACCCGGCGACCCCGGCGCGGTGCGGCAGGTGGTCTCCAACCTGGTCTCCAACGCCATCAAGTTCACCGACCAGGGTTACGTGCGCATCACTGTGGGAAAGACCATCGAGTGGGCCAAGCTCACCGTGGAGGACACCGGCATCGGCATCCCCGATGACCCCGCCGAGGCCAGGGCGCTGCTCGAGCCCTTCCGCCGGGGCAGCGCCGTTACCAGCACGCGGCCCGGCGCGGGACTGGGCCTGGCGGTGGTAGCCGAGGTCGCCGCCGCCCACAGCGGCACCGTCGAACTCAGCCGCACCCCCGGCGGGGGGACCAAGGTGGTGGTGACGTTCCGTAGACCTCTGGAGGGGTTGAGGGTTGAGGCATGAGCAGCAGAAACCTTTGACTTTCGAACTTCGACCTTCGATCCGTGATCTGAGACCTCCCATGAAACTTCTAGTCCTCGAAGACGAGCCCGAAATCCGCGAAGCCCTAGTGGCGGCTTTGCAGGACGTTGGCTACGCGGTGGAGTCGGCGGGAACGGCGCGGGAGGCCGAGGGGCTGGTCCTGGGCTTCAGCTTCGACGCGCTGCTATTCGATGTTTCGCTGCCAGAGGGGGTGCGGGCGGGTTTCGAGCTGGTGGGGCGGCTGCGCTCGAGCGGGGTCTCCACCCCGGTGCTCTACCTGACCGGGCGGGACGCCCTCGAGGACATCGTGGCGGGCCTCGACTCCGGCGGCGACGACTACATCCTCAAGCCCTTCCGCTTCCCCGAGGTGCTGGCCCGGCTGCGGGCGCAGTTGCGCCGCTCGAGGCCCTCCCAGGAGCCCGAGTTGCGGACGCGCGACCTCTGCATTCAGTGGGCCACCGGCAAGGTCAGCAAGGGCGGGGCCGAGGTTCACCTGACTGGCAAGGAGTACGCCATCCTGGAGTTGCTGGCCTCAAGCCCCGGTCGCCTCTTCACCCGCAACGAGATTTTCGAGCGGGTCTGGGAGTCCAGCTTCGATTCGGCCTCCAACATCGTCGAGGTCTACATCAACCTGGTGCGTGGCAAGCTGGGCGACTGGGTGATCGAGAACATCCGGGGGCGCGGGTATCGGTTCCCCGAAGGTTGAGACGGGGCTGGGGAGTTTCAGGGCGCCTGCTCGCCCCATGGTTGCTCCCCGTGACGCCCGGGTTTGGTATAAAGTGTGCTGCCGCCGCATGGCTCGAGACCGTATCCGCCGAGCGCCGTTCTGTGCGCCGAGAGCACTCGGCGTAGGCTTTAGCGGATCGCCCGACCTTGGGCCGAGCCGGGGCTGTGCCCGCAGTCGCCGGAGGCGCTGGTAGTTGGCGCATCCTCGAGGGCGCGGTTGCAGGGTTTTCGGATTGATTCTGGCGGCACCGACCCGGCAATTGCGGCGGCAGACTTAAACCCAGAGTTCTTGGAACGAGATTGAAGTCTGATCTACATAGGACAATTGTCCTAAAGAGTGTTTGGATTTTCTCTGGCAAAATAGCGGTATCCACCCCGCGAGAGGGGCGATTTTTATATGGCAAACCTTGCGAACCGCCGATTCACCTACTACAGCCTGTTCGTGCTGGCCTTCACGCTGCTGGTGATCCTGTGGGGCGACGTGGTGCAGGCCACCGGCTCGGGCGACGGCTGCGGGGCGCACTGGCCGACCTGCAAGGGCGACGTCCTGCCCGCCTTCAATGGCCTCGAGACCTTTATCGAGTTCTTTCACCGCGTCACCAGCGGGCTCTCGCTCCTGCTGGTGGTGGGGATGCTGGTCTGGTCGCGGCGGGTCTTCCCCAAGGGGCACCTGACCCGGCTGGGCGCGGGCCTCTCGATGTTTTTCATGATCACCGAGAGCCTGGTGGGGGCCGGGCTGGTGCTGTTCCGGCTGGTGGGCGAGGACGCCAGCATTGCGCGCGCCGTAATTGCGCCCATCCACCTGGTCAACACCTTCCTGCTGATCGGCTCCATCGGCCTCACTGCCTGGTGGTCGGTCTACCCACGGCACCGCCCGGTCTGGCGCGGCCAGGGAGCGCTGGCCTGGGTGCTGGGCGGGGGCTTCGCGGGGATTCTGGTGGTCGCGGTAGCGGGGGCCATCACCTCGCTGGGCGACGCCATCTTCCCGGTTCGCAACGCCGCCGAGGCCTTCAGCCGTGCGCTCACGCCGGGCGAGAACTTTTTGGTGCAGTTGCGCATCTACCATCCCTTTCTGGCCGTCGCGGTGAGCCTATTCGTGGTGCTGGCGGCCAACTGGATCGCCTCCGTCCGCCCCGACCGCCTCAGCCGCACCCTGGCCAACCTGGTCATCGGGGTCTTCGTGCTGCAACTGCTGGTGGGCTTCCTTAACGTCAGGCTCGAGGCCGCCCTCTACACCCAGCTCCCCCACCTCCTGCTGTCCGACGCCATCTGGCTAACCTGGCTGTTCTTGACGGTCTCTGTCCTTTCGGCCTCCCCCATCGGCCGGTCGGCGGTTGTGGAAAGCAGGGAGCAAGGTGCAGGGCATAGGGGAACAGGAACCGCTCGGAGAGGCTGAGGCGTTCGCGACCTGAGGTTCCCTGTTCACCGTTCTCCGTTCCCTGTATGATTTCCAACCGCTAAACGAGGTGCGCCCCCTATGGTCATGACCCCCCCCGAAACCCTCGAGCGCCCCACCTGGCGCGACTATGTGGTGCTGACCAAGCCCAAAGTCATCAGCCTGCTGCTGTTCACCACCCTGGCGGCAATGTTCATCGCGGCGGGCGGGTGGCCGGGGGTGGGGCTGTTAACAGTGGTGTTCGTCGGGGGCTACCTGGCGGCGGGATCGGCCAACGCCTTCAACATGGTGATCGACCGCGACATCGACGCCCGGATGAAGCGCACCGCCTCCCGCCCCACCGTCACCGCCAAAATCCCCACCCGGGACGCGCTTTGGTTCGCCATCACCCTCATGGTGGGCTCTTTCGCGCTGTTGTGGTGGGGGGCCAACCTGCCGGCAGCCCTGCTGGCCATGGCCGGGCTGGGCTGGTACGTCCTGATCTACACCCTCTACATGAAGCGCCGTTTCTGGAGCAACATCGTGATCGGAGGGGCGGCCGGGGCCTTCCCGCCGCTGGTGGGCTGGGCGGCTGTGACCGGCGATGTGAGCCTGTTCGCTTGGTATCTGTTCCTGATCATCTTCTTCTGGACGCCCGTCCACTTCTGGGCCTTGGCCCTGATGATTAAGGACGACTACAGGGCGGTGGGGGTCCCCATGCTGCCGGTGGTGCGCGGCGACCAGGAGACCGTGACGCAGATCTGGCTCTACACCATCCTGACCGTGCTGATCTCGCTGATCCCGGTCCTGATGGGTGAGGTACGCTGGTTCTACTTCGTGGCTGCGCTGCTGTTGAACGGCCTGCTGGTGATCCGCGCGCTGCAGCTCTATCGCCGCGCCGAGCGTTTCACGGCGGTGGCGCTGTACAAGTACTCGATGCTCTACCTGGCCCTGCTCTTTGTGGGCATGGCGGTGGACCGGGCCATGTGGATGTGACCGGGTGACGATGGTCGGGTGTTGGAGCTGCAACAGGCCACGGCCTTCCCTCGCCACCCCAGGAGCCGGCGAGTCGGCCGCGTTCTGGGCACCCCTCGCACCAACGACGGCCAACGACCGCCAATGCTGTAGGCACCGAAGACCCCCTGTCCAGAGCAGGGTGCCCGGATACGGGCAAGGTACAAAAGCCGTAAATGGCCGACTGTGAAGCAAAGCTACTGGAAGTCCGTTCTGTTTCCAGTAAAATCCAGTTAGAATGACTGAAAACGGGAGGAAGCCAAGAATGTTTCAGCGAAGTCTAGGGTTTATCGGTCTGTTGTTATGGGCGCTGGTGTGGGCCGCCGAGCCGGGCCAGGCCGGGAACCACACCCTCAATATCTGGGACACCCAGGCCAGCTCCTACAACCGCGAGGTCGTGGGGCTGATGGGGATCGTGTTCTTCTTCGCCGCCATAGTGTTCGTGGTGGTGACGGGCGCGCTGATCTACGTCACGGTCAAGTTCCGCCGCACCGGCAACGAGACCTCGCTGCCGCCGCAGACCCACGGCAACGACAGGCTCGAGATCGCCTGGACCATCATCCCCACCGTCATCGTGCTGATCATCTTCGGATTTACCGCCCGCAGCATGATCGCCCTCGACAAGCCGCCCGCCGGCGCGATGGTGATCGAGGCGCGGGGCTGGCAGTTCTGGTGGGACTTCGTCTACAAGGCGGAGGGCGTTCGCAACTCCAACGAGGTCATCATCCCGGTGGGCAAGCCGGTGATCTTCGAGATCCGCGGTGGCTTTGGCAACGAGCGTGGCCAGTCCGACGTGATCCACGCCTTCCGCATCACCTCCATGCACGGCGCGCAGGACGCCATCCCCGGCATGGTCACCAAGATCTACGTGACTGCCGACAAGATCGGCGACTACTACGGACAGTGCGTCGAGCTGTGCGGCCCCTCGCACTCCAACATGCGCTTCCGGGTCAAGGTGGTCTCGCAAGAAGACTACGACCGCTGGATCAACGGGGCCAAGGCCTACACCGCCGCATCCAACCCGCAGTTCGCCCAGGGCGAAGCCCTGTTCAAGGCCAGCTGCGCCGGCTGCCACGCCATGAAGGGGGTCTCGGAAGGCCTGCCCAACAACCCCGACCTGACCTTCATGGGCAACCGCACCACCGTGGGGGCAGGGATGTGGCCCAACGAGCCGAGGTGGCTCGAGGCCTGGATCAAGAACTCCCCCGGCATGAAGCCCGGCATCAAAATGCCCGCCTTCACCCAGCTCTCCGACGCCGAAGTGAAGGCCATCTCCGACTACCTGCTCAGCCACAAGGTGGACGGCCTCGACCTGAGCGCCCTCAAGAAATATTAAGGAGACCCCGATGGCAGCCGTAGCACCGCACCAAACGTCCCCCGTGGGTCTGTGGGCTCAGGTCTGGGACTTGCTCACCACCTCCGACCACAAGAAGGTCGGGATGATCTACCTGGTCACCTCCTTTGTGGCCTTCGGGCTGGCTGGGCTGATGGCCGTGGCCATCCGCTGGCAGCTCCAAGCGCCCGAGCAGCAGTTCCTGGTCGGCGAGGCCTATAACCAGGTTCTTACCCTGCACGGCGCGACGATGCTGTTCTTCTTCATCATTCCCGCCGGACTGGCGGGCTTCGGAAACTTCATCCTGCCGCTGATGCTGGGCGAGCGCGACGTGGCGCTGCCGCGCATCAACGGCTTCGCGGCCTGGCTGTTCGTCTTTTCGGCGGTACTGATCTACGCCTCGCTGTTCTTCGGCGGCGCGCCCGACGTGGGCTGGACCTTCTACTACCCCTACTCGCGCACCACCGGCCTGGGCACCGACTTCTTCATGATGGGCGTGCTGCTCCTGGGCTTGTCCTCGCTGCTGGGGTCGGCCAACTTCGCCGCCACCGTCTACAACCTGCGGGCCAAGGGGCTGGGGCTGTGGAAAATGCCCATCTTCTGCTGGGGCATCTTCTCCACCTCGATGCTCTCGCTGTTCGCCCTGGCGGGCATCACCGCCGCCAGCCTGAGCGTGCTTCTCTCGCGCAAGCTGGGCCTTACCCTCTTCGACCCTTCCAACGGCGGCGACCCGGTGCTCTACCAGCAGTTCTTCTGGTTCTACTCGCACCCCGCCGTGTACATCATGCTGCTGCCCTACCTGGGCATCGCGGCAGAGGTGGCCTCGACCTTCAGCCGCAAGCCGGTCTTCGGCTACCGCTTCATGGTGTTTGCGCTGGTGGGTATCGCGGTGGTGGGCTTCCTGGTCTGGGCGCACCACATGTTCACGGTGGGCGAGAGCCTGCTGTTCCAGTTGGTCTTCGTCTTCTTCACGGTGCTGGTTGCGGTGCCGACCGGCGTGAAGATCTTCAGTCTGCTGGGAACGATGTGGGGAGGGCATCTCGATTTCAAGACCCCGCTGTTGTTCGTGATGGGCTTCATGTTCAACTTCCTGCTGGGCGGGATCACGGGCGTGATGCTGGCGGTGGTGCCGTTCGACTACCAGGTGCAGGACTCCTACTTCGTGGTGGCCCACTTCCACAACGTACTGATGGCGGGCTCAGGCTTCCTGGCCTTCGCGGGGCTGTATTACTGGTGGCCGAAAATCACCGGCCGGATGTACCCCGAGGTCTGGGGCAAGGCCCACTTCTGGCTGTTCCTGGTGGGCTATCTGATCACCTTCATGCCGCAGTACGTGCTGGGCTTCCTGGGGATGCCCCGCCGCTACTACACCTACCCCGACGGGCTCTACTTGTGGAACGAGCTCAACACCTGGTCTACCATCGGGGCCATCATCTTGGCCCTGGGCGGCATCGCCTGGCTGATCGCCATGGTCGAGAGCTTCCGCAAGAACGAGAAGGCCCCGGACAACCCCTGGGGCGGCTACACCCTCGAGTGGGCCACCTCTTCCCCGCCGCCCTCCTATAACTTCGCGGTCAACTTCCCCACTGTCTTCAAGTCCGAGCGCCCGCTCTACGACTGGGAGAAGGCCGGGCTCAAGCCGACCCCCGTTGACCCCGCCACCATCCACCTGCCCGCCCCCACCATCTGGCCCTTCATGACCGCTGTCGGCCTGCTCATCACCGGCGTCGGCATCGCCCTCGCGCCCGACCTGGGCAACGCCCCGGTGGGCGGCATCACCGGCTGGCAAGTCTGGCTGCTAGTGGGCCTCATCACCTTCTTTTACAGCCTCTTCGCCTGGGGCACCACGCCGGAGTACGACACCGAGGTGGAGCACCACACCGTCACCGGCAAGTCCAACGCCTGGGTGGGCATGGCCTGGTTCATCGTCTCGGAGATCGGGCTGTTCGGCATCCTGATCGCGGGTTACCTCTACTTGCGCCTGACCGGCGCCGCCCTTCCCCCCGAGGAGCACCGGCCGGCACTGTGGCTGGCCCTGCTGAACACCTTCTTCCTGGTGGCCTCTTCCTTCACCGTCCACTACGCCCACCACGACCTGCGGGTCGGCAAGTGGAACCCCTTCACCTTCGGGCTGCTGCTCTCCATCGTGCTGGGCGGCATCTTCTTCCTCTTCCAGATTTACGAGTTCGTGGTACTGTTCAGCCACCATAGCCCGCAGGAACAGCTCTGGGTGGCGGCCTTCGTGATGATCGTGGGCCTGCACGGCGCACACGTGGTGATCGGCGGTACGGGGCTGGCGCTGGTCTACGCCCAGTCCATCCGAAAGGCTAGGACCGGCATCAACGGCCACCACCACGGGACGCTCGAGGGTGCCTCGATGTACTGGCACTTGGTGGACGCGGTGTGGCTGTTCATTGTGTGCATCTTCTACATCTGGTAGGCTCTCGCTCCCGCGCCCCCTCTCGGTTTCGAGAGGGGGCGTTCTTTGGTGATGATTTGCCGTTGGGCAAATAAAGTCCGCTACCCACGCGTCCACGGCGCGGGTAATGCCTGGGCTCGAGAAGCACTGGATACCTGGACCTGGACTGCTCCCTACCAAAGGTTCCTGCGAATCTTGGGTACGGCAGTGTTTGGCGTGCCGGGTACATTACAGCGCTCGGCACTTCGACGTAAGGGTGGGAACCACTGGGAGCGGCCTAAGCCCGCCATAGGCCTCCAACTTTCCCGCTTTTCCTGTAATTGTTCCCATGAAATCGTTTGTGCCCCTTGACGACTGTGTGCTGGGTGTAGTTTGATACCTGTGCCAACCAACTTGAGTTCATGGGTTCGACCGGAGGTCGAGTTGGCGCTGTTTTTCACCGAGGAGGCATCCATGAAGAGACTGCTGGGAATGGCTCTACTGGGCGTGGCCGCGCTGGGTCTGGCGGGCGGCGCGATGGCCCAGAGCAAGGTCAAGCTGACCATCGAGAGCTGGCGCAACGACGACCTCAAGATCTGGCAGGAGACCATCCTGCCCGCCTTTATGAAGGCCAACCCCAACATCGAGGTGGTATTCGCCCCGAGCGCGCCCACCGAGTACAACGCGGTGTTGGACACCAAGCTCAAGGCCGGGACTGCGGGCGACCTGATTACCTGCCGCCCCTTCGACAAGAGCCTCGAGCTGTTCCAGGCCAAGCATCTCGACGCCCTTAACGACCTCAGGGGCATGGCCAATTTCTCCGAGGTGGCTAAGGCTGCCTGGAGCACCGACGACGGCAAGACCACCTTCTGCGTCCCGATGGCCTCGGTGATCCACGGCTTCCTCTACAACGCGGCGATCTTTAAGGAGCTGAACATCGCCCCGCCCAAGACCGAGGCCGAGTTCCTGGCCGCGCTCCGCAAGATTCAGCAGAACGGCAAGTACAGCCCGCTGGTAATGGGCACCAAGGACCAGTGGGAGAGCGCGACCATGGGCCTGCAGAACATCGGCCCCACCCTGTGGGGCGGTGAGGCCGGGCGCAAGGCCCTGATCAACGGCTCGGGTGCCTACAACCGGGGCGGCTTCCTGCGGGCCTTCCAGGCCCTCGAGCGCTGGAAGCCCTTCCTGCCCAGGGGCTATCAGGCCCTGGCCTACCCCGATGCACAGAACCTATTCGCCCAGGGGCGCGGGGCGATCTACCCGGCGGGCTCGTGGGACATCGGTACCTTCCGGCAGATGAACAAGAACCTCGAGCTGGGGGCCTTCCGGCCCTACACCTTCGCGGGCAACAGCCAGTGCGTCATCAACGACCACCCCGACATCGCCATCGGGCTTAACGCCGCCTCCAAGAACAAGGAAGCCGCCCGCACCTTCCTCAACTGGGTCGCCACCGACGCCTTCGCCCAGCTCTACGCCAACGCGCTGCCCGGCTTCTTCCCGCTGGCCAACGTCAAGTACACCGTCTCCGACCCCATCGCCCAGCAGTTCCTGGATTGGCGCGGCCAGTGCAGGGCCAGCTTCCGCACCGCCTACCAGATCCTGAGCCGCAACGCCAATCCCAACAACGAGAATGACCTCTGGAACGCCTCGGCCCAGGTCCTCAACGGCAGCTTCAGCGCCCTCCAGGCCGCCAACTTTGTCCAGAGCCGTCTGGCCTCGTGGTACGGCCCACAGAAAAACAACAAGTAGCCTTATGCCTTTGACCCCTTAGCGCTACGCGCCAACCCCCCTCTCTCGGAAGCGAGGGAGGGGGAGTTTCGATAAAGCACATGGACACCCCGCTCTGCAAGCGGATTTACAAAAAAGGCAACTGGCGCGTGGTGCGTTCGTACAACGCCGGCCTCGAGGGTTGGCTGGGCCTGGTTCACGAGTAAAAAATCGCCACCCTGGCCGAGCTGACCGAGGCCGACACAGCGATTCTGGGCGAACTGATCCGAAGAGTTTCGCAGGCAGTGCAGAAAGTCACCGGCGCGACCAAGACCTACATGATGCAGTTCGCCGAGAGCGCCGAGCACCCGTATGTCCACTTCCACATCGTGCCCCGGATGCCCGAAATGCCCACCGACCGTCGCGGCCCCGGCTCCATGAAGTACATCGGTGCCTGAGGACGAGGTCGTGCCACTCGAGCGCCGCAACGAGATAGCCCAGCCAGTGCTCGACACTTTGCTGAGCAAATAGTTTAGGGTTGAGTAATGAAGGTCGAAGGTCGAAAGATCAGGATGAGGTTCCTTGGTTTGGTGGCATGGAAAGGAATAGAAGAAGTTGTCATTCTGAAGAGGCCCAGCTTGCCGACGAAGAATCACTCACTGCGTCAGAGCCGCGCATTCCTTGTGGGCAGTGGCCGTATTGAGTGAACGTGTGGTCGCCCCTTGGAGACTCTTCGCTCCGCTCAGAATGACAAGGTTTTTGTGAAGTGGTTTGCGGGGCGTTTCCCAATGCTTTTTCAGAATCCCGATTTGATCTTTTGTTGGTAGCCCATCGCTCATGGCTCACAGCCCCTTTGCCTCGACCCCCGACACCCCGATGAAACGCAAACCCTTCCCCTGGCACATCGTGGTCTTTTTGGCCCCGGCGGTGGCGGTCTATACGCTGTTTATGATCTACCCGATCCTGGCCTCGCTATGGCTGTCGCTGAACAACAAGGCCGAGGGCGGGGGGCAGACCTTCGTGGGGCTGCAGAACTACCTCACCCTGTTCAGCGACGAGCTTTGGTCGGGGCCGTTCTGGAACGCGCTGGCCAACAACCTGGAGTTCTTCTTCTGGCACATGGTCTTGCAGAATCCCATCGGGCTCTTGTTCGCGGTGCTGCTGGCCTCGAGGATTCGCGGGGGGTGGCTGTACCGTACCATCATCTTCACGCCGACCATTCTTTCGGTGGTCATCATCGGCTTCGCCTGGCGGCTGATCCTCAGCCCGGTCTGGGGAATTGCCCCCAATTTCATGGACAGCCTGGGGCTCGGGCAGTTTTTCCAGCCCTGGCTGGGCCTGGAGAGCACCGCCCTGCTCACGCTCTCGCTCTTGTCGGTCTGGCAGAACATCGGCATCCCGATGATGCTTTTCCTGGCCGCCCTGATCCGGATTCCCGACGAGCTGCTCGAGGCCGCCAGGGTGGACGGCGCGAACAGTTGGACGGTTTTCTGGCGCATCCAGTTGCCGCTGATCCTGCCCACCGTGGGCATCGTGGCGGTCTTAACCTTCGTGGGCAACTTCAACGCCTTCGACCTGATCTACGCCACTCAAGGCGCGCTGGCCGGGCCGAACTTCGCCAGCGACATCCTGGGCACCTTCTTCTTCCGCACCTTTTTCGGCTACCAGCTCCAGCCCGGCGACCCCTTCATGGGCTCGGCGGTGGCCGGGGTGATGCTGTTAATCATCCTGACCGGCGTGATGATCTACCTGTTCGCCTGGCAGCGGCGGCTCCAGAATATCCAGTTTTGAGCGATGAACGATGAGCAACCAGCAAACCACCCACAGTCACCACGCCGACACACGCAGGAGTCGGCCATGAAAGGATGGCCTCGAGTCGTGGCCATCCACGCTGCACTGATCGCCTACTCAGCACTGGCGCTGTTCCCGGTGATTTTGGTGGTGGTCAACGCTTTCAAGAACAGCCAGGCCATCTTCGGGGAGCCGCTGGCGCTGCCCAACGCCCAGACCTTCACACTAGTGGGCTTCCAGACCTTGCAGTCCACCGCCAACTTCCCGGCCTTTTTCCTCAACAGCCTGATCGTGACCCTGGGGTCGCTGGCCCTGATCTTGCTGGCCAGTTCGATGGCGGCCTTCGCGTTGTCGGAGTACGAGTTCAAGACCAACACCCTGTTCGCGCTGTATCTGTCCATCGGCATCATGGTGCCGATCCGGCTGGGGACGGTGGGGATTCTGCAGCTGGCAGTGGACCTGAACCTAGTCAACACCCTCTGGATTCTGATGCTGGTCTACACCGCGCAGGGCATCCCGCTGGCGGTCTTCGTGCTCTCAGCCTTCATGAAGCAGCTGCCCAAAGACCTCAAGGACGCCGCCCGGATAGACGGGGCCAGCGAGTACCGCATCTACTGGCTCACCCTGCCCCTGATCCGTCCCGCCATCGGCTCGGTGCTGGCCATATCGATGATCCCCATCTGGAACGACCTCTGGTTCCCCCTCATCCTGGCGCCCGGAGAGTCCACCAAGACCATCGTGCTGGGGGCCAGCGTCTTTTTAGGGCAGTTCGTCAACGACTACAACGCGGTGCTGGCCGCGCTCACGCTGGCAATCGTGCCCGCCGTGGTGCTCTACTTTATCTTCTCGCAGCAGCTGATCCGGGGTATAACATCGGGAGCGGTGAAATAAAGGATCGGGTAAAGAGGCAGACCCCATCAACCGCGCTCGAGCTTCAACTATTCAGGGGAGGTCGCAGCTTGAAGAAGTTTCGCGATAAGTCCAACTCCGCCGCCCGCCCGCAAACCAGCGGGCCCGTAAGGCCCGCTTTGGGCCCCTGCCCCGTAACCCCCTTAGGCCCCGCTCCCAAGGAGCCGCCATGCGCGTAGGGCTCGTTGGCAGCGGGGTCATGGGGGAGGTGCACGCGGCAGGGTGGCGCACCACCGCAGCAGAGCTGGTAGGCGTCTACTCCCAGAACGCCGCCCAGGCGGAGCGGCTGGCCGAGGAACAGGGGGTCAAGCGGTTCGACGGCCTCGAGGCCCTCCTCAAGGCGGTGGACATCGTGGACATCTGCGTGCCCACCTACGCCCACAAGGCCGCCGTGCTGGCGGCGGCCAGGGCCGGCAAGCACATCCTCTGCGAGAAGCCCATCGCCCTCAGCGTCAAGGACGGCGAGGAGATGATCGCGGCCTGCAACGCGGCGGGGGTGCGGCTGTTTATCGCCATGGTGCTGCGCTTCTTCCCGCAGTACCGCCTCAGCCGCCAGCTCATCGAGAAGGGGCAGATCGGCAGCCTGGGGGTGATGCGGCTGAAGCGGGTGTCGGCCCCGCCCAACTGGGCCGAGGGCGGCGACAACTGGTACACCGACGAGGCAAGGTCGGGCGGGATGGTGGTGGATCTGATGATCCACGACTTCGACTACGCCCGCTGGCTGGCGGGCGGGGTCGAGCGGGTCTTTGCCCGGCTGAACCGGGCCGAGGAGGGGCACGGCCAGTACGCCCAGGTCATCCTGCGCCACAAGAGCGGGCCGATGGCCCTGATCGAGGGCGGCTGGGCCTACCCCAAGGGGATGTTCCGCACCTCACTGGACATATCCGGCACCGACGGGCTGATCGAGTGGAGTTCGGACTCGGCAGGGCCGCTCCAGACCTTCACCCTCTCCAGGGACGGCAACGGCGCGGGGGTCAACATCCCGGTAGCAGGGCTCTCCGAAGATCCCTACGCCCTCGAGATCCAGCACGCCTACGGGGCCATCGTGGGCAACCAGCCCTTCGAGGTGACCGCCGAGGACGGCCTCGAGGCCCTGCGCATCGCCCTGGCCGCCAAGCAGTCCATCGCCACCGGCAAGGCCGTCTCGTTGTGAGGTGTGAAGCGCTATGCGGATCGGAATTCTGTCGTTTGCACACCTTCACGCCGAAGGGTTTCAGGCTGGGCTGAGGGGCATTCCGGGGGTCGAGCTGGTCGGGTTTTCCCACGAGGTCGGGGAGGAAGGCCGAAGGTTTGCCGCGCAGTTTGACCTGCGCTGGTTCCCCCGCCACCGCGACCTGCTGGCCGAGGGCCTGGACGGGGTGCTGGTCTGCTCGGAAAACAGCAGACACCTCGAGCTGGTGCAGATGGCCGCCGAGGCCGGGCTGCCGATCCTGTGCGAGAAGCCAATCGAGGCCACCCTCGAGGCCGCCCGGGCCATACGCTCGGCCTGCGAGAACAACGGCGTGCCATTCATGACCGCCTTCCCGATGCGCTTCGCGCCCTCGACCATCGCCCTGCGCAAGACCATACAGGGCGGCCAGCTCGGTAAAATCTACGGCGTCAACGGCGTCAACCACTCCGAGATGCCCGACCACCATCGCCCCTGGTTCGCCGACAAGGCGCTGGCCGGCGGCGGGGCCGCGATGGATCACATCGTCCACCTGGCCGACCTGCTGCGCTGGCAGTTCGACGCCGAGGTCGTGGAGGTGTACGCCGAGTTGGACAACCTCTTTTACCCCCAGCAGGTGGACGTGGACACCGCCGGGCTGCTGCTGGTAAAGCTCTCCAACGGCGTCCAGGCCAGCATAGACTGCAGCTGGAGCCGCCCCAAGTGGTACGCGAGGTGGGGCCACCTGAAGATGGAAGTGGTGGGCGAGCGGGGGCTGTCGGTGCTGGACTCCTTCGCCCAGCACGTGCACCTGTACTCCAGGTCGTCCCGGCCCTACAGCTGGGCCGGTTTCGCCCCCGACTCGGGCCAGGCCATGCTCGAGGAGTTCATCGGCTCCATCCGAGAGAAACGTCCGCCCTGCGTCGGCTGGAACGACGGCTACCAGGCCCTGCGCGTGGTGGCGGCGGCTTACGAGTCGGCGGCGAGCCACCAGCCGGTGGCGCTGGGGATTGAAGGGTGATCTCGAAGGACGTCGGGCAGCGCTGACCTTCACCGCCATTTGAGTTGCGCCATAGTGCGTTTGCCAAACCCTCAACGCGACCCCGGCAGCGAGCGGCCAATAGGGGCAATTCCCTAACGGGCTGCCGGGAGATGTTTCGCATCCCAGCTATGCAGACACATAGAGCGGTTCCCACGAACACTTGGTACGGCGGTTTTTGCCGTACCGAGCACACTACTCCGCTTTAGCGCAGCACCGGTGCGGAGTATGGGTGGAAACGCGATGAGGTCACGTTGCGGGTCGAATCCCACAGGCCGCGCCATTCCTTCGATTTACCATAGGGCGTGACGGCTGAGCGGATTCAAAACCTACTGGTACTGATCCAGACGCAGGAATTGCGGCTGATGCGGCTGAAGACCCACACGGCCTTCACCCAGTTCCTGGCTGCCGAGGCCGAGTTGCAGCAGGCCCTCGAGCAGATGCAGGGCTTCTGGTCGCAGTTCAGGAGCGGTGTGGAGGCGGGCGACGCGGGAGTGGTGGGGTACATGGAGCAGCTCGAGAGCAGCACCAGGAGCCTGGCACTGGACTTCGACCGGCTCGAGGAGGTGCTGGGCTTCACCAGCACCGGCCGCGACCCCCGCCTCAACTGATGCATGAGAGCGGGTGACCGACCCCATTACACGGCAGTTTAGCCGCTCCAGAAAGCGAAAAAGCGGGAAATCAGGCCCCAGCGAAATTACGCAAGCGCTTCTGACCATAACGCCGCCCTTCACGGCACCCCAACGCAATGGTCGGGTTAATATCTTGGCTATGGTTAATCCCATCCGCATTGCCAGCCTAATGAGCCTGATCGAAGTGCAAGCGTTCCGCCTGAGCAGGGTTGAGGCCCACCCCGCGTTCGCCACCTTCGTCAAGCAGGAGCCCGACCTGACCGAGGCCCTGGGGGCAGTGCGGAAGTTCTGGAACATCTTCCAGCAGGACGTGACCAACAAAGACCCCCTGATCGAGAGCTACATTGACCAGCTCGAGCACTCCACCACCGTCCTCTCCCGCGACCTCGACAAGCTCTACAGCGTGCTCGGCTTCAGCGACGTGGTGATCGAAGCCAGGGTGCTCAACTGAGCGCGGGCCGGGCATCGCCAGACCCCAGGAGCCCCGCCCCCGCGGGGCTCTTTCACTGGGCGGGTGGGCACTTAACGCCGCCAGTGACATGGACGTAAAAACGTGGTGAACGGCGTAAATAATGGTCAATTTCACCGTGGGTCCGAGGGGTTTGGTGTACCCTACGGTGACCATGCTCGAGGTGCAATTGCGTCCGCTGACGCTCTCCGACATTTCCCGCGTCTTGCGCTGGAGTGAGGACGAGGAGTTCTGCCTGGCCAATGGCTGGCCCCTCGGACTACAGCGCGAACGGCTGGAAGACTGGTTTTTGCGCCTGATCAACAACCCCCCCGCCGACCTGATCCGGCTGGGCATCGTGGTGGACGGCGGGCTGGCCGGGTTCGTGGATCTGCGTGAGGTCAACCCCCTCGAGCACCGCGCCCGGCTGCGCATCGCCATCGGCGACCCCGGCCAGCGCGGGCAGGGGGTGGGGTACGCGGCGGGCCTGAAGATGCTCGAGCACGCCTTCGGGACGCTGGGCCTGGGGCGCATCACCGCCGAGGTGGCCAGCTCCAACCTCAAAATGCTGGGCCTGCTGGACAAGCTGGGCTTCACCCGCGAGGGCGTGCTGCGCTCGCACGAGACCCGCAACGGCGTCAAGGAAGACCTGGTGCTCTTCGGAATGCTGCGCGAGGAATTCAGCCCGCGTTCGGTGCTGCCGCTGCTCGAGGCCGTCTCAGGCTAAATCTGCTAAAATCCACTCAGCGTGCTACGTCTCCCCTACCCCCCGGTCGCTGCGATTGGGGGGCTCTTTGTCGACCTCACCCCACACCTCCCTCACCCCTGCCCCTCCCCGGGAGGGAGAGGGGCCTAATTTGGAGCAAGGAGAACCGTGAAACGACTCTGGCTATGCTTAATTCTGGCGCTGGGCTTGGGCGCCGCCCAAACTCAGACTCAGCCTTCCACCCCCGCTACCGCGCCTGATCCCAACCGCTTCATGACCGTGGGCACCGGCACCCCCTCGGCCACCTACCACGCGGTCTTCAAGGACATGGGGCGGGTCTGCACCAACGCCGCCTACCTCCTCGAGCGCGGCACCAGCGGCACCGTGGAAAACCTCGAGCTGCTGCTGGCCAACCAGATCAGCATGGGCTTCATGCAGGTGGACGGCCTGATCGCCAAGCGCGACCTCGACGGCGACAACCGGGTGAACCAGATCAAGAGCCTGCTCACCCTCTACCCCTCCGAGGCCCACGTGGTGGTCAAGGCCAACCTCGAGATTGTGAGCGGCAATTTCTTCACCCGCAGGCGCGTCCCGGTGACACAGTTCAGCCAGCTCACGGGCCGCAAGATCGGGGTCTGGGGCGGGGCGCTGGTGACGGCGCGGCTGCTGCTGAGACAGACCGGGATGAAGTTCGAGGTGGTGCCCTTCCAGGGCCGCGACGCCCAGGCCAACGCCCTCAAGGCCCTCGAGGCGGGCCAGATTGATGCCGCCATGACCGTGGCGGGCAAACCGATCCCCTGGATCGCCCAGCTGCCGCAGGGCCAGTACCGGCTGGTGGCTTTCGACCTGATGGACAAGCTCGACCCTAAGGTGTATCAGCCCGCCCGCATCAGCTACGCCAACACCAACCTCGAGGCCGTCCCCACCTTCTCGGTGCTCTCGATCCTGGCCACCCGCGACTTCCGCACCCCAGAGCGCGCCCGGCAGCTAACCCGCTACCGCGACTGCGTGGTGGGCAAGATCGACCAGCTCCGCGAGGGCCTGGGCAATCACCCCAAGTGGAGCGAGGTGGACTTCAAGGTGGCGGCCCCATGGCCGGTGTATACGCCGCCTCAATAGCCCTACCATAAGAACGGGAGAAATCAGCTCGCTCGGCTTGTTCGCTGTGGGCTGAGCCGGGCCGCCCTCGACGCCTGGGTAGGTTCGGGCGCTTCTGCCGCCCACGCAGCCAACGCTGAGCGGTTCCCACCCTTACGCCTCACGCGGTGGTGTGATCTGGCAGGCGTACTCTACCCCGCATGTTCGGGCTTTTGGGGGACGGACTCCGGCCCCGAGGTTTTGGCCGAGTTGTGACCAAAACAAGCCGTTGGCCCCGACCAAAGTCCCTATGCCCTTGCCCCTTTGCTCCCTTAGCTTGTAGCCTAGGCCGACGTGAAGCGGATTGCATGGCTAGCCTGGCGCGACCTGACCCTCGAGTTCCGAGGCCGCACCGGCATCCTGGCAGCGGTCTTTTTCCTGGCCACCATGCTGGTGATCCTGGGGCTGGCGCTGGGGCCCAACGAGAGCGACCTAAAACGGGCTGCGCCGGGCGTGCTGTGGGTGGCGCTGGCGTTCGCGGGGAGCCTGCTGGCGGGGCGGGCTTTCGGGCTCGAGGTGGAGGACGGGACGCTGGACGACCTGCTGCTGACCCCAGGAAGTAAGGAATGGGTGTATTTCGGGAAACTCCTCTTCCAGATGGCCCTTCTGCTGGTGGTGAGTGGGGTTCTGCTGGTCATCACGGCGGGACTTTTCTACCTACCCCTGGAGCCCTGGCCCTGGTACTGTTTGACCCTAATATTGGGTGTTCTCGGATACGCTGCTATTTCCACCTTCTATGCCGGAATGCTGGCACGTCTGCGGGGCCGCGAGGTTCTTCTCCCGCTGCTGCTGCTGCCGCTGGTGGTGCCGGTGGTGCTGGCCGCCGTGCAAGCCACGCAAGGGCTGGCCCAGGGGCTGCCCCCCGCCGAGGTGGCCCACTGGTGGCGGCTTCTGGCGGTCTTTGACGTGATCTATGTCACCGCCTGCGCCCTGCTGTTCCCGGCCATCTTAGAGGGGTGACATCGGCCGCGCGCCCAATCAGACCCCACCAAGCCCGAAAGCTTTCGCCCACACCCCCATGCCCTTACACCTTCGCTACGTTACTCACACGTTACCGCCGGTGCGCCAGACTAGAATGGTGCTGGAAAATCCTCACCTTTGTTTATCCGAAACCAGTGCAAAATAACGTATAGGGAAGAAAAGGGAGCCACTATGACTCGAGCCAGACCGTTAGATCTCCTTACCTTGACCCTGCTGGGTTTGGGCCTTCTGACCTTGGGGGCAGGGGCCTTCTTCGCCCTCACCGCCCCCCCGGACGCCGACCAGGGCTACGTGTACCGGATTTTCTTTATCCATGTGCCCTCGGCCTGGGTCGGGATGGTTGCGCTGTTTGTGGCCCTGTTCTACTCGATCGTCTACATCGCCAGGGGCAGCCTCAAGTACGACCGCATCGCCACCGCCTGCATCGAGGTCGCGCTGATCTTCCTATTCCTGACCCTCTTCACCGGGATGCTGTGGGGCCGCCCCACCTGGGGGGTCTACTGGACGTGGGAGCCGCGCCTGACCACCTTCGCCATCCTGCTGGTGGTCTACATCGGCTACTTCGTCGTCCGGAGCGCCATCGAAGACCCTGAGATGCGGGCCAAGGCCTCGGCGGCGATCAGCATCCTGGGGGCCATCAACGTCCCCATCACCTACATGTCGGTGGTCTGGTGGCGCTCGATCCACCAGGTCCAGACCTTCAACGTCACTACCGGCGAGAGCCGCTTCGACCCCGCCATGCTGCCCGCCCTGTTCGTCAACCTGGCCGCCTTCACCCTGCTTTATATCGGCTTCGTCCGCCTCCGCAGCGTCCTAGCCGGGCGTGAGGCCGCCCGCCAAGACCTCGGCTCCCCCGTGGCCAACTAGAGGAGAACCATGGACTCTTCCTTGCTCAACAACCCTGCCAACCCCTTCACGGTGTGGGTGTATGTGGTTTCTTACGCGGTGATTCTGGGCTATCTGGGCTTCTTGCTGTGGCGCTACATGCGCGAGTCGGAGTGAGTGAATGGCCGTCGGCCTTTTGGGTTTGGCTGGCCGCTGAACGCTGATGTCGAACAAGGGGTGCGATGAATACGAAACTCATAGTTGGGCTGTTGGTGATCGGGGGGGCGCTGGCCTACCTGATTTTCGGCGGGCTGGGGCAGAACTTGGTCTACTTCATCACCCCCAGCGAGTACTTCCAGCAGGAGGCCAAGTACCAGAACCGCCAGGTGCGCCTGGGCGGACTGGTGAAGGCCCAGACTATCAACTACAACCGCGACAGCCTCGAGTTGCGTTTCACCGTCTCGGACGGTGTGCGGGAGATCCCGGTGCTCTCCAAGGGCTCCACCCCGCCCGCCCTCTTCGGCGAGAACCGGGGCGTGGTGGTGGAGGGCCGCTTCGACGGCGAGACCTTCGTCAGCCAGAACCTGTTGGTCAAGCACTCCGAGAGCTACTCCACCGAAAAGCACAACTATACGCCCGAGGAGATTCGGAAGCTGCTCGAGGAGGCCAACTGATGTCGAAGGCCGAGAACCGAAGAGCCGGTGAGGGCTGGGCGGGTGGCCTGCGGCCTTCAGTCGGCAACCCTCAGCGCAACCGAAGGGAGCTCCCATGACCCTCATGACCCCCGGTCTGCTGGGTGCGGTCGCGCTGGTCGCCACGCTGATCTTCTCGGTGGTGGGGTTCGCGCTCACCGTGCTGGCGACACGGCTGCAGGACGGGCGGTACCTCGAGGCGGCCAAGCGCGTCTCGCTGCTGACCCTGCTGTCGGCGGTGACGGCGTTTGGGGCGCTCGAGTGGGCCATCCTGGTCAACGACTTCACGGTGGACTACGTGGCGAGCTCGAGTTCGACCACTAACCCCCTGTGGGTCAAGCTGGTCACGCCGTGGGCAGCGCTCGAGGGCTCGATTCTGCTGTGGGGCATGCTCCAGTGCCTCTACACCTGGCTGGTCAGCCTGCGGGCGGGCAAGTCGCTGGATGTGTATCGCGCCCCCATCGCCCTGGGCACCCTTTTTGCCATCCAGATTTTCTTCTTCGCGGTGATGGTCTTCGTGGCCCACCCCTTCGACGTGGTGCCCAACCCGCCCACCGACGGGCGCGGCACCAACCCGCTCTTGCAGAACCACTGGATGATGGCGGTACACCCGGTGCTGATGTACCTGGGCTTCGTGGGGCTCTCGGTGCCGTTTGCCTATGCGGTGGCGGCAATGCTGGCCCGGCGCTACCAGAGCTGGATCTTCGAGACCCGCTGGTGGACCCTGGTGGCCTGGGGCTTCCTGACCGCCGCCATCTTCACCGGCAAGTGGTGGAGCTACGAGATCCTGGGCTGGGGCGGCTACTGGGCCTGGGACCCGGTCGAGAACGCCTCGATCATCCCCTGGCTGCTGGCCACGGCCTTCCTGCACACCGCGCAGGTGCAGGAGCGCAAGGGCTTTTTTAAGGGCTGGAACTTCGCCTTCATCACCCTGGCCTTCGCCGGGACGGTCTTCGGCACCTTCCTGACCCGCTCGGGCGTGATCCAGTCGGTGCACGCCTTCGCCAGCGGGCCGGTGGGGGCCTGGTTCTTGTTCTTCCTGCTGGCGGTGCTGGCCGTGGGGCTGGGCTTGCTGGCCAAGGTCGGCTCGGAGTTGCGGGAGGCGGGCGAGGTCAAGTGGCGCAGCCGCGAGGGGGCGCTGCTAGCCGGTGCGCTCTTCTTCGGCACTTTCGCCTTTGTGGTGGTGCTGGGCACACTATGGCCCTTGGTGGTCGAGTTGGTCAGCGGGGCCGAAGTCTCCATCGGCGCCCCCTTCTTCAACCAGGTCTCGATCCCGCTGGGCGTCTTCATGCTGCTCTTGATGGGCATCGGGCCGGTGCTGCCCTGGCGCAACACCACCCCCGAGATCGTCAAGAACCTCGGCGCGATGCTGCTGGCCCTGGCGGTCGGTTTCGGCATCGGGCTGCTGCTGGGCCTGAGCCTGGGCGTGTCGCTGACCATCGGCCTGTTCGCCTACAACCTGACCGCCGTCGACCTGATGATTCGCCAGGGTATGCGCGAACGCGCCAGGGCCCTGGGGGTTTCGCAGACCAAGGCCTTCCTCGACCTCGCCGCCAACCACAAGCGCCGTTTCGGCTCGCACATTGTGCACGTGGGCATCGCGCTCGCCGCCCTGGCCATCGCCTTCAGCCAGACCTACCGCGTCACCGAGCAGAAGACCCTCAACACCGGAGAGGTCTGGAACACCCGGGGCATGGAGGTACGGATGGGGCGCCTCGAGACAGTTGAAGAGGCCAACCGTACCGCTGTCCTGGCCCCCATCACCGTTCGGGCCACGGGCCGCGACGGCTGGGGCGTGGACGGCAACTACCTGGCCCGCCTTAACTTCTACCCCCAGATGGAGGCCCCCCTCGCCACGCCGGTGGTGCGCTACTCGCCCTACAACGACTACTACTTCGTGCTAATGGACTTCGATCGCCAGCAGGGCAGTTGGGCCACCCTCAAAATCATCGTGACCCCGCTGGTGCTCTGGCTTTGGATCGCCGGGTTCATCATCGTGCTGGGAACCGTGTACATTCTGTGGCCCTCGGGCGCGGGGGTGAGCCAGCGGAGCCTGACCCCCCAGGCGGGGGATTGAGGTAAAGGCGAGTAAAGAGGAAAGAGAAGCCAAAGGGCTGTAGGGACGAGCGGCTGTTCGTCCGTCCGCTCGCCAGGTCACAAACGCCCAGGAGAAGCCAACCCGAATGAGTGATAAGCCTGTCGTACAACTGGACAACGAGCCCAAGCGCACCTGGCTGGCCTACTTGCCCTGGCTGCTGCTGGTGGTGGCGCTGGGGGGGGTCTTTGTGTGGGGCTTGCGGCGGGAAGACCCCAACAAGCTCGAGTCTGCCCTGGTCGGCAAGCCCGCCCCCGCCTTCAGCCTGCCGGTCTTGCAGCCCTACCAGGCCCGCTATGGGCAGGAGTTCGGGGTGAGGGGCGGCGAGGGCAAGCCGATCATCCTGAACATCTGGGCCAGCTGGTGCATCCCCTGCCGTACCGAAGCGCCGCTGCTCGAGCAGTACGCCCAGCGCTACGGCGATAAGGTGCTGTTCCTTGGCATCAACGTCCAGGACCAGCAGCCCGCCGCGCTCGGCTTCATCGAGGAGTTCAACCTGCGCTCCTTCCCCTCGGTCTTCGACGGGCGCGGGCGCATCGGCATAGACTACGGCTACTACGGCGTCCCCGAGACCTTCGTGATCGACGCCTCCGGCAAGGTGCTGCTGCGCCACGCCGGGGCGGTCTCGGAGGCGGACTTGCAGGGGTTCTTAAGGCAGGTGGGGCTGTGATGAAGAGCGGGGCAAGGGCAGGCCGCCTGCGCGCTGTCCCCTTTCTGCTGCCCCTCTTCTCCTTCCTCTTGTTCTCGTTGGCCCAGCCCGCCTCCACCACCCCGCCGCCCGACTTCTCGGCGGAGGTGTTCGAGATCGCCAGGGACTTGCGCTGCCCGGTCTGCCAGGGGGAGTCGGCGGGGGAGTCCAACGCGGGGGTGGCGGTGGAGATGCGGCGCATCATCGCCGAGCAGCTGGCCCAGGGCAAGAGTCGCGAGGAAATCCAGGCCTTCTTCGTCCAGCGCTACGGCGACTGGATTCTGTCGCAGCCGCCCGCCAGGGGGGTCAACCTCCTGGTCTGGCTCTCGCCGCTGCTGGGCTTCGCTGCCCTGGGCTTCGCCCTTTGGCGCTACCAGGCGGCCGTCAAAGCCCGCTCACGCCGCTCCGCCGCCGACGTCTCGGACGAGGAAATTCGGGCCATGGAGAGCAAGTTATGAGGCCAACCGGCACCCATGGGCGGGCGGCGAGGTCACTTGCGCCCCTCCTCCCCCTCTCCCCCGCTCTCGCTGGCCCTAACCCACCGCCCACCGCCCACCGCTCACCGCCAGTCTTCCTATGATTATTGCCTACCTGATCCTCTTCCTGCTGCTCGGTGCGGCGATTTACTACCTCGTTCGCCCGTTCCTCAAGCCCGCCCAGCCGTTCCCCCAGAGCCCCCGGCCCGAGGAGCTGCGCGCCGAGCTCGAGGTGCTCAAAAACTTGGCCAAGGAAGCCGAGGGCGAGGAGCGCAAGCGGATACTGGCCCAGGCGGTGCGGCTTGAGCGCCAGCTCGACGAGTTCGGCACCGACACCCCCACCCCGCGCCGCATCAACCCCGCCACGGTCGCGGTGGTGGCGGCCAGTCTGGCCCTGCTGGTGGTGGGGCTGGGGGCCTACACCTTCCCTCGCCTGCCCGGTGAGACCATCATCACCAGCCGCAACGAGGCGCGGGAGCTGGGCGAACTCGAGCGCCGCGCCAACGCTTCGGGCACCGCCGCCGATTGGCTGGCCCTGGCCGACAAGGCCTACGAACTCAACGACTTCGAGCGGGCCGCCCACGCCTACCTGCGGGCAGCCCAGCTCGAGCCGCGCAACCCCACGGCAGTGCGCCGGCTAGGCATCCTGCTGTTCATGAGTGGGCGGCCCGAGGAGGCCATTCAGGCCCTCGAGCTGGCCACCGGGGCCGAGCCCAGCGTGGCTGAGGGCTGGCTGTTCCTGGGCAACGCCTATTTCCAGCAGAACAAGCCCCAGCAAGCCATTCGGGCCTGGGAGGGCTACCTGAAGGCCGGCGGGCCGGCAGTGGCTCAGGTGCAGAACCTGATCCAGACCGCCAAGGGGCAGCTCGAGTCCAGTTCGCCGGGGCAGGCAGTGTTCCTGGGCAAGTGCGCGGCCTGTCACGGGGCCCAGGCCCAAGGCGGAACCGGGCCGAGGCTGTCGGGCAACAACATTGTTAAGGTCCCCGAGGCCGTGCGCGAAATCGTGACCAAGGGGCGCGGCCAGATGGCCCCGGTTCCGCTCTCCGAGCAGGAGCTGCGCGATCTGTTGAGCTATATTGGCGGTTTGTAGATGGAGAAGCCCGACCTCAAATCCGCCCGCCGCATCACCCGGCGCGACGCGATCTGGATCATCCCGGCGATCATCTCGACGGGCTTCTTCGGCTGGTTTGTCTGGCGCGGCTGGCGCATCAACTTCGGCAAGGCCGAGGTCGGCGAGCCGGTCTGGCATGACGGAGCCAGGGCGGCGGCGGCCCGGGTCTCCGAGCTGCCCAACGTCTGGAGCAAGAAATACTTCCAGTACCCCCTCGAGGGCGGCGCGCAGCTCGAGGCGGTCATTTTCAAGCTGCCCAGCGCGGTGCTGGGGAGCCTCGAGCACGCCGGCGGCCACTACTTCGCCCTCTCGCGCATCTGCACCCACCAGGGCTGTCTGGTCAACTACGTAGACAACCCCGAGCTGGGCTCCATCGCCTACAACTACCGCACCGACCACCCCTTCATGGGCTGCCCCTGCCACTTCGGGGCCTACGAGCCGCTGCTCTCCGGCCGGGCGGTCTACGGCCCGCCGAGGTACGGGCTCTCGAGGCTGAGGCTCGAGGCCGACGGCGACAACCTGATTGTGACCGGCCACGAGACCCCGCTACGGCTGGGGCACTCGAGCTGAAGTTGAAGGTCCCTCATCCCAACCCTTCTCCCAGAGGGAGAAGGGCTTTGTTGGGCAAGAAGATTCCCTCTCCCAGTGGGAGGAGGGCTTTGTTAGGCAAAAAGACCCCCTCTCCCCCTGGGAGAGGGGCTGGGGTGAGGGGCCTTACCCGAGCTGAACCCGCACGAACTTATCTTTACCGCGCTGGAGGACGAGGGGCTTGTCGAGAGAGACCTCGAGTTTCACATCGCTAACCACTTCCCCGTCAATCTTCAAACCTTTTTGTTCGATCATGCGCCGGGCCTCACCGTTGGAGGCGGTAAGTTTGGCGAGGGTAAAGAGTTTGATAGCGGGGATTTTGCCGTTTTGGAGTTCGGTGGAGTCAACTGTGAGAGTGGCGATATCGGATGGAATGCCGCCGCGAGAGATTTCGTTGTAACGAGCTTCGGCCTGCCGCACAACATCCTCAACTGGATTGGGATAAAGTTGATTGGTATCCGTTCGTAAGTTTATCGGCACAAGGTTCACAATTTCTGGATCGTATCCAGCCAAATCAAAATTGTAACCATGTGACTCATATAGGGCTCTGTCAATTCGAGGCGGTATACGGTCTTTAGAGTAGGCCTTTACCAACAATCTAGTTAACACACGATGGGCCCCGACAGGCCCTCCTTTGTCGAGGATAAACTTAATTTCTTCGGGGGTTAAGTCGGTGCACAGATCAAAATACACCGGCAAATATTGGTCTTCCACTTTCATGAGTTTTTGGTACATTTCCCCAGGCCCTTCAGTAATGCCGATGTAGTTGTCGAGGCTCTTGGACATCTTCTTGCCGTCGCCGCCCACCAGCAAGGGCATGATGAAGGCGACCTGTTTTTCCAACCCGTATGCCTCTTGCACAGTACGGCCCACCAGCAGGTTGAACTTCTGGTCGGTTCCGCCCATCTCGATGTCGCACCGGATGGGTACTGAGTCGTAGCCCTGGGCGAACGGGTACATGAACTCGTGCAGTGAGATGGGGGTGCCCTCGGTGTAACGGTTCTTGAAATCCTCCCGCTCGAGCATCTGTGCCACCGTGAGCTGCGAGGCCAGCTTGATGAGTTCCTTGAAGCCGAGGTTCTCGAGCCACTCCGAGTTGTAGCGCAGCTCGAAGCGCTCGGGGTCGTCGGTGATGAGGATTTTGCCCACTTGGTCTACGTAGCTCTTGGCGTTGGCACGGGTCTCCTCGAGGGTCAGGGGGGGGCGGGTCTTGCTCCGGCCCGAGGGGTCGCCGATCATAGCGGTAAAGTCGCCGATGATGATGACCACCTTGTGGCCCAGCTCCTGAAACTGCCGCATCTTGCGCAGCACCACCGCGTGGCCGATGTGGATGTCGGGGCGGGTGGGGTCGAGGCCCAGCTTTACCGTGAGCTTCTTGCCCGACTTAAGCTTTTCTAATAAATCATCCTTGGGGATGATCTCGACCGCCCCGATTTGTAGCTGGTCTAGGATGTTCTGCGCGGTTTCTGATGCCGACATGGGCGTTAGTATATTCGGTTCGGCGGGGGGGCTTGCTAGGTTCGTTTTATTTAAGGATTACATAAACCAACCTCGAGGCCAAAGTTTCCTATACTGGAGACTGTGAGGACGTTGCTATTTTTTGTTTTTGCCGTGGTCGCGTTAATCTACTACGCCCAGACCAGCGGGCTGGCGGCGGGCTATCCGCCCTACGTCCCGGTGGCTTACTGGAATTATTCTGGCGACACGGTGCAGTCGGTTCGGGCGGTGGGGAATCGGGCCTTCGTGCGGGTAACGGTCAACGGCCAGCTTTACGAAGGAACCCTGCAGGTGACTATCGCCAACCCGGCCCAGCGCTTCTCCAAAACCACCTCCAAAATCTACCGGGGCACCATTCAGGATTCCATCCAGGTCCCAGTCGAGCCGGGGCTTTACGACATCAGCTTTAAGCTGATCGGAGCCAAGGGCTACATTCGCTACGACTGGTTCGCGGCCCGCAACGACTTCTAGGTGTCGCAATAGTTGAGCTGCAAGACGCCGCCCCGGGAACGCAACGGCTGCCTCCTCTGATCTCGCACACCCTGGCACAAACTGGTCCGCGCAACCAAAAGCCCCCAGCCAAGGTGCCGGGGGCTTTTGGCTATTTGGGGCAGCGCGAAAGGATCCAACCCTCGACTCAGCCACGCCGGGGCAACACCAGGGCTCCGGGAGCAGTGGGTTCGGGGAAGCCGGTCTCGCAGCGGGGACCCAGCGCCGCCAGCGCTCCTGTGGGAAACGGCCTCAGCCACTCCCCGGCCGGCTCCGCGCGGAGCCAGCCCTGCCAGTGCCTGCGCTCGAGCACGACCGGCACCCGCTGGTGCAGCCAGGCCAGGTCGTCCCCGGCGGCACAGGTCAGGATGGTGAAGCGATCCCCCTGCCACAGGGCCGCCATCACCACCGGTTTGTCGTCTTTGCGCCGAACCAGATAGCGCTGCTTGTCCTTCCACTCGTACCATCCCGAGGCAAACACCAGCGCCCGGCAGCGGCGGTAGGCATCCCGGAAGCTGGGCAGCTCAGCCACGGTCTCGCTCCGGGCATTGAACAGCACCTTGCCCGCCCTGGACGCAAACCCCCACCTCAGCAGGGCGCACTCCAGCCGCCCCCCCTGCTGCCGAATCACGGGCAGGGGGTCGGTAGGGCGCACGTCCCAGTTGGGCTCTGTCTCGGGCACCGAGAGGTCGAGGTACGTGGCATACCCCTCGGGCGTGAGCATGTGAACCAGCCGACCGCACACGCCTCACCTCTTGGCGGCGACCGCCCCGGGGTTGCCCGCCATGCCCACGGGCGCGTCGAAGTCCAAGACCTGGGCGCTGCGCACCTGCAGCCCCTTCCAGACCCGGCCCGAGACGGTCACCACCACCTGCAGAACGCCCGTGAGAATCAGCGCACCTGATCTCAGGACGGGCCTTAGCTCGGCCCACAGCTCGGGCGTGACGATGGTCTGGAGGCTGTCGGTCTCGTCTTGGACGGTGATAAACACGATCCCCTTGGCGCTCTGGGGCCGCTGACGGGCGATCACCATCCCGGCCACCGAGACGAGCTTGTCGTTGTCGCGGCTGGTGCGCCACCTGCGGTCCTCCGCCGCGGCGAAGTCGGGGGCCACCCGGGCGATGGGGGTCACGCCCGCCTGGGTCAGCTCGAAGCGCTTGAGTGCTATCGGGTGCGGCCCCGTGGTGGAGCCTTTGGTGCGGGTGTCCCACTGCATCTCTTCAATGGGCGTAAGCTCGGCCAGGCGGGCCACTTCCGAGGGGGCCATGGGGGTCGGCTCGAGCAGGGGCAGCGCCAGCCCCCCAGGCGGCCCCAAACGGTTCCTGAGGATGCCCAACTGCCATATGGTTTGACGGCGGTCTACCTTGGCGGGTCTGGGGTGCTGGGACGGGGGGTCGAAAAGCCCGGCCTGCCCGTCGGCCTCGAGGACCGGCAGCCCGTCCAGCGCCCCGGCCTTGCCCAGCGCATCCGCCACATCCCAGTCCACCCCAGCCCGGCGGTAGAAGTCCTCGAGGGAGGCAAACGGCCTGGCCATCCCCTCCAAAACGATCACCCGCGCGTCCTCCTCGCTGACCCCCGCCACATCGGTGAGGGACTGGCGGATGGCCCACTTGCCGCCTTTCAGCTCGAGGTGCTGCCACAGCCGGGGCACCCTCACGTCGGGCGGCAAGACCTCCACCCCGAAGGCCCTGGCCTCCTCCACAAAGGACTGCATGGGGTACATCCCCGGCCAGTGCCGCATCACGGCGGCGAGGTAGGCGGCGGGGTGGTAGCGCTTGAGCCAGGCGGTGTGGTAGACGGTGCGGGCGAAGGCGAAGCTGTGCGACTTCGGGAAGCCGTAGCCGACAAACCTCGAGAGCTTGTCGAAGACGGCGTTGGCCAGCTCCTCGGTCATGTCGGGGTGGGTGGCCATGGCCCCCTGGACGAAGCGCGCGCGCATGGCCTCCATCTTCTGGGGGTTGCGGGCCTTGCTCATCAGCCGCCTGAACTCGTCGGCCTCCTCGAGGGACAGTCCGGCGAAGGCGTGGGTGATCTCGAGCACCTGCTCCTGATACAGAATCAGCCCGTGGGTGTCTTGCAGGGCCTCGCTTAGGCTGGGGTGGGGCGGGCGGACGGGTTCCAGGCCCCGCAGGCGGCGCACGTAGGGCGGGATCAGCCCGCCCTGGATGGGGCCAGGGCGCAGGATGGCGACCTGTATGCCCAGTTCCCTGAAGCTCCTGGGCTGGGTCTTGGCGATGAGGTTCATCTGGCCGGTGCTCTCGATCTGGAACAGCCCGAGGGTCTTGCCGCTGCAAATCAGGTCGTACACCTCGGGGTCTTCCAGGCCCAGGCCCTCGAGGTCGGGCCGCACCCCCGTAGTCTCCTCGATTAGGTCGAGGGCGTAGCTTATGGCGGACATCGCCCGCAGGCCCAGCACGTCCAGCTTCACCAGGCCCAAAAACTCCACGTCGTCCTTGGCGAAGGTGGCCTGCTTGACCCCGTTGGCCGAGGTCTGGATGGGGGTGAAGTTCTCCAGGGGCGTGCGGGCCAGGATCATCCCGCCGGAGTGCAGGCTGAGGTTTCGGGGGCAGTCCTGCAGGCGCTCCACGAGGGTGAGGAGGGGCTCGAGCAGGGGCACCTCCCCCACCTGCTCGGCCAGGGCTTGGCGATGCCGCCGCACGTCTTGGGGGTCGCCGTGGCTGTCGAGCACCTTGGTCAGCCGGTGGGTGGCGATGTCGGCTGACCAGCCCAGCACCTTGGCCACGTCGCGCACCGCCGAGCGCAGGCGGTAGGTGTTGACGTTGGCGGTCATGGCGGTGTGGGCGATGCTGAAGCGCTCGAGCATCCAGGCGATCACCTCGTCGCGGCGGTAGGTGTCGAAATCCACGTCGATGTCGGGGGTCCCCCGCCTGCCCGCGTGCAAGAAGCGCTCGAACAGCAGCCTGTACTCGACAGGGCAGACCGCAGTGATGTCCAGCAGGTAGGCGACAATGGAGTTGGCGGCACTGCCCCGACCCGCGCAGCGGATGCCCCTCGAGCGGGCGTAGGCCATCACCTCCCGAACCACCAGGAAGAACTCGCCCACGTCCACGGCCTTGATGACGCCCAGCTCGTGCTCGAGCACCCGCTCGGCTTTGGCCCGCTGGCCGGCGTCCGGGTACTTGCGGGGCAGGGCCTCGCGGCACAGGTGCTCGAGGTAGTCGTTGTGGTGGCGGTAGCCCA
This sequence comes from Meiothermus sp., assembly GCA_033762915.1. Classification (GTDB taxonomy): domain Bacteria; phylum Deinococcota; class Deinococci; order Deinococcales; family Thermaceae; genus Meiothermus. The sequence goes on along the minus strand of JANRLD010000016.1, from coordinate 5,644 downwards.
GCGGCAACAAGGCCCCCGGTGGGGTGATCTGGCCGGGGAGCAGGTCCACCGAACACTCGGCCGCCAGGCTCAGGGTGTTGGTCAGGGCGTTGGGGTCGGGGATGAGCGGGTGCAGTTCTTCCTCCCCCTTCAGCCAGGCCTCGTCGTTGGGGGGCTGGCCCGCGTAGGGCTGGTCGTAGCGCAGCTTGAGGCGGATGCGGTTGAGCAGGTCGTGGGTCACGAAGTCGTCCGGCCTGGCGTAGCGGGCAGCGTTGGTGGCGATGGTGTGCAGCCCCATCCCTCGAGCCAGCTCGGCCAGCTGGCTCAACACCCGGGGCTCGCCCTCGAGGCGGTGCGCCACCAGCTCCACAAAGACCCGCCGGGGCGCGATATCGGCGAGGTGCTCCAGCCACAGCACGGCCTCCTCGTAGCGCTTATCCACCACCAGGCGGCGCAGGCGCCCTTCGGTTCCGCCCGTGAGGATGAATAGCCCCTCGTTGTCGTCGCAGAGGCGCTCGAGGGAGACCTCGGGGCTCTCCTTGTCCCGCCCGTATGCGTCGGTGAGGAGGCGGTTGAGGGCGGCATAGCCCGCCTGGTCGGCGCACAGCAAGACCAGCGGGTGGCCCTCCACGCTCACCTCCGAGCCGATGATGGCTTTCAGGCCGGCCTGCCGTGCTGCGACCTGGAACTGAACCGCCCCCGCCACCCCCATCCAGTCGGTGAGCGCCACAGCGGTCTGGCCCAGGGCACTGGCCTGGTCGACCAGGGCCTGGGGGCTCGAGCCGCCCCTCAGGAACGAGAACCACGACCACGCATGCAGGTGCACGAAGCCCATCAGTCCCACCACCTCGTCACGTACCAGCCGGGCTCGAGGCCCCGCACCCGCTCGAAGACCTCGATCTCGCCGTGGGTGGTGTACAGCTGGTGGTAGACCCGCTTCTCGCCCTCGAGGCCGGGCAGGGTGCGCCAGGGGTCGCAGAGGGTGTAGACGCACATGGTCTGGCGCACCACCCAGGCACGCTCCCGGAAGTGCACCGCCCGGACGGCTCGGCGGTCCAGCAGAACCCGACACGGGCGGGGGGCCTGTAGGGTCTTCACCGCAGCCTCCGCCCGTCGCCCACCGGGGGTTTTTGGCTCGAGCCGAGCGGGACGAAGCGCCAGAACTCCTCGCGGAAGCGGGCCACCCTTCCGACCTCCAGGCGGCCTATGCCGCCGTTAAAGCGGCCGTCCACCCGCTCGATGGCCTCCCACACCGGGGGACGGTCGAAAGCGCCGAAGAGGTCTTGCTGCTCGGCCTCGGGCAAGACGATGCGCCCCAGCGTCACCTCGAGCGCTTCGATCCCCGACCCGGGGGTGTGGACGTCCCAGAAGGTCAACTCTGCCACGCCGAGCAGGGCTTTGGCGCGGTTGGTGGCCGCCCCCAGCACCCGCCTCCCGAGCCGCCAGCCTTGCCCGCCCTGCAGCGCCACCGTGACGGTCCAGCAGGCTTTGTTGCCCAGTCGGGTGGCGGCGTTGGCCACCAGCAGGTGCAGTACGGGCATGAACTGGTACGGCTCCACGGCGGGCTCCTCGAACTCCCAGCGCTCCCGGGCAACGGGCGGCTCCCTGAAGCGCTGCACAGGCTCGGTAAGCCCGCCGTGGGCCACCTGATAGAGCCTCCGGCCTTCGGATCTGAACTGGGCCTCGAGCTGGCGCTGGGTGAGGCCCAGGCGGTGGAGGTCGGCGAGGTGGTCCACCCCCAGCCAGTGCAGACGCTCCACCAGCTCCTCGGCAAAGCCGAGGCCCAGCAGGAGGCGGACGGGAACCTGGGCGATGAAGTGGGCCTCGTTGGGAACGGCCCTGGCCGAACCCTCCTTGGCGGTGAGGGCGGCCAGTTGGGCGGTGGAGCGGCTGGCGGACTGCCCCACTCGAGCACCCGTCATTCGGGCCAGCTGCCCGGCCTCCCGGGGGGTCAGAGCGCCCGCGAACAGCAGCCCCACGCCCGCGGGCTCTACCCACGGGCTGAGGCTGTAGGCGGCGGCTACGGCGCTGTCCCAGGCCGCCATCATCGCGGGCGGGTCGTGGGGATAGACCTTCGCCTGAGGGCAGAGTTGCAGCGCACGGCTCAGGGACTCGTCGGGCCGAACCCCTGCCCTGCGGGCCGGCAGATTGCTGCCCACCACCCGCCCGCCCGAGACCGCCAGCACGGGCTGGTCGGGTGGAGGCTCGAGGCCCTGCCCTGAGCCCGCCGAGGGGTGCAGCCTGCCCAGCGCCCAGGTCGGGGGGTCGGCCAGCCAGAGGGCGGTGAAGCTCGAGGCCGCCCTGGGCCGGATGGTGGGCGGGCGGGCGGCCTCCAGCGCGGGAGGAAACAGGCTCGGAAGTTGTCCAGAACGTGACTTGGTGCTTCTCGACATGGCCGGTTTTTGCTATACTGGTTAGACCAAAGAATGACCGCTCCGGGGCATGGCCCTGGGGTTCTGAGGGAGAGGGCGCGGACGAGCTGCCAGGCGAGACGCGCCCTCGGGTCTTTTTTGCCGGTCGGGCTTTCTACATAAACACCTCCAGCAATTCCCGGGTTAGCTCGCCGCCGAAGTGGCTGCAATACACCCCCTGCACCTCCACCTCGTCGGCGGGTACGACGAAGGGGGCAAAGTCGGGGTTGACGGACTCGAGGCGCAGTTTACGCCCTTTGGGGTAGACCTTCTTGAAGGTCGTCTCGTCGTGAACCCGCACCACCGAGACCTGGCCCGCGTAGCTCAGGGGCTCGGCCTTAATGATGCTGATGTCTTTGGGCCGTAGCCACGGCGCCAGCGACAGCCCGTCAATCTCGAGCCCGTACAGCCCGGATCGGGCGGGCAGGTTGATGATGCCCCGCACCTCCTGGTTGGGCGCGCCCAGGGGGCCGGCCTGGACGGTGCCCAGAAGGGGTATGCCCAGCCCGGCCTTGAGTCTGCCCTGCGGGGTGAGCCGGAGCACCGCAGGCAGGCCCCGCCCTCGAGCCTGGATCTCCAGCAAGCCCTTGCGCTCGAGGGCCTCGAGCTGCTGCAAGACCCCCTTGCGGTCGAGCCCCAGCATGCGGGCCAGCTCGAGCGGGTAGGGCAGAAGGCCGCTACGCCCGCGGTATTTCACCAGGGCTTCCCAGATGCGCTGCTGGCCTTTGGGCAGTTCTACTTGCACCTTATACCCCTATATATGGGAGTATAGCCCAAAGGCAATTGGATTAGAAGACCCGGCCGGCCGCCGGCCCCTCTACGCTTAACGCATGGCTTGCTCGGTGCGGCGAGGCGTCGGCTCGGCTCAGGTTCCGAAGGTGTTCTTGCACAAGGTGCCCAGGCCGTCCTCGAGAACCTGACCCCCCGGAAAGAAGTCCAGCCCGGTGCGGCGCTCCACCTCGTCGATGCTTACCCGGTACTGGGTGAACCCGCCCCCCTGGGCGGGCAGGGCAGTGTTGGGCATCAGGTAGGCCCTCGAGTCCCCACCCTGGGCCTCGAGGATGATCTTGTAGAGGTGGCTGGGCACCGCCACCTGGTTTGTACCGATGGCCCTGGGGGTGCCCTCGAATACCGGCCCGGTGAGGACGTAGATCGCCCCAACGCTCCGGGCGCAAGCACGGGTAGCCGACTCGAGGCCCGCCCAAATCCCCGAGTTCATGGTGCCGTTCTGCGGAACCATGTTGGAGAGCAGAAAGCTCTCGCTCATGGCCTGGGGGTCGGTGGAGAAGTCCCCCGCCGGGGCCATGTGCCCCCGGTCATAACCACTGTTGCGGTAGTCGCCGAGCTCGGCCCGCTGGCCCTCGAGCAGCTCGGGGTCGGGCCGGAAGTCGTCGGTGCGGGCCACGGACCCGTCCAGGGCCTCGGCCCGAAGCTGCTGGGCAGAGTAGAGGGGAACCTTGCGCCCGTTGTCGTGCAGTACGGCGTAGCCTTTGCGACAGAGGAACTGGGTTTCGGGGAGGGCGTGGGCGGGTCTGCCGTAGGCAAAGCTGGCCCCGCAAACCCCCTCGGTGAGCGGGTTGGGGGGGCTGGCGGGGCTGCAGGCTGCCAGCAGGGCCAGAAGCAAGAGGAGGGCGGCCCTCAGGTGGGAGGAGAGGCTCGAGGAGGCGGGCAGGTGCGCGGGCATGCCACTACCCTAAACAGACTGCGGCATTGGTGTAAACCGCTTCGGCCACCACTTTGCGAGCCTCACCACAGAAACACAAGGCGGTAGGTCAGACTCAATCCCAGCAAAACACCCACAGCCTCTTTTATGGCTGTGGGACGCGCTTTGGCGCACCGGGAAGGAATCGAACCCTCGACCTACCGCTTAGAAGGAAGCCGCTGGGCTTTAAAATTTGCGCTCGTGCAGCGCGAATTTTGCCTCAGTGGGTCTCTTCCAGTTTAGTCTAGGCGGTAGCTCATCCTCTGCCTCTGTCGTAGATATATTAGGACAGTAGCTGATGGTTGTCGAGATGGTGTTGACCATTTGGGTATGGGGACAATCCGGATTAGACAGAATTGGGTATCATTTTCCGCGTAGGAGATAGGGCATGAGGATTGTCGCCAACGATCACAGAGGCGTGGTTTTCACCTACACTGGCGGCTGGGAATGTGACCGGCAGGATGCATTAAGCCTGGCCGTTCTCAGCAACCTACGTCAGCTGGACCGCCTAGGTAGAAAGGTATTCCCTCAGGTCCAGGGCTGGTCGGACTCCCTACCCCCACAACGCCAGTTTGAAGATAACCTGCTGCTCGCTCAATACATGGGCCTGGTCATTGAGCACACGGACTTTGGCGTTCGGCATGACGCATCTTGAACCATCGAGCCGAGCGGATGCAGACTCAACAGAACCCCGCGTGCCCCACTTACTGTCGTGCCGGGGTTGCACCTCCCGCTGACACCAGGGTGTAGCCCAATCAGTAGCCTTGAACGGGGATATCCCTCGGGTGAGCAGCCGAGACTAGGCGGGCCTGCTCGGGTGGGAGGGGCACCGGCTCGAGAAGGTGATCCGGCGGGGCGAAACCCAGCTAACGGGCATCGATGTGGTCGAGCGCTCGAGCCTCGTGACCTATCTCAACCGCACCCAGGTGGAGTACCTGGTCGAGGAGGCGCAGGTGCCGGGGGGAGGGCGTCGCTCGAGCGGGTCTTTGGCGCGGCCCAGGCTCCGGGCGGGGTGGCTCCGGGCTCGAGCCCCTTCGATGCTGTGCGCTGGGTGGATGGGCGGGGCGAGTATTGGCTGGCTCGAGAGCTCATGGGGCTGCTAGGGTACGACTTGTGGCAGCGTTTTGAGGATGTAATCGAGAGGGCTGCGGCGGCAGACAACATAGGAAACCCGTCAGGCAACCAGATTGACGGGGTTGGCAATGTGGTGAACCACCCCCAAGGCGGGGGCCGGGAGCTGACCGACTACCGCCTCACCCGATATGCCTGCTACCTGGTGGCGATGAATGGTGATCCACGAAAGCTGCAGATCGCCGCCCAGACCCGCTTCGCCGTACACGTACAGGCCCGGCGGGCTGAGGTGGCTGAGACTGGCCCAGCCCCTTACCCACGTTCTCGAGGCCCAGGGTCGTCTCGAGGGGGTTGTCGGCGGTGAACTGCACGGCCCCTTCCCTGCGCTGGGTGGCACGGCGAAGGGTGCTCCCGATCTGGGGACACCGGGGTATAGCTCAGCATCAGCTTCTGAATGACCTCGCGCCGGGTTCTCTCGTAG
>JANRLD010000015.1:0-85431 GCA_033762915.1 Meiothermus sp. | reverse complement strand
TGCTCAAGCGATTGAGCCTCGAGCTAGGCGGCAAGTCCCCCGCCGTGATATTCGACGATGCCGACCTCGAGCGCGCCGTGGATGCCACGGTGTTTCAGATATACAGCTTCAACGGCGAGCGCTGCACGGCGAATAGTCGGGCCTTGGTACAGGAATCTATCTTTGACGAGTTTGTAAATCGGGTAGCTGAAAGGGCCGCCAAGGTCAAGGTGGGCCACCCCCTCGACCCCGACACCGAAGTGGGGCCGCTGATTCACCCCGAGCACTTAGAGCGCGTGCTGGGGTACGTAGAGATTGGCAAGCAGGAATCCAGGCACATCTTTGGCGGGGAACAAGTGGGAACAGAAGGCAACTACGTACGGCCTGGGTTGTTCGTGGCCGAGAACCACCACCGCATTGCCCAGGAGGAAATCTTTGGCCCCATTCTGGCTGCCATTCCCTTCAAAACCGAAGACGAAGCCCTCGAGAAGGCCAACGACTCCAAGTACGGGCTGGCCTCATATATCTGGACTAGAGATGTCTCGAAGGCGCACCGCATGGCGCTGCATCTCGAGGCGGGCATGACCTGGATCAACTCGCACAACGTGCGGCACCTGCCCACGCCCTTTGGCGGGGTCAAGTTCTCGGGGACGCATAGGGAAGGCGGGGAGCATTCGCTCGAGTTCTATACCGAGCTCAAGCACATCGCCGTCCCGCTGACGGAGCACCACATTCCGAAGTTCGGGAAGTGAGGTAAACATGGGAGCCAGAACCGGCCAGCAGTTTCTCGAGCAACTCCGCACCAACCCGCCCAACCTCTGGGTGCACGGGCAGAAGGTGCAAGACCCCACCACCCACCCCGCCACCCGGGGCATGGCCCAGACCATGGCCGAGCTGCTAGATATGCAGCATGACCCAAAGTACCGCGACATCCTGACTTATGTCTCCCCCATCTCCGGCTCTCGAGTGGGCTTGAGCTTCCTCCAGACCCGAAGCCTCGAGGACCTCAAGCGCCGCGCCGCCATGCACAGCGCCTGGTCCGACTACTGCCTGGGCTTCCTTGGGCGGCTGCCCGATTACATGAACGTCAACCTGATGGCAGCCGCCAACGCTGCCGACTACTTCTCCGAGAACGACCCCCGCTTCGGCGAGAACATCCGCCGCTACTACGAGACGGTGCGCGAGAACGACCTGGTACTCACCCACGCCCTCACTAACCCCCAGGTCAACCGCTCCACCAACGCCGCCGGGCTCAAGGACCCCTATATTGCGCTGGGGGTGGTCTCGCAAGACGGGCGCGGCATCGTGGTGCGTGGGGCGCGGATGATGGCAACCCTGCCGATCGCCGACGAGATTCTTATCTTTCCTTCCACGGTGCTTAAGGAGCAGGAAGACATGGCTCCCTACGCCTTGGCCTTTGCGGTGCCTACCAACACCCCAGGGGTCCACTTCCAGTGCCGCGAGGCCATGGATCACAGCGGGCTGGGGGCCTGGGACCATCCGCTCTCGAGCCGATTTGAAGAGTTCGACGCGATGGTGATTTTTGACGACGTTCTGGTGCCGTGGGAGAGGGTATTCCTACTGGGCGATGTGAAGAAGTGCAACCGGGCCTACGCCGAAACCGGTGCAGTGCTGCACATGGCCCATCAGGTGATCTGCGGCAAGGTGGCCAAAACCGAGGCCATCCTGGGAGTTTCCCAGAGCGTGGTGGACGCCATCGGGGCCGGCGAATTCCAGCACGTGCAGGGCAAGATCGCCGAGATCATCATCCAGCTCGAGGTCATGAAGGCCCTCAAGCAGTCCGCCGAGGACAACGGCGGCCTGGACCGCTGGGGCACCTTCACACCGGCCAGGGCTCCCCTGGATGCCGCCCGCAACCTTTACCCGCAGGTTTATCCCAAGCTGGTCGAGATCCTGCAGCTGTTGGCCGCCTCCGGCCTGATCATGATCCCCACCCAGTCCGACTTCGCCGGTCCGATGGGCGACCACCTGCGGAAGTATCTTCAGGGTGCCAGCGTGGGAGCGGAAGACAAGGTACAGTTAATGCGGCTGGCCTGGGACATGACCATCAGCTCCTTTGGGGCGCGCCAGACCCTCTACGAGCGCTTCTTCTTCGGTGACCCAGTACGTACCCAGCAGGCCCTCTACAGCATCTACGACAAGCGGCCCGCGATGGAAAAGGTGCGGCGGTTTCTCGAGCGCGGCGCCGCGCGGCAGGTCGAGGAGTCGGCGGCGGACTAAAGGGGAGTGTGTTGGCTTCTTCGCATGACCGGATATTCATATGAACCCAACCCTCCCTGATGTCCAGACCCAGCTCCGGGCCGCCATGCAGCACTGGGCCAGCGGGGTGACCGTAGTCGCCGCTCGCCGGGGTGAGGAGGTACGCGGTATGACCGCCTCATCCTTCACCAGCGTAAGCCTCGAGCCACCCCTGATCCTCTTCTGCGTCAACACCGAGGCCCACATGTGGGGGATTCTCGAGGGCGCCGCCGCCTTTAGTGTCAACATCCTGGCCGAGGGCCACGAGCGCACCTCGGCCCACTTCTCCGGTAGTCCCATCGACGGCTATGACCCCCTAGACGGCGGCGAAATTCCCGCCGTGACTGAGGCCCTGGTGACGCTCTATTGCTCGCCCCACGCCATCCACGAAGGCGGCACCCACAAAATCGTGGTGGGCCGGGTGACGGGAGTCAGGATCGGGGACCCCGCAAGGCCGATGGTGTACTGGAACCGGGGTTACAGGAGTATCGGATGAATCACCCTCAGACAACTGCCCTCCGGCCCCCGTTGTGGTGCATTGGGCCTACGGGGGTACCAACATGACCCCCAACGTTGTGCGGATCGCGCACGGAGTCTTCTACGTCACCGACCTCGAGCGCTCGCGACAGTTCTATGTCGATTTATTGGGACTAAACATTCTGCACCAGAGCCCGAGCGCGCTCTACTTGCGCGGGGTCGAGGACCGCGAGTGGACCCTCAAGCTCGAGCTGGCCCCCGAGGCCGGAGTGAAGCACCTGGCCTACCGCGTGGCCGGCGAAGAAGACCTCGAGGCACTGGTGGCTTTTGCAGGAAAGCATCATCTCCCCTACCGCTGGGAAACCGAGCAGGACCGGCCGCGGCTGCTGCGAATGCAAGACCCCTTTGGGGTGCCGGTGGCCTTCTACGCGGAGTCGATTAAACACCCCTGGCTGCTGCAAAAGTACCACCTTCATCGGGGCGCGGGCCTGCAGCGTATCGACCACATCAATGTCATCACCCCGCAGGTGCAAGGGATGATGCGGTGGTACATGGACGAGCTGAATTTTCGGCTATCCGAGTACACCGAGGACGACGTGGGGCGCATCTGGGCGGCCTGGGTTCAGCGTCGGGGAGGGGTGCACGACCTGGCCATCACCAACGGCACCGGGCCACGCATGCACCACTTCGCCTACTGGATGCCCGACGTTAACGCGATTATCAAAACCTGCGACATCCTGGCCGGGGCTATGCAAACCGACGCCATCGAGCGCGGCCCCGGACGCCACGGAATCTCCAACGCCTTCTTCCTCTACCTGCGCGACCCCGACGGGCATCGGATCGAGTTATACACTTCCGACTACATCACCGCCGACCCCGATTTCGAGCCGATCCGCTGGCACCTCAACGACCCCCGACGCCAGACTCTATGGGGCGCAAAAACCCCGCGCAGCTGGTTCGAGGAGGGGAGCCTGCTCGAGGCGTTCGGCGGTGGCTGGGTGGGCTTACAAGAGTCGGAACTGAAAGGCCTGCCCCAGCACGTGATATAGACCCGGCAACATTTGGAATCGCCCCAGTTTAATTGTAGCTGGGGCTTGACTTTGCATGGGGGGTATTTTATATTTCAACACTATATCAATATATGAGACAAGAGGAAGTCGGCGGCAGCCGCACCCACAACCAGTACGTCATTAGCTCTGCGTACCGTACGCTTCAGGTATTGCTGGCCTTCAGCGCTACCCCGCACCGCTTCTCGCTGGCCGAGATGGCGGCCAAGATTGGGGTGGACAAGAACCAGACGTATCGCTCGCTAAAAACCCTCGAGGAGGCCGGATTCCTGCGCATCGACGAGGAAGGTCGCTTTATCCTAACCCCAATTTTGGGGGTGCTCAACGCTGCCTCTGCCGACAGCCAACAGGCCTCGCTGGTAGACGCAGCGGCGCCTCACCTGGACCGGCTTTCGGCCGAGACCGGCGAAACGGTGAACCTCTTCGCGCTGGCGGGCGACCACGCGGTTTGCGTGGATCGGCGGGACAGCAACCGCCGCGTCCGGCTGGCCTCGGTGCTGGGGCTTTCGGTTCCGCTGCACGCCGGGGCGGTGCCCAAAGCCATACTGGCCCACCTGCCTGAGGCCGAGCAGGAGCGGATCATCGCCAAGCTTGGCACCTACCCCGCCTACACCCCCAAGACCATCCGTCAGGCCGCCGCCCTCAGGCGCGACCTCGCCGCCACTCGGGCTCGGGGTTATTCCATCGCTGACGAGGACTACGACTCGGAAGCTAGGGGTGTGGGAGCGCCCATCTTCGACCACAGCGGCCGGGTGGTTGGGGGGGTGAGCGTGGGGGGGCCGTCGTTTCGGGTGAGCGGTGAGATGCTCGAGCAGTTCGGGGAGATGCTGGTTCCGGTGGCGCGTGCTATCGCACGGCAGTTGGGCTACACGGGTTAGCGATCAGAGGAGGTAAGGGTATGTACGCAAGAAAGATGTGGAAGTTTGGAGCAGTCTCGCTGGCCCTGCTGGGGGCAAGTCTGGCACCGGCACTGGCCCAGGACTTCGACCCCAACGCGACGATCAATCTGGCCACCAATGCCGACCCCACCCTCAACCCCTGGACGCCTGGGGCAGTGGTGGAGTCCAACCTGATCAACACCATCGTGTTTGACCAGCTGGTGCGCTACAGCAAGAAAGACCTCAGCCCCTCCCCAGCCCTGGCCACCAGTTGGCGGGCCGCGCCGGACGGGTTGTCGTGGATCTTCAACCTGCGCCGCGACGTAACCTGGCACGACGGGCGCCCGTTCACCGCCGAGGATGTGGCCTTCACCTTCAACGACGTGATCCTCAACAGAAAGTTGGGAGCCCAGAACTCTGCCACCTACAGCTCGATCTCCAAGGTCGAGGTCGTAAACCCCTTCCAGGTGCGCTTCGTGCTCAGCGCGCCTTTCTCCTCACTGCCCTACTACCTGGCCTCCTTTGCCGGGATCATCCCCAAGCACGTGCTGGGCTCGGCCGAAAACCCCCTGCAGGTGGCCAGCTTTAACAAGCGCAGCCCCGTAGGCACGGGGGCCTTCCGGGTGGCCGAGTTCGTGCCTGGCTCCTACGTTCGTCTGGTGCGCAACGAGCGGTACTGGGGCGGCACCCCCAAGGTGGCCTCGATCGTTTTCCGCATCGTGCCCGATCCCAACACCCAGGTAGCCCAGGTCATCAGTGGCGAGCTGGATGCCGTGGTTGACGTGAACCCCGCCCTGCTGGCGGGCGTCGAGCGCAACAACCGTCTCCAGATCCTGCGCCAGAGCGAGAACATCTACTACTTCGTGGCCCTCAACCAAAACGACCCCCGGATGCGCGACGTTCAGGTGCGCCAGGCCCTGCTGATGGCCCTCGACCGCAAGGCCATGATCGAGGCTATCATCCGCGGTTACGGCACCACCGCCACCGGCCCCATCGCCCCGGTACTCAAGGCGCTCCACGTCAGCGACGTGCCGAGGTTCGACTACAACCCCCAGCGCGCCCAGCAGCTGCTCCGGGCCGCCGGCTGGACGCCTGGACCCGACGGCATTCTGCAAAAAGACGGTAAGCCCTTCGAGATTGACATGCCCACCGGCCAACTTGGCTACCTGGTTCCCGCAACGCTGCTGGTGCAGCAGTACTGGAAGGCCATTGGGGTCAAGGCCAATGTCAGCGTGATGGAGTGGAACGCCTACATCCAGAAGATGTTTGTCAACCGCCAGTACGAGGCCACCCTGGCCTGGTGGCGCACCCCGCCAACCCCCGATGTGACCCCCTACTACGCCTCCTCGGCAGCGGACCGCGGCAACAACATCCCCAACTACAAGAACCCCGACTTGGACAAGCTGCTGGAGCAGGGCCGCGCCGCCACCGACGTGCAGCAGCAGGTCCTCATATACCGCCGGATGCAGCGACTCCTGGCCGAGCAGCTCCCCTACCTCTACTTGTGGTACCCCAACGTCATCACCGTGCGCAACCAGCGCCTGGGGGGAATGCCCGAAACCAACAACTCGTTGGCCTACCAGTACGCGGTGGAGTGGTTCGTGAGGAAGTAAGCCCCAAGCACGGTTCATCCCGGCGTGCGGGTTCAAAGAGTCCATATCCGCCCTACCGGCCGCCTCTCCCTCTGGGAGAGGCGGCCGGTAGGGGCAGAACAATCGCCCGACCCCCTCGAGCCCGTCCGGCCAGATCACGGCTAGAACTCGGGACTGGACAGCAGGCAAGCTTGCGAGAAAGGAGATTTACGTGGCCACCTATGCGGTACGCCGGATGCTTCAGGGACTGCTGGTTCTGTTCCTGATCTCGGTGGTCACCTTTTTCCTGATTAACATGGCCCCCGGCGGGCCAACCTCGGCGGTGACGCTGGGCCGCACCGCCGACGAGCGCGAGGCCGTGCTGCGCCAGCTCGGACTGGACAAGCCGCTGCTGGTGCGGTACGTCGACTGGCTGGGCGGGGTGGTGCGCGGCGACCTGGGCAAGTCGATGAACCAGGGTCTGCCGGTCTCGAGTCTGCTCGCCCAGCGCTCGGTCAACACCCTACAACTGGCCCTAACCGCCTTGATCCTCACGGCGATTATGGGTGTGGTACTGGGCACCATCTCGGCAATGTACAAAAACCGCTGGCCCGATCACCTCATCAGCAGTGTGGCCACCGTCGGGATGTCGGTCCCGGCGTTCTGGCTGGGGATCGTGGCCATCATCGTGTTCGCGGTGCAGCTCAAGCTGCTGCCCAGTTCGGGCATCTACACGGTGGGGCAGGAGTTCTCAATCCTCGACCGGCTGCGCCACCTCGCCATGCCGGCCGGAGTGCTGGCCTTCACTCTGATGCCCAACGTCATTCGGGTGACGCGCTCGGCGTTGCTAGACGTGCTGACCTCGGACTACGTCAGGACCGCTCGAGCCAAAGGGCTATCCGAGCGGGTGGTTCTGCTCAAGCACACCCTAAAAAACGCCATGGTGCCTGTGATCGCCATCCTCGGCCTAATCACCACTGTGCTCTTCTCGGGCTCTGTGGTCGTCGAGAGCGTGTTCGGCTGGGCCGGGCTCGGCCGGCTCGCAATCGAGGCCGCCAACGGGCGCGACTACCCGGTAATCCTAGGGGTCACGCTGCTGGTCGGCGCCATCGTGGTCGCGGTGAACATCATGGTAGACCTGCTTTACGCCGCGGTCGATCCGCGCATAAGCCATGAGTAGCGTTCTTTCTTCCCCCGCCCAAAAGCCGCGCAGCCGCTTCTGGCTGAGGGTGCGCCGCAACCCCGTTGGGGCTACTGCGTTCGCCGTCATGCTGCTCCTGACCCTCACGGTAGTTTTCGGGCCTGTGGTCTACCCCATAGCGCCAGACACCACCGACCCTCTAAACATCCTGGCCAAACCCAGCGCCACCCACCCCTTGGGTACCGATGAACTCGGCAGGGACATGCTCTCGAGGCTCCTCTCGGGGGGGCGTGTCTCGCTTTCGGTGGGGCTGCTCTCGATGCTGGTGGGCCTGTCCATCGGGACGCTGCTGGGCGGGATGGCGGGCTACTTCCGCGGCTGGACCGAGACCGTGGTGATGCGGATGGTGGACGTGTTCATGGCAATTCCCAGTTTCTTTCTGGTGCTGGTGATTGTGACCGTCTTCGGCAACCACCCCCTGACTGTCATCATCACCGTGGGCATCGGCTTCTGGGCCCAGATGGGGCGTGTGGTTTACGCGGAGTTCTCCAAATACCGCGGACGGGAGTTCGTCGAGGCCATGCATGCCCTGGGGGCCTCTCACCCCCGGATTATGTTCAGGCACATCTTCCCGCAGGTGCTGCCACAGGCCATCGTTCTTGCGACCCTGGGGGTGGGGTGGGCCATCCTGACCGAGGCCGCGCTCTCCTACCTGGGGCTCGGCATCCAGCCACCCCTGGCCTCGTGGGGCAACATGCTGCAGAACGCGCAGTCCTACCTCTACTCAAACCCCATGCTGGCAATCTATCCGGGCCTGTTCATCGCGGTCACGGTGCTGGCCTTCAACGTGCTGGGCAACGCCCTGCGCGACATCCTCGACCCCCGGAGCTAAGCGTATGGCTGACTGGTGGAAGCAGGCTCGAGACCACGTTCAACCGCATCTGGGCAGTTTACGCGTGGGCGTCTACGCCTCGGGCGGCGCGCCCTCGCACCACATCGGGTTGTTGGCGCTGTGGGGCGGCAAGCCCACGCCGGTCTACGCCGATGAAATTGCGGCGGGCAAGCTCTCCGACTTCGACGCGGTGATCTTCCCCGGCGGCGGCCTGTTGGCGATGGCGGGCCAGCTTAAGCCGATGGGCGCGGCGGGGGCCACCAACCTGCGCCGCTGGGTCGAATCCGGTGGCACTTACATCGGCTCTTGCGCGGGCTCCTGCCACCCGCTGCGCATGAGCGACCCCTACCTGGAGGCCCAACCGCTGGCCGCCCAGACCCAAATGTGCGACCTAACCCCGGTCAACGCGGCGGCGGGCGAGTGGGGCTTGGACTCCCCGGGCACGGGTCGGATGAGGGTCGAGGCAGTGCCGGGCGGTCATCCGCTGCTCGAGGGCCTCGAGTCCGACTTCGATATCATCCACTACAACGGCCCTCTGTTCCCGCCGGCCGAGGGAACCGCTGGGAGGGTCCTCGAGGCCGCCCAGGATTTCACCCCCTTCGAGCGCTCGCTGGGCCTCGAGGGCGAAACCACTTTCAGCCGGGCCGTCAAGGCCGGCGCCCGCGTCGCTTATCGTCAGGCGGTGGGTAGCGGCCAGATCATCCTGTTCGGCTCACACCCCGAGTTCGGGGCTAGCACGCTCCAACTGGGCTGGCTGCCTGCGGCACGCATGCTCGCCAATGCCCTAAGGCTGGTGCCGGCCGGAGGCAGTCCGAAACCAGCGCGGGGCGAACTGGGCCGGGAGAGCCTCGAGCACGCCTGCAACACCGCCACTGCGCTGCGCCAGACCCTGACCAAGATCATCAGCCTGGGAGAACACCTGCCCGACAATACCCCGCCCTTCCTCGGCCACAGCGGCCCGGCGCTATGGAACGCTGCGATTATCGAGGCTATACAGGTGCTCGAGAGCCTGGAACCGTGGCTGGCAAACTGCCCCACCGGGAGCTTCGAGGCCCCCTACCTGCTCGACTGCGAGGCCCGGCCGGATCAGGACTTTGGCTTTGCGGGAGCGCGGCAGCTCCTGGACCGGGCCCTCGAGATGGCCCGCCGGGCCGAGGCCACCCCGCCCTCCCAGTGGCCCCCTTTTACCGGCCCCTACAACGAGTTCCTGAGCCACCCCTATCACCTCGTAGCCGCCGTCTACCTCAGCGCAGGTGGCCTGGTCGCCGGAGCGGCGCTACAGGCCGCCGCCTTCGCCGCCCATAACGGCCTTCCGACCTCCGAGTTCTTTGCCCTCACCGCCTAAACTGGAGTACCTATGCAGAAGAAGCGCTACAGCGGATACAAGTCCTACCAGTACCTCGAGGCCGACAAGGACTACAAAGCCTTCAAGCTCGTCCCTGAACTCAACCGCGTACCCAGCACCCAGGTCGAGGTGACCTCGGAGGAGGAGGCCAGGGTCAAGCGCATCTTCGAGGAAAACCTCGTCATCTCGCTGCACGACCATTGCTTCGTTTCGCCGGAAAACCTGGGCGAGTTCTTCGAGTTCCGCCGCCAAGGTCGCGACTGGACCGGCTACGAGGGCCTCAGCGTGAGCGGGATGGACTGTGTGTTCGACAACCTGATGAACGGCACTGCCATGATCACCAGCAAGTGGGGCTGGAAGTGGGACGACATCCTCTACGACCTGGGGATGCGCCTCTCCGACATCGCTCACCAAGACATGGTGGTGCTGTGCCTCACCACCGAGGACATCGTCAAGGCCAAACAGAACGGACAGATCGCCTTCGTGGTCTCTATCGAAGGCGCGGCCATGATCGAGAACGAGATCGACCGCATCGACATCCTGTACGGCTTCGGGGTGCGCTGCTTGGGCATCGCCTACAGCGAGGGCAACGCGCTGGGCGGCGGCCTGAAGGAGAAGGTGGACGGGGGGCTCACCTACCTGGGCCGTCAAGCCGTGGAGCGGATGAACAAGCTGGGCATCGCCATCGACATCTCCCACTCGGGCGACCGAACCTCCATGGACACCATCGAGGCCAGCAGCAAGCCAATCTTCATCACCCACGCCGGGGCGCGGGCGCTGTGGAACTCCAGCCGCCTCAAGCCCGATGAGATCATCAAGGCCTGCGCCGCCCGGGGCGGTGTGATCGGCATCGAGGCAGCGCCGCACACCACCATCAGCGAGAAGAACCCCCGGCACTCCATCGAGAGCTTCATGGAGCATTTCGAATACTGCGTCGACCTCGTGGGTATCGACCACGTGGCCTTTGGCCCGGACGTGCTGTTCGGCGACCACGTGGGGCTGCACCGCACCCTCTCGGCGGCGCTATCGATCGGGGCCTCGAGGGGCAACCTGCCCTACCCCAAGGTGGAGTGGGTGGACGGCATCGAGAACCCCGCCGAAGCCTTCCCCAACATCGTGCGCTGGATGGTGAAACGGGGCTACTCCGACGCCGACATCGCCAAGGCCGTTGGCGGCAACATCATGCGGGTGCTGAAAGAAGCCTGGCATCGGTAAGCCTATGCCGCTGCTCGAGGCCATCCGCCAGCACCGCTCGATCCGCAAGTACCGGCCCGACCCGGTGCCCGAGTCGCTGCTCACCGAGCTGCTCGAGACCGGCCTGCGGGCCTCGTCCTCGGGCAACATGCAGGCCTTCTCGGTGGTGGTCACCACCGACCCCGAGCTTAAGCAGCAGCTCTACGGACCGCACATGAACCAGCCGATGGTGCTCGAGGCCCCGGTGCTGCTGACCTTTTGCGCCGACTTCCGCCGCATGCGCCGCTGGCTGGCCCTGAGCAACGCCCCCGACAGCTTCGACAACTTCATGAGCTTCATGACCGCAGCGATTGACGCGGTGCTGGTCTCGCAGAACGTGGCGCTGGCGGCCGAGGCCAGGGGTCTGGGCATCTGCTACATGGGCTCGACCCTGGCCAACTGCCACCAAATCGGCCCCATCCTCCGGCTTCCCCGGGGGGTGGTGCCGGTGGTGGGCTTCTCGCTGGGCTACCCCGACGAGGCCCCCGCCCTGCGCGACCGGCTCCCCCTCGACGGTCTGGTCCACCGCGAGTTCTACCACGAAGACTCCGACGAGCGGGTTCTGGAGGTCTACACCGAGCGCGAGGTCAAGGGGTGGGACCGCTACATGAGCTTCCCCCATCTGCGAAAAATGATCGAGGAGTCGGGCGTGGAAAACCTGGCCCAGGTCTACAGCTCCCTCAAGTACACCCGCGCCTCGTTCCAAGAGTTCTCGCGCAACATCTTGGGCTATCTCGAGGCCCAGGACTTCATGAACCAGTAGCTCTTTTTGGCTGGATATCCCCCACAGCCGTCCAAGGCCGGCCTAAACACCCTCTGCCCCAAACCTCGACCCATAAATAAGGCACTTATGCGCATCGAAGTCAACGGCGTAAAGCTTGAGTACCAGGACTCCGGCGGCGACAAGACCGCCTTTGTCACCCTGCACGGCGGCCCCGGCATGAGCAGCCACGCGGGCGACTGGGGCGCCTTTCAGCCCCTCACCGATTCGTTCAGACTGATCGCCTACGACCACCGGGGTTGCGGAGCATCCGAGGGCCGAGAGCCCTACTCCCACGAGCAGTTTGTGGCCGACCTCGAGGCCCTTCGGCAACAACTCGGTCTGGGCAAGATGGTCCTGTTGGGTGGCTCCTATGGGGGGTACATCGCCCTCAAGTATGCCCTGCGCCACCAGGAAAACCTGCACGCCCTGATCTTGCGCGACACCGCGGCCAGCAACAAGTACCGGGACACCAGCCGACAGAAGGCCCTCGCCAGCGGCTTCCCCATGGACCAGGATCGGCTCGAGCGCCTCTTCGCCGGACGGATGACCTCCAACGAGGACTTCCGCGATAGCTTCGCCATGATCCTGCCCCTCTACGACTACCACCGCGACCCCGAGGCCGAGGCCCAGCGCCTGGCCGCCATTCCGTTCCGCTACGAGACCCACAACTGGGCTTTCAGCCGCAACCAGCCCAACTTTGACCTAACCGAAAAGCTGCTCTCAATCAAGGTTCCCGCCCTCATCACCGTGGGCCGTCACGACTGGGTGACCCCGCTGGAGGCCAGCGAGGAACTGTTCAGCCTGCTGCCCAACAGCGAGTTGGTGGTCTTCGAAGAGAGCGGCCACGCGCCGCACATTGAAGAGAACCAGCGCTACCTAGGGGCGCTGCGCGACTTCCTGGCGCGGCGCGCCCCGAAGGCCCTCAAGGTGCCTCGCAGTAAAGCGGCCTTCGGCTAGCCGATTTCCATGCGCTCAATGCGGCGCTCTAAGGCCTCGAGGTACTCGAAGAACATCGGGCCGTAGTGGGTTAGCTCGTCGCCACCGTTCACCAAGAGGGGGTACGACCAGCCGCGCTCGCCCATGCGGGCCCTGGCCCGCTCGAGCTGCCTCTGATACAGGCCGTTGGCCCCCTCGCTGAAGGGCCGGGCCGGAGTCTCTCCGAGGATGCGGGAGCGCGGGAGCTTGGGCTCCAGGATAACAAGTTGGGGCATGAGCCGCTCGATCAGGGCCAGGTCGGGGGCAAAGTAACTCTGAGGGTGCTGAGAGAGCACGTTGTCGAGGCCCAGGTGCCGCAGCGCCTCGGTGATGTAGCTTCCACGCCCTACCGAAGTGGGGCCGCCCAGGTCGAGCTCGAGGTAGACACGGATGGGGGGCAGAATCTGGTGCAGCTTGGCGTAGCGGTCGGAGAGTTCGGCACACAGCTGCGAGGCCCTCACGCCGGCCCCGGTCAGCTCCCCAACCAGTAGGATATTCTCGAGAATGCCATAGGGGCTGTGCACCAGTGGAACCGGGAAAATCGGCAGCTTGCGGGCAAGTAGCTCGTTGAGCAGCTCGCGCTGGATACCGGTGGAGATCAGGATCAGGTCGGGCTGGAGCTGCTCCAGCAAGTCCCAGCGGAGGCGGGTATAGCTTGAGAGGGTGGGAAGGGCCAGCGCCTCGGCGGGGCGGTAGCAGTAAACGCTGCGCCCGACCGTGCGCCCCCCCAGACCCAGCGCGAAGAGGGTCTCGGTGATGCTGGGGGCCAGCGAGACGATGCGCTGGGCGTACTCGGGCAGCACGACCTCGCCCAGCCAGTCGTGCTTGAGCCTCACGGGCGCACCTCGGCCAGCCAGGTCTCGAGTTGCCGGCTCAGCTGCTCGAGTCCACCGTCGTTGCGGATGACCCAGGTGCCCCGCCGGGCTTTTTCCTCCTGGGGCATCTGCTGGGCATCGCGGGCCTCGAATTCGGCTTCGCTGAGGCCGCTACGGGCCGCCACGCGGGCCTGGCGGGTGGGCGTTGGGGCCAGCACAACCAGCACCCCGTCGAAGTCTCGCTCGCGCCCCGTTTCGAACAAGAGCGGGATGTCCTGAACCACCAGGCCCTGTCCTTCGGCCTCGGCCCTGGCCGTTTCCTCGCGCATGCGCATCCGCACATAGGGATGCAGGATGGCCTCGAGGCGCTTGCGCTCCTCCGGGTTGGAGAAGACCCGCTGCCCCAGCGCCGCCCGGTCGATCTCGCCCCCGGCACAGACTTCCGGAAAAGCAGCGCAGATTTCGGCCTTGAGCACGCCCGCGCCCTCCCTGGCCAGAGCGTCGGCGTCCAGCACCGTCACCCCGCGCTCGCGCAGCAGCCGGGCTACGGTACTTTTCCCGCTTCCGATGCTCCCGGTGAGGCCGATCTGCCGCATGCCGCTATAGCATACAAAATGCGCCGAAGTCCGGGTGCAAACGGCCTCGTTTTGCTTTCCCAAGCTTTTTGAAGGTGCTGGGTGAACCAGCCCTCCACAAAGAGGGTTGAGCTGAAGCGAATTGGTGCCTCGAGACCCGCAAGGTACGCAGGAGACTTGAAACGCCTGGCCTCGTTACCGGAGTGGGCCAGGTAACGGAATTTTCGGGCATTATCTGCGCCCGGTTTTTGCAACACTGAGTCATGCGCCCCCTTCTACTTCTCGTTCTCCTGGGGCTAGCGGCGTGCGGCACGCCACCAGCGACCCCCACCGGCGTTCAGTACACCCCGGCCGTTCAGAGCAGCTATGTCCAGGCCGTCAACGCGGTCCGCACCGTCGCCCAGACCTGCAATAATCAGACCAACTCGAGATACCCAAAGGGCCCCTCCACCCTTTCGGCCGCCGGGGCCTTGTCCTGGAGCGGCCTGCTGGGCGAGGTCGCGCGCCAGCGGGCCAACTACCTGAACGCCAACAGCGTCGACCTCACCGGCCCCAATGCCCACACCGAGGGCTCCGACCCTACCCCATTTGCCACTCGAGCCCGCAACAATGGCTACGCCTACCTCAACCTGGCCGAAAACCTGGGCAACGGGTTCAGCGACGCCGACGCGGTGGTTGGGGCCTGGCTCTCGAGTCAGGCCGGACACTGCAACGCCCTGATGGACACGGCCTACACCCAGATGGGTCTGGCCTCGGTGGGCAGCTACTGGGTGCTCATCATGGGCAAGCCGCAGTAGCCTGTGCCGCCACGGGCAAAGGCCCACCGCCCCGCCTCACTGTTGCCGGCTGTCTAGGGTGCAGGTGGTGCGGATGCCGCCGCGTACGTTGTAGATGGTCGTGACCTGAAGGTAGCGGGGGTCGGCGAGGTGGCGCAAGAGGTCCTGATAGATCATCACCGTGACATCCTCCTGGTAGATGCCGATCTCGCGCCAGGACATCAGGTAGTACTTGTAGCTCTTAAGCTCTAAAATCCAACTCCCCGGTACGTACTCCACCCGTACCACCCCGTAGTCGGGCAGGCCAGAGTAAGGCCCCACCGCACTGAACTCGCCCTGCTCGGTCTCGTAGACCACCCGCTGTTTTTCGGCATGGGGGTAGGGCACCCGGTCGATCTCGGTCTGACGGGTCTCTGGGGGGAAAAACAGACGCACCTGGCCACCGGGCCGAACACCGAACTGGGCCATGTACTCCAGGGCCTTCTGGGTGTGGGCCAGCGCTTCGGCGTACCGGGTCTCGAGTTCGCTCATGCGAATATTATCCCACCTACTCCAGGGCCAGCCGCACCAGCCGGTCGAGCAGGTCGGGGTAACTCAGGCCGCTGGCCTGCCAGAGCTTGGGGTACATGCTGGTGGGGGTGAAGCCAGGAATGGTGTTGAACTCATTGAGGTAGAGCACGCCCCCTCGATCGAGGAAGAAGTCCACTCGAGCCATCCCCCGCACCCCGAGAATCCGGTACGCCTCCGCGGCCGTGGCACGTATGCGCTCGGACAACTCGGCGGGAATCTGGGCGGGCAGGTAGAGTTGGGCCAGTCCGTCGGTGTACTTGGTCTGGTAGTCGTAGAACTCCGAGGTGTAGGTGATCTCCCCCACCACACTGGCGCTGGCATGGACGTTGCCCAGCAGCGCGACCTCGAGCTCTCGCACCCCCTCTACGCCCTGCTCGACCATAATCTTGTGGTCCCACAAGAAAGCCTCGGCGATGGCCTTGGCAGCGTCCTGGTCGGCCTTGACCTTGCTCACCCCGACGCTGCTGCCGGTGTTGGCGGGCTTGACGAAGTAGGGCGGAGTGAAGCGCGGCTGGGGAGTCGGCTCGCCCTGATAGAAAGTCACCCACGGCACCACCCGGATGCCCCCCTGGGCCAGCGCCCGCTTGCACAAATCCTTGTCCATGCAGATTGCCGAGCTGGTCACGTCAGCGCCCACGTAGGGCATCCCCAGGAGCTGCAGAAAGCCCTGAATCACCCCGTCCTCGCCCAGCGGGCCGTGCAAGAGGGGAAAAGCCACGTCGTAGGACCTCCAGTCCAGCGGCGGCGGGAAGGCGTGGGTGCCCTGTTCGGCCACCCCGGCGGTCAGGGCCTCTTTGGCGTCCTCGCCCAGCAGCCACCTGCCGTCCTTGGCGATCACCACCAGCTCGACCGGATGCGGCATCGAGCCCAAAACCCCCCGGGCCGACGAGAGGGAAACCTCATGCTCGCCGGGCGGCCCCCCGGCTAACAACAGAACCTTCATACATCCCCTCGCACAGCCCGGCATCGACCAAAGGAAGGGGCAAGAGGGTGGGGGCTGAGCAATATGCGTATGTTACTCACGGCGCTGATAATACTACACGTTCAGTCCCCTCCGTCCAGCGTCCAATCCTTTCGCCACAGCTTGATTTGGGAGAGGTGCAGGTAGTACGAGGCAAAGCTGCGGTAAGGCGCATGGGGGCGCAACAGCTCGAGGTATTCCTTAAGCTTGGGGGTTTTGTCCAGGCCCAGCCCTTCGCCCAGCGCCCGGCGGATATGACCACCCTCGAGGGGCACGTCCGGGTGCATAGCACCGCGCATCAGCACCCAGGCTGCCGAGGTACCTCCAAGCTCGAGGCGCTTGGTAAGGAGCTTTAGCGCGGCCTCGGGGTCTGTCGGCAGTTGCTCGAGTTGCAACTCTTCGTCGTGGAGGAAGACCTGGGTGATGTGCGGCACCTTCCGGCTGCTCCAGCTCGAGAGCCCCATGGCTTGCAGCTCGAGGCCACTCACCCCCATCATCTGCTCGGGCCGAGGCAGCAAGGCATAGGTCTTGCCGCCAAAGCAGACCTTGTCGCCCAAGGTTTCCCGCAGGGTGGCGTCCAGATTGCGCCCGCAGTAGATGCGCAGCAGCGCGGCCCAGTAACTGGTGTAGGCCGGCGACATCACCGGCCAGTACTCGCCCGAGAGCGAGTAGCCCAAAAAACTCACCTCGAGCGCATCCCGCAGGGCCCCATAGTCCAGCCCCAACCACAGCCGCCGCACCGCCCAGGCTCGAGCTGCCTGGTAGTCCTGTTTGGACGGCTTCCTGGCACCGTCGGGGGCCGTGAGGCCGAGTTGGAGCAGACCGCCCAACGGTTCAAGGCGGTACCAGAACGGCCGAGGCAACTCCACGATGCCTTCGAGCACACCCTTTTTGGGGTCGGCATGCTCGGTGGGCTCGAGGCAGTGGCTGTTCTTGTAGAGCGCCAGCAGCTTTTTCCAGGCGAAGTTTTCGGGCAACTCGAGGGTTATCATTATGCTCGAGGCAGAATACCGCAAATCTCGAACGAGGGGTAGGGTTCGAGGATGGGCTATGCCAGGGCTTGGAGTGGGCGATGCCTACCAAGACCCAGAAGTTGGGCACAGCCCACCCATCGCGTCGCGTGTGACGAACTTTGCTTCACAACCTGAAGTTGGTCGGCTGGATGTTCGGCTCTTGGCGCTAGACCTCGAGTCGGTCTAACCCGGTTTGGCCTGCATCCGGTCGTAGAACTCCTGCCAGTGGGGTGCCCTGCCGTCGATGTCGGTGAAGCCGTATTCGCGGCTGAGGTGCCAGGTGGCTAGGGCTCGGCCTGCCTTCTCGTGAACCTTGGGGTCACAGGCCAGCGCGACCACCGCCCGCCCGATGTAGTGCGGGGTCTCGGACTCGGCGTAGTAGGGGTCTTTGGCGATCGCGTCGCGCCAGTTGGCCTCGGTAACGCCAAAGTGCTCGAGCATCGCCTCCGAGCGCAGAAAGCCCGGCGTAAGGGCCACAGCGGTGATGTCGGCGGCGGTGGCGTCAGGCTGGCCGGAAACGTTGATCCGCCTGCCCCCGAACTCCTGGGCCATGTTTTGCGCGAGGCGGATGACGGTGGTCTTGACCAAGTCGTAGAAAAAATTACCCCGGTAGCTCAGGCCGTCGCCGTCGGTGACCTCCACCACCAGACCCGAGTTTTGCGCCACCATCAGCGGCACACCGTAGCGGCTGGTGAGGATGTGGCTGTAGACGGAGCGCTCCAGGAGCCTCCATCCCTGCGCCACGTCCAGCTCCCAGAAGGGCTTGCCCCACTCGATCAGGGGGTCGCCGCCCCATACATCGTTGACCAGAATGTCCAGCCTCCCCGCCTCGTCCCCGACCCGCTCGAACAGGGCCTGGACTTGGTCCTCGCGGGTGTGGTCCACCCGCACCGCGATGCCCCGCCCGCCCGCCGCTGTCACCCGCTCTGCCGTCTCGTCGATGGTCTCGAGCCGCCCCAGGTCCGATAGTGCACCCTTAGTGCTCCGCCCGGTACAGTAAACTGTCGCGCCGGCCGCACCCAGCTCCACCGCGATCCCGCGCCCACAGCCCCGGGTTGCGCCAGCCACCACCGCCACCTTGCCCTTGAGTCTCATGGCTCCAGACTAATGCGCCAACATGACATCTCCTGTCATATTGGCATCCTATGCTGGGCCTATGCGAGCCGACCGCCTGGTTTCCATTCTGCTGCTTTTGCAGACCAAGGGCCGCGCCACCACCGCCGAGCTGGCCCGGCGCCTCGAGGTCTCGCCCCGCACCATCCACCGCGACATGGAGGCCCTCAGCGCTGCGGGCGTCCCGCTCTACGCTGAGCGCGGCAGCGCCGGAGGGTGGCGGATGCTCGAGGAGTACCGCACCAACCTGACCGGTCTCAGCCCTGCCGAGATCACCGCCCTGTTCGCGCTGAAACCCTCCAAACTCCTCGACGACCTGGGCCTGGGGCGGTCGGTGGAACACGCCCTGATCAAGATGCTTGCCGCGCTGCCCGACGCCCAGCGCCAGGGGGCCGAGTACGCCCGGCAGCGAATCCTGGTGGACCTCCAGCGCCACCAAGAGGAGGTGCCGCTGCTACCCACGCTACAGGAGGCCGTCTGGCAGGACCGCAAGCTCTGGATGAGTTACCAGACCGCCGACGGAACCACTTCCGAGCGCACGCTCGACCCGCTGGGGCTGGTGGTGCGCGGCAGCGTGTGGTATCTGGTCGCCTCGAGAGAGGGCCAGCTGCGATCCTACCGGGTCTCGAGGGTTCTGGAGGCCAGGGTGCTCGCTCAGCCTTCCGAGCGCCCCGCCGACTTCGACCTCGAGACCTACTGGCGCAGGGCCCGGGACGAGTACCGGGCACAGATCCCCAGCTACGCTGTCCGGGTTCGCATCCGCGAGCGGGCCTTGGCCCGCGCCAACCCGGCCAGCCACTGGGGCAAGCTCGAGTCTACCCGCCCACTGGAGGCGGGCTGGCTCGAAGCCCGGTTGGTGTTCGAGTTTGACGAATACGCCCTGAGCTGGGTCCTGTCGGTGGGCGCGGCGGTGGAGGTGCTGGAGCCGACCGAGCTGCGCCGGCAGGTTACCGCCGCCCTCCGCGAGGCGCTCGAGGGGTACCAGGCTGGGCCGGGGTAGGCTTCGAACGCCGCGATGGCCGGCCCGATTTAGATTAGGCCCTCGAGCGAGTGCCGGTTCACATCCTTGTAAATCAGGTACTTGGCCGAAGTCTTGCCCAGCGCCCCGAACCACTGCGGGAAGAACGAGGCCATCCAGATCACGTCACCGGCCTGCACGGTGTACCAGGAGTCCGAGAGGCGGTAAACCCCGCCACCCTGAACGAAGATCAGCCCGTGCTCCATCACATGGGTCTCGACAAAGGGCAGGTGCGCCCCCAGGTCGAAGCTCATCGAGTTGAAGGCCATATCGAAGTTGAAATTGTCTGGCAGCATGGTGCGCACCTGCAGGGCAGGGTCGCCCGCCAGGTGCGTGAAGGGCAGGCTGGGCTCGTGACCCACCACCACGTCGGGCACGTTGGCGCCTACCAAGGCCATGTAGGGCTTATCGATTACCAGCACTCGCGAAACCCGTTGCGCGGTCAGGGTGTGCGGGGTGTTGGCCGGCACATAGGCGTAGCTGCCTTCGCCCAGTAGGTGGGCGCCGCCTCCGACCTCCAACCGCACCTCCCCCTCCAGCACATAAGCCACCCGCTGGACGTCCAGGAGCGTCATCTGTCCCACCCCGCCCTCGGCCATCTCTGCGGTGTACATCTTGAACCTCGAGCCGATCTCCGGCGCGATGTGCACCACACAGGCGGTGTTGCTCCAGCCGGGCAGGGGCGCGCGGACAAAGGTGTCCGGGGTGATGAAGGCGTGGTCGGGGGCGACGCGGGTGCGGGTGTTTCCGGTTAGGCTCATAGGCTCCTTGGTCTTATAGCGGGATTCGGGTCAGGGTTGGTATCTGATCTGGGCTATTGAACTGCGACGTCAAGTCGGCGAGACCAATCTAACATCCCCAGGTCTCGAGACTTTTCCCTCACTCCAGATGGGCCGACCACGCTGGAAGGTCTGCTTGACGGCGCCCTTGAAGGTGTGGCCAATGTAGGGGCTCTGACGGTGGCGGTAGAGCAAGTGGGAGCGCTCCAGGGTGAAGGTCTCGTGCAGGTCCACCAGGGCCAGGTCGGCGTCGAACCCTACCTCGAGCCGGCCTTTGCCCTCAACGCCAAAGCGGCGGGCCGGGCCGTCGCTGAGCATGCTCGCGATCCGCTCGAGGGGCAGGCTGCGGCGGTGCCAACCCTCAGTGAGCAGGACATTGAGCGAGCTCTGCACTCCCGAAATCCCGCCCCACAGGCCGAAAAAGTCGGCCCCCAGCTTCATCTCGGGCGGGCAAGGCGAGTGATCAGAGGCGATGATGTCCAGGGTTCCGGCCAAAACCTCGTCCCACAGCAGGTCGGCTTCGGCCTCGCCGCGTAGGGGCGGGGCGCACTTGCCGACTGCGCCAAGGTGGGCCAGGTCCTCGGCGGTGAAGGCCAGGTAGTGCGGGCAGGTCTCGAGGGTAACGTCCACCCCCCTGGCCCTGGCCTCTGCCGCCAGCACCACCCCGCGCCCCGAGCTGATGTGAACGATGTGCAGCTTACAGCCCGTCTCCTCAGCCAGGATCAGGGCTCGAGAGATGGCCTCGAGCTCGGCGAACACTGGCCGGCTTTCTACATAGTCGCGCCAGGTGGTCCTGTTCGCGCCGCGCAGTTGACTCGAGAGGTATGCGGTGAGCGCGTCCGACTCGGCGTGTACCGCCACCACCCGGCCCAGCGCTGCGGCGGTCTTCATGCCATCGTAGAGGGTGCCGTCGTCGGCGTGGAGGAACTCCTTCATGCCGGAGTTGGACATGAAGGCTTTAATGCCGATTGCGCCCCGCTCGGCCAACTCTGGAAGGCGGTCCAGGTTGGCCGGGGTGAGGCCGCCCCAGAGGGCGAAGTCGGTGTGGGAAAGTGCCCGCATGGCGGCCAGCTTTCGGTCGAATTCCGCCCCATCCAGGGTGCAGGGAACCGAGTTGAGCGGCATATCGAAGAACAGTGTCCCGCCCCCGGCTGCGAAAGCCGAACTTCCTGTCTCTATGCCCTCCCAAAGCGCGTTGCCCGGCTCATTAAAGTGCACGTGAACATCGATATGGCCCGGGAAAATGTGCAGCCCATCGGCCGATATCTCGGCCTCGGCGGGCTCGGAAATCTCCGGGGCGATCCGGGCGATCCGGCCGCCTTCGACCCCAATGTCGGCCTTGGACACGCCTTCTGGCCGCACCACTGCCCCTCCGCGGATAACAAGCTCGAGCATGGCTGATTATAAGCTCTGGGATGAGACCGCGAGACATACGCCGAAGACGTTATGCAGAGGCTAGAAGAGCATCGCCCAACCCCTCGAGTCGGAAATGGTTGCCCCACACCCCTTGATTCACCCTTGGCTATTCCCGGCCAGCTGCTCCAAAAAGCCCAGCCCCACCGCAACTGCCGCCGCCACGTCCGACGCGATCACCGCCTCGTCGGGGTGGTGCGATAGGCCGGCCGGAGTACGGATGAAAAGCATCGTCGCGGGGCACAGCGCGGCCATGATCTGCGCGTCGTGGCCCGCGCCAGAGACCATCCGGTGCACGGGGTACTCGGCGTTGGCCACAGCAGCCTCGAGCTGCACGTTGAGCGCCGGGTCGCAGGGCACGGCAGGCTGCTCGTAGAGGGCGCGGTAGCCGAGCTCGAGGCCCCGCCGCTGGGACACCTGCTGCGCCCGAGTGATGAGGTTGGCCACCGCCAGGCTGCGGGTCTCGTCGTACTGGTGGCGCACGTCCAGGCTCATCCGCACCTCGCCGGGGATCACGTTGCCGGCCCCCGGCAGTGCGGTGATCATCCCCACCGTGGCGACCAGGCCGGGCTCCTCTCGGGCCTCGCGCTCGACCAGGGTCATCCACTCGGCGGCCCCTGCCAGGGCGTCCTGGCGCAGGTGCATGGGGGTGGTTCCGGCGTGGTTGGCCTTTCCTCGGAACGCCACCTCGAGCCGGCTCTGCCCCACGATGGCCTCCACCACCCCCAGCGGCAGCCCCAGCGACTCCAGCACCGGGCCCTGCTCGATGTGGAACTCCAGGTAGCCCGCCACCTGCTCCGGCACGTAGGCCGAACGGCGAATCCAGCTCGAGTCCAGCCCGAAGTTGCGCAGGGCCTGCTCGAGGCTGACCCCCTCAGCATCCCTCAGCTTGAGATATTCCGGATCGAAGCGGCCGGTGAGGGTCTTGCTGCCGAAGAAGGGTACCGAGAAGCGCACCCCCTCCTCTTCCGAAAAAGCCACCACCTCGATTGCAAACGGCAGCCGCCGGCCCCCCAGTCCCTTCACCAGGGCCAACCCCAGCATCACCCCCAGTGGGCCGTCGTACTTACCCGCGTCGCGCACGGTGTCGACGTGCGAGCCGATCAGAAACGCGGGTGCATCGGGGGTGAGACCGGGGTAGCGCCCAATCAGGTTACCGATGCCGTCGACCCGCACCTCCATCCCCAACTCGGCCATCCAGGTGGTCAGTGCAGCGTGAACCTCCCGCATCGGCGGGGTCAGGAAGGTACGGGTGAGTTTGCCTGCCTCTTCGGAGAAGCGGGCCAGCTGGTGACAGCGTTGAACGGCCTCGAGGGCCAGGTCTTGGGCGGTCATAAGTCAGACCAAAGTCTACCTTCCGGGCGCTCTTGAGGCACAGCTTTTGGGCACGGTAATATGTGCAAACATTCACGATAAAGTGTTCGTGAAGAAATTCGCCACCTTCCAATAATCGAAGTGTCTCCCCGTGTGGGCAACCCTGAAACGATTATCTTTTATACCTCAACTTTCGAACCTCACGCCCCGCGATACTCGTACCTAGAGCGCAGGAACAGATAGTCCCCCGCCCGGCGGAGGCTCACCGGCCTCGAGCGCGGGGCAAGTTCGGGGGTGAAGCCCACGCCCTCGATCAAACCTGGCCGCAGCCCTTCGGCGGAGTTCTGCCCGATCACCACCGGGCTCAGGCACAAGAACTCTTCGTCCAGCTGCCCCTGCCGGATCACCGAGCCAATCAGGCGGGGGCCGCCCTCGCACAAGAGCGCCCGGATCCCAAAGTCCGCGTACAGCAGCTGGCCCAGGCGGCGCAGGTCCACCCCGCTCTCCTCGCCCACCACCAGCACCGTGGCCCGACCACCGGCCCGCTCCTCGGCTCTGGCCAGCCCACGCGGGGTGGTGGCGATCAGCACCTCGAGCCCTGCACCGAACACCGCAGCCTCGGGGGGAAAGTCGCCCTCGAGCGAGACGATCACCTGGAGCGGAGGGCCCGGCAGGCCCAGCTCGAGCCGCCAGGCCGAAAACGGCTCGGCGTGGGTGGGGCAGATGTAGTTGCTGGTCCAGAGGTGCTCGGGCTCCAGTCGCAGCGTCCCGTCGCCCACCATCACCGCGTCGGCCCGCGCCCGCAGCAGGCCCATCAGCCACTGGTCGTGGGGGTTAAAAGCCGAGACCTCTCCCCCGCCGGCCTGACCCGGAAGGTTGAAGGAAGTTCGCCCGTCGCGGCTGAGGACGAAGTTGGAGAACACCAAAGGCCGACCGCGGCGCTCGGCGAGCCGCAGGCCACCGCCGTAGACCTGGGCCAGGCTTGGGGGCAGGGGCCCCGACGCCGAGTCCGGGTCCTCGAGCAGTACTTCGAACGGTTGCAGCATCAGCTTCCCCGGTAGGTCGAGTATCCGAAGGGCGAGAGCAGCAACGGGACATGGTAGTGTCCCCTGGCCTCGGCAATCCCGAAGCGGATGGGCACCTCGTCCAGAAATGGCGGTTCGGGCAGCTTAAGTCCCTGCGCCTTGAGGTAGGCACCAGCGTGAAAGACCAGCTCGTAGGTTCCGGTCTCGAGCACATCCCCCGACAGCAGTGGCTCGTCGGTGCGGCCGTCGGCGTTGGTGGTGGTGGCCTTGATGAACTGCCTCGAGCCCGCCGAGCCGATTTTGAAGAGTTCGATGTCCAGTCCCGCCGCGGGCCTGCCTTGCGCGGTGTCGAGCACGTGAGTTGAGAGTCGGGCCATGGGGGTATTTTGAAGCACCAGGGAGTATTGAGCAATGCACCACACCCCCTCAGTCCTGGGCCGCGAACTAGTAGCAGTGAACAAGTAAAGGGCCCCAGCGGAAGGGCACGATCAACTGGACATCGGGGGGGCAAAGCGAGTCGTCCGCACGGTTCGGGCGAATCGGCCGCGCCGGAATCAGGTTGGGCCGCTCCCGCGAATGTCTTGCACATCTGAGGCTCTAGGTGGGGTGATATTCGTGGTGTGAGCTAATGTCCAGCCTTAAGTCATTGCCAAATCCTTGGCCGAAGTCCTTTTCACCTTGCGTACCCACTGCAAGTCAGCTTCCCAGATTCGCACTCTATTTCGCGCTACCTCTGTAGCCAGACAACAAATCATGGCAGAGTGCGTCAAGGTCGAGGCACAGCCCGGGGCAATTCCCAAGAGTGAGATCGAGGCAATATGCTAGGTGTTTTGGCTGCGGTAGGCCCAGCCCACTACCCTTCGCTCGAGCACCGCGAACACGGCGTAGAGCACGATACCCATCACCGCGATCAGGAGCAGACCGCCGAAGACCAGGGGGACGTTAAAGTTAGAGCTGGCCGAGGTCATCATGTAGCCAATACCGCGCTGCGAGGCGGCAATCTCGGCGATGACCGCGCCCACGAAGGCCAGGGTGATGGCGACCTT
Source organism: Meiothermus sp. (assembly GCA_033762915.1). Lineage (GTDB taxonomy): Bacteria > Deinococcota > Deinococci > Deinococcales > Thermaceae > Meiothermus. Next base: position 60,433 of record JANRLD010000015.1, on the reverse strand, counting down.
GAGCGAGGCGAAGAAGTAGGGCATCGAGTAGGGCAGCGAGACCTTGGTGAAGCCCTCGAAGCGGCTGGCCCCCAGCACCCGCAGCACCTCGCGCTGCTCGGGCGGCACCGAGGCCAGCCCGGTCGCCACGTTCACCACAATGGGGAAGAACGAGATCAAGAAGGCCGAGAGAATCGCCGGCACCGTCCCAATTCCGAACCACAGCACCAACACCGGAACCAGCGCGGCCTTGGGCACGCTATTGAAGCCCACCAGGATGGGGTATAGCGAGACGTTGAGGGCCTTGGAGGTCCCCACCGCGACGCCCAGCAGCACCCCGGCCAGTACCGCAATCCCGAAGCCTACCAGGGTCGTCCAAAGGGTCTGCCAGGCGTGCCCCATCACTACGCCCCAGACCGGTAGCAGCGATTGCACCGCCTGTGTGGGCGGCGGTAGGATGAAAGTCGGCACGCTGAACAGCCGCACCCCAACCTCCCACAGCACGAATAGCCCCACGGTCGCCGCGACCGCAGTCAGGGTGTCTCGAGTCCTCCCGTTCATACGCCTCCCACCTCAATCGAGCTTAACCTGCCCCGTTCCCTAAGCCCCGACGCCTTTCAGCCCGCTAATCTGCGTGCGCATGCCGCCAATCTGCTCGCGCAGCTCCTTGACGATGTGGGCGAAGTCGTCGTCGTAGGTGGACTCGAGGGCCCGCGGCCTGGGGAAGGTGACCTTCCTCGAGTAGGCGATCTTTCCGGGGCGCGAACTCATGGTGTAGATGGTGTCGGAAAGGTAGACGGCCTCGCGCAGGTCGTGGGTGACCAGGATCACGGTGGGCTTGCGGCTCATATACAACACCTGCATGGCCTGCCACAGCTCCTCGCGGGTGAAGGCGTCCAGCGCCGAGAACGGCTCGTCGAGCATCAGAATTTCCGGTTGGTGGATCAGGGCCCGGCACAGGCTGGCGCGCTGCTGCATCCCGCCCGATAGCTCCCACACGTTCACGTTTTCGAACCCGGCCAGCCCGACCGAGGCCATAAGCTCCCGGGCCGATTCTACGTAGGGCTTGGGGTTCTGTCGGTACTTGTGCTTGTGCAGTGGGGAGACCTCGAGGGGCAGCAGAATGTTTTGGATCACGGTGCGCCAGGGCATCAGGGTGGCGTTTTGGAAGGCCATCCCCACCCCGCCAATGGGCCCGCTCACGGCTTTGCCGTGAACCGTGGCGCTTCCTACGCTGGGTTTGCGGAGTCCGGAAATCACCCGCAGTAGGGTGGACTTGCCGCATCCCGACGGCCCCACCAGCGAGACGAACTCGCCCTCGGCGATTGAGAGGTCAACCCCCTCTACGGCCAAGTAGCCGTTGTCGTAGCGGAGGCTGACGTCGCTCAGTTCAATGAAGGACATGGGTCAGTGTACCCCGAATGGGTCGGACTTTCAGCCGTCAGCCTAAACCACCGCGCAGCGTCAGGCTGACAGCCCGTGTCCAAGCGTTTAGCGCAGCGACCCCGTCACCCGCCGCTCGGCAATCGGGGGCAGGAAGCGGTCGGTCCAGACCTGTTCAACCTTGAGGGTGCTGGGGAGGTCGAAGGCCTTGGTGACGGCGCGGATGTTGCGCTCCATGCGCTCGCGGCGCACCGAGCCCAGCCCGAAGGCGCGGCTATCGGCGGTCAGGACATGGGCGTTGAAGGCCAGCACCAGGCGCTCGCGCTCGAGGGCGTCGTTCAACAGACCGTCGCGGCGCTTGGCCGCCGCCACGCCCTCGTCAGGGTTGGCGATGACGTCCTTGAAGCCCCTGACCGTAGCCCGCAGGAAAGCCGAGACGGCCGCTGGGTTGGACTGGGCGAAGTCGCGCCGAACCACCACGGCATTGCCATAGAGGTCTTGGGTGAAGTCGGAGTAGCGCAGGATTACCATGTCCTCCGGCTTAACCCCGACATTGCGCAAGTTGAGGAAGGAGGTGAAAAAGAAGCCGGTGATCCCGTCGGCCTGGCCGCGCGCCAGGGTCGGCTCGCGCAGCGGGGCGTCGACGTTAATGAAGTTGACCTTGCTCACGTCGATGCCGGTGGCCTCGGCAAAAACCGGGAACAGCCGACGTCCGGCGTCGCCCGCCGGTGCGGCCAGAGTCTTGCCCACCAGGTCGGCCGGGCGGGTGATGCCCCTGCCCCGGATCGAGAAGACGGCGGCAGGAGTGGAGTTGTAGACCATGAACACCGCCAGTAGCTGGTTGTTGGGGTTCCTGGCGTTGAACTCGATCATCGAGTTGACGTCAGCGAAGCCCATGTCGTAGGTGCCCGCAGCAATTTTGCTGATCGCGTCGCCCGAGCCGAAGCCCCGGTCGATGGACACGTTCAGCCGCTCCGCCGTGTAATAGCCCTTGTCCAGGGCCAGCAAAAAAGGCGAGGTGGGGCCTTGGAAGGAAAAGTCGAGGGTGAATTTTACGTTGGTCTGTGCCAGACCCGACACCGCTAGTCCGACAGCAGCGAGCGCAAGTGCTCTTTTTAGCATGGTTGGAATCCTCCTCAGGTGTCGAACACCTGAGGGGAGTATAAGAACGGGTCAGGGGAGTGTCAATGGATTTACAACCGCGTGACGCCTAAGTGTGGCCTAGAGTCCACGAATGGGAGGTTTTTTCGTCAGTTGTTTCCCCTAAACGAGACGCACTGCCAGGTTGGGCGTTACGCTGAACCGTCCTGCGCGTCCAGCCAGGCCAGGTCTTTGGGGGTAAGCTCGGTGCCGTTCAGAAGGTCTGGCCGGCGGGCCTTGGTGCGGCTCAGCGCCTGTCTGCGCCGCCACTCATTAATCTTGGCGTGATGGCCGGAGATTAGGATTTCGGGCACCTCGAGCCCGCGAAAGCTGGCGGGCCGGGTGTAGTGCGGGTAGTCCAGCAGCCCGGTCGAAAATGAGTCCTGCTGATGACTCTCGGCCTCCTTGATGACGCCGGGGATCAGCCTCGAGGTGGCCTCCAGCAGCACCAGCGCCCCCAGCTCTCCGCCCATCAGCACATAGTCGCCGATGGAGACTTCGCGGGTGACGAACTGCTCGACTCGAGCGTCGATCCCCTCGTAGCGCCCGCAGACCAGCACCAGATGTTTGCGCCCCTGGTCCGAACTCAGGGCCGCCAGCTCTTCGGCGGTCCGCTGGTTGAAGGGTCGCCCGGCGGGGGTCAGTAGGATTACCTCGTCGGCCTCCCCGGCGGCCTCGATGGCCCGCACCACCACGTCTACCTTCATCACCATGCCGGCCCCGCCGCCGTAGGGGGTCTCGTCGACGATGTTGTGCTTGTTGTTGGCGTAGTCGCGGATGTCGCGCACCTCGACCTCGATCAAACCCTTCTCGATGGCCTTTTGGATCAGGGCCTCCTCGAGCCAGGGCCGCACAAGACCGGGAAACAGGGTCAGAATGGTGTACTTCATCGGCCCCAGCTTACCAAGCCGGTACCCGCTGCCCAAAGCCTCAGCACCCGAACCCGTGGGGTTTTGAGCCGCTCGATTACACCTCGAGCACGCCCTCAATGTCCCTACAAGGCGGCTACCGGCTACTCGATGAAAGAGCTCAAGCTTTGCCAGAGGCACCCATCAGGCGAAGGCGGTTGCGGGCCACTTCGCGCACCCGGTCCAGGCAGCGCTCGAGCATGTCGTAGTGGTTCTGACCAGCCTCCAGGGCCTCCCTCGAGGCCTCCACCCAGGCCCTGGACAGGGCCGCGCCGATGTTGATCTTCACCACCCCAAGCCGCACCGCCGCCCGCACATCGTCCTCGTGGATGCCGCTGCCGCCGTGCAAGACCAGCGGGCCACCAGCCTGCCCGGCGATGTCCTCGAGCAGGTCCAGGCGCAGCCGCGTGGACTTGCCGTGCTCGGAGCCTACCGAGACCGCCAGCATGTCCACCCGCCCCTGCTCAAACATCAGCGGCACCTGGGCGGGGTCGGTGTAGTGAATCTGGTCTCCCTGTCCCTCGCCGAACGTGCCCAGCTCGCCCTCCACTGCCGCCCCGAGCGCGTGGGCCGCTCGAGCGATCAGGGCGGTCTCTTTCAGCGCTTCCTCGAGCGAGAGCTGGTACCCGTCGAACATGCAGGAGCTGTACCCCTCGCGCAGGCAGCGCAAGTTGAACTCTAGCCCCGGCCCGTGGTCGAGGTGAAGAAAGACCGGTACCGGGGTCTCGGCGGCGAAGCTCTTGATGAGCGCCGGCAGGGTCCGCAGGCCGCCGTGCTCGAGGTCGCCCGGATAGGTCTGGACGATTACCGGGGCCTTCTCCTCGGTCGCCGCCTCGATCACCGCTCTGGCCATCTCGAGGTTGCAGACGTTGAAGGCCGGCATGCAGAAGCGCTGCTGGTAGGCGTGTCGCAGGAATTCGCGGGGGTTTTCAACAAGCATGAAAGCTCCTTCTTTTGTGTGCTCAGCGAGCGGTCGGCCAAGCCTTCCGCCCGCAAGGGGCCGTGCTGGGGGTCAGATTTTCTCGAAGGTGTTGCGTAGGCTGTTGAGGAGAATATCGAGGCGGAACGCCTCCTCCTCGGAGAGGTGGGGGTCGACGGTGGCGATCACCCCGCCCCGGCCAACCAGGCGGGGCATCGAGTACGACAGGCCCTGCTCGGGGTCTCGAGCGCTTACCGTGAGTACCACTTGGGCATCGCGCACCACTGCCTCCACCACTCGAGCGATCGCCACGCCCACACTGTAGGCCACTGCCCCCTTGCCCTCCACCACCCGGCGGTTGGAGCGCTGGGTGCGGTCGGTGATCTGCGACTGGTCGTGGTAAGTCCAGCTCTTGCCGCGCTGGGCGGCGAATTTGGTGATGGGTAGCCCGGCCACGTTGAGGTTTGACCAGACAACCAGCGCCGAGTCGCCCTCCTCCCCCACTACGTAGCCGTGGACGTGCTCGGTGGACACGCCAAGGTGGGCCGCCACCGCCGCCCGCAATTGCATGGTCTCCATCACCGTCCCCACCCCCAGCACCTTGGCCGCCCGGTGCTCCCCGACCAGCCGCGTGGCCAGCTCGGTGAGGGGGTCGACCGGCTGGGTCGCCACAAGGATCACCGCGTCGGGGGCCGCCGCTACGATCTGCGGGATAACCTCCTGGAATATCTGCGCGTTGCTCACGAACAGTTCGCTACGGCTGAGCCCACCCCTCTGGCGCAGCCCCGCCGAAAGCACCACCACATCGGCCCCAGCCAGCCGCTCGAAGCCCCCGCTGTAGACCCGCATGCCCCGGTGCAGCGTGGCGGCGGCCGCCACATCCGACGCCTGGGCCTGGGCCTTGTCGAGGTCGGAATCCAACAGCACGATCTCTTCGCAGGTGCCCCGCAGCGCTAGGGTGTGTGCGGCCGTCGAACCCACCAGCCCAGAACCTACTACACCGACTTTGCTCATGGAGCGATTCTATACCGGCAGACCAAATCCTCGAGTTGGGCCTCCCGATGCGCCCCGGATTCGAGCCGGTCTGATCGCGTTTCCCAACATTACCTCCCTCGCGGCGGCAGGTGATGTATTACATATAGCAAGACCCGCCCGCTTTAGCGCCGTAGGGAGTATGCGTGGGAACCGCTCTGAGGCTCCCGCACAGGGCGTCCGCTGCTGCCCCACGCGCAACCCCTACTTCTGGGGCTGGCTCAGCTGCCAGGAGACGCCAAAGCGGTCGGTGACCCAGGCAAATTTCTTGCTGTGGGGCGGTAGCGGGGCCATCTCCATCAGCACCCGACCACCCTGCCGTAGCTGCTTGAAGAGGCGGTAGATCTCCTCCTCAGTTTTGCAGGTCACGTAAAGCGAGATTGCGGGCGTGAAAGTGAAGTCGGGCTTGGCTGGGCTGTCGATACACATATAGTTCTGCCCGTTCAGCCGAAAGACCGCGAACCGCACGCTCCCCTCGGCCCCGGGGCCTTCCGGCCCGTAGCGCTCCACCGAAACCACGCTCGAGCCCTCAAACAGCGAGACATAAAAGTTCATGGCCTCTTCGGCCTTACCGTCGAACATCAGAAACGTAGTGACTTTGGACATAAGGCATCCTAACCTCTCCAACAACCCGACGCATCCGCCAATCGCACCCTTATCAAAGCAACGCTCTATGCTGGAGCGTAAGTCAACCGGATCACATCCTCCCCAATCCGATCAGTAGTGATAAGGCGGAGTGGCGGCCGGGGGCCAGCGAAATAAGGTTTGCCATGTCCGAGCACTACTGGATGCAGATAGATGCGGTACTCGTCGATCAGTCCAAGTGCGGTGAGACTGTGCGCCAAATCCGGGCCAGCAACTTCGATTTCTCCATCACGTTCGGCCTTAAGCCTGCGAATCGCGCCCTCGAGGTCATCCCCAACAAGCGTGGCATTGGGGCCGACCGACTTCAGCGAACGCGAAACAACCCATTTCGGCTGGCTGCGCCACGCCGTCGCGTAGGCGTACTCCTCCGCATCCCATTCAGGGTGTTCCTCGTCCCAGTAACGCATGACCTCGTACATCTTGCGACCATACAGGCAGCCTGCCTGCCCTTGCGCCTCTTGGATAAAGTGGCGGAAAAGCGAGGGGCTTGGCGCGAAGGCTAGGTGATCAACGTAGCCGTCTAGGGACTGGTTCATTCCGAAAACGAGCTTTGCCATATCCATATTCCTTTCTATAGTCGGCCTATCCGGGCAGTTGTGATGGCGCGCTGGATGGAGAGATACAAAAAAGCCGACGGCAACTCTATGCCATCGGCTTTAGGAGTATCGTTTTCTCTAGCCTTCCAGAATCCGCTTGAGGTGCAAGAAGACCTCGTACCAGTCGCGCTTGGTCTCGGGGCGCTTGCCGCGCAGCTCGATGCGGGCCAGGGTGTCGCGCCACTCGGGGGTGATCTCGGCGCCCAGGGTGGGGTCGGCCATCAGCTCGGCCAGGCCCTTGGGCAGCGAGGCCTCGGTGCGCTCGCCGTAGAAGTCTACGGGGGCCAGGAGGTCGTTGACCGAGACGGTGTAGGAGGCGGCCAGGGTCTGGAGGGTGTCCAGGCTAGGGTTGGTGCGCCCACGCTCGAGGTCCGACAGGTACGGCACACTCAGGCCGCTCTTGTCTGCTAGGTCCTTAAGCCGCCAGCCTTGCTGGTTCCGTAATTCGCGGAGACGTTCAGCTAGTGTCATACTTCTGACAGTAGCATAAGAAATCTCTACGGTCAATACGTAATGCCCCCACAAGGGCTTGCGTTATGCAGAATAGGTATGTTATAAACGTAAATGTAACAGTTAGTTACAAACACAGAGCAATTTCAGGGAGAGATGCCATGACTAGCACGGACTCGGTTTGGAAGACCATCGGACGCGGAACTGTACACCCCAGCGAAGTGCTGAACACCCTGATCGAGCTGGACAACCGACGCGGGCAGATCGGGCTGTGGGCGCTGGAGAACGAGCTGCGCCAGAGCCTCCATCGCCTGCGCCCCTCGGCCCACAACTTGGCCGTGGCCTGGCTCGAGGCCACCCGCCAGTATCGGGCCACCTACTACCCCGAGGGCACCCTGACCAAGCTTTGGGACCGGATTACGGGCAAAGAGGAAATGCCGCTGGCGAGCTAGAAGGCTCAAAACTAAAGGCAAAGCGAGGAGGGCTCGAGGGGGGCGGTATGTTCACAACAGCATGGCAGGCCGAGTGGGAAAGCAAGTACCGGCGAGAGAAGCTGCTTCAGGAGGCGAAGATGATGCAACTGGCCCATCAAGTGCAAGAGTCCGTGGTCGAGAACATTCGTCGTGTTTCGGCCTACGTGTTTGTTTCCTGCGCCCAGCCCAAACGCCTGGCCCACTCGCTGCGCCGGATGCCCGGAGTGGTGAAGGCCGACGCCCTGCTGGGCGGCTCCGAGGCCCTGCTGGTGGTCGAGCAGAAGAGCTTTGAGTCGCTGCAAACCTTCCTGACCGAGGTGCAGTCCACCCCCGGGGTTCGCAAGGTCTCAGTCAAGCTGGCGGCCTAAGTAAAACATCATGTCATACTCGACTCGAGTCGAAACTCGAATCATCCAGACCTAGAGTCGCTCATACATCAAGCTGCGTCTTTGTGAGTGCCACATATCCGTTCAACAACCAAGATGGGCCACTGCGTGAAGAACTAAAGGGAGGTTGTGTGCAACTCGGCGCGTTTTCAATAAGTCTGGCAGTCAAGAATATTGCGGCCTCGAGGGCCTTTTACGAGAAGCTCGGCTTCGCGGTGATGGGGGGCGACCAAGCCAATAACTGGCTGATCCTCAAGAATGGCGACACCGTGATCGGGCTGTTCGAGGGCATGTTCGAAAAGAACATCCTGACCTTCAACCCCGGCTGGGACAGCGACTCGAGGCCCCTAGCAGACTTCACCGACGTGCGCGAGCTGCAGCGGGAGCTGCTGGCGCGCGGCCTCGAGCCCGAGGTCCGGGTGCAGGAGGGCACCAGCGGGCCCGGCTACCTCACCCTCACTGACCCCGACGGCAACCCCATCCTGCTAGACCAGCACGTGTAGGGAACCTGAGAGGCCAGCGATGCAGCCCATACTTTTCGTCGCCTCCATACGACCCCAAGAGGCCCTGGAGTTCTACCGCGACCGGCTGGGCTTCGCCCTGGTCGCAGACGAGCCCTTTGCGGTGGTGATGCGCCGCCGCGGCGAAACCTTGCATATCCAAAAGGTTGCGTCCCTCACGCCCCAGCCCTTCACTGTGTTGGGCTGGGAGGTAGGCGACCTCGAGGCCACCCTTCAGCGCTTAGGGCTGGCCCCGGAGCGCTTCGCTTGGCTACCCCAGGACGACCAGGGCATCTGGACCGCCGAGGGCGGTGCCAGGGTGGCGTGGTTCAAAGATCCCGACGGCAACCTGCTCTCGCTGACCCAGGCTCCGCAGAGTGAGCGGGCTGCCGAAGCCACAGCGGCCGAGCCGGTGTAGGTGGTTCGGCCGGAGGCCCGAGACGGACCGCCTGCTGGTGAACTGAACTGAAGGTTTCTGCCCTATCCTTCTTCGTAACCCCTGAGCTTTCGAGGAAACCCCATGCCCTCTAAACTCCTCCAGACCGTACCCGTCATCCCGAGCCAGAACGTAGAGCAGTCCCTCGAGTTCTACCAGCGGCACCTTGGCTTCTCCGAGCCCTTTTCCTGGGGCGCTCCCGCCGACTACGGTGGGGTAAGCCGGGAGGGTCTCGAGTTGCACTTTTACCTCGAGCCCGGGCGCGCCTTCGCCGAGAACTACTCGCTTCGGCTTCAGGTCGACGAGGTCGACTTGATTTACGTGGCCTGCGAAGCTGCGGGCATTGTGCACCCCAACGGACGACTCGAGAACAAGCCCTGGGGCCAGCGCGAGTTCAGCGTGCTCGACCCCTCCGGCGTCTGCCTGCGGATTTTCCAGGAGGTGTAGTTTTGCGGGGCTCGAGGCTTATGAAGTGCACTCTTGATATCACAGTTTTTCGCCTCGAGGCCCACAACCCTCCCTACCCTAAACCCTATCGTGTTGAGCAAAGCGAAGCGTGGTTGTGGTTGATCGAAACACCTACGAAAAGCGCCCCGCAATGTTTCGAATAGACCGTCGTCCCCCAAGAGGACTGGATGAAGTGGTGCAGGAGTGTACCCTTCGACGCTGCTCAGAGTGACAGGCTAGAGGCGATTTAAATCGACCGTGAGGGCGAGACCATCTCAAAGGGATTGGCCTTATAGAAGAGAGCAGTAAAAACAAAGGCAAGAAAACACTTATCGCAGGAAAGGGAGGCTTTATGGCAGGCGTGAGGCTGTTGGTGGGGACACGCAAGGGGGCCTTCGTGCTGACCTCGGACGAGGGGCGCAAGGAATGGAAGGTCGAGGGGCCGCACTTCGGTGGGTGGGCGGTCTACCACATCAAGGGCTCTCCGGCCAATCCGGACCGGATCTACACCTCGCAGTCGATGGACTGGTTCGGGCAGATCGTCCAGCGCTCCGACGACGGCGGGCGCACCTGGGCGGCGGTGGGCAAAGACTTTGTTTACGCGGGCGAGGCCGGTACCCACCAGTGGTACGACGGGACCCCGCACCCCTTTGAGTTCAAGCGGGTCTGGCACCTCGAGCCCGACCTGCGCGACCCCGACACGGTCTATGCGGGGGCCGAGGACGCCGCGCTGTTCCGTTCCACCGATGGCGGGATGAGCTGGCATGAGCTTTCCGGTCTGCGGCAGCACACCACCGGCAACACCTGGGCACCGGGTGCGGGCGGCCTCTGCCTACACACCATCCTGCTCGACCCGATTCACCCCGGCCGCATCTTCGTGGCCATCTCGGCAGCGGGGGCCTTCCGATCGGACGACGGCGGCCAGAGCTGGAAACCCATCAACAAAGGGCTGCGCTCCGACCACATGCCCGACCAGGACGCCGAGGTGGGGCACTGCGTTCACCGTCTGGCCTTCCACCCCGGCAGGCCCGAGACGCTCTTCATGCAGAAACACTGGGACGTCCTACGAACCGACGATGCGGGCGAGCAATGGCGCGAGGTCAGCGGCAACCTTCCCTCCGACTTCGGCTTCGTGGTCGATGTGCACGCCCACCAGCCCGAAACCGTCTACGTGATACCCATCAAAAGCGACTCCGAGCACTACCCGCCCGAGGGAAAACTGCGCGTCTACCGCAGTAGGAACGGCGGTGGCGAGTGGGAGGCCCTGACCCACGGCCTGCCGCAGCAGGACTGCTACGTGAATGTCCTGCGCGATGCAATGGCGGTGGACCGACTGCCGGAGTGCGGGGTCTACTTCGGCACCACCGGGGGTCAGGTCTACGCCTCACCCGATGGCGGCGACACCTGGCACACGGCAGTGCGGGACTTGCCGCCGGTGTTGTCGGTTGAAGTGCAGACTTTAGGATGAGAAGTGCGGGTGATTGGCGGTTAGCTTTTGACCTTTTGCTCTTGATGTAACACTGCCAAACGCTAACCAACACGCCAGGAAAGGACACCATGACCACCCCATCCGACGGCCTGCTCGAGGCCATACTGGACTCCTATCAACGCAACAACGCCATCTTGCTTAACCTGCTCCACGCGCTGCCCGAAGGCGGGATGAACTTCAGGGCCATCGAGGGCAGCCAGTCGGTTGCGGTGCAGATCTCGCACATCCAGAACACCCGGCTGTTCTGGCTGGGACAAGTCGCGCCGGAGTTCAGGGAAGGCCTGCTTCAACTGTTCCGTCAAGACGGCGACGATTGGCTGGCCGAGCGAGACCCCGCCCGCATCGAGGAGGCCCTGAAGCAGAGCGCCCAGGCAGTCTGCGACGCGGTGCGAAGCCGCCTCGAGACCGGCCAACCCATGCGGGGCGAACACGCCAGTTACGACCACCCCGTTCTACTCTTGCAGCACATGCTCTGGCACGAGGGCTACCACTTCGGGCAGATCAAGCTGGCGCTGAAGGCCGCCGGGCAGGTTTGGGGTGATGAGCAGGAAGAAAAAGTGGTTTGGAGCCTCTGGCGCAAGGAAATCTGGTAGATATGCCGTACACTCCCGAGGGAGGTGGCCCATGTTGCTCGAGGATTTGAAAGCCCTGTACTTGCGCGAGGTGGCGACCCTCGAGCGCGAACTGGACCTCTACCCCGACGACCCGAGCGTCTGGGCCGAGCTGCCGGGCCTCCCCAACCCGGCCGGTACCCTGTTCTTGCACCTCTCGGGCAGCCTGCAACACTTCTTCGGGGCGGTGCTGGGCGGGTCGGGATACCATCGGGACCGGGCAGCCGAGTTCAGCCGGCGCGGAGTACCACGTTCCGAGATCCGCTTGGAGCTCTCGAGGGCCCGGGAGGGGTTGCTGGCGGGGTTCGCCCACCTGTCCGAGAACCGCCTCGAGCAAGACTTCCCGGTTCAGTACGCCGACGCGCCGATCCCGACCCGGCTGACCCTGCTCCAGTTCCTTAGCCACCTGGCCTACCACCTCGGGCAGATCGACTACCACCGCCGCGCCGTCACCGGCGACAGCGCTTCGGCCGAGGCCATATCCGCCTCGCTTTTGGCCGAGCGCTTCGGGATGGGCCGCTGACGCCTGCCGGAAAGGAACGCCTGTGCGTAGACTGATCGTCACCGAATTCCTGACCCTCGACGGCGTGTACGACCAGTCGGTCCCCTGGCAGTCGGACTACTCGCCGGACGACGGCCCGTTCAAGCACGCCGAGCTATTTGAGAGCGACGCCCTGCTGCTGGGCCGCGTGACCTATGAAGGGTTTGCCAGGTATTGGCCCGCCCAGGCGGGTAAGAGCGCCTTCGCCGACCGGATGAACCGCCTTCCCAAGCATGTCGCCACCACCACCCTCAAGGCCCTCGAGTGGAACGCCACCGTCCTCCAGGGCGAGGTGGTTGCGGCAGTGGAGGGTCTGAAGCGGCAGGAGGGGCAGAGCCTCCTGGTCTACGGCAGCGGCACCTTCGCTCAGACATTGTTGCGGCACGGCCTGGTGGACGAACTGCGGCTGATGGTCTTTCCGCTCGTCCTGGGGATCGGGAAGCGCCTGTTCGCCGGGGGGGACAGGCTTCCCCTGAACCTCAGTTCGTCGAGAGACCTCGGCTCGGGCGTGATGCTGCTGATCTACGAACCCATACCGGGCCACCCGGTGAACCTCTTGCCTGATGAGGCCGAAGGGTAGGGTGGTATGAGCCTCGAGTTCAGCGGCAAAATCTGGGAGTGGCGCGGTCCGGCCCCGTTTTACTTCGTTAGCGTGCCCGAAGAGCAGAGCCAGGCCATCAAGAGCGCCGAGCGGCTGCTGACGTACGGCTGGGGCATGATTCCCGTAAAGGTCTGTATCGGCCAGACCGAGTGGAAGACCTCTCTGTGGCCCAAGGACGGCCGGTACGTTGTTCCGCTGAAGGATCGGGTCCGACAGGCCGAGGGACTCGAGGCAGGCCAGACCATTTGGGTCAGGCTCGAGGTAGGACTCGATGAGGGGAAGCAGCGATGAACATCCCTGAGATGTACGGCTACCTGGTGCAGGCCCGGCGGGAGCTGTGGGCGGGGCTCGAGGCCATTCCCGATGAGGTGCTTTCGCGCCCCCTGCTCGGCGGCGAGCGGCTGCGCTGCATCAAGGATCTGGTGTTTCACGTCGCCTCGGTGGAGGATTTCTGGCTGCACGAGGACATCCAGCGCACCGAGCCAGTGCTGGTCAGCACCCCGCTGCTTAAGGACACCCTGGGCGGCCCAGAGTACGCGGGGTTTGCGCTCGAGACGCTACTGGACTACTGGCGGGCCGTCGAGGCAAGCACGCTGGGCTACCTGAATACCCTGACCGAGGCCGAACAGCAACGGGTCATGAGCCCACACGACGACCCCGAAAAGCGCTATTCCGTGGGCGGACTGCTATGGCACGTGATGGTCCACGAGATGCGCCACACTGCGCAGATCGCAGTGCTGCTGCGCACCCAGGGCATCAAACCCCCGGCCCTGGACCTGCTATGGTACCTGCCCGAGCCAGCGGGAAACACTTGACCTACGAACAACGAACGCAGACTGGAGGTCTGACGATGAACCAAGATTTGCGCACGCTGTACGGCTGGGTGAAGCAATCCAGGGCGATGGTCTTCGACTACACCCATCGGCTGCCCCGGGGGGTCTACACCCACGAGCGCCCCGACTTTGCCTACGGGAGCATTCGCAATATTCACGCCCACACCGCCGACTGCTACTTGTGGTGGATCGAGCAGATCGGGCTGGGGAGGCCGCACTCTGCGGTAAGCCCGCCCAGTCTGGTCGACACCGCCGCCATGCGGGCCTACTTCGACCGGGTGGACGCGGTGATGGAAGAAGCCCTCGAGACCTTCACCGACCCCGACCGGGTGTACGTTTGCAACCACCCCAACCCCGAAGTCCGGCTCACGGTTAGCCAGCGCTGGCTGGTGATGCACCCGGTCACCCACGAGTTCCACCACAAGGGCCAGATGCTGGCCCTGGGCCGGGTGCTGGGTCATCCCGCCGTCTTCGAGGGCGGGCAGGACACCGACCTGCTCAACCCGCGGTAGGCCGGCATGATTCGGGTCTGGCTGCCCCACCACCTTCGCACCCTGGCCGGCCTCGAGGGCCCCGAGGTACGGCTGGAGGTCGCTGGTCCCGCCACCCTCGACGGGGTTCTGGCGGCCCTCGAGGCCCGCCACCCGGTCCTCCGGGGCACCATCCGCGACGCCCAGACCCAACAGCGCCGCCCGATGGTGCGCTACTTCGCCTGCGAGGTGGACTGGTCGTTTGAGCCGGGCGATAAGCCTTTGCCGGCCGAGGTAGCCGGCGGCCTCGAGCCGCTGTTGATCGTGGGAGCCATCTCAGGCGGTTAGTGCCACCAAGCGGCGGTAGATATCTTGTTCGTTTACCCCCCTCAATCCCTCGATCAAGGGCGATAATGGCCCGGTGATGAAGCGTCTTCCTATGATCGCCGGGTCGGTGGCCCTATTCGTGCTCTCCACCGCAGGGCTGGCCCAAGGGGTGCGCAGCCTGGGAATGGGCGGCCTGGTGCTGCCCGGCCCGGCCGCCAGCTACCTTAACCCGGCCTACGCCGCCTTCCCAAGCCTCTACGGCTCCGACCAGGGCTTGCGGCTTCCGATAGGGTTGCTGGGCCTGCTGCGGGGCGAGGCTAACCCCCTTCGCTTCTTCTACGACCGGGCCGGGTTCGCCAGCCCCAACGGCGGATTCGACGCCCTCACCTTCTACGACCAGTTCACCCACCTGGGCGAGTTCCTGATCAACCCCGCCTCCTCCAACGCCTTCGTCAATCCGGCCACCGGCTACCCCGAGATCAACCTCGAGTACAGCGCCAGCGGCGTCCAGCTGACCGACTATCTGGGCCGACCCATCAACCTCAGCCTGAGCCTGGGGCAACCCACCGGCGTACGCAGCAGCGGAGCGCTTACCCCGGCACCGCTGTTCAGCATTCCCTTCGGGCTAGGCGGGGGCTTCTACGGCGACGTGGGACTGTTCGCGGGCGGGTTCGGGCTAGGGGTGGCACCGGACGCCAACCTCAGGCGGGCCATCGCCAGCGGGCGGCTCGACCCCGATACCGATTATGCCCTGACCGGCAGCGCCAGCGGGCAGGCCGGAATCAGCCTCGGCTTCGGCTTCGCCACCGCCTTGCCCAGTCTCCCGATCCCCGAGTTCGGTACCGCCAACATTTATGTGGGTGCCCGCGGCGAGGCCTTCTACGGGCTGGGCTACTTCGAAGGCAGCGGCCGGGCCATTTTCCGCACCGACGGCAGCGGCCTGCCTAACCAGGCCCCCCAGTTCGAGAGCACGCTGTTTTACTCCTACCCCGGGGCGGGATTCGGCTTTGGCATTCGGGCCGACGGCGGGGTGGCACTGGAGAGCCAGGGTATTGCGGCGGGGCTGGGCGTACGCAACCTGCTGGGCTTGGCCAGCTGGAGCGGCACCCAGATCGCGGTGGCCCGGGACGGAACCTCCACCACCAGCAGCTCCAGCCGCGGCGGACCGGTCTTCGCGCCCGCCTTCTTCCTCAATGCGGCGGCGCGGCAGGCGCTCGAGGTGGGCGAGGTGGTCTACGGAGCCGACCTGGGCTACGACGGCAGATTCACCACTCACATCGGCGGGGAGTATATCCTCGGCCCTGGTCGTGTTCGGGCCGGTTTGGGCTGGGAGGACGGGCTCAAGTTCGGGCTCGGGGCGGGCTTCAGCGGGGCCGGCTTCCTCGCCGACGCGGCCCTGACCACCCACCAGGCACCCATTGTGGGCGGCACGGTATTCGGCATCGCGCTTAGCATCGGGTTCAGCTTTTAGAGGGGGTGGAAGTGAAGAAACTGCTCGCAATTTCCCTAGTGGCCCTGGTGCTGGCGGGGTGCAGCGCCGCGACCCGTTATAACGTGGCGGTCAACATCGCCAGCCTGATCCCCGAGGCCCAACGCAGCCAGAGCTTCGGCAGCACCACCCAGAACCTGGTCTTCCCCACCAGCGGTTCCGGCGGCTTCCTGGTGCCACTCCCGGCCCTCGAGATCGTGGAAGGCGGGCGCATCAGCGGCACCGTGCGCCTAACCAACACCGGCAACACCAACTTCACCGGCAGCTATGCCGTCCGGATGGCCCCTCCCGGCGATACCGACATCTCCGACAACCAGGGCGGCGACTTCTCCCTCGACGCCACCAGCTTCGACCTAGCCCCCGGGGCCACCCAAGACCTCCCCATCAACATCCAGATCAGCCCCACGGTCAACGCCAACGCCCTGCAGCTGATCCAGAGGCAAAACGGCTTCCGGATGGCCCTGCGCATCAACGTCAACAGCACCGGCGGCAGCGTGACCCTCAGCGCGGCTCGAGTCAGCGTGACCGCCCGGCCCTTCGCGGCCATAAAATAGGGGCCAGGGAACCGGGAGCACTTCGGCACCACACCGGGCCGCCTCCGGTTTCCCGCGCACCCTCCACCCCATGAGCGACAGCGCCACCAAGACCCGCACCCAGGCCAAGACCGCGACACCGCCCCTGTACAAGGTGTTGCTCCTAAACGACGACTACACCCCGATGGACTTCGTGGTGGACATTCTCATGACCTTCTTCAAGAAGAGTGAGGTTGAGGCCATCCAGGTCATGCTGAGCGTCCACCAGGCCGGCGTAGGGGTAGCGGGTGTCTACGCCTTCGAGATCGCCGAGACCAAGATGAACCAGGTCATGGACGCCGCCCAGGCCGAGGGGTATCCGCTGCAGTGCACGATTGAGCCTGAGTGAGGGGGGCAAAGGGCAGCCTGTGCCTCTGTTTTAAGTGCGCGAGGGGCGGACCGAAGTCCGCCCCTTTCCCCTGCGCTCCCACAGATCAATCGAGCTGGGGGGGGAGGTCTTGTAACCTCGAGCCTTCCTGCTCAAAAGACAGTGTAGATTCTCGGGAGCCTGCTCGAGGCAAGGTACAACCGTTACCTGTGGACCAAGGGTAACGGGGCAGCGTTTGCACCGCGATCAACACAAAACTTCCCCAAACCCGCCAGCCGACCGTAGCAGCGCCCCGCCTACCTGGAATCGCGCCAGTATGGTCAGGCCCTCTCTGAGCGGGCCGACCAAGGTCCCGTCCGAAACCCAGCGCTGTCCCAACTCGAGCAGCCCACTCGGTCAACCGCACACTACACATTTGACCCAAACCCTCTTGCTACACTGAGTGGGTTGTGGAAACCCCACTCACACCTACCTTGGAAACCAGCATCCGCCGCGCCCTCGAGATCGCCCAGGGCCGCAGCCACGAATACGCGGGCCTGGAGCACCTGCTCTTGGCCCTCCTCGACGACCCCGACGCCACCCGGCTGCTGCGGGCCTGCTCGGCAGACCTGAGCGCCCTGCGGTTGACCCTCGAGGAGTCCCTAAGCCAGCTAGAGCAGACCGAGAACGCCCAGCCCGAGGTCACCACCTCCTTCCAGCGGGTGATCCAGCGGGCGGTCAACCAGATGCGCTCGGCCGGCCGCGACCAGGCCAACGGCGCCAACGTACTGATCTCCATCATGGACGAGCGCCAGTCTTCCGCCTACGCCCTGCTCGACGGCTTCGGCGTCAACCGGCTCGACCTCACTACCGCCCTTTCAAGGGGCTCCGCCCCGCGCGGCACCCAAGAGCCCAGAGCCCCCGCCCCTACCGGCGACGAGCCCGGGGGCGTCTCCGGCGACCCCCTCGAGACCTACTGCACCAACCTCACCACCAAGGCCGCCAAGGGCGAACTCGACCCGCTGATCGGCCGGGACGCCGAACTCGAGCGTATCCTAACCGTCCTCAACCGCCGCCAGAAGAACAACCCGCTTCTGGTCGGCGACCCCGGCGTGGGCAAGACTGCCCTGATCGAGGGCCTGGCCCAGCGCATCGTGAACGATCAGGTGCCCGAGAAGTTGGTTCGGGCCGAAGTGTTCGCTCTGGACATGGGCTCGCTGTTGGCCGGGACACGCTTCCGGGGCGACTTCGAGGAACGGGTAAAGGCGGTGATGAAGGCCCTCGAGGCCCACCCCAACGCGGTGCTCTTTATCGACGAGATTCACACCATCGTGGGCGCAGGCTCGACCACAGGGTCTGTCGTTGATGCCAGCAATCTGCTCAAGCCCGCGCTGACCGGCAAACTCAAGTGTGTCGGCGCGACCACCTTCGCCGAGTACAAGCACTTCGAAAAGGACCGCGCCATCGCCCGGCGCTTCCAGAAGATCGACATCCTCGAGCCCTCCCAGGCCGATGCGGTGAAGATCCTCGAGGGGCTAAGGCCCAAGCTCGAGGCCCACCACAAGCTGCCCTACACCCACGAGGCCTTGGAGAGATCGGTCGAGCTGGCCGCCCGCCACCTGGGCGAGCGCCGCCTGCCCGACTCCGCGCTCGACGTGCTCGACGAGGCCGGGGCCGCCGAGGGCCTGAAGCCAGCGGAGATTCGGGCCAGGGAGATCGGGCTCGAGCAAGTCGAGGCTACCGTGGCTCGCATGGCCCGCATCCCGGCCAAGAACATCAGCCGCGACGACGAGGCGGTGCTTAGGAACCTCGAGGCCGAACTCAAGGGGGCGGTCTTTGGTCAGGATGGCGCGGTGTCCGAGGTGGCTGGTGCCATCAAGCTCTCGAGGGCCGGCCTGCGCGACCCCCAAAAGCCCATCGGGGCCTACCTTTTCGCCGGGCCGACCGGCGTGGGCAAGACCGAGCTGGCCCGGCAGCTCGCCGCCAGCATGGGGGTGCCCTTGAAGCGCTTTGACATGTCGGAGTACATGGAGAAGCACTCGGTCAGCCGGCTGATCGGGGCCCCTCCGGGCTACGTCGGCTTCGACCAGGGCGGTCTGCTGACCGACGCGGTGATTCAAAACCCCCACTGCGTGATCCTGCTCGACGAGATCGAAAAGGCCCACCCCGACCTCTTTGCCATCCTGCTGCAGGTGATGGACTACGGCAAGCTGACCGACCACAACGGCAAGAACGTCGACTTCCGGTCAACCGTCCTCATCATGACCACCAACGCCGGCGCGGCCGAGGCCAGCGAGGCCCGCATCGGCTTCCTGGGCGGTACCAAGCAAGAGGCCTCCGACGAGGCCCTCAAGCGCATGTTCACCCCGGAGTTCCGCAACCGCCTGGACGCCGTCGTCCACTTTAACCCCCTGGCCCCCCAGACCATGAAGCTGATCTTGGGCAAGTTTGTGCGTCAGCTCGAGGCCCAGCTGGCCGAGCGCAAGGTCAAGATCAAGCTGACCGACGCCGCCCTGGACTGGCTGGCTGAGAAGGGTTACGACCGCCTGATGGGCGCACGCCCGCTGGCAAGGCTGATCCAGGAGAGCTTAAAAAAACCCCTGGCCGACGAACTGCTGTTCGGCAAGCTGAAGGACGGCGGCAGTGTGACGGCGGACCTGGAAGACGGAAAAATTGTGCTCAACAGCCGCAAAGCCGTCAACCGGGCTCTGAACTAGCGGCTCGACCGCCAAGGGCGGGTTGACACGCACACCGCGCCCCGAAAACACGGCGGGAAACGGACTTTGGCCCCATTCGGTCCAGCTTCGCAAACGCTTACTTGAGTCTGTAGGCCCGCACCAGCGGGTAAAGCTCGGCCCCCTCGCGGTAGGCCTGGTAGACATAGAGGTAGAGCACCTGGTCTACAGGGTCGAAAGCCGCTCCGGTCACCCGGGCTTCGGGGTACTCGAGAGCGAAGTCGGCCGGGGCAGTGTGGGCTGGCTCAACCTCCCAAGGCCGCCTGCGGCCCTGGGCCACCGCCGCCAGGTCTCTGGGGCTGTAGATGTACCACCACTGCTGCTGCCGCCCCCAGGTCACGGCCCCGCCCTCGTAGCCGATGCGGCCGTGCCCCAGGCGGGGGAAAAAAATCAGCCCGTGTTTTTGGGGGGTATCGATCCAAGCCGCCGCACCCTCGAGGGTGTCTGCTGCGGTCCAAAAGCCCCTGCCGGCTTGGGGATTCTTATCCCAGGAGGGCTGGGTACCCCCGGCGGCGTCGCGGCTGAGAACATAGTCGGGGTTGCGGGTGGATTTGCGGCCCTGGGGGAAGGAGAGCAGCGGGAGGGTCTCGAGCAGCGGGGAGCGGGGGTCGGGGTCGTGGGCGGCGAACAGACTGGGGCCCTGGGAGCCCTGGGCGATGATGCTGTAGTAGCCCCCGAACCCCAGCCCAAGGCTTCGCCCGCCGGTATAGGCCTGAGCAAACCAGCCCGGGATCCGCAGTACCCCCCCGCGCACCATCTGGGCATGAACCCCCGGGCCTGCCCTGACCGACCAAGGACCCTGAGCGCTCGAGCCGCCCGCCCCCAACCGGCTGAACCCCAGCGCGGGGTGGTTACAGCCGGCGCCATTGTAGGGGCTGCCGTACGACCAGTACAGCCCGCCCCGGCCCTGGTCCCAGAACAGCCCATGCGTCCAAGCGCCGTTGGCCAGCCCGCCGTCCCGCCCGCCGCAGGGGCTTTGGTCGGAGGAGGTCAGCAGCACCTTGCGCCCCCCGAACACGTCTCCCCACTCACGGACCACGGGAGCACTGGGCCATTGCCCCGAAACCTTGGACAGCCCCGGGAAGGCCATCTCGTAGACCTGGCCGCCGCTGTAAACATGGGTGCTGGCAAAAAAGTGCAGGCGGCCCCCCACCCGCCGCAGGGCCAGACCCCCGAACCCGTAGGCGGTCGACCATCGGCCACCCTCGGAGTTAGGGACGGCGGCCTTGGGCGGCGCGAAAGAGCCGATGTACTCGAAGTCGGATGGGGCAAGGGTTGGGCGCTCGAGCAGCCGTGCCGCCGGCTGTCCCTGGTTTAGGCCCAGCCCAGCCAGCACCACCCCCAACCCGACCCAGCCCCACAACATTTTGGACACAAGGCAATCCTAGCTCGAGAAAATCATGCTCTCAGACATTGACGTGAGTAAGTGCCCCCTAGAGCAGAATCCGAGAGTATCTGAACAAGTACGCCCGGCCTCACCTCAGGTTGAACGAGCCAAGCTGTGCATGTATTCGACCGTTTGTGGGTCGGCAGGAAAGAAAAACTCTATCGCCAGCTCGGAGATGGTGACGTCCACCGGGGTTCCAAAGACCATGGTGGTGCTGAAGAAAGACAGGGTTAGACTCGCAGTGGTAAGGCGAACCGGAACCACAACGTTCGAGGTGCTGTCGCGGTGGTGGGGGCCGTTCAGGGCATGACCGCCGACGGGATAGGCGCTGAGTTCGTTGTACAGGGCATTCAAAACCGGGTCCGCACTCGTGCGGGCTTGGCGGCGCAGGCGCTCGAGCAGGTGGGCCCTCCACTCGAGCAGGTTTAGCACTCTGGGAGCGAGGCCCTCGGGGTGCAAGGTCAGGCGCAGCACGTTGACGGGAGGCCGGGTTTGGGCGGGGCCGAGCAGCGCCAGAAAACGCCCAACCACGCGGTTGTGGGCTATCAGGTTCCAGTGCCGGTCTACCGCCAGAGCGGGATACGGCTCGTGTGCGGCCAGCACGGTCTCGATCATCCCCCGATAGCCCTCGAGGGCGGGATCGTCGAGCGGGCGATGCTCAAAGACGGGCGCAAATCCCGCCGAGGTTAGTAGGATGTTCTGCTCGCGCAAGGGCAGCTCCAGGTGGCCACTCAGCCGCAGGATCATCTCGCGGCTGGGCTGGGCGCGTCCCGTTTCGATAAAGCTCAGGTGGCGCGTGGAGATGCCCGCCTCACCAGCCAGCTCGAGCTGACTTAACCGCCGCCGCACCCGCCACCCGCGCAGCAACTCGCCAAAGCGGGACGGGATGCTCATGGGATCGATCATACCGGGAAGCCGAAGTCAGGCCATTACCTCCCAGGTAATGGCTTTTGCACTCGAGCGAAGGCATGATGACCAGCCATGAACTATCTGGTTTCAACCATGCTGCTGGCTCTGGCCTTCATCCATCTGCTGCCCCTGGTGGGGGTGCTGGGCGGTGAACCGCTGTCGCGGCTCTACGGCCTTCGCTTCGAGGAGCCGAACCTATCCATTCTGATGCGCCACCGCGCCGTGTTGTTTGGGCTGTTGGGTGCTTTTCTGGCTCTTTCGGCCTTTCAGCCCTCGATGTATGCGATTGGCCTAATTGCGGCCTTTGTCAGCGTAGCCTCGTTTGTGCTCCTGGCCCAGTTGGAGGGCGGGTACAACTCCCACATCCGCACGGTGCTGTGGGTAGACCTGGCCGGCCTGGCTTGTGTGGCCATTGGCGGGATTGCACTGCTGTACAGCCAGCGCTAAACGCTGCATGGGACGGACACCCTCGAGCTGGGCTTTGGGCTTGAGCCTTGCGGGATCTATGGGCAGCCGTAGGTCATGAGGGGCAGCACCCCACAAGATCAACTCTTCCCTGCCCCCTCGAGCCGCTCTACCATCCAGCGGCACCACTCGAGGTAGCTCCGCTCGTAGCCGATGCCGCGCATCAGCACCGAGTAGACCGAGAACCAGGGCGAGTCGGGGCGGTGGATGTCGTCTTTTTTGAGCAGCAGCTCGAGGCGGCGCTCGTACTCGGCGAGGCGGTGGGCGTGGGCCTCGGCGTGCTCGTGCATCAGGCGCAGGCCGTTATAGGGGTCGGTGAGCCAGAGCGAGTAGGCCTTAAGCACCACCTCGTCGCGCATCCGGGGAACCTCGGCCGGTGCCTCGAGCCAGGACTCGAGGGCCTGTTGGCCGGCGGGCGTGAGGCTGTAAACCTTCTTGTCGGGGCGTTCGCTCTGGGCCACCACGGTGTGGCGTACCAGCCTGGCGGCCTCGAGGCGGGCCAGCTCGGGGTAAATCTGACTGTGCTGGGCGAACCAGAAGAAACTGACCGGGTCCTTGAGGCCTTGGGCCAGGTCGTAGCCGGATTGGTCGCCTCGAGCCAGAAGCCCCAGCAGGGCGTAACCCAAAACACTCACCGTCGGGGGTGCGGACATATGTTTGATTCTACATATGCAAGGCGGAGTACAAATGTAAATCCTTACATATGTCAATCTCTACATATTCTTGGAGGAGACATGAACCCCAGAACGCCCCGAACCCCCCAGTCCCAGCACCCCACTGTCCTGCGCCTGGCCTCCCGCGGCCCTCAGCCCCAAGCCCCGGCTGTCCTCGAGGCCGAAGCGCTGCGTCAACTGTGCCTCGAGTGCGGCGCTGACGACGTAGGCTTCGTGTCACTCGAGCGCCCCGAGCTGGCCGAGAGCCGCCAAGAGGTTCTGTGGACCTTCCCCGCGGCGAGGTCGGTGATTGTGTTTGTTTGCCGGATGAACCGCGAGCCGATTCGCTCGCCGGCCCGCTCCCTGGCCAACACCGAATTTCATCAGGTCGGCGACCACGTCACCCAGACCAGCCACCTTATCGCCCGTAGGCTCGAGGAGCTGGGGGTGCGGGCGCTTAACGAGCCGGTGGCCTTTCCGATGGAGGCCGACCGATTCCCCAAGCCCTGGACCCTCTCGCTCAAGCCACTGGCCGAGGCGGCGGGCCTGGGGAGGATGGGCATCCACCGCAACGTGATCCACCCCCAGTTTGGCAACTTCATCCTCTTGGGCGCGGTGGTGTTGGACCGACCCATTAGCTGCGAGAACCAGCCACTGGACTACAACCCCTGTCTGGAGTGCAAGCTATGCGTGGCGGCCTGTCCGGTGGGGGCCATCGGGCCAGATGGGCACTTTAATTTCAACAGTTGCTACACCCACAACTACCGCGAGTTTATGACCGGCTTTCACGACTGGGTGGACCAGCTCGCCGACAGCCGTAGCGCGGCCGATTACCGCAAAAAGGTCGATGTTACCGAGACCCTCTCGATGTGGCAAAGCCTCAGTGGGGGACCCAACTATAAGGCCGCCTACTGCATGGCGGTATGCCCCGCAGGCGAGGACGTGATCGCCCCCTTTCTCGAGGACCGAAAGGGCTTTTTGGCCCAGCAGGTGTGGCCCCTGCAGAAAAAGACCGAGACCGTCTACGTGGTAGCAGGCACCGATGCCGAGGCCTACACCGCCAAGCGCTTTCCTCACAAGCGGCTCAAGCGGGTGAAGAATGGCCTGCGGGTGGGGAGTGTGATGGCCTTCGCGACAAACCTGGTCCACCTGTTTCAACGCGAGCAGTCCAAGGGACTCAAGGCCCGGTACCACTTCCGTTTCGGCGGCGACGAGAAACTAGAGCTAACGGTGGGCATCGCCGACAAAAAGATCGAGGTGCAACAGGGCTGCTTGGGCACCGCCGACCTCGAGGTGAGCGCCGACAGCCGCGCCTGGGTGCGGGTGCTCTCGGGCGAGTTAAGTATGGTGGCAGCCCTGCTGACCCGCCGCGTTCAGCTAAAGGGGCCGCTGCGTTTGCTGGTGGCTTTCGGCAAGTGTTTCCCGACCACCTAGAGGATTAGTCGTAAACATAGCACCGTCTTGTTGTGAAGGCATCCAACAGCGCACATGCTTACCGGGGCAAAGAGCCTAAGAGATCGCAGGTCGCACAAGGACCCAGCCAACACCTAGAGGGTCATCAACGGATTACCCGTGGACTGCGCCTCACAAGCCCATCGGGCAAACCGCGACAGTGCATGGCCCATGCTTTTTCAAAACTGAAGAGTCACCTGAGCCCTACCAACTGAAGCACCTGGAGGATTCGATGAAACAAAACACCAGAACTAATCTCAGTCCCAAGTACGGCCCCTGGGCCGTGGTGACCGGAGCCTCGAGCGGCATCGGGCGGGCCCTCGCGGTCGAACTCGCCGCCGGTGGGCTAAAGCTGGTGCTGGTGGCCCGCCAGCGTGGGCGACTCGAAGAGCTGGCCACCGAGCTGAAGGTGGCCTACGGCACCGAGGTTCGGGTGATGGTTGCCGACCTCTCGCGGCCCGAGGAGGTTGAACAGGTGGTGCGTTCGACTTCCGACCTGGAAACCGGCCTGCTGGTCGCTGCGGCAGGCTTTGGGACCTCGGGCGAGTTCCTGTCGGCCGATCTATCCACCGAGCTGGAGATGCTGGACGTCAACTGCCGCGCCGTGGCGGCCCTAAGCCACGCCTTCGGGGGCCGGTTCGCGGCACGGGGGCGTGGCGGGATCATCCTGATGAGTTCGCTGGTGGGCTTCCAGGGGGTTCCGCGGGCGGCACATTACGCGGCCACCAAAGCTTACGTCCAGACTTTCGCCGAGGGGCTGCAGCGTGAGCTGGCCCCGCGCGGAGTGGACGTGCTGGCCTCGGCCCCCGGCCCGGTTAACAGCGGCTTCGCCGAGCGGGCCGGCATGCGGATGAGCGGCGCAGCCAGCCCAGAAGAGGTCGCCCGAGGCACTGTGGCCGCACTGGGCCGGCGGGGTACCGTGCGGCCGGGGCTGCTCTCAATGGCTCTCGAGGCCGCCCTCTCCCCACTGCCACGCTGGGCACGGACCACCATCATGGCCCGGGTGATGGGCGGCATGACCGCACACCGGCCCTGAGAGCGGGTCCCACACCTGCTCCCAACGGAGCCAAAGCGCGCGGTTTTTGCTATAGAGCAGATGCCACGAACCCTAAGTATGGCGGTTTTTGCCAGACCCAGGGCACTACTCCGCAGCGTGGGCGGAGTAGTGGCAGGAAACGCGATGAGTGCGCTGGGGCCCGGTGGGTTGCGCCGCCTTGAAGGTACCAGGTCTCTAACGGACTATGTCAGGGACGTTGACCCCGCACAGACCCTCGAGACTAGCCCGTACGGCCCGCAGCGCAGCAGCGCGCCGTCAGTCCTTCAGCTTTTTCGCAGCGTCGATCAGCGCAGGCAGGACCTGATGCACATCGCCCACGATGCCGTAGTCGGCGATCTTGAAGATGGGGGCCTCGGCGTCCTTGTTGACGGCCACGATGTACTTGCTCTTGTTCATGCCGGCCTGGTGCTGCACCGCGCCGCTCACCGCCAGGGCGATGTAGGCGCTAGGCTGCACGGTCTTTCCGGTCTGGCCCACCTGCTCGCCGTAGGGCCGCCAACCGGCGTCCACCACCGCGCGGGTCGCGCCGACCGCCGCGCCCAGCGAGCCAGCAAGCTCCTCCACGCCCGCAAAGGCCTCGGGGCTACCCAGGCCGCGCCCACCGGTCACGACCACGGTGGCCTCGGCCAGCGAGACGCCCTTCTTTTGCTCAGTAACGCGCTCGAGCACCTCCACGCCGCCGGGCGCGTCCACGCTCAGCACCTCGACTTCGCCGCTGCCTTCGGGCTCGGCGGTGGGGGTGGTGTTGGGCTTGGCGGTCAGTACCACCGGCAGGGCGGCCTTCTGCTTCTCGGTCACGCGGTTGAGGAAGCTGTAGCGGGTGCCGCTCACGGTCTGGCCGTCGGCGGAGGTCTCGAGGGTGTCTTCCATCAGCCCGGCCTTCATGCGGTAGGCCAGACGGGCGGTCCAGGTGCGGCTTTGCCGGCCGCCAGTGGCAATGACCACCCTGGCCCCGATCTTCTCCACGGCGGCGTGGGCGGCAGCGGCCCACTTTTCGGCGGTGTAGCCGCCGAGCTCGGCCGCGTACACCCTGGGGAGGTACTGCGCGGCCTCCTCGGCCACCTTCTGGGCGTTTTCACCAATCACGAGGCCCGCTATTGGCCCCAGCCCGCTCATCTGGCGGGCGCGGCTAATAGACTCCAGAGCGCCCTTCCTGAGGCGCTGGCCGTCGTGGTCAAGGACTACTAAAATCATGCACACCTCCAACTGCTGGTAGGTCGAGGCCCAGGGGCGGTAGGTCTTCTGGGCATGGCCCAGCACGTCCGGCCCCAACCCCCCGAGGTCAGATAACTTTGGCTTCTTCGTGCAGCAGCCGCACCAGCTCGTTGGCGGCGGCCACGGGGTCCTTGCCGTCGAGCACCCGGTTAAGCCTCGAGCGCTCCTGGATGGTCTGCTCGGAGATTTCGACCTTGCTGGCAGCCTCGAGCGACACCTTCTTCAGCTCTTTGCGCTTGGCCTTCATGATGCCCGGCAGGGTGGGGTAGCGGGGCTCGTTGAGGCCCTGCTGGCTGGTGAACACGGCGGGCAGGGCCACCCGCACCACCTCGGCCCCCTCGTCGAGGTCGTGTCGGGCCTTGGCGCTGGCCTCGGACTCCACCTCGAGGCTGGTCGTCCAGCTCACCACCGGCCAGCCCAACGCCTCGGCCACCGCAGGGCCCAGCCCCTGGCTATCCCAGTCAGCCTGCTGACCGCCGGTGAATATCAGGGTGGGCGCCTCGGCCCGCAGGGCCTCGGCCAGAGCCTCGGCCTGGGTCACGGGGTCGAGGTAGCCGGGGGCCACCAGGTGCACGGCCCGGTCAATCCCCATCGCCAGCGCGGTGCGCACGGCCTCCTCGAAACGATCGGGACCGAGGGCGACCACCAGGCTCTCGCCGCCGTGCTTCTCCTGCTGGCGGATGACCTCCTCAACGGCCCACTCGTCCATGCCGTCAAGGATCAGGGTGGTGCCCTCGAGGTTGACCTTACCGCCCTCAATCTTGAGGCGCGACTCGTTGTCGGGTACCTGCCGTATCACTGCCACAAACTTCATGCTGCCTCCTAAATCCCCCGCCGCTCAGGGGCCAGCCCGCCGGCATCCCCGCCCCTTTGCTGCGGTGGTGCCCGAAGGGCGGAGGGATCTGGCCCCAGCCCTGGGCGCGGTACACAAACATAAACTTTAGCTCGAGTCACCCGTTGAGAACATGTCTTGCGATGATGAGCCGCTGGATCTCGTTGGTTCCTTCGTAAATCTGGTTGAGCTTGACGTCCCTCAGAAGCTTCTCGACCGGGTACTCGTGCATATAGCCGAATCCACCATGAATCTGAATCGCCTCGTTGGCGGCGTTGAAGGCAATCTCGGAGGCGTAGGCCTTGGCGATAGCGGCCGCGTGGGTCTGGGGCTGCTTGGTGTCGGTGAGCCAGGCAGCGTAGTAGGTGTAGGTGCGGGCGGTCTCGAGCCCCATGGCCATCTCGGCCAGCTTGAACTGGATGGCCTGGAAGTCGGAAATGGGCTTACCGAAGGCCTCTCGCTCCTTGGCATACTTGGCGCTCTCGTCCAGGGCCCGCCGGGCGATGCCCACGCTGCCCGCCGCCACCGGGATGCGGGTCTTGTTGAGGGTGTTCATGGCCAGTCGGAATCCGTCGCCCTCCGCGCCCAGCAGATTGGCGGCGGGCACCCGGCAGTCCTCGAAGACCAGCTCCCAGGTCCCGCTGGCCCGCTGCCCCATCTTGCCGTGCAGTTTGTTGGCGCTAAAGCCGGGCGTGCCCTTCTCTACCACCAGCGCCACCACGCCCTTATGCCTCAGTTCCGGCGCGAAGGTGGCGAATACCACCACCAGCTCGGCCTCGCCGCCGTTGGAGATCCAGGTCTTGGTGCCGTTGAGCACGTAGTGGTCGCCGTCGCGCACGGCCCTGGTGCGCAGCGCCGCCGCATCGGAACCGTTGCCCGGCTCCGAGAGCGCGAAAGCTGCCAGAGCGGGACGGTCGATCAGACGCTTGAAGAAACGTCCTTTCTGCTCGTGCGAAGCGCCCAGCAGCATGGGGGTGATGCCCAGCTCGGAGGCCATCGGGATGGTATAGATGCCCATGCACCCGTAGGCCAGTTCCTCGCCGATGATGCACTCCTCGAGCATCCCCAACCCAAGCCCGCCGTACTCCTCGGGGATGATGGTGTTGAGCAGGCCCACCTCGTGCAGCTTCTCGACGACCTGCCAGGGCACTTCCTCCCTGGCGTCGTACTCGCTGGCGACGGGGATGATCTGCTCCTTGACGAAGCGCCGGGCTAGTTTTTGCAGGTCCTGCTGGGTGTCGGTCAGGCTGAAATCTATGGGCATAGAGCTACGGACAGCGCACGCCCGACAGCACATACCGTGTTGCTATGGGCTATCGGCGATGAGCGGTCGGCCTTGGTTCACCTCCTCCAGAGCTTTCTTGTACTTAGTATAACTTTTTTCAACTGCTTGTCTATCGTATCTGCGGCAGGCGGCCGAGAAAGCGTCATATGACAATAACGCTTTTATAACGCCTGAAGCGCTACCCTTAGCGCATGAGACCCTTTTTCGGAGTTTTGGCGGCGCTGGCGTTGGCGGGAACGGCCCTGGCGAACTGCGGCAGCGCCTACTTCCCGGTACAGCAGGGCTGGGTGTGGACCTACCGCTCGAGCGTGGACAACCAGACCTACACCCAGACCCACACCAACGTGACCGCCAGCGGATTCACCAATGTGATTGCGCTCTCGGGCGGGACCGTGCGGGCCAAGTGGCGCTGCGAGGCGGGTGGGGTGGTAGCGCTCGAGCAGAACGGGGCCAGCTTCAGCGGAGCGGCCAGCCAGATCGAGATGGAGACCGTGAACGTCCGGGGCGTTCAGGTGCCGCGCAGCCTGGCGATTGGCAGCGCCTGGACGTTCGCCTACACCATGCGGGCCAAGCTGCCCGAGGGCCAGGGCACCATGACCTCGGATGTTCAGGTGAGCAACAAGGTGGTGGGACGGGAGAGCGTGAAGGTGCCCGCCGGAACCTTCACGGCCTTCAAGGTGCAAAGCACCATGACCATGAAGATGTCCATGAGCGTCGCAGGCCAGAACCGCCCTATGCCCGCCCAAACCATCAACTCCACCAGTTGGTACGCCTCGGGCGTAGGGGTGGTCAAGAGCGTGGCGGAGAACATCACGACCGAGTTGGTGAGTTTGAAGAAGTAGCGCTCAGCAAGGCAATTGATCGGGCCACGCCTGAAAGCTAGACGCACAAGGTGGGCCAATTCTTCGGTTTTGCCCTTTGGGCCCTTGACTTGTTGATACAACCCCACCATGCCAAGAGGCAATAGGGGGTTGAGGGCAGCAGGTAACGTAAAGAACAGCAGAGGGCATTGCAACTCGAGTGGGGGTCGCCCTCGACTTTTCGTTGCCTCTGTTCGTCTGGGCCTCTCTGACGTTTCTACCTGTCGGTGTTGCCGCCCCGTCCTCACCCCCATCACCCCACACCATAAGCCCCGCTCCTTTATGATGGGAGTGATGAAGGCCGTCGAAGCAGCACTGCATAAAGGGGACTACGACAGCGCCTTCGAGCTGCTGGTTCGGACGATGACGTTCGCGCAGGGGCGCGAGGCCGAGGAGGCCGCGCTACTGCTGGCCGAGGCCTACTCGCTGTACGGTGAGGGGGGCCTCGAGGGCGCACACCGTGCGCTGGAGGAGGGGCAAAACACCATTCCCAGCCTCGAGGCTCACCCGCGCTACCGGGCAATTCTGGGCGAGCTGAAGGCGCTGGAGGGGGCCTCGGAGGAGGAAGTCCGACAGATTCTGCCCAACGCCCAAGACCCCCGCGCCCTCTACCACCAGGCCCAGGCGCTGATGTATCTGGGCCAGCCTGAGGAAGCGCTTGACATCCTGGGGCACCAGCTCGAGCTGCCCGCCTTCCTGGCCTGGCGGGCCGACACGCTCCGGGGCAAGGCCTACGAGCGAATGGGCCAGGCCCAGCAGGCCGCCGACGCCTACCGCGACGCCGCCCAGCACGCCACCGGCCTCGAGCGCTACTGGAACCTGATCGACGCCGCCGCCATGTACGTCGAGGCGGGCGAGGGCAAGCAGGCCCTCGAGGCCTTGAACTTCGCGCAGAGTGCCGTGCTCGAGGCCGAAGACCCCGAGGACGCGGCTACGCGCTACTACCTGGTCGCCAGGGCCCAGCTGCTGCTGGGCAACCCCAGCCTGGCCCTGGAAGCTATCCAGACCTCGCTCGAGCAGGAGCGCCAGGGGGCCGAGGCTGCCCACGGCACGCCGCTGGTGCAGGGCCAGGCCCTGATGCAACTCGGTCAGGCCCAGGAGGCCATCGCGGCCTTCCGCGAGGCGGTCCAACGGGCTGATGAGCCCGACCGCACTTATGCCCTTCACGAGTTGTCGGTGGCGCTGCTGGAGGCGGGTGAGCTGGTCGAGGCCACCACCGTGCTGCGCGAGGTGCTGCGCGACGAGGAGTATGGATACCTGGGCGAGGCCTGGGGCGACCTTGCCGAGGCCCTCTACCGGCTGGGCCAGCCCGAGGAGGCCCGCAACGCCGCCCGAGAGGCCGTGAATGCAGGCGCAGCGGGGGCGGGCAACCTGATCCTGGGCAACCTGGCCTACGACCTCATGCACCTCGAGGAGGCCCTGGAGCACTACGCGCTGGCGGCGGAGTCTTCTGCGGAAGGCAGCCGGGACTGGGTAACCGCCCAACAGATGACCGTGGACGCGCTGGTGCAGCTGGGTTTCCGCCGCCCCGAGGAGATCGTCTTCCGGGTCGAGACGGTGCTGCCCTACCTTCACGAGGCCGACGAGTGGAACCAGACCCTGCGCAGCTACGCCGAGCGGGCCAAAGGACTGATGGGCGGAAGTCGGATGCTGAACTGAGCGAGGACTCAAGGGTACTCGGCACGGTAAACACCACCGTGCCAAATGTTTTTGGGAACCGGGATGAACATGCCGAAACACAGCAACGGGTCCCTTGGACTGGGGCATTGCCGTTCGGGAACCAGCCCGGGTTGGTGTAGCCTCATCTCCCCTCTCGAGCTGTCGAATCGCTCACTGGCATTGGTTACCGGGTTTGCCTTGGGCGCAGTGGCGGAAGCCGTACTCGAGCCCTGACCCAACTCCCCGCGGGCAGGTTGAGCCATTGACCTTGGACCCTGACGAAGCAGCCAGAAGTGTAACTCGACCTGAATCTTGCAGGAGTCTTTCGACTTGGCTTCAACAAGGTCGCCTCGAGGTCGCCGTTGATCTCAGGGCACGACAAAGTGCAGCCCTTTGAGTATTCACAGTCCTTATCATCTTTCTCATTTGAAAGCCGGGATACTTTTTTGTAGCAAATATAAACCAGTGTTTCATACATGAAACAAGCGGGGTTCTCGATGACCACTCAGCCCTCTACGCCTGCGATTCACGTGGCCGTCCGCATCCTCGAGGTGTTGGCCGACTCCTTCCAGCCCCTCACGCTCTCGGAGGTTAGCCGCCGGGCTGAGGCGCCCAAGGCCTCGGTCTATCGAACCCTGGCTTCGCTGTGCGCCGAGCGACTGGTCGACGTGGAGAGCGGGCTGTACCGAATCGGGCCGAGGGTGCTGGAGTTCAGCGCGGCCTACGCCCGCCAGCTCGACATTGTGCAGGTCTTCGGGCGGGTTGCGGGGCGGATGGTGGGTGAAATCGATGAGACCGTGCAGCTGGCCCGCCTCGAGGGGGCCGAGGTGGTCTTCATCGCCAAGGTGGACTGCGCCCAGCTCATCCGCCCCGCCACCTTCATCGGGCGGCGGGTTCCGGCCTACGCCACCGCAGTGGGCAAGGTGCTGCTTTCGGAGTTGAGCGAGGCACAGTTTACTGAGCTCTATGGCGACGAGCCGCTTCCGTCACTGACCCCGTACACCATCACCACCCGGCACGAGCTGGGCAAGGAACTGGCGCGGGTGCGTGAGCGCGGCTACGCCACTACCCGCCAGGAGGGGACGCGCAACCTGTGCTGCGTGAGTGCGCCGATCCGCGACAGCTCGGGGTTGGCGGTGGCGGCCCTGAGTGTGTGCATGGCCACCGAGGAGCCCGAGCCCGAGCGGCGCGAGCGTGCGGTACGGCATCTGTTATGGGGTGCAAGGGAGATCTCTGAGCGGCTCGGCTGGTTCGAGCCCCGACAGAGGGTCCTTGAATCAATGCGTGATGTTGGAGGAGGAGTATGAACAAAAAGCTTGTTTGGCTGTTGGCGGGCACTCTTGCCCTGGGAGCGGGCGCACAGGCCCAGAGCACTTCGGCGTACTGCGCCTTGGGCAAGCCTGTGAAGTTCGCGGGCATCACCTGGGAGAGCGGGCAGTTCACCACTGAGGTGGTGCGCTACATCCTCGAGAAGGGCTACGGCTGCAAGACCGAGGTGGTTCCCGGCAGCACCGCCGTCACCGAGACCGCGCTGGTAGCGGGCGACCTCCAGGTCTGGGGCGAGCAGTGGGAGGGCGTGAGCGCCATCGTGAACAAGGGCATCTCCGACGGCAAGGCCCGGCTGGTGGGCGACATCCTCGACGGCGGCACCGTAGAGGGCTGGTACGTACCCACCTACGTCATCAAGGGCGACCCCAAGCGCAACATCAAGCCCATGGCCCCCGGCCTGCGCCGTGTCTCCGACCTGGTCCGCTACCGCTCGCTGTTCAAGGACGACGAGAACCCCACCCTGGGCCGCTTCTATAACTGCCCAGTCGGCTGGGCTTGCGAGAAGACCAACAACCAGAAACTCGTTGCCTACGGACTGAACCGGGCCTTCGTCAACTTCAAGCCCGGCAACGGGGCGGGCCTCGACGCCGCCATCGCCGGCGCTTACGAGAAGGGCCAGCCCATTGTGTTCTACTACTGGGCCCCCACCGGCTTCATGTCGCGCTTCGACTTCACCCGCCTCGAGGAGCCCCGCTTTAACGAGGCCTGCTTCAAGACCCTCACCGACGCCAGCAACAGCCGGCCCTGCGGCTCTGCCACCCCCTCCACCAACCTCAAGTTCGGCGTCTCCAACACCATCCCCGCCAACGACGCCATCAACGGGCTGCTCTCCAAGGTGCAGTTCCCGCTGGCCTTCTTCAACCGGGTGATCTCCGAGATCAGCGACGCGAAAAAGCCTGTCCCCCAGGTTGCGCGGGAGTTCTTGATCGAGCAGCAGGCCATGTGGACCAAGTGGGTACCCGCGGACGTGGCCGCCAAGGTGCAGGCCAGCCTGCGGTAGCCAGGCAGCGGGCTTAGAGCAGGGAGCCTGGGGCCAGTGTGCCGAACCACCCGGCCCACAGCCGGTGCGCACTGGCCCCCAAGATCGGCCGGCCTTGACGGAAGGCCCAAACCTTTTTACTCCCTGCTCTTGGCCCTTGCCCAAAGGAAGCCATGTTCATCAACATCAGCTTTGCCCCCCTCGAGGCCGCCTTCCGCGAGTTCGTGCGCAATTACGGCTTCATCTTCGACGCCATCAAGATCTTTCTGCTCCAGGGCTTTTTGGTGCCGCTCGAGAACACCCTGCGGGCCGCCCCACCCTGGCTGATCCTGCTGATCGTCGGACTGATCGCCTACCATGCCACCAGGCGCTGGCTGCCCACCGCGGCCTTTGTGCTGTGCTTGTACCTGGTGGGCTGCTTCGGGCTGTGGGACAAGCTGATGTCCACCACCGCGTTGATGCTGGTCTCGACCCTGCTGTGTATCCTGATCGGCATCCCCATCGGGATTCTGATCTCCAGGAGCAACTGGCTTAGGGCCATCACCCTTCCCATCCTCGATGTGATGCAGACCATGCCCAGCTTCGTCTACTTGATCCCGATGATCTTTCTTTGGGGCATCGGTCAAGTCTCGGCCATCTTCGCCATCGTGGTTTACGCGCTGCCACCCTTGATCCGCCTGACCGACCTGGGCATCCGCCAAGTAGACCGCGAGACCGTCGAGGCCGCGACCTCCTTCGGCACCACACCGCTGCAGCTCCTTCTTAACGTGCAGCTTCCGCTGGCCCGGCCCAGCATAATGGCCGGAATCAACCAGACGGTGATGATGGCCCTGGCGATGGTGGTGCTGGCGACGCTGATTGGGGCGCGCGGGCTGGGCGAGACGGTGAATCAGGGAATAGCCAACCTCGAGATCGCGACCGGGTTGCAGGGCGGGGTGGCCATCGTGCTGTTGGCCATCGTGATCGACCGCATCACCCAGGCCTACGGGATGGACGGGCGGCAGCGCCGCCAACTCCTGGGCAAGGGCGGGGGTTTTCCCAACCCCTTCCGGCGGGCCGCACCGGCGGAGAAGGTATGAACAAAGTCGAGGTCAAACGCGTCTACAAGGTCTTCGGGGCCAGGGAAAAGGAGGCCCTTAAGCTGGCCCAGGGGGGAATGGGCAAGGACGAGGTTTTGCGCCGAACCGGCTGCACCCTGGGCTTGCAGGACGTGACCCTCTCCATACCCGCGGGGCAGGTGTTTGTCATCATGGGCCTGTCGGGCTCGGGCAAGTCGACCCTGGTTCGGCACTTCAACGGGCTGATTCAGGCCAGTGCGGGCGAGATTCTGATCGACGGACAGGACGTGACCAAGCTCGACGCCCGGGGCCTGCAAGAGCTGCGGCGGCACAAGGTGAGCATGGTCTTTCAGAGCTTTGGGCTGATGCCGCACAAGACCACCCTCGAGAACGCCGCCTTCGCCCTCACCACCCGGGGCGAGAAGCGGGAGGCAGCGCTGGAAGCCGGTCGGGCCTGGCTCGAGCGCGTGGGGCTAAAGGGTTATGAGCAAAAGTACCCCGACGAACTCTCAGGCGGGATGCGGCAGCGGGTGGGTCTGGCCAGGGCACTGGCTGCCAACACCGACGTGCTGCTGATGGACGAGGCCTTTAGCGCCCTCGATCCTCTGATCCGCAGCGACATGCAAGACCAACTCCTGCAGCTTCAGCGCGACCTGCACAAAACCATTATCTTCATCACCCACGACCTCGACGAGGCCCTGCGCATCGGCGGCCAGATCGCCATCCTCTACCACGGCCAACTGGTGCAGGTGGGCACACCACACCAAATCCTTACCCAGCCCGCCAACGACTACGTGCGGCGCTTCGTGGAGAAGCGGGCGGCAAACCTCGAGGTCGCCGAGGCCAACAAGCCATCGGCACAAGGCCCGGCGGGTAGCCCATAGCCGAAAAAGCACGCAATGCCCACTGGGGACCGACCGCAAGGGCATTTGGGGGAACCTATCCCGACCGCAGCCGAGCGGTCCGGTCAAAACCGACCCGCCGAAGCCAGACCCTTTGCTCAACGCTTGAAACATTGGTTTACCTATGAAACGTCCCGCACCTTGCGGGAACAGGAGGACAGCGACGTGAGCGTAGTGACCCAGACCGACTGGCGCAGCTTGGCCAGCAGACTAAAGCCCCGTAGCCAGGCCTTCATCGGCGGACAGTTCGTGGACGCCCTTTCGGGCAGGACCTTCCCCACCTACAACCCGGCCACCGGCCGGGTGATCACCGAGGTCGCGGCCTGCGACGCCGAAGATGTGGACCGGGCCGTAGTCGCCGCCCGGCGGGCCTTCGAGTCGGGCGTGTGGCGCGACCTCAAGCCGGCCGAGCGCAAGTCTGCGATGCTGCGCTGGGCAAGTCTGATCCGCGAGAACCTGACCGAACTGGCCCTGCTCGAGACCCTCGACACCGGCAAGGCCATCAAGGAGAGCGTGAACGTAGACGTGGCCTCCTGCGCCGCCGCCATCCAGTGGTACGCCGAGTGCACCGACAAGCTCTACGACGAGGTCGCCCCCAACGGCCCCACAAGCCTAGTGATGGTCACACGGGAGCCGGTGGGAGTTGTGGCGGCCGTGGTGCCCTGGAACTACCCGCTCATCATCAGCAGTTGGAAGATCGGGCCGGCCATGGCGGCCGGCAACTCGATGATCCTCAAGCCCGCCGAGCAGTCCAGCCTCTCGGCGCTCAAGCTGGCCGAGCTTGCCCAGGAGGCCGGCATCCCCGACGGGGTGTTCAACGTGGTCCCGGGTCTAGGCCACGAGGCCGGGCAGGCCATCGGACTCCACCAGGACATCGACGCAGTGATGTTCACCGGCTCGACCGAGGTGGGGCGGAAGTTCCTGGAGTACAGCGCAAGGTCCAACCTCAAGCGGGTGGGCCTCGAGCTTGGGGGCAAGAGCCCCCACATCGTTACCGAGGACGCCGACCTCGAGAAGGCCGCCATGTACGTCGCCTACGCAATCTGGTACAACATGGGAGAGACCTGCAACGCGGGCTCGAGGCTAATCGTCCACCGCAGCGTTAAGGACCGGTTGCTTGAGCTGGTGAGGCCATGGGCCGAGCGCCTGTATCCCGGCGACCCGCTCGAGGCCACCACCGAGCTGGGCGCCCTGATCAGCGCCGAGCACTGCGACCGGGTAAAGCACTACATCGAGCTGGGCCAGCAGGAGGGTGCCCGGGTCGCCATCGGGGGCCGGCAGATCCTGCAGGAGACCGGCGGGTGGTACGTCGAGCCCACAGTGCTCGATAACGTGCAAAACGACATGCGGGTGGCCAGAGAGGAGATCTTCGGGCCGGTCCTGGTGGCGATCGAGTACGACGACCTCGAGGAGGCCGTCGCCATCGCCAACGATTCCGAGTACGGTCTGGCCGCCGCCCTGTGGTGCCGCGACATCACCAAAGCCCACCTCACCGCCCGCCGCCTGCGGGCCGGGACGGTCTGGATCAATGCCTTCGACCACACCTCAATCAACGCCCCCTTCGGCGGCTACAAGCAGTCCGGCCACGGGCGCGACAAGAGCCTTCACGCCTTCGACAAGGTGACCGAGCTAAAGACGACCTGGGTGGAGTTGCATTGAGTCGAAAGTCGAGCATTGAGCGTCCAGTACCAAATTGCAAAGCTAGACGGTGCGCGAGCGCACCCTAAAACTGACTTCTGAGCACTAACCGAAGGAGAACGATGGCTGCGTACGAACTGGGGAAGGTGCCGCGCATTCTGGTGGGCGGCGAGGCGGTGGACGGGCTGGCGGGTCTGGTGCGTGGGCTGGGCGGGAAGAGCGTGGCCTTCGTGGTGGACGGGGTGGTGGCGAAAGGCGGGTATCTCGAGCGCCTCCAGTCCACCCTCGACGGCATCCGCTGGGCGAACTACCTGGTCCCGCCGGGTGAGCCGACGGTCGGGGTGGTCAACGAGGCCGCCGCTGTGGCGCGTCAGCTTAGGCATCCTGTGGTCGTCGGCGTGGGGGGAGGTTCGGCGCTGGATACTGCCAAGCAGGTGGCCGGCGTCATCGCTGCCGATCACCCAATCGAGCACTACCTGCTCTACGCAAACCCCTGGGCGGGGCGCCGGCCGATCATCGCCATACCCACCACCTCGGGGACCGGCTCCGAGGTCACGCGCACCTGCATCGTCAGCGACGCCGACGGGCGCAAAATGTGGACCTGGGGTGACGAGCTACTGCCCGACGTGGTGATCCTCGATGCGGCAGTGACCGCCACCATGCCCGCCTGGGTGACCGCCTCCACCGGGCTGGACGCCCTGGTCCACGCCCTCGAGGCCGCCACCGGCCAGCGGCGCAACCCCATATCGGCCGGCATGGCGCTGCAGGCCATCCGGCTGGTGATCGAGCACCTGCCCACTGCGGTCAAACGACCCGGCGACCTCGAGGCCCGGCAGGGAATGCAGGAAGCTGCGCTCCTGGCCGGCATGGCCATCGACAACTGCGGCACCGGCATTGCCCACAACATCGGCCATGCGCTGGGGACCCTCTACCACATCCCCCACGGTGTCGCGGTCACGGTCGCGCTCGAGGCAGCCCTGCCCTGGAACCTCAAGGGCAACGAGGGGGTGTACGCGCAGGCCGCGGCTTGCTTCGGGGTCGAGCCCAAAAAGCTGCCCCAGGCCTTCAAACGGCTGCTCAAGGCCAGCGGATTTGCCGAGGCGGTTCGGGGGGTCAGGACCGGGCGCATGGGTGAGCGGGCCGTCGCCCAGACCATGCAGGCCCCGGAAAACCAGCCGATGTGGAAGAACAACGTGCGTCTAGCTGACAAAGACGAGCGGCTCGAGCTGGCCCGCCGAACCCTCGAGGTCTGGCAGGACTATAGACGGTAAACAACATTTACCCTCCATCCGACTGTGTGAGGTCTATTCATGGCCATAACCCGCATCGAAATCACCCACCATCAGCTCCCCCTTGACCCGCCCTTCCCAGCCTCCTGGGACACCCAGCCGCGCACCAAGTTCCCCGCCACCATCGTCCGGGTCTATGACGACTCGGGACACGTCGGCATCGGCTCGGGCGACGCCATGTACGGCTTTGCCGACTACAGCCGCTACTTCATCGGCCAGGACCCGCTGCACCTCGAGCGCCACAACGCGGTGCTCTCCAATATCGAGTTCCACGCCGGCCGCCCCTGGCCGATGGACGTGGCGCTGTGGGACCTGGCGGGCAAGATTCGTGGACAGCCAGTGTGGAAGATGGTGGGCGGTCACTCCAACCGCATTCGCGCATACGCCAGCAGCGGGGTGCACCGGCCGGTAGAGCAGATGGTGAGGGTCGCCCGGCGCGTCGCCGAGCGCGGTTTCCCCGCGCTCAAGGTGCGTTTTGGCCGGCCCAGCCTCGAGCAAGACCTTGCCGTGGTCGAGGCCATCCGCGACGCGGTAGGGGACGCGCTGGAGCTGATGGTGGACTGCAACCAGGGCTGGCGGATGCCCTGGGACATCCAGCAGCCGTGGGACCTCGAGAAGGCAGTCGAGGTGGCGAGTCGCCTCGAGGCCGAGCAGGTCTACTGGGTGGAAGAGCCGCTGCACCGCGGCGACTACGCGGGCTACGCCGAACTCAGAAAACAAGTCTCGATCCGAATCGCCGGCGGGGAGATGACCCGCGAGCCCTACGAGTTCCGCGAGCTGTTGGAGCGCGACTGCCTCGACGTGTTCCAGCCCGACGTGGTGTGCTGCATGGGAATCGGGGGGCTGCGCAAGCTGGCCCACGCGGTGGACGCCGCAGGAAAGATCTTCACCCCCCATACCTGGGGCAACGGCATCGGGGTCATGGCCAACCTGCACCTTACTGCAGGAACCGTGGGCGCGCCCTTTATCGAGTATCCCTACGACCCCCCAGAGTGGAGCCTGGCCCGCCGCGACTACCCCCTCACGAATGTGATCGACGTGGATGAAGCGGGCTGGATCACCCTGTCGGAGGCGCCGGGTCTGGGCATTGAGCTGGACGAGGAGCGCCTGGCCGCTACCGTCAGCCGTCAGGCGACGTTCGCATAAACCGCCCGCCTGCCCTCTGGGGCGGGGAAATACGAGGACTACATGGACATGTACATCGGAGAGGCCTTCATCGGCAGCGGCCCCAACGCCGCACACATCAACGTGGTCCTGGGGCCGCGCAGCGGCCCAGTCGGGACGGCCTGGGCCGGGGCGCTTAGCAGCCCCAGTCCAGGCCACCTTCCTTACATGGTGGTCTTGCAGCCGGGCGTCCCGGTCAAGCCGGCCACCGTATTCATCAACAAGGCCGCCCTGTCCGGCGAAAACCACGAGAACATGACCTGGGGGCCGGCCCAGGCCGGCGTTGCCAAGGGCATCCAGGAGAGCCTGCTCGAGGGCATTCTCCCCTCCGAGGCCGAGGACGGCTGGTGCGTGATCGTGGCGGTCTGGGTCAACCCAAAGGCCGACAACGCCGACGAGGTCTACGCCAACAACTACCAAGCCGCCAGGGACGCGACCGTCAATGCCCTGGGCCTAATGCCCCTGCTCTCCGAGGTGCGCGAAGCCGCGGCCAACGTGCACAACCCGTTCTATACACCGAAGCGCTGAGGCCTGGAGCGAGTGACCTCGAGGGAGCTTCCCATATTCACGGGGAGTAAGGAGTCCAATGGAATACGTCCGTTTCGGCAACACCGGCCTCAAAGTCTCCAAACTCTGCCTGGGCACCATGACCTTCGGCTCACCCCAGTGGCGACCCTGGGTGCTGGACGAGGCGGCCTCCGCACCCATCCTCGAGGCGGCCCTGGACCGGGGCGTCAACTTCTTCGACATGGCCGACTTCTACTCCCTCGGGGTGGGCGAGGAGGTGGTGGGGCGAAGCCTGCTCGGTCGCGCCCGGCGCGAGGAGTTGGTGCTGGCCTCCAAGGCCTACTACGCCATGGGGCCGGGACCCAACGACGGCGGGCTCTCGCGCAAGCACCTCTTCGACGCTATCGACGCCTCATTGAGGCGCATCGGCACCGACTACCTCGACCTCTATATCGTCCACGGCTTCGACATGGAGACCCCCATTGAGGAGACGCTGGAGGCCCTCAACGACATCGTGCGCAGCGGTCGGGTGCGCTACATCGGGGCCAGCACCATGTACGCCTGGCAGTTCGCCAAGATGGTCTACACCTCGAGGCACCGGGGGTGGAGCAGCTTCGTCTCGATGCAGTGCCAGCTCAACGCCGCCTACCGCGAGGAGGAACGCGAGATGCTCCCCTTCTGTCGCGACCAGGGCATCGCGGTCACGCCCTTCAGTCCGCTGGCGCGGGGCCTGCTTAGCGGGAACCTCGAGAGCCTGCGCAACAAGACCGATAACTTTACCGCCGACATGTACGGCGACGAGACCTCCCACAACATCGCCCGAGCCGTCGCGAAGGTTGCCGAAAATCGGGGGGTGAAGTCCGCGCAGGTGGCGCTTAACTGGGTGGTAAACCGCCCCGGGGTGACCTCCACGCTGTTCGCCGTCGAAAGCATAGGGCAGCTCGACGAACAGATCGCGGCGCTGGACTTTCAACTTACCCCCCACGAGCTCACCGAGATTGACCGGTGGTACACCCCCTGCGATGTGATCAACGACCACCATACCCAGCGCATTCCCCGCACCCCGCGGTAGGGGTTGGGTGCAAAGGTAGGAGGAGGCATGGTCAAGGAAACTTTCAACACCCAGGCCCTAATTGGTTCCGACTGGACTTCGACAGCAAAGACCTTCCCAGTGACCAGCCCCTTCACCGCAGAGGTTATCGCCGGGGTGGCCGACTGCGGGGAGTCCGAGGCCAGGCGGGCGGTAGAGGCTTCAGTCGCGGCCTTCGAGCGCTGGCGAGAGACCACCGCCTACGAGCGGGCCGCGCTGATGGAGCGGTGGTGTGGCCTGATTCTGCGCGACGAACAGGCCCTCGGGCGTCTGATTGCCCTCGAGATGGGCAAGCCCATCACCGAGGCGGTGGGTGAGGTGCGCTATGCGGTCAGTTTCGTCAAATGGTACGCCGAGGAGGCCAAGCGGGTGTACGGCCAGACCGTCCCCAGCCAGTTCGCCACCAAGCGGCTGATGGTCCTTAAGCAGCCAGTGGGGCCGGTCTATGGCATCACCCCCTGGAACTTCCCCGCTGCGATGGCGACCCGCAAGATCGGTCCGGCCTTGGCGGCTGGTTGTACCTTCATCCTCAAGCCCGCCGAGCAGTCGCCGCTCACGGCGATCCGGCTGGCCGAGCTGTGGCTCGAGGCGGGCGGCCCCACCGGAACCTTCCAGGTGATTCCTTGCGCCGACCCGGTGCCCGTGACCCGGGTCATGATGGCCGACGAGCGGGTCCGCAAGATCACCTTCACCGGCTCCACCGAGGTCGGGAGACTGCTCACCCGCCAGGGGGCCGACACCCTTAAGCGGGTCTCGATGGAGCTGGGCGGACACGCGCCCTACCTGATCTTCGACGACGCCGACCTCGACCAGGCGGTAAGGGACGTGATCGCCTGCAAGTTCCGCAACGCCGGCCAGACCTGCGTCTGCACCAACCGGGTCTATGTGCAGCGGGGCATACTCGAGGCCTTCTCAGCCAAGCTGGTCGAAGCGGTGAGGGCGCTCAAGGTGGGCAACCCCCTCGAGGCCAGCACCCAGATCGGCCCACTGGTCGACGCGCAGGGCCTCGAGAAGGTCAAGGCCCACGTGGCCGATGCCCTGAGCAAAGGAGCTACCGTCCTATCTGGGGGCGGCGCCGCCGAGGGGTTGTTCTTCACCCCTACCGTGGTTTGCGGGGTGAATGACTCCATGCGGATCATGCAGGAGGAGACCTTCGGGCCGGTGGTCCCTTTGATTGCCTTCGACACTGAGGCCGAAGCGCTGGCCGCCGCCAACCACACCCCCTACGGCCTTGCCGCGTACCTCTGGACGCAGAACCTCAGCCGGGCCATGCGGCTTGCGGAGCGCCTCGAGTACGGCATCGTGGGCCTCAACGACGCCATTCCCTCGACCGCCCAGGCCCCTTTCGGCGGAGTCAAGCAGAGCGGATTCGGGCGCGAAGGCGGGCACTGGGGCATCGAGGAGTACCTCAACGTGAAGTACATATCAATGGGGCTGTGAGCGCCGATTGACAAACCGGGCGCGGAGCGGGGACGATGTATTCCGGATTGTCCCCGCGAAGGGTTGGTGCCCGAATGGCGTTGGCCTGGGGTAGGGTCACGCTTTTTGTGGCCCAAGGAGGTTTATGAGCGCCGCCCCCGTCCCCCGAGTACCCGGCCTGCCCTTGCTGGGCAACACCCTGTCCCTCACCCGAGACGCGATGGGGTTCATGACCCAGGCCTATCACCGTCACGGCCCGGTCTACCGCATCGAGGTCCCGGGGCGTAAGATCACCATCCTGGCCGGCCTCGAGGCCAACCAGCTGTTCAACACACTGGGCAGTGACACGCTGCAACTCCAGCCCATTTACGGAAAACTGGTCGAGGAAACCGGCAGCGACCTCTACCTCCCCACCCTAGACGAGCCCGAATACGGCTACTACCGCCGGATGATCCGGCCGCGCCTCTCGCGCGAGACCCTGGCGGGCTATCTGCCTGAAGCCGTCGGGCTGATTCGCCAGACCGCTCGAGGCTGGCAGCAGGGCCAGTCCATCCGGGTTCAGGAGGTGATGACCCGGCTGTGCCTGGAGATCATCGCGCGGTCAAGCCAAAGCACCGAGGTCGGCGACGAACTGGCCTCGATCATCCTCTTCACCAATCGGTTAATCGGCTCGGGCGTGGCCTTCCAGCCTGCTTTCTTGCTTAAGATGCCCGACTACCTCCAGGCCAAGCGGCGCTTCGAGGCGTTTTTACAGCGCATCGTGGACCAGCACCGCGAGCGCCCCAAAGACGACTTCGTGGGCCTGCTGCTCGAGGGCAAAACCCCGCATGGAAAAAGCCTCGAGGGTCACGACCTGCTGGCCTACGTCCACCTGCCTTTGGTCAACGGCGTGGCCTATGCCCCGCGCCTGTGCGGCTACTTGCTCTACGAATTGCTGCGCAATCCGGAGTTGCTGGCCCTGGTCCGCGCCGAGGCCGACGAGCTGTTCGGCTCAGGTGACCTCAACCTTAACGACCTGCGGCGCATGCGCTGGACCTACGGCGCGTGCATGGAGACGCTACGCATGTATCCCGTCGCCGGGGCCCTTCCGCGCTACGTGGCCAAGCCGTTCGAGTTCGCCGGACACACCATCGAGCAGGGCCAGCTTATCTTTATCGCCACCGGGGTCTCGCATTTCCTGCCCGAGGTGTACCGGGAGCCCTACCGCTTCGACCCCGAGCGCTTCTTCGAGCCGCGCCACGAGCACCGCACCCCTGGAGCCTTTGCTCCCTACGGCCTGGGCAGCCGCACCTGCCTGAGCGCCGGGATGGGCGAAGCACTGATCATGCTGGTATTGGCAACGCTGGTGCATCAGGTAGACCTCGAGCTGCCCCACCCCAACTACCGCCTCCGCACCCAGATCGCCCCCATCCCCGGCCCACACAAGAACTTCACGGTGCGGGTACGGGGGCCGCGCGGTGTGG
This sequence comes from Meiothermus sp., assembly GCA_033762915.1. GTDB lineage: Bacteria > Deinococcota > Deinococci > Deinococcales > Thermaceae > Meiothermus. The sequence goes on along the minus strand of JANRLD010000015.1, from coordinate 16,552 downwards.
GACTGCAGGCATAGATTGGGATTCAAGGCCAAAAGACTGCCTCGAGCCCGACCGCTAGTTTGGCGTGGGCTCGAGTTTGGTTTTGCCTTCGAAGGTTAGGTGCCTAGTTGCGTCAGAGTAGAAGTGCAGAATCAGCGGAAGCGACAGATACGTGCCTGGAGTAAAACCAAGTTGCCGTGAAGACTTCCTTTCGCTTCCGACGGATTTGCGTCTACAACGACACTCAGGACCGATTGATACATCAGTGTTTACAAGAATTCGCCATAATTCCTTGCCAGATCTGGCGGGCGACATGTTGCATTGCGACTATGGAGACACTTAAGTGGCTCGAGTGTTGAACGGTGAAGTGCCGCCTCAATACGTCCGAAGGGAATTGCGCCTCGGGTAGCCGCTCCGCAGCTGTGGCGCACGCCACTCCGCCCTGAAACGTAGCTGCCGCGTCTGCCGCTTTCGCAAATCTACCCTGGCACAACCTAGTACGCCGGCTGGTACTCTCCCCACTCCTCGCGCAGTACGCCGCAAATCTCGCCCAGCGTGGCCCGCCGACGGAAAGCCTCGAGGATGAAGGGCATTAGGTTCTCTGCACCCTTGCTGGCGGCGCGGAGATTGTCCAGGCCAACCTGGGCCGACTGGCCGTCGCGGCGCTGCATGAAGGCCTGAATCTGGGCCTTGCGCTTGTTACCCAGTGCGTCGTCGATCTTCTGCACCGGGACGGGCTGGTTGAGCACCGAGTCAGGGTTGTTGAACTGGTTAACCCCCACGATAATCCGCTTTTTGGCCTCGACTTCGCGCTGAAAGGCCCAGGCCGACTCCTCGATCTCCCGCTGGAAAAACCCTTGCTCCACCGCCCGCACCGCGCCACCGAGGCTGGCGACCTGGTCCAGGTAGGTTTGGGCGTGGCGCTCGAGTTCGTCGGTAAGGTGCTCGACGTAAAACGAGCCGCCCAGCGGGTCGACGGCCCGGGTGATGCCCGACTCGTAGGCCAAGATGTGTTGGGTGCGGAGGGCCAACAGGGCGCTGCTCGAGGTAGGGAGGCCCAGAGCCTCGTCGTAGGCGTTGGTGTGGAGGCTTTGGGTGCCGCCCAGCGCGGCGGCAAGCGCCTGGTAGGCGGTGCGTACCACGTTGGTCAGGGGCTCTCGGGCGGTCAGGGTGGAGCCGCCGGTTTGGGTGTGAAAGCGCAGCATCCAGCTCTTGGGATCCCTGGCCCCGAACTCCTCGCGCATGATTCTGGCCCACATTCGGCGCGCGGCGCGGAACTTGGCCGCCTCCTCGAGGAGGTCGCCGTGGGCGGCGAAAAAGAAGGACAGGCGCGGGGCGAAGTCGTCGATGCTCAGGCCCGCGTCTACTGCGGCTTGCACGTAAGCCTCGCCGTCGGCCAGGGTGAAGGCGATTTCCTGGGCGGCCGTGCTGCCGGCTTCGCGGATGTGGTAGCCGGAGATGGAAATGGTGTTCCACTTCGGCACTTTCTGGGTACAAAAAGCGAACACATCGGTTATCAGGCGCATTGAGGCCTGTGGGGGGTAGATGTAGGTGCCGCGCGCAATATACTCCTTGAGGATGTCGTTCTGAATGGTCCCGCTGACCTTCTCCCAGCCCACGCCTCCCTCCTCGGCCACCAGAAGGTACAGGGCCAGCAACATGTTGGCCGGGGCATTGATGGTCATGGAGGTGCTTACCTTGTCCAGCGGGATGCCCGCCAGCAGGGTCTTCATGTCATCCAGCGAGGCAATCGAGACCCCAACCTTGCCCACCTCGCCCACGCTGAGGGGGTGGTCGGGGTTCATGCCCAGCTGGGTGGGCAGGTCGAAGGCCACCGAGAGGCCAGTCTGACCCTGCTCGAGCAAGTAGCGGTAGCGCGCGTTGGACTCCTCGGCGGTACTAAAACCGGCGTACTGGCGCATTGTCCAGGGCCGCTCGGTATACATTTTGGGATACACGCCCCGAGTAAACGGGTACTGCCCCGGCTGCCCGAGCCGCTTCTGGTAGTCCTCGGGCAGCGAATCGAACAAGGTGGTTTGCGTAAGCGTGGTCATGAACTCTCCTTGCCCTCCCTGGTCTAAGGCAGCGGGCGGCTACCTAAAGGCGAAGCTGAACAGCAGCAGCACGGCCGCCCCCGCCCCGATGATGACCAGGAGCGGCGGCAGCAGGATCGAGTAGGCCGCAATCACCAGCGCGACGAAGTCCTTCCAGTCCGGCTTGATCTCGGGCTTGTCAGGCTCTTGCATGGAGCCGATTGTAACCCTTTGGAAAGTGAGTAATTGTCCCGGAGTTAAGAAAGTCCAAGGCGACTAGGCCAATCTCGGCACGGCCATCCCCCGTTTTGCCGTGCTCTGCTCCATTTTTTGGGGGGCTTTCCACCGATTTGCATGGCGTTGTGCAGCCCCTGGGATGCCATTTACTACCCTCGAAGGTTGGGTATCCCTCTTCGAAGGAAGCCCTTCTGGAGCCAGCAGCTCGCCCAGTGCAGCACATCTGCGTGGAGGGGAAGGCACTCGAGGGGTTGGTTTTCCAACCCAGTGACCATCGAACAAAAAAGGGCCGACCCGCAGGCCGGCCCCTCGAGCGGCGTTCTTTTCCTATCCCTTGACGGCCCCGGCAGTAAGCCCGGCCACGATGCGCTGCTGGAAGACCAGCACCAAGATCACCAGCGGCACCGTCACCACCACCGACGCGGCCATAATCGCGCCCCAGGGCACCTCGAAGGCACTGGCCCCGCCGAACTGGGCGATGGCGACCGGCACGGTCTTAGCCCGCTCCCCGATGGTAAAGGTCAGGGCGAAGAGGTACTCATTCCAGGCGGCGATGAAGGCCAGCAGTCCGGTGGTGACCAGGCCGGGGCCGCACAGCGGTAGCATGACCTGGATGAGCGTCTGGAGCGGCGTCGCGCCGTCGACGTAGGCGGCCTCCTCGAGCTCGCGCGGTAGCCCCCGGAAATAGCCGGTCAGCACCCAGACCGTGAAGGGCAGGGTAAACAGCAGGTAGCTCAGAATCAGCCCCGCGTAGCTGTTGAATAGCCCGGTCTCGCGCAGCAGCACGAACAAGCCTGAGAGCACCGAGACCTGGGGGAACATGGTCATGGCCAGCACCAGGTACAAAATCCAGTTCTTGGGCGGGAAGCGCAGCCGGCCCAGCGCATAAGCAGCGGCGATCCCCAGCAGCAGCGAGATCAGGGTGGCCCCGCCCGCCACCACCAGCGAGTTCCACAGGTTGCGCAGAAAGTTGTTGTTGCCAAATACAGCGTTGTAGTGCACCAGCGTGAACGGCACCGGCAGGAAGCTGGGGTTGGCGTTAAACAGCTCCGAGCTGGGCTTAAAGCTGCTCACCACCGCCCAGTAAAAGGGAAACACGCTGTAGACGATGATGAACACCACCAAGAGGTAGAAGAAGAACCGCTGCACGTAATAAAGTGGCGACTTAGACCGCATTTCCCACCTCCGCTCCCGCCTCAAGCCTGCACTCGAGTCTGCCCGCTGTCCCCGCACCCCCGTGCGTCCTCATTCCTCACCCCTTACGCTGCGCCCGACAAAGCGCATGTAGATGAACACAAAGATGAAGATCAACACCAGGATGGCGATGGAGATCACCGAGCCGTACCCCAAGTCTCGAAAATCGATGAGGGTCTGGCGGTTGTAGATAGCCAGGCTCTTGGTGGCGTTGTTAACCCCCACCATCACCGAGATGATGTCGAAAACCCGCAGCGCGTCGAGCGTGCGGAAGATCAGGGCCACCACCAGGGCGGGCGTCAGGAGCGGCAGGGTAAGCGTCCAGAACTGCTGCCACTTGCTGGCCCCGTCGATGTCGGCGGCCTCATAAATGTCGGAGGGGATGAGCTGGAGACCGGCCAGGATCAGCAGGGCCATGAACGGGGTGGTCTTCCACACGTCCACCGCCACGATGGCCCACAGCACGGTGTTGGGGTTGGCGAGGAAGGCCACCTTGTTGGCCACGATGCCCAGGTTGACCGCGATTACGTTGATGACGCCGTAGATGTCGTTGAGCATCCACTGCCACATCTTGGCCGAGACCACCGTGGGGATGGCCCAGGGGATCAGGATGGCGGTGCGCACCAGGCCACGACCGGCGAAGTTGGAGTGAATCACCAGGGCGATGGCGAGCCCCAGGATGGTCTCGAGGGAAACCGACACGAAGGTGAAGCGCAGGGTATTCCACAAGGCCTGGCGGAAGTCGGCGTCTTGTAACAGGTAAAAGTAGTTCTCAAAGCCCACGAAGCGGGCCGGCTCCGAGAAGTCGATCCGAGCGCTAAAGAAGGAGTAGTAAAAGACCTGGGCCAGCGGGTAGCCCGCCACCAGCGCCACCACCAGCAGGGTCGGCAGCACTAGTATCCACGCCAGTCGGGTTTGCCTTAGAGTTAACATGGACCCCCTTTATAGCCTTTCCGAAAGCGGGGAAGTGTTCCATTCCCCAGCCGCTTCCCGCCTGTTTTGGTTCACTGAACATACTACCCCACAGGGTCTAAGTTGCGCCAGAGTGAATCTGCTAGATCAGAGGGGACAGCAGATGCGTCCCGGAGCGGAGTTTCGGGGCAGCATTTCGCAGCTGAACTATGGAGACACTTAAAAGAGTAGAGGGTCGAGAAACTCCCGACCCTCCGAAAGAATCAGCTCATCGGGCTTAGCGCAGGGCGCGGGTGATGCGCTGCTCCATATCGCGCACGGCCTGAACCACGGGCTTGGCCCCGGTGATGGCCTCGTGGACGCCGGTCCAGAAGGCTTCAGAAACCTGGTTGTAGCGGGCACCGGCCACGCCCGAGGGGCGGCTCACGGCGTTCTGGAAAACCGGCAGCAGGTCCTTGAAGAAGCCGTTCTTGGCCAGCACCTGGGCGTCGTTGTATAGGGCCGGGCGGGTGGGCAGGCGGGACAGGCTGATGGCGTTGTCCTTCTGCACTTCGACGCTGGTCAGGTACTTAACTAGCTCGGCGGCCTGCCGCTGGTTCTTGGAGTAGGTCGAAACCATCAGCTGCCAACCCCCCAGGGTGGCAGCGCTCTGACGGTTGGGGCCGCCGTTGGGGAGCACGGTCACGCCAATGTTGCCGCGAACCTTGCTGCCCTCGCTCTGGCCCAGGCTGTAGGCGTAAGGCCAGTTGCGCATAAAGGCGGCGTTGCCGGACTGGAAGGCGTTGCGGGCCTCCTCCTCGGCGTAGCTGGTGACGCCCGGAGGGGCGATGCGGCCGATCCAGCTCTTGACCATCGAAAGGGCCGCCACAGTCTGGGCGTTGTTGATGGTGACCCGGTTGCCGGGCTCGAGGATGCGCCCACCGCCCATCGAGAAGATCCACTCCACCGCGTCACAGGTCAGACCCTCGTAGGCCTTGCCCTGGAAGACGAAGCCCCAGAAGTCGCGGTTGCCGGCCTGGCGCTCGCCCTGCTGAATGCGGGTGGCCATGCGGTCGAGTTCGGTCCAGGTCTTGGGCGGGCCGCTGAAGCCGTACTTACGCAGCAGGTCGGTGCGGAAGTAGAGCAGGCCGGCGTCGGTGAAGAAGGGGATCGAGGTCAGCTTTCCGCCGATGGTGTTGTTCTGCACGATGCGGGGGAAGAACTGGGCCAGCTCGGCCTCGCTGAAGTACTGCTTGAGGTCGGCGGAGTGGGGGGCCACGATGCCCGGCCAAATGACGTCAATCATGTAGATGTCTACGTCGGCGCTCTTGGCGGCCCAGTACTGCTGATACAGCGCCAGGCGGTCGTTGGTATCAGCAGGGGAGTCGATGTACTCGACCTTGTTGCCGCTCTTGGCCGCCCATTCCTCAACCTTCGCCTTCATCCAGCGCCCGCCTTCGCCTACGGCCGAGGAGTCGCCCGCCACCCGGATGGTCACACCCTGGGCCATGGCCATACCGCCCACGGCGAGGGCCAACGTCAGAAAACCTGCAACCCACTTCTTCATGCTTCCTCCTTAGCAGCCGCACAAGCCCTGGGGCCGGCGCAGCCTCCTCCTTGGAACAAGCGGGTCTACAGCACAACCCGCCTCTCCCAGCCTTCACACGAGCCGCCGCTGAGGACTCTCAGTGCCGAAACTGGTGGTCGAACTGGAAATGCTTCCATTTTTGACTAAATCGTTTCAGTCGGGTTACGTAGAAGAACTTGTCGTTTTGACCGTTGGCTTTGGAAGAACTTCCAAACGGGAGTTTACTCCAGGGCACATTGGCTGTCAACATCGGAGTGTTTACAAGTCTGAGCACGTGTTAAACAAAACTACGCAGACCTCGAGTGGGGATACACGACCCGACGGTATTGCGGCCGGAATGGAAAAGTCCCGGGCTTGTGAAGCAGCACTTCGCGATTCAACTATGCCTTATTCGGGCCTTGGCCTCGAGTGGCGCAACTTGCCCTACTCTGCCCTCAGAGCAGTTCACCCCTATACTCCCTAGAGCTGTTTTTGCTGAAGGGAGAAGATTGCCGGCCGCCGTGAGGAAAGTGGTGGTGGGAAGCACGATCAAATGGGTTCAGAAACCTCCCTTGATGTGGGCCTGGAGCCTTCAGAATGCCCGGTCGTACTGGGGCGGCCACACCTTATCCCCCAAGGCCTTGGCTGCCGTGAAGGCCCAGTACGGGTTCGCCAGCAGCACCCGGCCCAGCAAAATCAGGTCGCTGGCGCCTTCCTGGAGAATCTGCTCGGCCTGCGCCGGCTCGGTTATCAGGCCCACCGCTGCAGTGGGGAGACCGGTGGACTGCCGAACCTGCCGGGCGAACGCCACCTGATAGCCGGGGCCGACCGGGATTTTTGCCCCCGGCACAGCGCCGCCGCTCGAGCAGTCCAACAAGTCCACATCGAGCTTTTTCAGCCGACCCGCGAAGGCCACCGTGTCTTTGGCCCCCCACCCCCCTTCCGCCCAGTCCGAGGCCGAGACCCGCACCAGCAGGGGCAGTTCCTCCGGCCAAACCTGCCGAACTGTACGCACGACCTCAAGAGGAAACCGCGCCCGGTTGTCAAAACTGCCGCCGTATTGATCGGTACGCCGGTTTGACAGCGGCGAAAGGAACGAGTGCAGCAGGTAGCCGTGGGCCATATGCAGCTCGAGCACCTCAAAGCCTGCCTCGAAGGCCCGCTTTGCCCCCTTCCTGAACGCGTCCTTAACCTGCTCGAGGCCGATCAAGTCGAGCGCCCTTGGCACCATCCAGCCCTCGTGGAAGGCGACCTCCGAGGGGGCGACAGGCGTCCACTGGTGTAGCGGTTTTCCCCCTTTCCAGGGGCTCTGAGTCCCGGCCTTGCGCCCGGCGTGTGCGATTTGGATGCCGGGCACCCCGCCCGCCGCCTTTATCCGGGAGGCCAACTCCCTGAGGCCCGCCACGTGCTCGTCCGACCAAATGCCCAGGTCGTCCGGGCTGATGACGCCACGCTGCTCGACCGCAGACGCCTCCACAACCACCAGCCCGACCCCGCCCGCTGCCCGGGTGGGGTAGTGCAGCAAATGCCAGTCGCCCACTTTGCCGTTCTCCGAGGAGTACTGGCACATGGGCGACATGGCGACGCGGTTCTTGAGTCGGACGGAGCGGAGCTGAAGCGGCGAGAACAGCATGGACATGGGGCGATTCTACCCAAAGCCAAACCCGACCTATTAATCACGGCACTCTGTAGTTCGCCGACAACGCAACTTTCCTCTAGCGGGGTACGGCGCCCTCCTGGCCAATATCCCGTAACAGGCCCGCGTCCCCAAACCCGTTCGGGCGGCCCGCTACCACTCCAGGAGTTTCTTAGCCTTTTCCCTTCTTGATCGCCCGCAGTGCCTCCGCTGCGTCCGCCGCGCTCATCTCTCCCCTTTCCAGCGCACCCAGGATGGCGTCTTTCTCCCGACTCGAGGCGGGCGGTGGCGGCTCCTCGGCATTCTCGTAGCCCAGCACCTGCAGTAGGCCCTCGAAGCGGGCCCGCACTGTGGGGTAGGACAAGCCCAGGATGCGCTCGACTTCCTTTAGGTTGCCGCGCACCTTGATGTAGAGACGCAGAAACTCGAGGTGCTCCGGGGGCAGCAGGGCGAACTCGTTGGGCTCGAACTCGCCCCGGATCTCGGTGCGGCACTCGGAGCAGACCAGCCCGGTAACGTGAAGCCGACCGTCGCATCCCTGTACCGGGCACTGGGTGGGCATGGGGTAGATGCGCATCACAGCAATCCCACCTTGACATAGACGCGCTCGAGGCGATACTTGCCCACCTCAGCCTGCTCGAGCAACTTGCCCCCAACGCCGGCCTCAACCATCGCGAAGGCGGGTATCAGCCGGAGCTGGCCCACCCCGGCGCGCACATTGCGGATGACTTCTTGGGCCTGGCGGTCGGGATTGGGACGCCGCTCAAGCGCTCTAGCCGCCACCCACAGGCCAAGCTGCACCAGACCCAGCGGCGCAAACACAACCAGCGGTATGGGCAGCGCGCCCAAGCGGACCAGCACTAAAACGTAGACGAAGCGCGGGCGCAGCAGGCTCAGGGCGGGCAGCGAAAGGCGGGAGCTGAAACCCGAAAACATCAACCACAACTGATCCCCCTGCCGCCCACCCTGTTCCCTAAGAACACTCATAACACCTCGATCATAACCTTCATCGGCCCGCTCATGCGGGACTCGCCCCCCGACATCTTGGCCATGTCGTTGATCTCGATGTCCACCAGCTTGCCTTCCGGCAGGTCGCCTTTGAGCATGTCCAGGATGCCCGCGAGGTCAATACCCTGGGCGTTGATCTGGGCCTTGGCCTCGGGCGGGATAAAGTTGGCGGCGAACTTCGCCAGCGAGGCTGGAACGTTAACCTTAAGCCTCACGTCCTCGCCGTCGATGACAATTCGGATCATCTTGGCGATGCCCCGGTGGGCAGGCTGTGAGGTGGTTACGGTGGTATAGGCGTAGCCGGGCGAGGCGGGTGCGGAGGGCGGGGGGGTTTTACTTCCGGGCTTGTCGGTCCCCATTGCCTCGATGAGGCGCAGGGCTTCTTCTACCGAGATGCGGCCTTCTTTGACCAGGTCCATGATGCGCTTCTTGTCGTCCATAACAACTCCTTATTCGACAGGGACAGAGGTTGGTTCGGTGCTAGGAGCCTCCCCAGGATGGCGGTACGGGGCTCCTCGAGCTACGGCTGTGGAATGGAGTAGAGGGGCCTTGGGGTCGTTGCCAGCAGATCGGGCTACCCTCTCCCAACTAGTTCACTTCGCCCGCACTTCCAGATTTCCCATCCGCACCGCGAGGTCGAAGCTTGCGCTGCCGCCGCCGACGATTGAGGTGCCGGGCTGGAAGTTGCCGTTCATTGCGAGATTGCCCATGCTCACGCCGGCGTCAAGGCGGACGCTGGAGCCCTCGAGCAGGTCCAGGTCCACGTTGCCCATGCTGACTTTCAAGCGGTGGCGGCCCTCGGTGAGCAGCAGCGTGCCCTCGATGTTGCCCGCGCTGGTCTCGAGGTCGAGGCCCTTGACCCGTTCGAGTTCGACATTTCCCGCAGCGATGCGGCCCCTCAGGTAGTCGATGCCGTCGACCTCCACATTGCCGGCCTTGGAGTCGAGGTCGAGGCCCCAGCCGGGCGGCACCCGGATCTCGAGCGAGCCCACCGGCATCCCACTCAAGAGGCCCCCCAGAAAGCTGCTCTTGACCATCTGCGGGATGATCTCCACATCCCCGCCGCTGGGTCGGACTTCGGCCTGGCCTTCCGCCACAACCGGCGACTGGAGGCTGGGGTCGAGTTTTACCTCGAGCTCGCCCGCGAGCAGCCGGAGCCGGATCCAGCGTAGGTTTTGCGGCAAACCGTCCGGCTGCCAACCCGCGGGCTGGTGGCTGACCTGGGGCTGGCCCAGGTTCTCGTCCATGGCCTTGTAGGCATAGTCCTCTGCCTTTGAACCTTCCTCGAGGGCCGAGATTAGCAGGTCAGCCTCCTCACGGGTAATTTTGCCGGACTGGAACAGGGCTTCGATGCGATTCCGTTCGTTCATGGATCTGCCTCCTGAGGGTACTCCAATGTGGATGTTCACGGCGGCTCCTTACTCGGCATCGAGGGTCAGATCGCCGCCACCAACGCTGACCTTGAGCAGCGCCGTGCCCCCGCCGACGGTCGCACTAAAGGTGCGCTTCTGGCGCGAAAACTCCGTGCCCTCGGGCAGGCCGAGGTGCAGCTCACCCCGGTTTACCCGCCCCTCGACCTGCACCGAGCTGCCGCCCAGGTTCAGACTGACGTCACCCCTGACCACGCCCAATCGGTGCTGGCCCTCGGTGAGAAGCAGGTCGCCGCTAACGTCGCCCGAAGCGACCTCGAGGTCTATCCCGCGAACCCCCCCTAAGTGCACGTCGCCGCTGTACACGGCCCCGCGCAGAGAGCCAAGGTCTTCGGCATTGAGGTCTCCGGAGTAGACGCTCAGGCTGGCCGAACCGACCCCCTCTAAGTGCACGTCGCCGCTCTTGACTTCGCCCCGCACGTACTCGACCCCCTGGGCCGACAGATCGCCCGACTGGAGCCTGACTTCAACTCCCCAGCCGGCCGGCAGGACGATTTCGGGCTCGCCGCCCGGGGCCTCTTCGAGGTCCCAGGAGATGTTCATGCCCAAGAACTTGGTGCTGCCCTTGCGGCGGTGGCCTTGCTGGCTGCTTATCTTGATGGTGTCGCCGTCTTCCTGGATGTTCAGCGACTCGACATCGCCCCCGATGACCGGCCTGGTGAGGTCGGGATCGGATCGCACCTCGAGGTTGCCGGAGGTCAGATTCACCTCTACCCAGCGCAGCCCCTCGGGGCGGCCACTCTCATCTCCGTATACGACTACTACCGGCGGGTTGGGAGCCATGGGGGTCGAAAGTGGGGTCAGGGGTGTGAGCGGGGTGGGGGGAGTAGGGGGAGTGGGCGGGGTCGGGGGAGTGGGTGCCCTGAGTGCCCGACTGATCTCGCGTTCAAGATTAACGCCTTCACGGCCCGCCCGGGCGGCCTCTTTGCTTGCGTCGCGGGCAGCCTCGCGGGCCTCTCTAGCGATCTCGGCGGCTTCCCGGCTCACCTCCCGCTGAACCTCCCTGGCCACTCGCGAAATCTCGCCGCTCCAGCTGGGGTTGCCCCGGGGTGCAGAGGCGGGCTCTTCGATAGCCTCCAAGAGCATCACCGCCTCCTCCGAGGTGATTCGTCCTTCCTTTAGAAGGTTGAGTATCCGCTGTTTCTCGTTCATAAGGCTCCTTAGTCTTCAATCCAGGGAAAGTCATGGGGCTTGGCGGCAATCCGCCGGCCCAGAACCTCGTCGTTGTGGGCCCGCACACGGGCTAAAAAGGGGAAGTCCTCCGGGCGCACACGCAGCTTGGCCAGAGGCTGCACGGCCTCCGGGCTGGCCCAGTGGTTGGTGTGAACGGGCATACCCTGCCAGCTGTAAGGGGCCTCTTGCTCAAAACCCGCCCTTGGCAGCACGTAAACCACGCCCTCGCGCCAGGGCTTTTGGGCCAGCACGACGTCGCTCATCGAGAAGAAGTAGTGCGGACGACTCAGGCCATCCGGCATCTCGACGCGGATGGCCGCGTTAGAGATGGTCATGGGGTACCGGCTCCGATCAGAGACCGCGAAAAACATCGGCCAAATCCCGTCGCTGGCCGCGTACACCGCCTTGCGGTTGCCGAACTCGCCCACGTCGTTGGATTGGCGTGGCTCAAAGAGGGCAATGCCAGGGTCGCCGGTTCCATGAAGCAGGTGGCCCTTAACGTCAGTGAGCCAACACAAGAACTGCCAAACAGGGACGGGGAGCTGCGGGTCTATCCATGCCGGGCCACCCTGCCCGACCGCAGCCTGATATACAGCCTCGAGTTTGCGGTGCATCTCAACGGCAAGCTGCATGTCGGGCCGGGGCAGCCAGTATTCGGGCAGGGCTATGTGCGGTTCGTAGGTCATAAGGTTAGCCTTGGTAGGCGAACTTTGGCGTTCTATTCCAGACCCCCGGCACTTCAGGCGTGGGTCTGCTTGCCGGCGAACACGCCGGACTTGAGTCCGGGCTCGAGGGCCTCGGCCCAGCGCTTGAACAACAGCGCCACGCGGCGGCGCAGGGTGGGCTTGGGGAAATGGCGGTAGAGTTCGGCCTCGCGGCGGTAGGTCTCGAGGGTTTCTTTGGCCAACAGTTCGTGAACTTTCTGTTCGAGCATGACCTCACCTCCTGCCCAGCCGTCTAGCCGGGCATCCAGAAAAAGACAACACATCACCTAGCCCTAGAGGTATCTCTAGCGGCTCCCCGTGGACTAGAACTATGGCTGGGGCAACCTTGACTTAAATGTAAAACAAGACTTTCTAAATGTCAAGTTCGATTTTATAGATTGTAAAATCTGGTTTTCAATTGTTAAGGTTCGGCTTGATCGATGCGGGTCGTGATGGGGCCGAATTTCGCCTCAAATCCTGGAGATCGATGTCCCTGACACGGTTAACTACTATTTCCGGGGCGCAGCAGTGGGAACCGCTTTGAGGTGTTTGAGGTCAATCCTATGGCCCTAAAGGTAGGTCTTTGTCGGTACAACCCACCGCCTGGAGCCGAAGACTGGCCGCGGACGGTACACACCCTCTACCCCACCAGCCGCTCGAACTGGTCAATCCGGCCTACCAGCACGTCGATCCCGCCCTGCCAGAAGTCTTCGGACTCGAGGTCGAAGCCGAACTGGGCGGCCAGCTCCTCGACGGAATACTTGCCGGTCGAGGCCAGCAGTTGGTCGTATCGGGCCACAAAGTCCGGACCTTCCTGCTGATATCTGCGGAAGAGGGCCAGGCCGAACAGCAGCCCGAAGGCGTAGGGGAAGTTGTAGAAGTTAGAGCCGTAGTAGTGGCCCTTTACCGCCCACATGTAGGGGTGATAGCTGGCAAGGCCGTCACCATAGGTCTGCTGCTGTGCGTCCAGCATCAACCCGCAGAACTCCTCCGGGCTCAGCTCGCGCTCGCGACGTCTGGCAAAGACCTTGGATTCGAAGAGGAAGCGGCTGTGGATGTCCACAATAACCTGCCCCGCGTTTTGCAGGCCGCCCTCGAGCACGACCAACTGGTCGGCCGGTGGCAACACCTCCATCGCGGCCTCCCCCACCACCGTCTCGTTCATGATGGAGGCGGTCTCGGCCAAGGTCATGGGCTCGGTGCGCAGCAGGTAAGGGGCATCGCGCAGGCAGTGGTTGTGGTAAGCGTGGCCCAGCTCGTGGGCCATGGTCGTCACCGCGTCGAAGTTGGGCTGGTAGTTGGTCAGGATGCGCGAGAGCCCCCGCCCCACCCCCAGGCAATAGGCCCCGCCTTGCTTGCCCCTGCGGGGCGGCGCGTCCGTCCAGCGCTGGGCATAGGCCCGCTCGGCGAGCTCGGCGTCGTCTTTGGAGAAGGTCGCGAGGTGCTTGACGATGAAGTCGCGCCCGGTCTCCCAGTCCCAGCTCATCGGCTGGTGGCCCGCCGGGGCGCTCAGCGGGGCGAACAGGTCCCACCAATCCAGCCTGGCCTTGCCGAGCGCCTTGGCCTTGGCGCCAAAGTAGCGCCGCCAGTGGGGAAAGCTACCCACCATGGCGGCCTGCATCGCGCCCAGGGTGGCGCGCGAGATTCGGTTTGCGAGCAGTTCGGGCTCGAGGTCGTCGGCCCAGCCCCGCTTGCGGTTGAGGGTCGAGACGCTGCCCTTGTAGCCATTAAGTGCCGCCGCGATGGCGGTCTGGTTGGCCTTCCAGGCGGCCAGCTCGGCGTCGTAGGCGCTCTTTCGCACCGCCTCGTTGGGGTCGGCGGCCAGGTTGCGGGTGGCAGGCATGGGAAGCTCCTGGCCCCCCACCGTGACCAGAATCTGGCTGGTCAGATTGTCATGCAGCTTGACCCAGCCGGTGCTGCCAGAGAGGGCCAGTTCGGCAGCCAGCACCTCCTCAGGCTCGCTCATCTGGTGACGGGCCTTTACCCGGGCCTCCTCGACCAGAATGCGGTACTCCCCAGCCGAGCCGGGCTCAAGCGAGGCGAAGAAGGTGTTGAGGCGGGGGCGCAGCTTTTGGTACTCGAGGAACATGATCTGCATTTCGGAGAGCTTGGCCTGGGCGGCTGTGTCCAAGCTGTTTACGCTGGTAAGCAGGTAGAGATAGGCATATACCGGCGTGGCGTCTTCTCCAAAACTGTTGAGCTTGTTCACCAACTCCGGAAAGTCGGAAGACTTGAGTTCGGAGCAGAAGGCCTTGAGCTCGCCCAGGTGGACCTTTACAGCTTCCCAGGCGCGGGCGAACTGGGGAGACTCGAGGCCGGGGAAGATGGGGTCGAGGTCCCAGGCGGGGAGCTCGAGGGTGGCGTTGGACATAGGCGAAGTATACGCGCCACGCTGCAGGGGAAAAGGTACGAGCATGGCCAATTCCGGCCTTTACGAAGCCAACCCGGTGTGCTACCCTGATGGGCGGTCTTGGACGGGGGCAATTAGCTCAGCTGGTAGAGCATATCCCTTACAAGGATGGGGTCGGGGGTTCGAGTCCCTCATTGCCCACCAAGATCAGGACATGAAGAACTCGAGGCTTGCCGCCTCGAGTTTTTTCATACCCGGCCGGTCAAGTCCCGGGAACGCCCACAACCAAGGCCCAAAGTCGGCATGGGGGGGCATAAACCAAGCCCACAGTTCAAGCAAAAGAGCTTGCCTCGAACCCGGTTCTGGGGCGCTATGCGCCAAGCGACCGAGCCAAACTCCTCCCCTCCTACCACGCTGCGGCCCCGGCGCAGCGACAACCACACTTTTGGCTCGAGGCTTGAGGCCCCCCTTGAGTACCGCTTAAGGGAGGCCCCGGAGGATCGAAAAACTCGAGCGGGGGTTTTTCCTATGCAGCCCGCGCACAGCCTCCAACCGCATGACGATGAGGGCTCTAATAACACCCCTGTCGCGGTGCAAAGGGGTTTTACACCGTGGGGAATGAGAATATACTGACTTAGGGCAGAAGGTAAAACCGACGGGGTGGGAGGAAAACATGTTGAAGAACGTGGTGTATGGCGCTTTGCTTGTGGTGCTGGCGGCCTGCGGAAGCAGCCCCCAGGGCGGTGGCCCGGATCAGGCCCCGTTGCTCGAGCCGTCCGACGGGCAGGTTATCGCGGGCAGCTACATCGTGGTGTACAAGGAGAGCGCCGAGACCCTCTCGGCCCTGCGGGCCCTAGAGGCCAGTCTCGAGGCCGGCGTGAGTCTACAGTCGGCACAGGTCGAAGCCTTGGGATTGAGCGCGGGCGTTGACGTTAAGTACGTCTATGCCGACGCCCTGCTGGGCCTAGCGGCCGAGCTGAGCCCGGCCGAACTGGCGTCGCTGCGCAGCAACGCTAAGGTGGATTACGTCGAGGCCGACCAGCCGGTGACCTTGAACGCCACCCAGAGCGGCGCAACCTGGGGACTCGACCGGATTGATCAGCGCAACCTACCCCTCAACGGCCTCTTCGTCTACAACCGGACCGGCGCGGGTGTCCGGGCTTACATCCTTGACACCGGCATTCGCACGACCCACAGCCAGTTCGGCGGGCGGGCCAGCGTCGGGTACGACGCCATCGGAGATGGGCGCAATGGCCAGGACTGCAACGGGCACGGAACCCACGTGGCGGGCACGGTGGGCGGCTCGATACACGGGGTTGCCAAGGGGGTGACCCTGGTCGCAGTGCGGGTGCTCGACTGTAGCGGCTCCGGCTCCAACTCCGGGGTGATCGCCGGGGTGAACTGGGTGCGGGCCAGAGCCGTCAAGCCCGCCGTGGCCAACATGAGCCTGGGGGGCGGGGTCTCTACCTCGCTGGACAGCGCCGTGAGCAGTGCCATCAGCTCCGGTGTGACTTTCGCGGTGGCGGCTGGCAATTCCAACACCAACGCCTGCAACTCCTCCCCGGCCCGGGTCTCCTCTGCCCTCACCGTCGGGGCCACCACCTCAACCGACGCGCGGGCCTCTTACTCCAACTTTGGCTCCTGCCTGGACCTATTCGCGCCCGGCTCTTCGATCACCTCGAGCTGGCACACCTCCAACAGCGCCACCAACACCATCAGCGGCACCTCGATGGCCACCCCACATGTCGCCGGGGTCGCGGCCCTCTTCCTTCAGGGCAGCCCAACCGCCTCCCCCGCGACCGTGCGCAGCGCCCTGATCGGCAGTGCCACCTCCGGCCTGGTCTCCAACGCCGGTACGGGCTCGCCCAACCTGCTGCTGTTCTCCAACTACTAACCGCTCTACACGACGTTGGGTTGGGCCGTCGAACTGGTAACCCAGTTCGACGGCCCTTGTGTTTGGCCCCTCGGGTTGCGTGGCGGGCTCGAGGACGGCACCGGACCGATTTGTATCCTTGTGACGGAATGTCCCCGCCCCTTTCCCGTAAGCTTCTAGCGGTATGGCACGCACCGCAATCGTGATTGGTTCGGGAATCGGCGGGCTGGCGCTGGGAATTCGCCTGCAAAGCCTGGGGTTCGAAACCACAGTTCTCGAGAAACTCGACGCCCCTGGCGGGCGGGCCTACGTCCGCAAGGCCGAAGGCTTCACCTTCGACATGGGGCCTACGGTCATTACCGTGCCACACTTCATCGAGGAACTGTTCAGCCTCGAGCGCGGCCGGTCCAACCTAGATCAGCCCGACTACCCCGCCGAAATCCTGGGCGACGACAAGCGCATAAAGACCGGCGTCTC
>JANRLD010000014.1:0-3326 GCA_033762915.1 Meiothermus sp. | reverse complement strand
TCCCTGAGCGAAGCGGCCCTCCGCCTGCGCCCCGGCCAGAGCGGCCTGCTGGCACTGGACTGGAACAACGGTAACCGTACGGTTCTGGTGGATCAAAACCTCTCGGGGCTGTTGGTCGGACAGAGCCTTTACACCCGGCCCGAGGAAATCTATCGAGCGCTGGTCGAGGCTACCGCCTTCGGGGCGCGTACCATTGTGGAACGCATCGAGGAGTACGGGGTCAGGGTCGAGCGAGTGGTGGCTTGCGGCGGCATCGCCGAGAAGAGCCCGCTGGTGATGCAGATCTACGCCGACGTACTCAACCGCCCGGTGCGGGTCTCGAGGTCAATCCAAACCTGTGCCCTGGGCTCCGCGGTGGCGGCGGCGGTGGCGGCGGGCGCTTACGAAAACTTCGCTGCCGCCCAGGCCCGTATGACCGGCCTGAAGTCCAAGGCTTACCACCCCAACCCCGCCGCCGTAGCCACCTACAACCGCCTCTACAGCCTCTACAAGACCCTCCATGATGCCTTCGGCACATCTGTCACGCTGAACCTGTTCCATGTGATGAAAGAGCTGATCACGATCCGAGAGGAGGTCAGAGGTAGGGAACAAAACAAGGCGGACGTTGCACCTCCCGAGATGTAGTCCTGTCTATCTTTTCTGTTTCTCATCTACCACCCGGGGCTCTTCGCCCTATGCTCTCAACCCTCAACTTGTCGCTTCCCTTTCCTCCCCAATTATGCACACCTTAAAACAGCAAGTCTTCCAGGCCAATCTCGAGCTGGTTCGGCTCGGCTTGGTCCTGTTCACTTGGGGCAACGCCTCGGCCGTGGACCGAGCCTCGGGGCTGGTGGCCATTAAGCCAAGCGGGGTGCCCTACGACGCGATGCGGCCCGAGGACATGGTCCTAGTCGAGTTGTCCACTGGCCAGCCAGTGGACTCCATGTACAGGCCCTCCTCCGACACCCCCACCCACCTTGAGATCTACCGGGCCTTCCCCGAGGTCGGCGGGGTGGTGCACACCCACTCGAGGCACGCCACCGCCTGGGCACAGGCGGGTAGGGAATTGCCCCCCTTCGGTACCACCCACGCCGACCACTTCTACGGCCCAGTGCCCTGTGTGCCCCCGCTCAGCGAGGCCGAGATCGAGGCGGGCTACGAGCGCCAGACCGGTCTGGCAATCGCCCGGACATTCAAACAGCGGGGGCTGAGGCCGCTCGAGGTGCCTGCCGCTCTGCTGCACGGCCACGCCCCGTTTGCCTGGGGCCAGACTGTAGCCGAGGCGGTGCATAACGCGGCGGTACTCGAGGCGGTGGCTGGGATGGCGCTAGCGACCTTAGCCCTCGATCCTGACGCCCGCCCCATTCTCCAGGCCCTGCTGGACAAGCACTACCTGCGCAAGCACGGCGACAACGCCTACTATGGCCAGAGGGCTTGAGGGTTCTGTTATCAACGCTTCACCAATGCCCCTCGATAAGAACATGGGCGGGAGGGAGCATAAAACGCGCGCACCGCGCATTCTGTTCTCCCTGCCTGATGTCTCTTTTGTGTACCCTGTCTCCTTTCTCAATCCCCAGAGCTTATGCAAACCCTTCAAATCCACCCTAACCTGACTCACCTCCAGACTTCCGACGGCAAGTCCTTCTTCTGGCTGGGAGACACGGCCTGGGAAATGTTCCGTCGGCTGACTAGGGCTGATATTAGTCATTACTTGCAGACTAGGGCGCGGCAGGGCTTCAATGTGATTCAGGCGGTGGTGCTGGCTGAGATGGACGGGCTGACCCGGCCGAACCGCTTGGGGCAGCTACCCTTCCTGAGTATCGAGACCCTTGAGCCAAACTTGGCCTACTTCGACCTGATAGACGAGGTGCTTGCGGAGGCCGAAAGCCTGGGGCTGTACGTGGCGCTTGTGCCCTGTTGGGGCGACAAGCTCACGCCGGATTGGGGCGCGGGGCCGGTGATCTTCACGGCGGATGACCTCAAGCGTCCTGAAACCTTCGGGCGCTTTTTGGGGCAGCGCTATGCGAGCCAGCGCAACCTGATCTGGGTACTGGGTGGTGACCGGCCCGCCATCTATGACGACCCGGTGAACAAGATCTCGCTCGCGGACCCCAAACCCGGTTGTACTGACCTGCGCCCTGTCTGGCGGGCGATGGCTGAGGGCATCCGCAGTGGTGGGGGCGTCCAGATCATGACGTTCCACCAGAACGGCGGCCCCGAGACCGCCCGCGCCCTTCACGCCGAGTCTTGGCACCAGTTCACAATGTTCCAGAGCGGTCACTGGCAGCGCGAGAGCCCTATCTGGGACTGGCTCGAGGAGCACGCCAGGCGCACCCCGCCAAAG
The DNA here is from genome assembly GCA_033762915.1 of Meiothermus sp. Classification (GTDB taxonomy): domain Bacteria; phylum Deinococcota; class Deinococci; order Deinococcales; family Thermaceae; genus Meiothermus. The sequence continues at coordinate 1,003 of JANRLD010000014.1, read as the reverse complement.
CCCGCACTCGATGGTGAGCCCTGCTACGAAGACCACGGCGTAAACCCTTGGCACGACGCCTGGATCCCCAGCGAGGGGGTCTTCGGGCCTCTAGAGGTGCGTGCCCAAATGTATCGCTCGGTGTTCGCGGGCGGCTTTGGCGTGACCTACGGTCATCACAGCGTCTGGCAGTTCGCCGACCCCGCGCTTTATGCGCCCCTGGCCCACCCCCAGGTAGCCCGATGGCGCGACGCGCTCGAGCGCCCGGCCGCCCAGCAGGTACGCTACCTGAGGGCGCTGATGGAGTCGGTCTCGCCAGACTTTTCGGAGTGGCGTCCCGACCAGGCTCTTCTGCTGAATAACCCGTCGCAAGGTGGGCTGCACGCCAGAGCCATGCGCGACCCAGGTGGCCGACAGGCGCTGATCTACACCCGGGGCCCAAGGCTCGATGTGGTGCTCGAGTCATTGGGAAGTTTCGTGCAGGCCCGCTGGTTCGACCCCACTACTGGTCAACACCAGTCAGCTGGGACTTTCAACGGCAAAACTCAGGTGGTCGAATTGCCAGCGGGCTTTGAGGATGGGGTGCTGGTTCTCTCGAAGGTATAAGAGGTAGAAAGCGCCGATGCTCTATCGCCCGTTAATCTTGCCGGTGGACTTCTTGGGGATCCCATTCAGTAGTAGCCCGAGTCTGTCAAACTTTTCACCATGACTCTCGACACCACAGTCGAGATCAACGCCACCAAAAGCGGATACTTCTCCCATAAAGGAGATCAGCACGGGTGCCCAACTTTTCTTACCACGAGGCCGGTACCACCATTAAGGTTGGGAGCGCTGAGCCTATAGTAACTGGTGGGATGCTCGAGAAACGAGTGAATTAGGAGGAGGTACTTAACTTGCCACTCTTAGGCAACATCCCGTGCTTGGCGAGCTGTTTAAGAGTCCCACCATCTGTGCGAGCAACCTAACTTGGTCAGCACTCTCACCTCTGCCCGAGCACGCCTGGCTCGCCTTAAGCCGGAACCTC
>JANRLD010000013.1:0-122546 GCA_033762915.1 Meiothermus sp. | reverse complement strand
CGCCCATTCAGTCAGCGAATACATGGGTCAGCGCGGAACAAACCCCGCCCTACCCACCCCTACGCTGTAGGGGTGGACTTCATGGTTAAGCCTGCTGGCTTTCGGAGTTGCTCCCAAAAACCCGACTTTGCGGTTGCCCTGGGCTCGAGGATGGCCTTTAGCCTTTTTTCCTTGCCCCTACATATACTGAGTCATGGACTCTCTATCCACCCTCGCCCTGCACGGCGCGGAAGCCGAGAAGCCCCTCAACGAGCCGGTCTCGCAGCCGATCTACCAGTCTGCCTCGTGGACCTTTCGGGACCTGGACGAGGTAGACGCGGTGTACGAGGGGCGCACTGCCGGGGCCGTCTACGGGCGCAACGGTACCCCCAACCACCGCGCCCTCGAGGCCCTCTTCGCCAAGCTGCACCGGGCCGAGGCCGCGGTGGCCTGTGCCAGCGGGATGAGCGCCCTCAGCGCGGGCTTTTTGGGCCTGCTGCGGGCGGGCGACCGGGTGCTGGCCTCGCAAGACCTGTACGGCTCCACCCTGGGCGTGCTGCGCGACCTGGGGCGCTTCGGGGTGTCGGTGCAGACCGCCGACACCTCCGACCCAGCGGCGGTGGAGGCCGCGCTGGGCGGGGTGCGACTGCTGATGCTCGAGACCTCCTCCAACCCCCGCCTGCGCGTCCCCGACCTGCGGCGACTCTCCGACCTGGCGCACCGGGCCGGGGCGCTGGTGATGGTGGACAACACCTTCGCCTCGCCGGTCCACTGCCGGCCGCTCGAGCACGGCGTGGACCTGGTGATGGAGAGCCTGACCAAGTTCATCTCCGGCCACTCCGACGTGATGCTGGGGGCGGTCGCGGGTCGCAAGGAGCTTATCGACCCGGTTCGGGCGGTGGCGGTGCGGATGGGCCTGGTCTCCAACCCGGGCGAGTGCTGGCTGGGGATGCGCGGGGCCGAGACCCTGGCGGTGCGGATGCGGCAGGCCTCCGCCAACGCCGCCGCCCTGGCGCAGTTCCTGTCCGCCCACCCCGCCGTCCGGCGCGTCCACTACCCCGGCCTGCCAGCGCACCCCGACCACGCAGTGGCCCGGGAGATGCTGACGGACGGCTTCGCGGCCATGCTGTCGTTCGAGCTCGAGCCCTCCCGCGCCGCCGTCAACGCCCTGTTGCACAACCTTAAGTACATCCGCATGGCCCTCTCGCTGGGCGGCACCACCACCACCCTCTCCCACCCCCTCACCAGCTCGCACCGCTTCATCCCAAGCGAGGAGCAGGCCGCCCTGGGGCTGCACAACGGCTTCCTGCGGATGTCGGTGGGGATCGAGAGCCTCGAGGACCTACAGGCCGACCTCTCCGGTGCGCTGGAGGCGGTGGAGGCGCTGAAGGCGGGGCAGCGTTAGGGCAAAGCGGGATCACCTCTCCCAGGTGCGGGGCTCTCGGCGCTCGAGGCACGACGCAAGGGGGTAAGGGTTCGACCGCCCCCTTCTGCGGATTTTTCTTCCCACAGTAGCGAAAACGGATGAGAAAGACTAGCAGCCCGGCCCATGTTTTCTGGGCTGGTTCTGGCAACATGGATGACGGAGGAAACGATGCCGCTACTCACCTGTCCAAACCCCGGCTGCGAGTCGGGGATGAGCGAAGTGGTTCGCAACGGGGTTCACATCGACGTGTGCCCCAAGTGCCGGGGGGTCTGGCTCGATCCAGGCGAACTCGAGAAGCTCACCGCCGTCGTGGCCCAAGTCGAAGACCAGTACCGTCAGGCCTACGACCAGCAGTACCGTCCGTCCCAACCCGCCAGTTACCCGCCCCAGCAGCCCGGCTACCCCCAGCAGCCCCCGCAGCCCGGCTACCCCCAACAGCCCCAGCAGCCGGGCTATACTCAGCAGCCCGGCTACCCTCAGCAGGGCTACGGCCAGCCCGGCTACCCCCAGCGCAACCCCTTCGACACCGACGACGACGAGTACTACCGCCGCACCGGCAAGAAGAAGAGCAAGCTGGGCAAGCTGTTCGACTTCTTCGATTGAATAGCCGCCACAAAAAGCCCCCGCAGTTTGCGGGGGTTTCTTGTTGCCGCCGACCGGCGTTTGCAGCCGGTTTCCATCAACTGTGCACAAACCTTTCGCGTTTCCCACCCTTACCTCCCTCGCGGCGGCAGGCAATGTATTCCCTACAGCGTTGCTGTAGGGAGTATTCGTAAGAACCGCTCCTTGGGGCCGAAACTCGTTCCCCGCGTTTTCGGGGTGCGGTGTTGTGCGAGTCAGCTTGCGAACCGCCGGAGACCCGCAAGACCGCCAGAGGTGGCCCGGGTGCCCGCACTGGTGCAACCAGGCAAGCGTTTCACGGACGCTTATTCCTCGTCCGCGCCCGCCGCTGTCTCGCGCCGCCCGGCCTTCCACTCCAGCCCGGCCCAGACCAGGCTCTCGAGGTCGCCATCGAGCACCTGGTCGGGGTCGTGGCGCATCTCGCCGGTGCGGTGATCCTTGATGTACTGCTTGTCCAGTACGTAGCTTCTGATCTGGCTACCCCACTCGTTGGGGCGGCTCTCGCCCTTGAGGCGGGCCAGCTCCTCTTGCTTCTTCTTGTACTCGATCTCGAAGAGCTTGGAGCGCAGGATGTTCATGGCCAGCTCTTTGTTCTTCTGCTGGCTGCGGGTGATCTGGCACTTCACGTACAGGCCGGTGGGCAGGTGGGTGACGCGCACCGCCGAGTCGGTGGTGTTGACGCCCTGGCCACCCGAGCCCTGCGAGCGCATCACGTCGATGCGGAGGTCGGAGGGGTTGATGTTGACCTCCACCGACTCGTCCACCTCGGGCATAATCTCGAGGGCCGCGAAGCTAGTCTGGCGTTTGCCCTGGGCGTTGTAGGGCGAGGGCCGCACCAGCCGGTGCACCCCGGCCTCGGGGGTCATCATCCCGAAGGCGTTATCGCCGCGCACGATGAACTGGGCGAAATCCAGGCCCGCCTCGGCCCCCGCCTCCACGTCGATGACCTCGAGGCTGAAGCCGTGCCGCTCGGCAAAGCGGGTGTACATGCGGTAGAGCATGTCGGCCCAGTCGCAGGCCTCGGTGCCGCCCGCGCCGGGCTTGATGGTCACGATGGCGGCGTTCTCGGCGTAGGGGAAGGAGAGCAGGGTCTCGTGGTAGAGGGCCTCGAGCTGAGCGCCCAGGCTCTCGAGCTCGCCCCCCATCTCCGAACGCTCCGCCGCCGACATCTCCGGCCACAGCTCCAAGAGCCCCTGGAGGTCAGACTCCAGCCGCTTGAAGCCGTCCACACTCCGGCGCAGCCGCGCCGACTCCTGCGAGACCTTGCGGGCGTTGGCGGAGTCGTTCCAGAAGTTGGGCTCGTTGATCAGTTTTTCGAGTTCCGCGAGGCGATTTTCCTTCCCAGCGATGTCAAAGATACCCCCGGAGGGCCTCGAGTCGGTGTTGGAGGGTCTGTAAATCCATAGCACCTAAATCTAGGGCATAACGGGCTCGAGGTCAAATGAGGGCTCGAGACAAAGTACGAGTGAGGGTTTGCTCGAGGCTTACTCAAACCGCTTGGCTATTTTGTCGGGGTTTTGGCGGCCATGAATCAAGGCTAAGATGGCGACCCGATTTAGCTCTACAACATAGAAAAGCAAGTAGGGAAATGGTTTCAGAACCACCCTCCGCACGGCTTTCTCGGCATACACCACAGGAAAAGCCTCAGGAAAGTCTTGGATGGTTTGCACCGTCTGCTCGAGAACATCCCAAAAGCGTTCTTTGTACTCCTCGGGAATCTCAGCCAACACTACCCCAAGGTCTTGGTCGGCGGAAGGCCGCCAAACAGCCACTAAAGTCATGCTTTACCTTTGTGTCGCTGCTTTATCTCCTCCCAAGTAAATCCGCCCTTCTCCTCGAGTCGGGCATCCAACAATGCCTTTTCGGCCTCAGAAAGTGGAATCTGTTCAGCCGTGAGGCTATCCCACACGGCATCCAAAAGCTCGAGTTTTTCCTCGGGCGAAAGTTCAAGGGCTTGCTCGAGCAATGCGGTTTTCATGGATTAAGTGTAGCAGAATCGGGTGAGTGGGAAAGGCTCGAGACGCAGTGCGAGCCGGGTTTGCTCGAAATTACATAGAATAAATCAAATCTATGTTTGCCGAGTATTCACAACGTCCCGCGTGTACTGCGATAAATCAATGTATTTACTGTGGGATTACTAAAGATCTCACTGACGAACATATCATCCCCTATGGACTTCTTGGAACCTCATATCTACCCAAGGCAAGCTGCAAAAAATGTGCAAAGATTACCGGTGATTTTGAACGCATAGTTCAGCGTGAATTTCTGGGGAGCTTTCGTGTCTCACATGACTTTCCAAGTCGCAACAAGAGAAAAAAGAAACGACCTGAGAGCCTGCCAATAACAGTTAATGAAAAGAAAATTCAGCTACCCCTAAGTGAGTACCCAGCAACACTTATCCTTTTAGATTTTGCCGAGCCGAGCTATTTCTCGGGCAATCTCATGGGTAAAGTGATCTCTTACTCTAAGTGGATTGATGTCAATAGAGTTTGGAATCTAGCAGAGAAGATGCTACTTGACTCGATGGATATTGAAGGATAAGTAAAGCTAGGACGGAGTGTAGCGAATGCGTATTTACAAATGATTGCAAAAATAGGTCTTTGTTGGGCTATCGCAAGCGGCCATGTAAAAGCAGGAGAGAAAACGCTCGTACACGAATTGATACTGGGTGACACCCAATACCCAAATCATTTTGTTGGTAGTGTCTCGAAGAGTTCGATCATCAAAAACCTCCTCCAACTGACTAATGAATCAATGCTCGATACCGATTTACACCTTGTTTCAATAGAAAAGGTTAGAGGCACCGCAATATGTGCCTACGTTCAGCTATTTGCCGGACTACTAGGACAGGCGGCCCCTATTTATGAAGTTGTGCTAACAGAATAGAATTGGCTAAAAGCATTAGGCTTCGCCGATTCCACTGTTTGTTTTTCCTACTTCAACCTTGCTTGAATGTACGCCGCCAGCTCGCTCACCTTCACCCGCTCCTGCTGCATGGTGTCGCGGTCGCGCACAGTCACGGTGTCTTGCAATGTCAGGCTCCCGTCCTGGCTCTTGCCGATGGTGTCGTAGTCCACAGTCACACAGAAAGGCGTGCCCACTTCGTCGTGGCGGCGGTAGGCTTTGCCCACGTTGCCGGTGTCCTCGTACAGCACCCGCCCAAAGCCCAACGCTTGCAACTCGGCCTTGACCTTTTTGGCATAGCCGGTGATTTCTTCTTTGTTCTTGGCTAGCGGGATCACCGCTACCTTGATGGGCGCGAGGTGCGGCTTCAGCTTGAGCACGATGCGCTCCTCGCCGCTTTCGAGCTTCTCCTTGGTAAAGGCTTCCGCCAGCACCGCCAGCACTCCACGATCCACCCCACAAGACGGCTCGATCACAAAAGGCACTTCCCACTTTTTGCTCTCGGCATCCTGCACTGCCAGCTTGGCGGTGGAGTCGGGATTGTCCATCACCTTAGCGCTGATACCCAGTTCGCTTTGGGCCTTGGTGTGGCTGCCTAAGTCGTAGTCGGAGCGGTTGGCGATGCCCTCGATTTCCTCAAAGCCCAGCGAGGGGTAGTTGTACATCAGGTCGTAGGTGCGCTTGGAGTAGTGCGAGAGGTCGGCCTTGGGCACATCGAGGATGTCTATCTGGTGGCGCGGGATGCCCTGGGCTTCCCACCAGGCCAGCCGGGTTTGCAGCCACTTCTCGTGCCACTCTTCGTCGGTTCCGGGCCGCACAAAAAACTCGATTTCCATCTGCTCAAACTCGCGCACCCTAAAGATAAAGTTGCGCGGGGTGATCTCGTTGCGGAAGCTCTTGCCAATTTGGGCGATGCCGAAGGGCAGACGGCGGGAGGTGGAGTCGAGGACGTTCTTGAAGTTGACAAAGATGCCCTGTGCAGTCTCGGGGCGCAGGTAGCCGTAGGAGTCCTCGTCGGCCACCGGGCCGATGTTGGTTTTGAACATCATGTTGAAGGGGCGGGGAGCGGTCCAGTCGCCGGGTGCGCCGTCGGCGGGGTCTATCACCTTAGCGGCTTTCATGGCTTCGGCGGCACGCTCGGGTTCGGCCATTACAGCGGCAACCAGTGCGGTTAGGTCGGAACCATCGGCCAAACCCATGCCCGTGGCCACCGCATCCCGCACGGCGGGTTTTTGGTCTTTGAGCAGGTGATCGAGGCGGTAGCGCTTTTTGGAGGTGCGGTTGTCGATCAGGGGGTCGGAGAAGGTGGCCTCGTGGCCGGAGTAGCGCAGCACCAAGCGGTGAGTCAGGATGGAAGCATCCAGGCCCTCCATGTCGTCGCGCTCGTAGACGGTGGACTTCCACCAGGCAGCCTTGAAGTTGTTCTTCAGCTCGACCCCCAGCGGGCCGTAGTCGTAGGTGCCCTGGAGGCCGCCGTAGATGTCGGAGCCGGGGAAAATGAACCCGCGGCGCTTGCAGAGGCTGACCAGTTCTTCCATCGTTTCGGCAGGCATAGTGGCTCCCTTCGGTCGCGATGAGGGTCTAGGGTCGAGGGTCGAGGGTCGAAACCTCGTCTGCCTTAGCCCTATGCGACCAGTGCCGGGACAAAAGAAAAACGTCCCTCGGCACGAATGCCTGGGGACGAAGACGCGCCCTTGTTGGCGCGAAGATTCGCGGTTCCACCCCAGTTCTAAGCGCGTGCGCCTAGCACCTTTGGTTTGCGCTGTGTCGGTCGTCTTCGGGCCCTCGGCCCTCGAGTCTGGACATACACCCGCCGCCTTTCGCCTCGTTCTAAACCGTCTGGCTCACACTATCCCAGACTCGCTGTGGCTGAACTCGAGGCTACTCCTGCGGGTCAGCGCAATGTTATTTTGGGCGTATCCGGGGTCTAAGTCAAGGTTTGTGTACTTGGGCCATTCCGCGCCAGGAGCCGCCCGTCAAAACCGGTGTGACGTTGGAGGAGTTCCTCGAGTTCGAATTCAGCTCGGAAGAGAAGCACGAATTAGTCAACGGTCAGGTTCCTGATGGCGGGCCGAACCCGCCGACACAACCGGATCGCGGTTCGGCTGGGCAGCTTGATTGAGAGCAACAGCCAGAACTCGAGCTACCTGGTCGCCATTGCCGACACCCTGGTGCTGGCCAACACCGCTCCCTACTACCCCGACGTGATGGTCTACGCTCAGCCCAAAGACGACCCGCGCCTCGTTGCCCTGTGTGATCGTCGAGGTGCTATCCCCCCGCACCGCCGAGACCGACCGGGGTGAGAAGTGGCTGAATTATCAGAGCGGTTCCCACGAATACTCCCTACAGCGGTTTTTGCTGTACAGCGGTTCCCACCATTACGCCTCACGCGGTGAGGCGTAATGTACCCCGCACATCCGAGTCTCTGCGTGCGGGGTATTCGTGGGAACCGCTGTAGAGAGTACATTACCTGCCGCCGCGAGGGAGGTAAGGGTGGGAACCGCGATCAGACTCTCGAGAGTTTGCACATGTACGTGCTGCTCGAGCAGGACACCATGCGGGCCGAGGTGTTCCGGCGGGCCGAGAGTGGCTGGCTCTACGAGCGGATCGAGAACGGCTCGCTGAGGCTGCCGTGTGCGAACCTCGAGGTGGCCCTGTCGGATATCTACAGCCGCCTCGAGTAGGCTTTAGCGCAGGAAGAAGGCCGCGTAGACCACGCCCACCACGATGCGGTAGATCCCGAAGGGCACAAAGGTGTTTTTAGAGACGAAGTCCAGCATCCAGCGCACCGACACCAGCGCAACCACGAAGGCGGTCACAAAGCCCACCGCGATCAGGCCCCAGTTGGCCCCCTCGAACTGCTCGGGGCGGCGGACGATGCTGTAGCCGGAGGCCACCAGCATGGTGGGCACCGCAAGGATGAAGCTAAACTCGGCGGCAGCCCGCCGCGAGAGGCCCAGGAACATCCCCCCGATGATGGTGGCGGCGCTCCTCGAGACCCCTGGCACCATCGCAATCGACTGGAACAGCCCAATGGCCCCCGACTGGAACAGCGGCACCTGGTTGATGTCGTCGTACTTCTGGCGGCCCGCCATCAGGCGGTCTATGAACAGCAGCAGCACCCCCACCCCGATCAGGTTGATGACCACCACCAGGTCGGAGCCCAGCAGGCCCTCGAGGAAGTCGGTCAGCAGAAGGCCCAGAATTCCGGTGGGGATGAACGCCACGATCACCCGCTTCCACACCTCGAAGTCGCGCAGGAAGCGCTGCAGGTACAGCGTCATCACCGCCAGGATCGCGCCCAACTGAATGATCACGATGAAGCTCTTGATAAAGGGGTCGTTCTCCACGTCCAGGCCGAGCAGATGCCCGACCAGCACCTGGTGCCCGGTCGAAGAGACCGGCAGGAACTCGGTCAGCCCCTCCACCACCCCCAGAATGAACGCATCCAAAACCGTCACGCCGCCCAAGATATCACGCGGGATGAACCGGGGATGGAGCAAGTGAACAGGGCCAGGCCCTGGGCCCGGGGCGATCAGTACAGCGCGAAGACCACCTGGCCGGACTGGAGGTCGTAGCGCCCCCCCACCACCTCGAGCCGACCCCGCTCGATCAGGGGGGCCAGCACCTCGTCGGCACGCAGGGCCTCGACCATCCGGGCGGTGTGGATCGCCTGCGCGGCCTGCAAAATGCTCTCGTCGCTGGGTGGGACCAGGGCGTGCTCGGTCTCGTCGATGGCCTGCCGGACGGCCGGAAGAATCGGCTCCAGCAGCGCCTGCACGGCGGGCGGCATGGGGCGGGGGTGATCTATGGCGTCCAGGGCGGCCTGCAGCGCCCCGCAGCCGTCGTGCCCCAGCACCACGATCAGGGGCACCCCGAAGCGGGTCACGGCGAACTCGAGGCTCCCCCGCACCGCCTCGTCGACGATGTTGCCCGCAATCCGCACCACGAACAGGTCGCCCAGCCCCTGGTCGAAGATCACCTCCGGGGCCACCCGGCTGTCGGCGCAGCCCAGCACCACCGCAAAGGGGTGCTGCCCCTTGGCCAGCTTAAGCCGCGCCCGCCCCCCCTGCCGGGGGTGGCGGCTGTGGTGAAGGACGTAGCGGGCGTTGCCCCGGACGAGCCACTCGAGGGCCTCGTCGGGGCTGGGCTGCTGGGCGTCGGGGGTGAGGACAGGGTGCGGCGCATGCTCTAGAACGGGTTGCGTCATCACAACCTCCTAGGGCCAATTTATCCACAGGCAGGCGGTACAGGAGTCCTTGGGGGGGGCAGGCCCGACAGCCGCGCACCCGGCGCAAGCAGGGGCACACTTTAGTGGGCTTCGGGAGGGCGCTGTGCACCCCAGCCATGCCGAAACTCACCGCCGACCGTGAGGCGCAGGCTCTGCTGTCCGCTACCCCCTGCACTCGGCGCGGGGTCAGGCCGGGGAGGCGTGCGGCTCGGTCTCGAGTTCGGCCAGCTCCACCCGGTTCTTGCCCATCCGCTTGGCCCGGTACAGGGCCTGGTCGGCCCGGTCCATCACCTGCTCGAGGTGGGTAACGGTCGGCCGCCAGACCGCCACCCCGATACTGACCGTGAAGCTCACCGACTTGCCCGCGTAGCTCAGCTCGCTTTCGGCGATGCGGCGCCGGATCCGCTCGGCAACCTGGTGGGCGTCGGCGGCCCCGGCCTCCGCCAGCAGCACTGCGAACTCCTCGCCGCCCAGGCGGGCTACTAGGTCGTGCGCGCGCACGCTGTCGCGGCAGGCCCGGGCGATCTGCTGGAGCACCTGATCGCCGCACAGGTGGCCGTAGACGTCGTTGATCCGCTTAAAGTTGTCCCCGTCGATCATCAGCAGCGACACGGGGTTGCCGCGGCGCTGGCACCGGGCGAACTCGACCTGGGCCGCCTCGAAGAAGTGCCGGCGGTTGTGTACGCCGGTCAGAGCGTCGGTGATGGACTGCTCCTGGACCGTCCGGTGGGCCTGATCTAGCTCGAACAGCAGGCTAACCATGGCCGTGCTGACCAGCGGGGCCACAATAATCGGGACAACCGCGGCGACCAGCAGCACCGAAGGATCGATCGGGAGGCCGCTGATCAGGTAGGAAAGGGAGGTCACAAACTGCGACAGGGCCAGCGAGACCACGGTGATCAGCACCACGCTCTTGGTGGCACCCAGTCGCAGCACCCATCGTTTGAAAAAAGTTTGTCTCATCCGCCCGCCTCTTAGAGCACAACCGTGTCCCCCCAGAGTACGGGCACTGGCCCACACCGCTGTGTTTTTTTTACCTTAAAGCCCCCGGCCAGCGTTACACCGGGCCGGGTCAGACCCCGGCCCTCGAGCGCCCCACCGCCTCGCCGAAGGCCCACGCCGCCGCGTCCACCTCGGCCTCGGTGGTATAGCGCCCCAGGCTGAAGCGCACCGAGGACTTGCCCTCGGCCTTGGAGCGCCCGATGGCGCTGAGGACGTGCGAAGGCTCGAGGCTCCCGCTCGCGCAGGCCGAGCCCGAGGAGACCGCGATCCCCATCAGGTCGAGGTTCAGCAGCAGCCCCTCGCCGTCCGCGCCCCGGGCCACCACGTTGACGTGCTTGGGGCTGCGGAGGGTCGGGTGGCCGTTAAGCTCGACATCCCTGATCGACAGAAGGCCGCACTCGAGGCGCCCCCGCAGGGCCAGCAGCCTCGCGGTTTCCGCCTCCAGATCCCGCACCGCCTTCTGTGCCGCCAGCCCCATCCCGTACACCGCGGGCAGGTTCTCGGTCCCACCCCGGTAGCCCTGCTCTTGCTTTCCCGGCATGATCGGGAACAGCTCGATGCCCGAACCCTTGCGCAGGTACAGCGCCCCGGCCCCCTTGGGGCCGTAAAACTTGTGCGCCGCGATGGAGATCAGGTCGGCCCCCAGGTCCTCGACCCGGCTGGGAACGGTGCCGAAGGCCTGCACGGCGTCGGTGTGGAAGGGAATGCCCCTGGCCCGCAACAGCTCGGCAATTGCCCGCACCGGGTACACCGTCCCCAGCTCGTTGTTGACCGCCATCAGCGAGACCAGGATGGTGTCGGGCCGCAGCGCCTCGGCGACCTGCTCGGCAAAAACCATCCCGCTGGGGTCGGGGGCCAGCAGCGTCACCTCGAAGCCGAGTGCCGCGAGGTTCTTCAGCGCGGTCAGGACCGCCGAGTGCTCGATCTGCGTAGAAACGATGTGGCCCCTCGACGCGCCGCCGCGCTGCGCCTTGGCCAGCGCTACCCCCAGCACCGCCATCGCGTCCGACTCGGTACCGCCCGCCGTCAAGAGCACCTCTCGAGGCTTGCAGCCCAGGGCCTGGGCGACCCTCTCCCGGCCCTCCTCGAGCCAGTTCTTGGCCTCCCGCCCCGCCGCGTGAACCGAGCTGGGGTTACCAAACACGTCCAACACCCGCTCCATCCCGGCCCTCACTTCGGGGTCGAGGGGCGTGGTGGCGGCGTAGTCGAGGTAGATCATGGGATCAGGGGCGGGTGGGCGGCGGGGGGCTCTGCTAAGTTGCGCCAGGGTAAGGTCCACCGGCGGGCGAGGCCGGCGCGCCAATTGCCGGCAGCCGAGCCCCGCCCCCTCACACGCCCAGCGAACCCGCGCGCGGCGGCTCGATCTGGATCAGCTTGCGCCCCTCGATCACCCGGCGCTCCGCCACCAGCTTGTCCAGGGTGGTGTCCACCAGAACGCCGCGCATGGCGTCGTCCACCTTCTTCCAAAGGCTCTCGGTAGAGCAGCTGCCGGTATGGCCGCAGGACTGGGGGTCGTCGAGGCAGGTCACGGGGGCCAGGGAGCCCTCGAGCGCCTCCACCACCTCCAACGCCGATATCTGGGCCATCGGGCGGCCCAGCTTGTAGCCCCCCTTGGCCCCACGCACGCTGCGGATAAAGCCGCTGCGCCGCAACTGGGCGGCGATCTGCTCGAGGTAGTGCTGGCTGATGCCCTGGGCGTCCGCCACGTCCTTCAGCGGCACCGCCTCGGGCTGCCGCAGCCCAATCTCCACCAGCGCCCGCAGCCCGTACTGTGCCTTGGTCGAGACCCACATGAGGGGATTATACTCCTAAATCCCGAGTGAAAAAGGGGGATTTATTAAGTTTGGAGGAGGCAGGAAAGGCGCAGGAGAAGGCACGGTCGAACCTGGCGGTTTCTGGTTTCTCGTCTGGCTACCTCCGTATCAGCAGCGCCCCCACGAACAGCGCCGCCTGGAGCAGCACGATCGCGCTACCAGCGGGCACATCGAGCAGGTAGGAGACCACCAGGCCGGGGACGATCGAGAAGACGCCGATGGCGACGGCGGTGAGGGTAAGGCCGGAGAAGGTGCGGGTGAGCAGGCGGGCGGTGGCGGCGGGGATGACGATGAAGGCCGCGATCAGCACCACCCCCACCACCTTAACCGAGGCCACCACCGTCACGGCGATGAGCGCCGAGAGCAGGTAGTCTTGCAGCATCACCGGCTTGCGGTCGGCCATGGCCAGCTCGCGGTCGAAGGTGGTGTAGGCCCACTGCGCCCACATCGGGGCCAGCAGGGCGGTCAGGAGCGCGATAGCGGCCATTACCCAGAGGTCGGTCTGGGTGACCGCCAGAATCGAGCCGAAGAGATAGCCCACCGCGTCCGGCGCGAAGCCCTGCCGCAGCGACATGAACAGCACCCCCAGCGCCACCGAGACCGCGAAAAATATCCCGATCGCGGTGTCGTCGCCCAGGCTGCTGCGCTCCCGCACCCAGGTGATCGCCAGCGAGACCGCCACTGCGAACGGTATGGCGATCCACAGCGGCTCGGAGTGCAGCAGCAGGCCCAGCGCCACGCCCGCGAACGCCGCGTGCGCCAGCCCGTCACCCAAAAACGATAGCCGCCGCTGCACCACGAAGGCCCCCAGGTAGCTGGCCAGCCCGCCCACCAGCAGCCCGGCACTCAGGGCGCGCTGGATGAAGGGGAGCTGCAGGGCCTCAAGCACGCCCCACCATCCCGTGCTTGTGCCCGACGTGCCCGAAGGCCTGGGCCAGGCACTCGTGGCACATCACGTCGGCCGGCAGGCCGTAGCCGATGACCCGGCGGTTGATCAGCAGCACCGCCGAGGCGTGGTGCTGGGCGGCCTCCCAGTCGTGGGTGATCATCATCACGGTCGCGCCGGACTGGCGCTGGTAGGTCTCGAGGTGCCGGTACAGGTCGGCCTCCCCCACCGCGTCGACGCCGGTCGCGGGCTCGTCGAGGAGCAGCAGCCGCGGCTGGCGGATCAGCGCCCTGGCCAGATAGACCCGCTGCAACTCCCCGCCCGACAGGCGGCCCAGCCGCCTCGAGGCGAGGTGCGCCGCCCCGACCCGCTCGAGCATCTCCCCCGCCCGGGTGCGCTCGGCCCCGGTGATCCAGAAGGGCCAGCTCCGCCGCAGCCCAGAGACCACCACCTCCAGCGCCAACGCTGGGAACGAGCGATCAAAGCTCTTGACCTGCGGCACGTAGCCCACCTGCCCCGCCGAGGTCTGGCTGGGGGGCTGCCCGAAGACCTTCACGTTGCCGCTGACGTGGCTCGAGCCGTCCCGGTGTGCCCCCACGGTGATGCCCAGCAGACTCTTGAGCAGGGTGCTCTTGCCCGCCCCGTTGGGCCCCACGATGGCCACGAAGGCCCCCTGCGGCACCTCCAGGCTGACCCCCTCGAGGGCCTGGAAATCCCCGAAGCGCACGCTGAAGTTGTGAGCCTCGACGGCAAGCTCGGCCACAGAAATTGATAATACACTATCAATCCAGGGGACGAACGGGAGTACCCGCCCAAATGGCGGGCCGGGCGTGGGCATGAGGCGGAGTGCGCCGACCGGCTTCCGGGTTCAACCCCGTCGCCCCACCGGCCCCGAACCGGGTGCCCAGAATCCCTTAATGCCGCTTCAAGAAGTCCAGCAGGTCGGGCAGCACCTGGGGGTCGAGGAAGCGGGCGACCCTGCTGAGTGCGCCGATGATGCCGGGGTGATCCACGTTGGGGTAATACTTGATCTCGGCCGTTCCGCCCGCCGCGCGAACGCGGCCGCCCAGCCAGTCGGGGTTGTTGGTGTTCACCACGGTGTCCTTGAGGCCGTGCTGCAGCAGCATCGGCGGGGCCTTGCCGTCCACAAAGTTGATGGGCTGGGTGCGGGGCCACTGCTCCCTTGGCCCCATGGCGATCTGAGTAGGGCGGTCCTCCTCGAGGAAGGCCCGGAAGTCGTAGGGGCCGGCCTGGCCCACGAAGGCCCGCAGGGCCGAGCGCTCGAGGCCCACCTCGCGCAGGTAGGTGGGGTCGAGGGCCACCAGCGCGGCGATCTGCGCCCCCGCCGACTGGCCCATCAGGTAGACCCGGCCGGGGTCGCCGCCGTACCTGGCGATGTTGTCCTTGACCCAGCGCACCGCCAGCGCAGCATCCTGCACGAAGGCCGGGAACTGGGCCCGGGGGGCCACGCGGTAGTTGATGATCACCGCGACATAGCCGCTGTCCACGAAGGCGTCGGCCAGGAAGGGGTAGTCCGACTTGTCGCCGTTGTACCAGCTCCCGCCGTGCACGAAGACCAGCACCGGGGCGTTGCGGGCCCCCTTGGGCAAGTAGACGTCGAGCTTCTGGCGCTCCTGGCTGCCGTAGGCCAAGTCGCGCTCGAGGGAGAAGTTGCCGCTGCGGACGAAGGCGTTAACCAGGTTCACGGGCGTACACCCGGCCAGGGTCAGGGCCGAGGTGAGGAGGGCGGCGAGGCGGGCTCGCTTTAGTAGGCGAGGGGTCTTGGGCACCTTTGAAGGGTACCGAGTTCCGCGTCACAAAGGTGTGACAGAAGGCAAGATGGGGGGCCGGGCGCAGGAAACACCACCCCACGCCCCGCTCCCCTACTCCCGCACCACCGGCCCGCTGACCTGATTCTCCCCCACCTGGGCCTCGGTCAGGCGGGCGATGCGGACGGCAGCGACCCCGTTGCCGGCGATCTGGTTGCCCTCGAGCTGGGCCTTGGCCTTGTCCTGGAGCTCGAGACCGTACGCGCCGTTGTTCTGGATGACGTTGCCCCGCACTGCGCTCTCGCTGAAGGTGCGCAGCAGGATGCCGCAGAGCGCGTTGCCCTGCACGGTGTTGTCCTCGAGGGTCGCCCGCACCCGGTCGTCGACCAGGATGCCGTGGGTCTGGTTGCCCTCCACGGTGTTCTGGCGGGCGACGACGGCCCCCTCGCCGAACAGCCCGACGCCCACCTGGGCGCTGCCGCGCACCTGGTTGGCCTCCAGCAGCGCATTGCCGGCCTCCACCAGGATGCCGTAGAGACCATTGCGCTCGACGGTGTTGCCGCGCAGCTCGGGGGTGACGGTCAGCTCGGGGGTGGAGTAGGTTTCCAGGGCCACCCCGAAGCGGCGGTGCTCGCGGATCTGGTTCTCGATCAGGGCGGGCTGGGCCGCCCCGACGATCAGTACGCCGGTGTCGCCGTTGCGTTCCACGGTGTTGCCGCGCACCTCGGCGCTGGTACTCCCCACGAAGCGCATCCCGCCCAGCAGGTTCTCGCGCAGGGTATTGTTTTGGGCGCTAACCTCGACAAAGCCACGGTACTCCATCCCGAGGCCCCGGTTGGCCTCGAGGGTGTTGCCGCTGAGGCTGCCGGTCAGGGGCTGCTGCGGGTCGCCGCTGAAGTCACCCAGCAACACCCCCTGCGCGTTGTCGCGGAGCTGGCTGTTCTCCAGCACGATCCGGCCTCCCCCCAGCGCCCGCAGCCCGCCCGCGGCGTTGCCGCCGATGGCCGAGCCGCGCAGGGTGAGCTGGGCCTGCTCGAACTGGATCACGCCCCAGCCGGTCTGGGCACTGACGCTCAGCCCCTCGGCGCTGACGCGGGTCTGCTCGCTGAGCTCGAGGCCGTGCAGCCGGTTGCCCGCGATCGTCACGCTGCGCAGTGCGCCCAGGCTCTTGCCGTAGAAGGAAAGCCCCGAACTCTGGTTGCCCTCCACCCGTACGCTGTCCAGGCTCACCTGCGCGTCGTCGGCGGCCTCGAGGCCGCGCAGCGCGTTGCCGGTGATCTGACAGCCGCGCACCGTGAGCTTGCCCATCCCCGAGGCGAACACCCCCACGCCCAGCTCGGGCTCCTGGGGCCGGGTTCGGCCCCCGCGCACCGCGCAGTCGGACAGCTCGAGTTCACCCCGCGTGACCTGCGCCACGTCCGAGGCCCCGGTGCCGTTGTAGGCCAGCGTCAACCCCTGCAGGCGCAGCCTGCCCCGCCCGGCGTAGCGCAACACATAGTCGCCCGTGCTGGCGGTGATGAGGGTCCGGGCACGGCCCTGCCCGCGCACGGTGACGGTGCCAGAAACCAGCAACCCGCGCCCTACCCGGTACTCACCCGCCGCCAGCGTAACCGTGCTGCCCTCGGGGGCCCGGGCCAGGATCGAGGTCAGGTCGGCCCCGGGGCGGGGGTTGGGGGTGAAGGCCTGGCCCAAAAACTGCAGGGTGCCCCGGCGG
This sequence comes from Meiothermus sp., assembly GCA_033762915.1. GTDB lineage: Bacteria > Deinococcota > Deinococci > Deinococcales > Thermaceae > Meiothermus. The sequence continues at coordinate 106,200 of JANRLD010000013.1, read as the reverse complement.
TTGCGCGAGAAGGTGTTGGCCCGCAAGGTGGGGCTGGCGGTGGCCTCGACGTAGATGCCGTAGAGGCGGTTGCGCAGCAGGCGGTTGCGCTCGAGGGTCGGCCGGCTCTGCCCCGAGACGTAGATGCCGTGGGCGTTGTTGGCCTCCACGGTGTTGCCGCTGACCAGGCCCCGCGCCTCGTCGTAGAAGCCGATCCCCGCGTCGCGGTTGCCCCGCACCACGTTGCCGGTAGCCGTCACCTGGGCAGTCTCGGAAACGTCGATGCCGTGGAGCTGGTTGTCCAGAAACTCGCTCGAGTTGAGCACGACCCGCGCGCCCCCCCGCACCCAGATGCCGTCGCCGCCCTGGCCGCTCTCGACGTTGAAGTTGGCCCCGCTGAATCGGCACCGCTCGAAGACCGCCTGCCCCCCGCCCACCACCACCACGTTGGCGATCTTGTTGCCGAAGTGCTCGAAGCTGATCCCGGTCGCGCTGAACCGCCCGGAGGTGTTCACCGAAACCACGAAATCCGCCAGGTCGCCGCGCACCCTGGTCTGGTCGCGCCCCGCCCCGATCAGGGTCAGCGGCTTGTCCACGACCAGCCCCCTGGTCAGGGTAAACACCCCGGCCTCGATCCGCAGCGTCGCGCCTGCCGGGGCCTTGGCGATGGCGGCCACCAGGTCGCCGCCCTTCTGCACCACCAGACCTCCCTGCGCGGTGCTGGCCTCGGGAGGTCGGCTCGAGGGGGTCGTCGGGGCCTGCGGCGGTGGGGGCTCGGGCTGCTGGGCAGAGGCCAGCGCCAGCAGCAGGACGAGAAATACAGCCAGACGTGAAGCCATGACCCGTCCATACTACCCGCTGGGGGTCGGGTGCTGGCCGTGGCGAGGTGAAGAGCCACGCTGCAGGTGGTGGGTCGAAGGTCGAAGGTCGAAACCATCCCCCAGCCCCCTTGGGTGCTTTACCACCGGGCGGGCCTGGGGCCACGACCGGCCCAAAGGAGGCTCCTTTAGCGCCTCGCGGCTCGACATGCCGGGGCCATAAGCGCCTCCCTTTGGTCGCTCAATCAGGGCCGAAAACACCCAAACCCGGCGGGCGGCGAACATCCAGGGGGGGTTGGGGAAATCGCCTTTGACTTTGCCTTCCTCCTTCCTGGCCTTGGACTCTCCTCCCCCCTATTGCGTCACCGACCCTTGACGCCATCCGCCACAGCCCCGACGCTATGGCTATGGGTTTGCTCGAGAACCTCATGGGGGCCTTCCTCAAACTGACCGACCCCACCCCGCGCTTCACCGGGCAACGCTGCTTGCTCGAGCGCAACACGGTGGGGGGCTGTGACCTGTGCCAGGCGGCCTGCCCGCACCAGGCCGTCGACCTCTCCAACTTCACCGCCCAGATTGATGCCACCAAGTGCACCAGCTGCGGCCTCTGTACCGCCGTATGCCCGGGGGCCGCGCTCGAGTTCCCCCTGGGCCCCATCCAGGAAGGTTTGATCCGGGGCAGGGGGCAGATCAGGTGCTCCAAGGTGCCGGGCTCCGGCGACGAGGTGCGCTGCCTGGGGCAGCTCACGCCGGGCGTGCTGGCCGAGGCCGCCAGCCGCTTCGGCCCGCTCACCCTGGCCCACGGCGACTGCCAGAGCTGCAAGATTGGCAGCCCGGAGATGCCGGAGCGGGTGCAGCAGGCGGTGGACGAGGGACGGAAGTTTTTCCCGGCGCTCGAGGCCCGGCTCCAGCAGGAGGAGCTGCGCGGCGCGGCAGTGGGGCGGCGCGAGTTCTTCGGGGCCGTGATGGGCGGGGCCAAGCGCTCAGCGGCGGAGGTGGTGCCCAACCTGCCGATGCTCGAGCCCGAGCCCGACGCCCGGGACGAGCGCCCCGCCGAGCTGCGCCTGCGCCGCATGGCCGCCCGCCGCGCTGCCGAGCCCCTGAGCTGGCCCAAGATCGCCATCGCCGAGGGCTGCACGCTGTGCCCGGTCTGCACCAACGTCTGCCCCACCAAGGCCGTCGAGCGCGAGAACGACGGCAACGAGTACAGCATCAAGCTCGACGTCTCGGCCTGCACCGGCTGCGGGGCCTGCGTGGCGAGCTGCCCCCCGCAGGTGATCACGCTTGAGCGGGCCGACCGGGCCGAGGTGCTGGGCGAGCGGCTCGAGCTGCACCGGGGTACGCCGCCCTGGTACGACATGTAACGCCTTTGGCAACAGCGCCCCGGCGATTTGTGGATAAACTATCTCTCCGATGTCCGTCCGACTCACCGAGGAGCAGCAAGCCATCGTAGACCACGACGGCGGCCCGGCGCTGGTATTCGCGGTGGCGGGGGCCGGCAAGACCACCGCGCTGGTGCACCGCCTCGAGCGCCTGGTGCGCCACTCGGTCTTCGACCCCCGCAAGGTGCTGGCCACCTCCTTCAGCAAGATGGCGGTGGACGACCTCAAGAAGTCGCTCTCGAGGTGGCCGCACACCGCCAGCGTCCAGGTCTCGACCCTGCACGCCCTGGGCTTCCGCGTCGTGCGGAAGGCCGCCAGCGAGGGCTTGGTGAAGCTCAAGGAGGAGCGCGAGGGGTCGGCCGAGTACGGCCTCTTGCAGCGGGCCCTCAGGCGGGCCAGGGAGCTGCGGGTGAGGTGGGCCGACGAGCTGGAAACGCTGGACTCGGAGGACTTCCTCAGCTACGTCGGCGCGGCCAAAGGCAACCTGCAATACGCCGACCTCGAGGCCGCGAACCTTCCCGCAGGCAGTGCCGCCACCCAGGCCGCGGCGCCCAAAGACCTCGAGTGGTACCTGGAGCTGTACCGCATCTTCGAGGAGGTGCGGCGCGAGGAGGGCGGCCTGACCTTCGACGACATGCCGATGACCGGCTGGGAGCTGCTGGTGCGCCACCCCGCGCTGCTGCAGACCGCCCAGAGCGCCTTCCAGAGCGTGCTGGTCGACGAGTTCCAGGACGTTAACCTGGCCCAGTCGGAGATGCTCGAGCTGATCACCCGGCCGCACCGCAACTATATGGCGGTGGGCGACGACGACCAGACCATCTACGAGTGGCGCGGGGCCAGTCCCCGGTTCATCCTCGAGTTCGAGCGCCGCTACAGCGCCGCCAAATACCTCATCCGCGACACCTTCCGCTGCCCGGCCCCCCAGGTCGTCCTGGCCGGGCGGATCATCGTGCAGAACAAGAACCGCGAGCCCAAGGGCTTGTCGCTCACCAAGGGCTTTGGGGGCCGGGTGCACCTGCGCCTCGAGGCCCACACCCCCGCCCAGGCCCAGAGCCTCGCCTCGGACATCGCGGGGGCCTTGCAGGAGGGCTACAAACCCGAGGAGATGGTGGTGCTGGTGCGGCTCTACGCCCAGACCCCCTACCTCGAGCAAACCCTCATCGAGCGCCAGATTCCCTACCGGGTGGTGGGCGGCTCGCCCTTCTACGAGCGGCCCGAGATTCAGGTGCTGCTGAGCTACCTCGAGCTCGCGCTTTGCGAGGGTCAAGGGCAATCCCCCCTACCCCCCTGGACCAGGGGGGCAAAGACCGAACAAGGGATCGAACTGGCCCCTGAGCGCTTGCGCCAAACAAGGGGGCCCCGCGAAGCGGCGGAGCCCCAGGTGGGGGATTTGCACCCAGACCTACGCGCCCACTGGCTGCGGGTCTACAACACCCCCAAGCGCTACCTAAGCCGCGCCCTGGCCGACTCCGTCCTCGGCCAGGCCCAGCGCCAGGGCTCGCTCCTGGCCGCCCTGAAGGGGGCCCGGCAGGGCGCCGAGGAGCGGGTGGCGAAACGGCTGGGGGAGCTGGTGGACGTGCTGGAGTGGCTGGGCGGGGTGGTCGATAAGAGCCCGGCCTTCGCGGTGCTCGAGGCCCTCGAGAGCCGCCTGGAGTACCGCAAACACCTGATGCGCTCCAGCGGCTTCTACGAGGCGGGCGCGGCCAAGGCCGAGGGGGTGAAGGCCTTCCTGGACTACGCCCGCGACAAGGGCAGCGTGCCCGAGCTGCTGGCCCACATCCGCTCCATTGCCCAAGAGCACCTCGTCGAGACCGCCGACGACCGCGAGCGCGTCCAGATCATGACCATCTTCCGGGCCAAGGGCCTGGAGTGGCCGCTGGTCTTCATCCCCGACTGCAACGAGGGCACCCTGCCCTACGCCGGCTCCGAATCGGTCGAGGAGGAGCGGCGGCTGTTCTATGTGGCCCTCACCCGCAGCTCCAAGAACACCTACCTCTACGCCCTCGAGGGCCTCCGCCTCTCGCCCTTCCTGAGGGACGCCGAGTACCTGCAAACCCTGGGCGCAGTCGAGAAGGTGGGCGAGGCACTGGCCCTCGCGCCCCAGGACCTCTCCACCGCCCAGACCCTGGCCCTGGCCCGGGGCATCGAGCAACTGGGGCTGGGGCGCTACCTGCACAACTGGTGGGCGTCCGAGCAGGCCCAGCCCGTCGCCGCCAAGGTGCTGCGGCTGTTCGCCGTTGCCCAGGCCCAGGGCTGGGCGGAAATCCTGGGCCTCACGCCCGAGCAAAAGAGCGTCTGGGAAGCCTTCGACGTGGAGCCGGGGGACGGGCAGGAGGGCGAGTTCGCCGACCTCGAGCGCTACGTCCTCCCAACGCCCCCGCCCAAGCCGGCGGGCCTGCGGGTGGGTCAGAAGGTGCGGCATGTTCAGTTCGGGACCGGCCTGGTCGTGGGTCTGGAGTCGGGCGTGGCGACCATCGCGTTCGGCGACGGGGTGCGGAAGCTGGCCCTCAAGTACGCCCGGCTCGAGGCAGCCGACTGACCGGGCGGTGGCGCGCGCCACGGCCCAGGGTAGGGTCTGCATAGTTGGAATGCCAAATGTCGCCTACCAGCTCCCGCAGGGAATTGCGCCAGGCACGTATTTGCAGCTTCCGCTGATACTGCACTTCTACCCTGGCGCAACTGGTAGGGTAAACTGGCCCGGATGCGTACCGTGCGTGACTTACGTTTGGCGGGCCTGATCGCCTATCTGGCCGCGCTGGTGGCGGGCCTATTGGTCTCGGGCGTCGTCCACTGGGTGCTGGGCGGGCAGGGCGTGCTGAGCTGGTTCAGCTCCAACTTCTACGGGCTGCTCGAGGGATTCCTCTTCGTGATCGTCTTCACGCTCTCGCTGTGGATTGCCAAGCGGGCGGTGCAGGTGACCACCACCACCCTGCTCTCGGCCGGCATCTTTGCCCCCACCTCGGCCCGCAAGCTGGCCCGGGCGGTCCCGGTCATCAACGCGCTGCAGAGCTTCGAGGGCAACATCGCGGTGCTGCTCGAGGCGGGCTACCCGGTGGGCGTGATCGGCATCGCCGACTCGCTGGTGCCCTGGGAGGACGCCCCGGTAGTCAGCGGCGAGATCGCGGCCTCCGAGCTGGGCTCGCTCTTCAAGCAGCACAAGTTTATCTTCGTGGCCGACGGCAGCGACATCCACGGGATCATCACCCAGGAGCGCTACTTCAAGTACCTCGGGGCCAAGTAGCCCTCCTTCCCTCGCCCCTCACAGCTCCACCGCCGCATCCCCGACCCGCTCGCTCAGATAGCGGTCGTGGGAAGTGAACAGCACGGCCCCGCCGAAGTCCCTGAGCATCTGCTCGAGCATCTCCACGCTTTGGTAGTCGAGGTGGGTGGTGGGCTCGTCGAGGATCAGCAGGTTGGGCTTTTGCAGGATGAGGCGAACCAGGGCGACCTTGCGCTGCTGGCCCTCGCTGAGGTGGTGGAGCGGGCGGAAAAAGGCATCGCCCGAGACCTTGAAGGCCCCCATCAGGGTGCGGGCCTCGGGGTGCTGCTCCCCGGGGAAAAGCCGGGCCACCTCGAGCGACCCATCGAGGCCGCTGCCCTGCTGCGGCAGGTAGCCCGGCCGCACCCCCCTGCCCCAGCGCACCTCGCCGGCCTGTGGCTCGAGCTGGCCCAGCAAGATGCGGATCAGGGTCGATTTACCGCTGCCGTTCTCGCCCCGCAGGTGGGTCTTGCGGCCCCACTCGAGGCGGAAGCCGAGGCCCTGGAAGAGGACACGCTCGCCGTAACGGTAGGCCAGGTTTTGCGCCTCCAAGGCCCAGCCTTGGCGTTTGTCGACCTCCGCAAAGCGCGCCATATAGAACTTCTCCACCCAGGGCTTGGCGGCCTCGAGCTGCTCGATCCGCTCCCCCATCCGCTCCCTGGCCTGCACCGCCCGGCCCTGCAGCTTGGCGGCCTTGGCCCCGATGTAGCCCTTGTCCTTCTTGCCCTCGCTGGGGCGGTACTTGTCGGCCTCGCGGTCGCGGCCCCAGGCCTTGTAGGAGCGCTCGATCTCGCGCAGCTGGGCGATCTCGCGCTCGAGCTTCTCCTTCTTGCGCACGGCCTCGGTGTACTCCCGGGCCTTGTCCGCCGCAAAGCGGGTGTAGTTGCCGCCGAACAGCCGCAGCTTGCCGCGATCTAGCTCGAGGATGTGGGTTGCCACCTGATCGAGGAACCAGCGGTCGTGCGAGACCAGCACCAGGGTCCGCCGGCCCGCCCGCAGGGCCCCGACCAGGCGACGGCTGGCGGTCTGGTCGAGGTAGTTGGTCGGCTCGTCCAGCAGGTAGAGGTCGTAGCGCTGCACGAAGGCCGAGGCCAGCTTGAGGAGCCTGCGCTCCCCGCCAGAAAAGCTGTCCACCGGGCGGCCCAGCAGCTCGGGCGCAAAGCCAAACTCCAGCGCCACGCGCTCGACCGCGGCCAGCCGCTCGAAGCCGCCCGCCTCGAGGAACTGCCGGCTCAGGTCGGCGTAGACCAGCGGCTCGGGCGTCCCCTCGGCCTCCATCTGCCGCAACCGCTGGTACTGGCCCAGCAGGCCGGGCTCAGCCCCCAGAAGGTACTCCGCCGCGCTCAGCCCGCCCTCGGCGCGGTCTTCCTGGCGCAGGACAAACAGGCTGCGGTAGCCGCGCACCAACTGGCCGGAGTCGGGCTCGAGGCGGCCCTCCGCCAGCCCCAGCAGCGTGCTCTTCCCGCTGCCGTTGTAGCCCAGCAGACCCACCCTCTGCCCCTCGGCCAGCGCCCAGTCCGCCCCCACGATCAGCGGCCCGGTCTGGCCGGGGTGGGTGAAATAGAGATTGTGCATCTGCAGCAATAGGCTCACCTTGTGCTCCTTTTGCGTTTCCCACCCATACTCCGCAGCGTGGGCGGAGTAGGGCGCTCGGTCTGGCAACAACCGCCGTACCGAGTGTTCGTGACAACTGCTCTACAGCAAAAACCGCCCGCTTTAGCGCCGTAGGGAGCATGCGTGGGAACCGCTCTTGGGCGGGGAACGGGATGTCTCCCCGTTCCCCGTTTTTCCCTCCCCTACGGCCTCCGCCGCACCCGCTCCTTGAGCTTGGTGTGTTGCGGCTGGCCGTGTTTGGGCGGGTGGTCGCCGCCGAGGTGCTGGCCTCGAGCGGCCTTGGACTTGAGGAATTCCTCGATGCGGCTGGGCTTGGGCCGTTCGGCGGGCTCGAGCGCCTCGAGGACGGTGTTTTCGACCGGTTTGGATTTAGACATGATGCCTCCTTTGAGGCAAACACAGCAGGGTGTTTTGGGAGGGTGCTTGCGCCCCGAACACCGCTGCGGGAGCGCGGGGCGCAGGCGCTACATCTTTGGTTTATTCCTTGGCCATCCTGTTGGCCAATGGCTATGGGCACGAAAAAAACGACCTAGCGCACCGCACACCTCCCGTAAGCAAAACGGCAGCCCGAAGGCTGCCGAACGCAAGCTCGAGTCGGGGGAAAGGCTTAGGCCAGGTCGATCATAAGAGCTACCGCAGTAGCCCTAATAGTCTAACTCGAGTCCCGAAAACCGTCAAAAACATAATCGCGTTTCGGGCTCGAGCCGCCCGATCCGGCCAATTTGTTACCCTCTGCACCCCGGGGTTACACCGCAAATTATCCGATTCACTGGCTCCGGGTGCGGGGGGCTGTGAGATTTGAACGACATGTCCGGACCCAGCGTTACCCTGACACGGCAATTAACGCCCCATCCACGAATCAAATAATGCTGTTTTATTGTCTCAGACAGCGTATTTCGTGTGTTTTTGGGCCTGTAACGTGTGTCGTGTCTTGTCGGAGGTGGCGTAACCTCGTCTCGAAACACACAATTCCAGGTAACGGCGGCATTACGTAGGTAAATAACGTAGTCTGGGTCATTTGATATTGAATGGGCGTATTCCTCACGTTAGGCTAAGGAAGGTTCGCGGGAATGCTGAACCTTTAGAAATCGGCATCTAGTCACGAAACGGAGGTGGTGATATCGCTTAGAAGCCAGGTAAACAGACAGTGGAATCGGAGCACTCCTTAACCCCTCAACATCCTCTTTACATCCACAGGTTCCGCGCATCACTCCGACCAGTCTGAATACCACCAGCGGCGAATACCGAAGAGCAGGCGGTGCAAGATATACAACCTGTATATCTTCCGATTCAAAGCAAAGGCTTTTTTGGGATCACCATTCGAGTTTCGGCTCGAGGAGGTGTGTGTGAAATATTCTGCAGTTTTAGGTCTTTTGACTAGCGCTGTGCTGTTCCTCGCAGGCTGTGGACAGCAGAGCACGGGGGGGAATCCAAATCCCAACCCCAACCCTACCCCTACCCCAACCCCAGTGCTGGGTAACCAGCAGGTGGTAGTTAAGGGTGTAGACGCGGCTAAGGTCAACGTGGTCTCGGGCGCGGACGGCAAGTCCATCCTCGACGAGAGCGTTGCTGGCAACAGAACCCTTTCCAACCTGCCCGCCGGTACCTACGGCGTGGGCGCGGCTCGTGTCGCTGGCTACAACGCCCCCGAGCTGAAGCTGGTAACCGTAGACGGTGGCAAGACTGCTCAAGTCGAACTGACCTTCACCCCACAATCCAGTGACGGTGGCGGTGGCGGCAGCGGTGGTGGCGGCGGTCCTACTCCCCCTCCTTCTCCTTCGGCTCCTCCGGCCCGCCTCTCCATCGAGAGTGTTGTGGACACTTGGGGTGTTGACCTGCCCAGCGTGAACGAAGGCGATTTCAACCCCAGCAAGAACGTCCGCATCTGGGCTTCGCAAACCGAAGAAGATGTGTGCGTCAAGGTACGGGTGCTGGATGCCCAAGGCAATGGCGTAGCCAATGCTGTTATTGATGTGCAAAACACCCGCGTTGGCGCGGTGAGCGTGTTCTCGGGTTGCACCGCTCCCAAAACCAACCCCGCTCCTTTCACCTCGGATGCCAACGGATACGTATGGGTTCGCTTCTTCGCTCCTATTGGCTTCGTGCCCGGAGCCTTGAGCATCCTGCCCACCATCTCCGACCTGCTCGGTTCCGACATCCTTGGCCCGGTTAAGGTCACCATGACCGCCAGCGGTACCCCCGTTACCGAGTTCAAGCTGTTCTTCATCAACATCTCCCACCTGTACTACCAGTACCCCGCTCAAGATCCTGCACCCTTGCTGTCCGAAAGACGCACCAACGGTGTGGTCAAGAGCTATGTCAACATCTTCAAGCCCAGGCCCAACGGCACTGGCACCTCGAATGATGTCAGCAACAACAACCCGCTTGACAACGCCTTTACCTTTGGCACCAATGTTTTGGTCAAGCAGCCTACTGGCCCCCTGCCTACCGGCAACTCTGGCATGGTATGGCTCTACACCGTGACTGGCCCCGATGCCAACCGGGTTGATCTGTTCTGCAACGATCCCGTCAATCCTGCTCCTCCTGCTCCTACCGCCATCACCACCATCCGTCCCTCTTGCTTGGATGATGATGGCATAGTGGACGTTCGTCCTAAAGCCGATGTTGGCTTGGATGAGATGCCCCTAGACATCACCCTCAACGCCACCCTGTGGATCGTTGGTCGCTACGGTGGCCGCTTGGCCTTCCCCCTGAAGAGCCTCAGCGTTGAGAAGAAGTGGATCGGCACTTACCTGAGCATCGACAAGAGCGTTAGCAACCACGTCCTGACCTGGGCAGGTAGCGACTCGGCCCGCACCCGTGTGGATGGCCCTCAAGGCGCGACCACCGGTACTGTAGCCAACACCTACACCCTGCGTTCCTACGACGCGCCTGAAGTAGCCGCCTCTACTAACGTAGTCAACGGCCAGAACGTCTTCACCTCGCGCGTCACCATCACCGTCAAGAACGAAGGTAACGATCCTGCTTACAACGTAGTGATCGGCGATGCTCTGCCCGCAGAGTTGGGCGTGCTGACCGATAGCGCCAGCGTGACCGTCAACAACGCCTCCAACGCTGCTAGCAACACCTACTCGGCCAACCTGCACGCGGTTAGCTTCGACAACGCCAGCATCCCTGTGCTTGGTAAGCTTGACCCTGGCCAAACCGCAGTGGTGAGCTTCTTGGTCTACATCCGTCAGAAGCCTGGCTTCTGCTGGGACGAAGATGCCTACCAGCAAACCTTCTTCGGCAACGCCTTCAGCGGCTTCCAAGTCAAGCCCATCAGCTCGGTTGTCAACCAAGATGGTCGCTGCCCCTCTGACCCCTACCGTGTGGTCAACGGTGACAAGACCAACGACGTAACCGTAACTTGGTACAGCGGTGCTCCCGTAGACAGCACGCCCAAGGGTGTGCAAGTGCTCCAAGACTACCAACCCGACACCCAAGCCAAGATTGACAACGTAGAAATCTGGGCCGTCCGCCCCGTGCTCAACGTAGTCAAGCGCATCGTTGACCCCACCGGTCGCCAGCAAATCGGCACCGCCATCACCTACCGCACCACCGTTGTCAACCTCGAGTCTGCTGGTGGTGATGCCCGCGCCGCTCGCTACGCCAGCCTCCGCACCAAGTACCCCACCGAGTTCAACGGCGTACTGCGTGACAACCCCTATGCCCGCAATGTCAAGACTACCGATGTATTTGGTCGCGGTCTGGACTTCGTGCAAGGCAGCCTGAGCCCGCTGGCTATCTCCAACAACCCTGTTGATACTGGAGCCAACGTCGTACCCGCTGCCAACTACGCTCCGCGTACTCCACAAATCGGCGAGACCGCCTTCAACTGGTCTACTATCCCGCTGATGGGTGGCGGTGACCGTGGTAGCGCCACCTACCGTCTGATGGGCCGCTTGGGTGGCCTTGACGACCCCAACTTCATCAACGATGCAAGCTGGCGTAACTGCGCCTTCGTGGATGCCCGCAACCTGAACCAGCCTGCGCCTGATGGGGGCTTTGGTATCCTCGACTCGAGCCGTGTTTCACCCACCCGTACCAACATTGCTGACCCCAATGCTGCAATCGACTGGTATCTGACCGGTACGCTTGCTGCCGGTGGGCCTCTGGACAGCGAAGGCAACCGTTTCAGCAGCGTTCAAGGTTACTTCGGTGACGATCCCGCCAACTTTGCCGACGGCAGCGGTCGCTTGATCCACGTCTGGCCCAACGAGCGGGCTTGGAACCTCAACCCTGGCTTCAACCCCGGTGGTTTTATCCCCTACCGCTTGGATTGGCCCTTCTTCGCAAGCTGGCCCAACACCGTAACCTGGCGTCCTGATCGCCTCCCGCAAGCTAGCGATCCTCAGTTCATCCGCGACAACTACCCGCTCAACCGTGGTCTGGTTAGCTGCGTACTGTCCGACTTCTACACCCCTGGCCGCCCCTGGATCGGTCTGACCACCACCCAAGAGCGCGTGTTCAACCCCACTCCTCCAGCACTGACCCAAGCCATCGAACCCGATCCGATGAACCGTGGTACCACCTTCTGGTACAGCTTCCGCATCAATAACACGGGTGACACCACCGCTACCGATGTCGCGTTCAATGTAACTCTGAACAACACCTTCGTGCGGTACACCACCAATGGTGCTGCTGCTGCCACCCCCAACGTGCTTGTTCTCCGCGCTAACCCCACTGGTACTGCTGGTGTAGCTGGTGCTGTGACCTCCACAGCCACCTTCTCTAACAGCAATAACACCGTCACTTTCGCGCTCAACGACCTGCCCGCTGGCGAATCACTGGTCTACTTCATTGAGGCCACCGCTGGAGCGAACATTGGCACCACCAACGCAACTGGTACGGCAAGCTGGACTCCACGCTCGACCGAACTGCCGCAGCCCGCGCTGCCCAAGATTGTGTCCGAGTCCACTACCGTTCAGTAAACTTCAAGCCCTCTCACAACCCCCGCTTTGGCGGGGGTTTTTATGTATAGTTGCCGGATCTAGCGAATTCAAATGCTAAATCGTACAGCATAACCCCAATCATGCCCGTACCAAACCCCTCTGGATAGCCATGGCAGGGCAACCGCAAAGTCAAAAGCAATCCCCCCTACCCCCCTTAGACCGAGCCTCTCAGCGCACATGGAGTTGCTAGTTGTGTTGCGGTGATGACGAAAGGGGGGCAACAACGTCCCCGTAAATCAATTTGCGGGGACGTTGTTGCCCCCCTTTGGATGCTTGGTTTGCGGTTTGAGCCTCGAGACTCGGTTTGCGCTACGCCCTAAGGGGGGTTGGGGGGATTGGGTTTTGGGTTTAGCGACTTTGCGGTTGCCCTGATAGCCATGGCTGAGTAGATCAACCTCTCCTTCGCAATAGCTGTAGGTCGGCTCTAAGCAGCAGCCAATATGCCGAGGCTAAGGGCTATGCATTGCATACGGAACTCGAGCTGGCCTGCCAAGACAAAACGGGTACGCGTCGCTAACCAACGCAGCGGCAGTATCAACCTCGGTAACAGCTAAGGGCGTTGGTACATCACCTTTGTGCGGTTCCGCTCGAGACCCAAGAACAACCTCACTCTCAGCCACAACCTTTGCGCGGGCTACCGGGTTACTGCTATGGGATCGGGCTTTCTGGTCAACAATCTCGTACCCTGTTGCAAGCACTAGCGCTGCGTCAACGGATATTGTTCGGGTGATGCTGCGGTGATTCGGGCAAGTTGGCAACGATCTGGCTGCATTTTAGCCGTTGACGACCTACTAGTGCTATTCCCTATGGGTGTTTCGGATTAGCAACTCGCACTTTAGCTACGTAGCCACTTAGTGGTCAGATATCAAAAATAGTTCAACCCCTCTTCGGTATTCGAAGAGGGGTTGAATGTTTATTGGCTTGCCGAGGTAGGCTTTGTAACCTAACCTAGAAAGCTAGCAACGATCCGATTGACAGTTCCTAGACTCGAAGTTGAAGATGGTGTTCGAGGTTTCCCAGACCCGACGGATCACCAAGCGATCAGCGTTAGCAGTGAACCCACCGCTAATGGGACCGCCCAACTTGATTAGCAGCCAACCAAAGTTAGAGTTGGGATGAATCGCCACCCTCGGAGCTGCCGCTAGGACTTGCGCAAGCGTACACGGGTTAGACTGAGGGCAGGCGTTATCCAAGGTTGAAGTTGCATTGTTGGTGGCCCACCACTTCCCGGCCAGCGTATCCCAAGTTTGCCAGACTCCACTGGTCACACTGCCCGAGTACACCGGTTCATACACTAGGCGACCTTGGAAACCAGTCACAGAGTCGGTGATATCCTGGTCATAGCCAAACTGTAGGGAAGGAGCAATAGTGGTCGTGGCAGTTTGGTTGTAGGTGCTGTACTGCAACGCCTTGATGTCAGCCAGTTTGGTTCCTATGTACTGAGTGGTTCCAATCAGCGCCCGCCCGGTATTGTCCACTACGAGCTGAACGCTGCCCGTCCCGATGGGCGGAGTTGCTGGCCCGTTGACGAACGAGCCTGTGCCGGTGGCAATGCCATCGTTGAAAAAGAACCATTGGCCCCATGTAGGAACGGTAGGGAGGGTGACGGTATTTCCCCAGCTAACCTGAACCGTGCCTGAGGCGATTGAAAGATCACCTTCTTCGGCGTTTTCTCGAACTCCTGCCCCACCACACGCCGCCAGAGCCAATACCCCTGCTGCCAGTAGAACCGACTTAACAAACTTACTCTTTCTCATTTGATTCCCTCCAACACCACTGGAGAATGACGTAGAGAATAATGTTGTGATGTCGCTTAGATAATACTTAGAAAAGTAATGAAACTTTATGGAAAATGACCCAACATACGTTAAAAAATGCGTTATCATTATATTTCTTTCAATTTAGATTGTATTCGAAGTTGTGTTACAAGTACATTCGAGGGAATTTACTAGGTTGCTATTTGTGGTTCTGAGTGGGGTGTATACGAGTACGCTTGCCCCTTCTTTACTTATAAAGCGGTTTACGCACAATCACTTTTGCTGGCGACTTGCATCGTGTAGGAGCGTACTCCACGGTTTATAGCTTCCTGGCAAAGCTCGAGTAGCTTCGAGTCTTTGGCCCTTACACTGCTCGAGAGCCTCTCGGTCTCGAGGTGGTTAACTCATACCGGGTTGACCTCGAGCCGCCAGCACAAAGTGGGGATTTTTGCTCGAGTTTTTGGGGTTCGGAAATGCTCGAGGTGCTACACTAAACCCATGAGCAAGACCCAGATTTTGGAACAAGCACTTAAGCTAAGTTTGAAGGAACGGGCTGAGTTGGCTCGAGAGCTTCAACTGAGCGTAGATGAACCCACCCTCGAGGAAAACGAGCAACTCTGGCTCGAAGTGATCGGGCGGCGGGTGGAAGAGATTCGCAGCGGCAAGGTCAAGGGCATTCCTTGGGAAGAAGTCATGCGCGATGTTCGAGCTGGCTAGAGTCTTCCACCCCGAGGCTCGGTTGGATTTGGTACAGGCCAGCGAGTATTACAGGGCCATAGATCCCAAACTTAAAGAAGATTTTATGGCCCTGTTCGAGGCCGAAAGCTTGGCTATCCTCGAGAACCCGAGCTGTTTCCTGTTATTCACCCGTCCGGCGCACGACGCAACATCATGAAACGGTTTTCGTACCAACTGGTTTACATCATCGAACCAGATGCCATCTACTTTATCGCCATCTGCCACATGAGCCGACGGCCTGACTACTGGGCACACCGTCTTCTGGAGCCAGGCAGGGAGTAGGCTGCAGACGGGCGGTTTTGGTGGTGCGCGAGCGCACTCCATGGCGTCCACTCGAGGCGGATTTCACCTCAGGCCCAGTTGACCTTGAGCCGCCAGCTTAACGGCTAGGTTTGGCTCGAGTTTTGGGGTTTTGGCTCCGCTCGAGGTGTTAGACCAAACTGCAACTTTTTGACAACTTATTGTAAACTAAACCCATGAGCGCTCTGACCCATGTCCTCGAGCAAGCCCACGGCGTAAGCGGCAACCTCGACGCACTAGCCCTAAGCGAGGTCTACGCCGTCAAAGTTCCCCAAATGGCCCAGATATTGGGGGTCAGTCGCCAAGCCTTGCTCAAAACCCCTACCTCGGATCGGCTTCAGCCCAAAATGCGCCAGCTCGAGCAGCTCTTCGTCCGCATCCGCGACCTCACTGGTTCGGAAGTCAATGCCCGCATTTGGCTCAAGTCGGGACACCCCGATTTTGGCGGAAAAGCTCCCATTGAGTATTTGACTGAGAGCAACTTTGAACCTGTCGAAGACCTAGTGCTGGCAATCGAAATGGGCGTGCCGCGTTGATCGAGTTTTTCTCTGCGGCTTTGCAGGAACTCCCTACACTGCCTCTCGAGGGCACTGCTTTTCGAGCTACTCAGAGCAGATTTCTCGAGACTCCCCTTTCGGCAGTCGGTTCGATTTTGACAGGTGGGCGCTATAACCCCAAAGGGCTGTTTGAGGTGCTGTACCTCGCCGAGAACCCTGACACCACCCTGCGCGAGGTAGGATTCGGCTCGAGCGTCCAAGCCAAATTCGCCGCGCAGCCGTTGAACCCCTATTTGTTGCTGAGTGTGCGCTTCAAGCTTCAACGCATCACCGACATCAGTCAGCCCCCACACTGGGCAACCTTGAAAACCAATCGAGACCAGCTCACTGCCTCGTGGCGGGAGGTTCAAGCCAAAGGCGAAGTGCCACCGACTCAAGCCCTCGGGATTGCAGCCAAGGGGCTGGGCCTCGAGGCGCTATTGGTGCTCTCCGCCACGGATGGCAAAACCAATCTGGCGGTATTCCCTGATAATCTGCTCAAAAGCAGTTTTATCGAAGTCTATGACCCACATGGTCAGTTGCGGGGTCGGCTCGAGGGACACCGATAACCTCTACAGCCTGTAGGATGCGTTTACACCAGTAATTTGGCAGGCGGCTTGGGAGGTGCCAGAGCGCACCCTGCGGTTTGCGGTTTCCCGACCCGGCTCGAGTTTTGGGGTCTTGGCTCCGCTCGAGCCAACCCCTGAGGGTGGGGTCGGGTTTCCTCGAGAAGCCCGCGCCAAGGCCAACACGGTCTGTTACTGCCCCTCAACCCCCGTAACGCCCAGCCCCCTTTTGTAATGCCAAATCACTCCCCCGTAACCCCCAACCATAGCGCACAAAACCGCTCTGGGTTGCTATATTCGTAAACAGGAGACGCTTTCGTTTGTTGGGTTTAGGCGTTACGTCTGCCCACCCAGGATTACCATGACCACACTCTTTCGGGTTTTAGGGCCGGGCCTGCTGGCGCTGCTGGCGGCCTGCGGCTCCGGCGCCAACGACACCATCAACACCGAGCCCTTCGACCCCAACCAGCCCCGCCTGGTCACCTTCAACTTCCTCTCCGCCCTGCACAGCGGACAGCACGCCCAGGCCAGGGGTTACATCCTGCCCGCCGAGCTGGACACCCTCAACAAGATCGTGCGTATCACCCGCCAGGACGAGGCGGTGTTCTGGGGCAAGGTGGCCCGCGAATACACCCTGGGCTGCCCCCTTAGCGCCATCGCGGTGGACAAGAGCGTGCTGGGGCCCAACAGCGCCAAGGTCGACTACACCCTCACCTCGAGCACCTGCCTTCCCATCTCGGGCAGCACCAACCTCTCCTACAGCCAGGGCCGCTGGTTCCTGACCTTTGTCAAGACACCCCTCGAGGCCCAGGAGCAGATCCACACCCTCACCCTCGACTACGCCCAGGCCGTCTATCAGGCCGCCAGAGATGCCCTAAGCGCCAACCCCAGTCTGGGGGTCTCGAGCCTGGCCACCGAGGACTGCACCAAGGGCTACGCCGCTGGGGGCCGGCTGGTCACGGTCAACGCCAGCCTCCTGGCCAGTTGTCGGGTCGCGGCGGTCGGCTCCGGCCTGCTGGTCAGCGCGACCAACCTCCTGGGCCGCACCGTAACCGCACCTCCGCCCTCCAACTGACCGCAGCTCCCACCAATGCCCCGCACGTCAAGCCCCGGACGTGCGGGGTATGTTATGCCCACCTCAGCGCCCGCTTCAGCGCCGCATGAGGCCTAAGGGCGGGAACCGCCCCAAGTACCTCCTGCGGGGGTTTTGTCCGACCGCAGTCCGGGCAGTGGCGCCCGGGGTTGGCCGGCGGGGCGGAGCCTGCGGCCTTGTGGGGCGCCTCGAGCGCGGTTTTGAAAAACCCCGTACGGCCCGTTGGGTACGGGGTTTATCTCTGTACCATTTTGCCATTTGGTAAAAGTTTTTTATACTGTGTAAAAAACATACTTCCTTACGTTTTTTCCGCTCGAGAGGTGCTGTAATGTAAGGCCGATAACAAAGATGTCGCGGGCCTGGCGCCGGGGCCCAAAACGCCGAAGCACGAGGGGAAAAAACAGAGGGCCGAGGGCCGGGGGGCGGCCTCTAAACCCCCCACAGCCCCCACACAGGACGAGCTAACCGCAGTACACTAGCCTACTTTCGCCAAAAAGGAGTGCCGCATGGTTGAAGACCGCGAACTAATCGCTGCCCGCGCCGGGCTGTCCGCCGAGGAGCAGGTGGGCCTCGAGGACCTGGAGAACCGGGAGTGGACGCAGAGCCTCGAGTACGTCCTTAAGACCGCCGGGCGCGACCGGGTGGCCCAGCTCATGGAGATGCTGGAGAACTACGCCTACCGCCACGGGGTGGTGATCCACGACAAGGTCAACACCCCCTACGTCAACACCATCCCCGTCGAGGACCAGCCCGCCTACCCCGGCGACATGGAGATGGAGCAGCGGGTCGCCAACATCCTGAGATGGAACACCATCGCCATCGTGCAGCAGGCCAACAAGAAGGCCGACGGGGTGGGGGGGCACATCTCCACCTACGCCTCGATCGCCGAGCTGATGGAGATGGGCTTCAACCACTTCTTCCGGGGCCAGGACACCGACCCTTCAGGGCTCGATCACGACAAGGTGTTTTTCCAGGGGCACATGTCGCCGGGCGTCTACGGGCGCAGCTTTCTGGAGGGCCGCTTCTCGGCCGAAGACCTGGGCAAGTTCCGCCGCGAGCTGCTGGGGGGGCCGGGCCGGGGGCTGTCGAGCTACCCCCACCCCTGGCTGATGCCCGACTACTGGGAGTTCCCCACGGTGAGCATGGGGCTGGGGCCGCTCCAGGCCATCTACCAGGCCCGCTTCCTGCGCTACCTCGAGGACCGGGGCCTGCGGCCCAGGTCCGACGCCAAAATCTGGGCCTTCCTGGGCGACGGCGAGCAGGACGAGGTCGAGACCCTGGGCGGGCTGCGGGTGGCGGCCTCGGAGGAGCTGGACAACCTGATCTTCGTCATTAATGCCAACCTCCAGCGCCTCGACGGGCCGGTGCGCGGCAACTCCAAAGTGATCCAAGAGCTCGAGAGCATCTACCGCGGCAACGGCTGGAACGTGATCAAGCTGGTCTGGGGCTCGGCCTGGGACGACCTCTTCGCCCGCGACACCGAGGGCGTGCTGCTGGAGCGGATGGAGCGGCTGGTGGACGGTGAGAGCCAGCGCTACGCCGCCTACGGGGCCAAGGAGCTGCGCGAGAAGTTCTTCAACACTCCCGAGCTGCAAAAGCTGATCGAGGGGCTCGACGACGACGACCTCGACCGCCTCACCCTCTCGCGGGGCGGCCACGACAAGCACAAGATCTACACCGCCTACAAGGCCGCCGCCGACCACCGGGGCTCGCCCACGGTCATCATCGCGCGGTCGGTCAAGGGCTACGGCCTCGGCCCCACCGCCCAGGCCAAGAACGTGGCCCACCAGGTCAAGAAGCTGACCCTCGACGACCTGCGCGAGGCGCGCGACTTCCTGGGCATCCCGGTCTCGGACGAGGACCTCGAGAAGACCCCCTTCTACCACCCCGGCCCCGACTCGCCGGAGGTGCGGTACATGCTCTCGAGGCGCAAGGCGCTGGGCGGACTGATCCCCGAGCGGCGGGTGCGCGACTACAAGCTGAACACCCCCGACGCGGCCTTCTTCGAGGAGTTCTTGGCGGGCTCCGGCGGGCGCGAGATCTCCACCACGATGGCCTTCGTGCGCATACTGACCAAGCTGGTGCGCCACCCCGAGGTGGGCAAGTACGTGGTGCCCATCGTGCCCGACGAGGCCCGTACCTTCGGCATGGAGGGCGTGATCAGCTCGGTGGGCATCTACTCGCCCAAGGGCCAGCTCTACACGCCGGTGGACGCGGGCACCGTGACCGTCTACCGCGAGAGCGAGACCGGCCAACTGCTGCAGGAGGGCATCAACGAGGCGGGCGCGATGAGCAGCTTCATCGCTGCGGGCACCGCCTACGCCAACTTCGGCGTCCCCACCATCCCCTTCTACATCTACTACTCGATGTTCGGCCTCCAGCGCGTCGGCGACCTGGTGTGGGCGGCGGGCGACCAGCGCACCAAGGGCTTCATGCTGGGCGCGACGGCTGGCCGCACCACCCTCAACGGCGAGGGCCTCCAGCACGAGGACGGCCACTCCCACGTCCAGGCCCTGCCCGTCCCCAACATGCCCGCCTACGACCCCGCCTTCGCCTACGAGCTGGCGACCATCCTGCAGGACGGCCTCAAGCGGATGTACCACGACGGCGAGGACATCTTCTACTACATCACCCTGATGAACGAGAACTACATCCAGCCCGCCATGCCCGAGCCGAGGGAGGCCACCCGGGAAGGCATCCTCAGGGGCATGTACCTTTTCAAGAAGAGCGAGCTGAAGAAGCCCAAGGCGCGGGTGCAGCTGCTGGGCAGCGGGACCATCCTGAACGAGGTGATCAAGGCCAGCGAGATGCTCGAGAAGGACTACGGCATTGCCGCCGACGTCTGGAGCGTGACCAGCTACAAGGCGCTCTACTTCGACGCCATAGAGACCGCCCGCGCCAACCGCCTCAACCCCACCGCCAAGGCCAAAACGCCCTACGCGGCCCAGTGCCTCAACCCCACCGAAGGCCCCATCGTGGCCGCCTCGGACTATATGAAGGTGCTGCCCGACGCCATCTCGGGCTACCTCGCCCGCCCCATCCATACCCTGGGCACCGACGGCTACGGGCGCTCCGAGACCAGAGAGGCCCTGCGCGACTTCTTCGAGGTGGACGCCAAGAGCGTCGTGGTCGCCGCCCTCAGCAGCCTCCGGGCCGAGGGCAAGGTCAACGCCAACGCCATCACCGAGGCCATCAAGAAGCTGGGGATCGACCCCAAGCGGGAGCAGCCGCACAAGCGCTAAAGCGCGTCCAGGGTCGAGGCCCGACGGTGAATTCAACAAACCCCTTGACCCTCGACTCTGGGCTCTAAACGCGACCAAAGGGAGCAACAATGGCTGAACTGAAACTACCTGACCTGGGCGACAACGTGGCCTCCGCCGTGGTGGTGGGGGTCTTGATCAAGGAGGGCGACACCGTCACGGCGGGTCAGCCGGTGCTGGAACTCGAGACCGACAAGGCGGTCATGGAGGCCCCCGCTTCCGAGGGCGGAACGGTCTCCAAGGTGATGGTCAAGGCCGGCGACGAAGTCAAGAGCGGGCAGGTGATCGCAGTGCTGGGCGGGGCCGGGGCGCCCGCCGCGCAGGCCCCGGCGCCCGCTTTAGCGCCTGACCCCAAGCAGGGCAGCCCCGACAACGAGGGCGCCGCGCTGGCCCGCGCGACCGGCGGGGCCACCTTGCCCCCGGACGCGCCCCCGGTGCAGGCCCCGCCCTCCGACAAGCCGGTGAGCGCGGCCAACCCGGCCGAAGCGCCGCTGAAGGCCCCCAGGGCCGCCTCCGGCCCCTACGCCTCGGCCCCGGCAGGCCAGCGCAGGCTGATCCCGGCGGCGCCCAGCGTGCGGCGGCTGGCCCGCGAGATGGGCGTCAGCCTGACGGACGTGATGGGCTCCGGCCCCGCCCACCGCATCTCCGAGACCGACGTGAAGCGCTACGCGGCGGGCGGCACCGCCCCTGCAGTGCCCGCGGCCCCGGCCGCCCCGGCCCCCGCAACCCCAGCCCTGCCGGACTTCACCAAGTTCGGCCCGGTGCGCCGCGAGGCCATGTCCGGCATCCGCCGCGCCACCGTGCGCTCCATGGCCCAGGCCTGGAGCACCATCCCCATGGTGACCCAGTTCGACAAGGCCGACATCACCGAGATGGAGGCGCTGCGCAAGCGGATCAACCCCAGGGCCGAGAAGCGCGGGGCCAAGGTCACCATGACCGCGATCCTGCTCAAGATCGCCGCCGCCGCGCTGAAGGCTTTCCCCAAGTTCAACGCCTCGATCGACACCGCCACCAACGAGGTCATCTTCAAGGACTACATCCACATCAGCGTGGCGGTGGACACCCCCACAGGCTTGCTGGTTCCTGTGATTCGGGACGTGGACAAGAAGGGTGTGATTACCTTGGCGGCTGAGTTGGGCGAGATTGCGGCGAAGGCTCGAGACCGCAAACTCACCCCGGACGAAATGCAGGGGGCTTCCTTCACCATCTCCAACCTTGGGGGCATCGGCGGGACGGGCTTTACGCCGATTGTCAACTGGCCTGAGGTGGCGATCATGGGGGTCTCGAGGGGCGCAATTGAACCGGTTTGGAACGCCGAGAAGGGGGCTTTTGAGCCCAAGAACATCATGCCCTTCTCGCTCTCCTACGACCACCGCCTGATCGACGGGGCCGACGCCGCCCGCTTCTGCCGCTTTATCGCCGAGATGCTCGAAGACCCCTTCTTGTTGGGGTTTGAGGGATAGCAGGTAGCTGTTGGCGGGTAGCGGGTAGCAAAAGACAAACCCCTCGAGAGTCTCGAGGGGTTTTTGACATCTATTATGTTTAGCTCTAAACTAAAAATGTTTAGAGCTAAACATTATGAAAAACCCTCGAGTGTCACCCACAAACGTTTGGAGCAAAATGGTGCAGATTGTGCAAAGGGTCAGCCGCGAGGGTGGGGAACGGTTGCGGGAGCGGGGTCTGAGTGCGGCGCAGTTTGAGGTGTTGATGCAGGTCTATCAGAAACCAGGTTTGGTACAGCAAGACTTAGCCGAGCGACTGGGTGTGACCAAGGGCAATGTCTCGCAACTGCTGGGCAAGCTAGAGGGGGATGGTCTTCTTGCTCGCACGGCCCAGGGCGCGGCGTTTGCCCTCGAGCTAACCCCCACAGGCCGCCAACTAATCGATGAGATGCTGCCGGAGTACCGCAGCTTTGTGCGCTCGCAGTTTGCCCAACTCAGCCCTGAAGAACTCGAGCAGTTCCACCTGCTTTTGCAGAAGATCGGCTAAACCGTCATCAGCTTACCAAAATGTTTAGAACTAAACATGTGGAGGAAACCATGAAGGTGTTTTTGACTGGAGCAACAGGCTATATCGGCAGTGTGGTGGCAGAAAAACTGCATCAAGCAGGCCACGTGGTTGTGGCCTTAGCCCGGAACCATGCAGCACAAAACAAGCTCGAGAAACTCGGTTATCAAACGGTAATGGGCGCATTATCAAACTCAGAAGTGCTGAGCAAAACTGCCCAACAAACCGACGGGGTGATTCACCTCGCTCAGATGCGCTTTGACCCCAGCGCCAACTTTATGACCCAGATGCAAGCCTCGAGTAAGCTGCAACTGGACTCGGTAACAGCCTTTCTCAAGGGTTTAGAGGGCAGCGGCAAGCCCCTGATTGTCACTGGAGGCACTGGGGCTTACCGTGATACGGGCAGCCGCGTGGTGGATGAAGACACCCCGGTACAAGCCCCACCGATGATTACCGGTTTGGCTCAGGCTGAAAACAATGTGTTGAACTCGAGCAGCGTCCGGGGTATGGCAATACGACCCGCTATCGTGTTCGGCAGGGGAAGCGGGCCAGTAAGTCAGGTGTTAGCAATGAGCCGTGGCCTAGGTAAGGTGCGGATGACCGGGAATGGCAGTAATCCACTGTCATTGGTACACCTCGAGGACGTGGCTGATTTATACCTGCTGATGCTGGAAAAAGCCAAGCCGGGCAGCTTGCTAAACGCGGTCGCAGAGCCGTTTATTACCCAAAAACAACTCCTTGAGGCCATTTCTAAGCGATTGGGCTATGGCGGGCAACTCGAGGTCAAAAACCCCCTTTGGCAGCAAGTCTTGATGATGTTGGGCAAGGGTTCCTACAACATCTTTGGCAGCACCATGCGGGTTTCGGCAGCACGGGCTAGGGCCTTGGGTTGGCAGCCCCGTCCAGCCACAGCGGTTTTTGATGAGGTTGGGCGGTTGTGAAACAACATACCCGGCACGGCAAACAGCGCCGTGCCGGGTACTCGTGGGAACCGCCCTTAATTGCCCGAGACCGCCCAGGTGACCGCAGCGTCGAAGAGCAGGCCGCCGTTGGCATTGAGCTTGCCGCCCCCGGTGCTGCCCAGGAAGAAGCCCACTCGGCGGGCCGGAGCGGTCAGGCCGACCATGCTGGCCCCCTGGTCGTAGCCGAAGATGGCCGCTACGCTCGAGCTGGTGGTGGGGGTCGCCACCGAGGCCGCGCTCGAGGAGGGCCTGCCCCAGTTGACCTGATCCGAGCTGCCGAACACCGTGAGGGCGCCGGTCAGGCCCGCCGCCAGGGGGTGGGTGCTGTTGGTGCTGAGCATCTGCACCTGGGTCTGGGTGCTCACGCTGCCGTAGTCGGTCGAGGCCGCCGTCCCGGTCATCCGCATGTTGCCCAGCACGGCGTTGTTCATCACCACCACCGGAACCTCAATGCCCTGTAGCTTGGTGCCCAGGCTGCTGGCGCTGGCGCTGGCCGAGACCACCACCAGGTTGAACGTGGCGGCGGTGCTGGTGCTCACCCCGGCGGTGTTGGTGCTCACCACATAGCCCAGGGCCTGCAGGCGGTTGTGGATGGCGGTGTCGTTGGGGCCGAGGGGGGTTGAGCCGACCACCAGCAACGCGGTCTTATTGATCCATTTGGGCATTTCGGCCATAAATCTGCCCATGTTGACTAGCCCGTAGAGGCTCCCGCTGACGGGGGTGGTGGAGTTGACGAGGTAGGACTGCAGGCCCAATATGACGCTGTCGTCCAGGGAGTCGGCAACGCCCATGCTGAGAATGCCGGAGATCAGCGGGGCGGCGAAGGACGTGCCGGTGAAGAAGCCGACCCGGTTGCCCGGGTAGGCGCTGTAGATCTGCTCGCCGGGAGCCATGAACTCCAGGCTGCTGCCCGAGGTCGAGAACGAGGAGCGGGTGCCGCTCGAGTTGACGCTGCCCACGCTGATCAAGAACTGGTTGTTGGTGGCAGAGGTGGCCAAGGCGGCGGGGAAGGTTATGTTGGTGTTGCCGGTGTTGCCCGAGGAGGCCACCACGTAAATGTTGCGGCTGGTGGCGTACTCCACCATGGTTCTCAGGGCCGCCACGTTGGTGGTAGCGCCCAGCGAGAGGTTGATTACCCAGGCCCCGTTATCGGCCGCCCACTGGATAGCCGAGATCACGTTGGCCACATTGCCCACGCCGTTCGAGCCGAGCACCCGGATGGGCAGGATTTTGGCCCTGGGTACAACCTGGGCGATGATCCCGGCTACCGCGGTGCCGTGCCCGAAATGGGTGCCCGCGACCTCCTGGGGATTGTTATCACCGTCCACGAAGTCCTTCCAGAGGGTCGCGTCGGCCAGGCGACCCTGGAACATGGGGTGGGCGGTGTCGATGCCGGTGTCGATTACCGCCACCATGCCGTAGCTGCCGTTCCAGTCGCCAAAGTAGGAGGAGAGGGCCAGGGCTCTGCCCAGGTTGATCTGGCGCATCGCACTGCGGTTCTCGGTGGGGATGGTGGGGATCAGGCTGGTGCCGTTCGACCAGGCATTCCAGCCGCTGCCCCAGGCATTCCAGCCGCTGCCCCAGGCGTTCCAGCCGCTGCCCCAGGCGTTCCAGCCGGAGGCGGTGGCCGAGGGAGCCTCGGTCGTGGCGTTGCTCTCGAGGGTGGTGTTTTGCATGGAGATGCCGCGGGCCTGCAACTGGGCTACCGCCTCGCTGGTCATCCTAAGGATGGCCTGACCGTCCAGCCAGGCGATCACTTCGCCGCCGTAGCGCTGCGCCACGGCCTCGCGGGTGTCGGCAGCCTCGAGCTGGACCGTGAGCAGGTAGCCGCTGTCGGGGGCAGCCGCCGGTGGCTCGCTGATGCCGCCCCCGCAGGCCGCCAGGAGCGCGACCAGCGAGACCGCCAGGGCTTGTTTGAGACGTCGGACATTCATAGGGTTGCCTCCGCGAGACTTCTTGCTTACCGAGCTTATACAAAGTGAACAATCGTGATTGACTCACCTAACCGTTACGGACGGGTGTTGCGTTAAGGCGGTGGACTTGCCCAAGAAAAGCCCCTCGAGCGCCAAGGCAGGCGCACTCCAGGGGGCGACGGAAAGCTCAGAGCGGTTCCCACGGATACTCTCTACGGCGCTAAAGCGGGCGGATTTCGCTTAAGGAAGTACATTACCTGCCGCCGCGAGGGAGGTAAGGGTGGGAAACGCGATTACAGCTCCAAAATGTACTGCGCCAGCCGGGTCAGGTCGTTGGTGAGCGAAACCGTGCGGCGCTCCTTGCGCTGGGCCTTGAGTTCGGCCACTTTGGCGGCGATCTCGCGGGGCTTGCGGATGAAGTGGCCCAGCTTCTCGCGCTGGATCATCTCGACATTGCCGGCCTCCTGGGGCCAGATGTAGTCACACACGATCAGGTCTTTGTGCTGCGACAGCACCTCGGTGATGGTGGCTGGCCCAGCCTTGGTGATCACCACGTCGGAGGCGTTGATGAGCTCATACATCTGCTTGGTGAACTTGAAGAGCTTGAGCTGCTCGAGGCCGCGCCTGGCCTTGATCGCCTCGAGCTGGCCGTAGAGCCGCTCGTTGTAGCCGCAGATCACGATGATGTTGATGCCCTCCACGCCCAGCAGCGCCTCGACGTACCTCTTGGTTCCCTTAAGCCCCGGCCCGCCACCCGTGACCAGCACCGTGTAGGGGTGGGGCAGCTCGAGGTCGCGCTTGAACTGCACCAGGTCGGTGTCGGGCATCGGCTCGGCGTAGCGGGGGTCGATCAGGTTCTGGAAGAAGTGCAGGTTCTCGGCCGGCACCCGGTGGCGGCGGGCGATGGTGTAGGCGTCCACGCTGGCCACCACGTACTGGTCCTTGGTGTCTATGAACCAGTAGAGGTGCGGGGAGTAGAAGTCGCTCACTACGGTCAGGGTCTTGGGCTTGTGCTGCTTGTAGTAGCGCAGACGGCGGACGCCGTGGTTGGCGGGGTAGCAGTAGATGATCTTGTCAGGCTTGAAGGCCTCGAGCTTGTCGTTAACCGCCCGCCCCAGCCGCGTCCCGATGACCCGGTAGATGGTGTCGAACTGCAACTTGGTGTTGTTAAAGGCTGAAAGCACGGTAAAAATCCAGCGCTGCTTGTTGACGGTGAAGTTGTACCCTTCCTCGATGGCCTGGGCGATCCAGCGCGGCCCTGCATCGAAGAAGTTAAACAGCATCACCTCGGCCTCGGGGTCGAGCTTGGTGATGGCGCGGTGCAGGGTCTGGGCCAGCGAGAAGTGGCCCCCACCCGCCTTGGTGTAAACCAGCATGATCCGTTGAGGCATAGGCGTGAACAGCCCCATGATTCTACCGGATGGCAAAGGGGTCAACGCGACATCGGGTGGGGCCGGCAGGACTCCCTGGCCCCTCCCCTGACGTATCATGTCCCGGTATGCCGGATTTCGACGTGGCAGTGGTGGGGGCGGGGCACAACGCGCTGATCGCGGCGGCTTACCTGGCCAAGGCGGGGTATAGGGTGGGGGTGTTTGAGCGCCGCGCCGTGCCCGGGGGAGCGGTCTCGACGATAGACCACGAGGGATTTAGGTTCGACCTCGGCGGGAGCGCCCACATTTTGATTCGGCTGACGCCGATTGTCGAGGAGCTGGAGCTGCACCGCTACGGCCTGGAGTACCTCGAGCTTGACCCGATGTTCCACGCCTCCGACGCCCGTCAGAGCTGGTTTGTCTGGCGCGACCCAGAGCGGACTGCCGACGAGCTCGATTCACAGTTCCCCGGCCAGGGCGAGGCCTACCGGCGCTTCATGCGCGACTGGCTGCCCTTCGGGCAGGCGGTGAAGGAGGCGTTCCTCAACACCCCCAGCCCGCTCAACCTGGGCCGACACCTGATCGTGGGCTCGGGGATGGGGCGCGAGTGGCAGACCCGGCTGCCGCAGATCCTCCGCCCCTACGGCGACGTGGCGAGAGAATACTTCTCCGACGAGCGGGTGCGGGCCCCGCTGGTCTGGATGGCCGCACAATCCGGCCCGCCGCCCTCCGACCCCCTCTCGGCCCCCTTCCTGCTGTGGCACCCGCTATACCACGTCGGGGGAGTGGCGCGGCCCAGGGGCGGCTCGGGCGGCCTCTCGCTGGCCTTGGTGAGGGCGATCGAGGCCAAAGGCGGCAAGGTTCATCTGGGCTCGCCGGTCAGGCAGATCGTGGTGAGGAACAACAAGGCCGAGGGGGTGGTGCTCGAGGACGGCTCGAGCGTCAGCGCCAAGCTGGTGGTGGCGGGCTCACATGTCCAAAAAACCCTGGCCATGTTGCCGCAGGACAAGATTCCCGCAAACGCCAAAAGTCTGCGCATAGGCAACGGCTTCGGCCTCGTCCTGCGGCTGGGACTGTCGGAAAAGCTGCGCTACCAGACCCACCCCGGCCCGCAGTCGCGCACCGGGCTAGGGCTGCTCATCACCGACGAGTTACAGCTCAACCGGGCCTACGGCGAGTACCTGGCGGGCCAGCCCACCGCCGACCCACCGCTCATCGCCATGAGCTTCAGCGCGGTGGACGAGAGCCTGGCCCCGCCGGGCGGCGAGACGCTTTGGCTGTGGGCGCAGTACTACCCCTATCACTTGGCCTCGGGGACCTGGGAGACTCGAGTGGCCGAGGCCCGTGAGGGCGTCATCAAGAGCTTCGAACGCTTCGACCCCGACATCCGCAACAAGATAAAGGCTGAGTTGGTGCAGACCCCGGCCTGGCTCGAGAGCGAGTTCGCCATGCCCTCGGGCAACGTGATGCACCTCGAGATGGGCTTCGATCAGATGTTCATGCTGCGGCCCTGGCTGGGCTCGCACGAGTACAAGTTTCAGGGCATCAAGGGCTTGTATCTCACCGGGGCCAGCACCCACCCCGGCGGTGGGATCATGGGCGCGAGCGGCAGAAACGCGGCCAGAGTTGTGCTGCGGGATCTCAGCCGCAATCGACTCTGATGCCAGGATCGCTCAACCTGTGGCGGGGCACAGCGCGTAGCGAGCCACGGCGGCTGCCCCACGGGACGACATACGACCTCTTACCGAGGACCAGCGTTAAGTACAGCGTTTGCCCCAGATAACTTCGAGGTCTTTTGCCCTCCCTTGGTGCCGGGTGCGTTAACCCCGGTACCTCTATTCCCTGTTTCTTCTGCCATCACTGCGGAGTTAAATCGTCTTCCCATAGGTCGGTTCAACTCACTGTGTCGCACGGTTTCGCCTCCCGTAATCGGCTCGTGAAAGTGTTAAATAGTCACAATTTTCGCGCAAAACAATCAGAATCGAGGTGGGCAGAACATTTGAAACGGTTTTCTACAGCCAATCAAACAGTTCTAGACAGGGGGCTACATTATGCGCTTTGGTCTTGGTTTTCGTCTTCTTACATTGAGCATACTCATCGTCGCGGCGGCGTGTAACGTGCAGACCGCCGCCCCCCCCAACCCGGACCAAGGCAACAGTGCCGGGATGCTGGGAGTGGTGGCGGTCACAGTATCGGGGATCGAGTCCGGCGGCACCCCCTCGGCGACCGCGCAGTGGGTTGGGTATGCGGGGGGCGACCTTCGCCCCCAAGCCGTCAACGTCGTAGCCGCTCTGCCACAGGTGAGCACTCGGGTGGTACAGGTGCTCGACACCACCAGCACCCCTACCTCGCCCACCATCCGCTCGCTCACCGCCGTCCTGGACATCATCAACACCACCAACACCACCTTCAACAACCTGACCTTTTACGCCCTCAACGACCCCGCCCGCTCGGTAGGGGGCACTGCCCTGACCAGCATTCTGGCCGGGAATGGCAGCCCTGTTAGCGACCCTGCCGTGGCCCGCAGCTTCGTGCCCAGCCACGGCATGTACAACGCCGGGTGGGTCTCTTACGTCAGCCTCGCCAACGCCAACCTGGGGTTCCTGACCCGCGACGAGGTGGCAAGCATCCGAACCCAACTCACCACCCTGGGGGTTCCCACCGAGGTGGAGCCCTTGCAGTACGGCTTCATCGCCCGCAATTCCAGGGGCGGCCTTACCCCCGCGCAGAAGCGCGTCATCGGAGCCAGGGGCTGCACCCCCTCGAGCTGCGATCGGGGCTACATGGCCCTGGCCTTCAACTACCCCCGCAGCGCCTCTAGAGCCGAATCGCCCGACACCTTCACCCTTCTGTTCGCGGTGGGGTACGACGACGCCCCGACCTTCTCACAGAGCCTCGAGGAGCAGCGCTCAGCCACCGTGGCGGGCCAGCCCTTCAGCGGGCCGGAGGTGGTGGCAGCCCAGAGCATCCGCACCCTTACCGGCACCAACTACTCCGGCGACAATCACCTTCCCTTGTGCCGGATCGTGACCGCCGGTAGCCTGGCTGCACCCCTAGCATGGATGGGTTCGCTCCCCGCGGGGCAGACCGGATGCACAGTGCTTCAGCCCCGCAACTTCACCAGCAACAACCTGACCCCCAGCAGTGCCCAGCTCGGCTGGCTTGGCCCCGCAGGGGCCACCAGCTATACCCTTGAGCGCGGCTCGGGCAACAGCCCTACCTCCTGGACGCCGATCACCTTGAGCAGCCCCACCGCCAACAGTATCACCGACAGCGGCCTGACCCCCTCCACCCTCTACACCTACCGCCTGCGGGCCAACAGCCCCGAGGGATCGAGCATCTGGCTAACTTTGGCCGTCACAACGCCCAGCGGCGCTCCAGGCACCCCCGCTAGCTTCAGCTTCAGCAATCTTAGCCATTCAAGCGTGACATTGTCGTGGTCGGGAGTCGCCAACGCCACCGGCTACGCCCTCGAGCGCGGCCTTGGCGGCAGCCCCAGCACCTGGAACCCGGTGCCCCTCAGCCCAGCCAACGCCACCAGCGTCAGCCTGACCGACCTCATCCCCAACACGCTCTACACTCTACGGCTGCGGGCCACCAACGCCCTCGGGAACAGCAGTTGGGTCAACCTCAGCCTGACCACCAGTGCAGCAGCGGTACCCTACTGTTTTGAGCGGATATCCGCTGACACCAGCAGCATTGTGGGCTATAGCGACAAGATTTCCTACCTGCCCGGCGAGACCCTCGAGCTGAAGGTCAACTCGCCGACCGGCAACTTCGCCCTGGCTGTCTACCGCGAAGGCAGCCAGTCCACTCTGGCCCATCTCTCCCAGCTCCGGCTCTTCGTGGATGGCATCGCGGGCGCCGCCCAGAGCGTGCCAGCTAAGCCCTACGAGACGGGGGTAAACTGGCCCACCGCCTATCGCATCACCATCCCCGCCGAGTGGCCCGGTGGCCTGTACAACTTCAAGCTGATCGAGCGTAACCCACCCGCCGGCCGCGATGCCTACTGTAGCAGCGTGCCAGTGGTGGTCAAGCGCAGCCCCACCGCCGCCACCCCCCAGCCTCCCATCGTAGTAATGGCGGGCAACTACACCTGGCAGGCCTACAACAACTGGGGCGGAGCCAGCCTTTACCAGTGCGCCTCCAACACCTGCGGCGGGGCCAGCGTCAGCTACATCCTCTCCTCACAGCGCCCGATGCCGGTCTCACTGGCGTTGACCTCGAGGAACGAGCACTACGCCTTCGGGACGGTAGTGATGCTGCGCTGGCTCGAGTCACAGGGCTATAGCTACGATGTAATCAGCAACACCGACCTGGACCGTGACCGCAACGCTCTAAGCGGCTACCGGGTGATGATCCTCGACCGCCATGACGAGTACTACACCACCAGCATGCGCGACAGGGTGGACGAATTTCTGCGGGCAGGCAACAGCGTTGTCAACCTGGGCGCTAACCAGATGTACTGGAAGGTGGTCTCAAGGGGAGAGCAGATCGAAGTGCGCAAAGACTTCAGCAGCCACACCCTCTCTACCACCCCCGAGTCTGGAGGCCTGTGGCGCAACTTGGGCCGACCTGAAGCCGCCGTACTGGGGGTACAGTTTACCGACGTAGACTTCGGAACGTACGCACCCTTCGTTGTGCAGAACGCCAGCCACTGGACGCTGGCAGGAACCGGTTTGACCAACGGCAGTACCTTTGGGGCCACCGGTAATGCCGGGCAGGGCTGTTCGGGCTGGGAGTTGGACAAGGTGGCAGCCTCGACGCCAGCCAGCACCGAGCTGATCGCCAGAGGCAGCAACCCCTACGCGGCAGGACGCACCACTGGTGATCGGGGAGGCTTTATGGTCTACATCGCCCACCCCACAGGTGGACGGGTCTTCTCGGGTGGATCGCTCTCCTACATCTCCTGCTTAGCTACAGATGGAACGATCTCGAGGATTACCCGAAACGTACTGACCCGATTCCTCGGACCATAGTCCTGAAATGAAAAGTGCCCGGCCAGCCGCCCTCAAGGGCGGCTGGTCACCCTTTTGGCCTGCGAAACAACCAGAGCAGACCGCCGTGCGACAGTGGTTCAAACGGTCCGGCCCTCGAGTCTGTCACCCCACCGACGGGTGTTCACCTAGAGCCCGCCGGATTTTTACGGGGTGAGGATGTGGTACGAGCACCTGCGGCTGTACGGCTTCAACCCGGAGTCAGGGCGGGTCGGGCTCGGGCTACCTGTGCACGAGGCGGGCAGTCGCAACATCGTGGCAGCGGGCCAAGCGCCTGCTCATCGGGACCTACCATGTGGCGTGCGCCATAGCCGCAGAGCGGCTACCCGAGACGCAATTCCCTGTGGGACCTGGCGGGCGACACTTCGCATTGCAACTATGACACTTATACCCCACTGTGGGGCGAGTCCAAGGCCGTCTGATGGCTGGCTCGGTGTGGAGCGCCCACCACCTCTATGCCTAAGTATGGGCTTTCCCGAGCGGGCGCTGGCGAAAGGCCCGAGCCTCAGCGGCACAGATTGTTGCGGCAGACGTTCATCCCCACAATGTCGGCACCAGCAGGGATGACCAGCCTGACGTGTACGATACTGCCGTCGAAGAAGTAGGCCGACTGGCTGCTGGCGTTCAGAGCAGCGATGCTGGGCATGGAGGCCAGCTTGTGAGCGTCGGTGACGCCGGGGCCGTAGACGTGCGGAGCGGAAGGGTAGGCCAGCGAGAGGGCGATGCTGCCTGTGGCGGCGTTGAGTAGGAAAACCCGGAAGTTACTGGGGGCGGCCCCAGCGAAGCGCAGCGAGTAACTGCGGCCCAGTATCAGCGAACTCGAGAACTCGCTGTTGCTCCCCCCCTCGGGGCTGCCCCACATACGGAAAGAGGGCCGTGTGCCCTCCTCTCGGGTCAGGGTCAGTGGGGCGATCTCACCCTGGCGGCTGAGGTTACGCAAGAGGAAGCGGGCGTAGCGGTGGGGGCAGACCTGGGCGTTCCAGGCGGGCTGGGGAGTGCAGAAGGCGTCGGCGAGGAAGGGATCGTCGTAGACCACGGTCTGGCCCGCCCGACCGGTCAGGCTGCCGTCACGGTCGAGAATGGCAGCGCTACGGTAGGCGTCGGCGTTGTCGTCGCGGGCGACCTGGGCCGGGGTGGGCTCGAGCCGGGGGGCGAAATAGACCGGCTGGGCGTTGACCAGTTGGGCGGCCTCAGCGTAGTTTCGTGCGTCTGTGGGATAGGAGGTGAAGTTCTGGTAGCTGAGGGCGGAGGCCGGGCGGACGCTGTTGGGCTGAAAGTTGACGAAGCGCACATTGCGGAAGCCCGCCGGGCCGCCATAGTACTCGAGGCCGCGCACCGGAAAACGGGCCGTCTCGGCGCTGAAGGGGCGCGGCAGGGTGCGCCCACCGGGGCCGGTGATCTCACCGGAGCCCACCTCGGGCTGGCCCAGATTATCCGAATCGCCCACGATCAGCGCATCCTCTACGCTCAATGCGTTGTACGCCAGCGAGACCCCCACCGCGTTGTCGGCAAGCCGTGCCCCCGTCAGCCGCTGGCTATCACCCCCCAGCCAAGCCCCTTGACCTCGGTTTTTGTACGCAGTGAGGTTCCTAAACTCGGCCACCACGGGGCTCGAGGCGGGGTCTGCGGGGTTAGTTCTGGGGGTATAGCGCATAGCCTGTGTCAGGCCCTGGGCATCAATTCCCATACCCACCATCAGCCCTGCCGCGCCGTTGGAGTGGGCCACATTGCCGGAGAACTCACCCAGCGGGGTGCGGCGGGGAAAGACCGAGGCATCGTTAGTTGCCGACCTCGAGGCCCCGATGGGGTTTTGCGGCAGAGCGTACCAGAAACCGAAACCGCTCCTCGAGCCCCCCGCCACGTTACCCCGTACCACATTGTCGGGATTGGTGATCCAGAAAGTCGAGGCCAGGCTATCGCTGGGGATGATCTCCTCACCCCCTGCCGGAGGTCGGGTGAGCAGGCCCAGGTTGCCCTCTAGACGGTTACCTATTTCAGAGCCGTCCTCGAGGAAGTAGCAGTGGCCCAGCGCGTCGTAGGCCACATTGCCGGTCACCTCGGCGCGGCTAGTGCCGTGCAGGGTGACGCAGCGGTTGAAGCTCTGATGGATTGAGGACTGGCGCAGATACTGCCCGGCCACCTCGCCCACCAGGTGCCAATGGACAGGATAGCGCCCCATCCTCCCCTTCTGGCCCATTCGCCGCAGCTCGACCCCCGACAGCCGCGCCCAGCCGCCCCGCATCACCATCAGGTGCCCGCCAAAGCCCTGCTCGAGGGTGGTCTCACCCCTGATCAGGATGTTGCGCGAGAGCAGCCCCACCTCGCCGCGTTGATCCACCCCGAAGGTCTCCTGCCCGTAATGCAGATAGGCCAGCGGGCGATCCAGGGTGAGGGTGTTACCGCTGACGGCGGTGAGGCTGCGCGGCTCAGATTGCCGGGCATCGTAGTCGGTCGCGCTCACCACGATCTGGTCGCCGACCCGCCAGCCAGAGGAGTCCTGCACCGTGATCTGGGTAGCCCCCCTGGGGGCGGTGGCGGCAAGCCGCGTCCAGCCCAGGCGGGGCTCGCCGTGAAGTTCCAGCGCCCCGCCCCCCATGACTCCGATGGCCTTGGTGCTCATGCCCATCACGTCCTGATTCGGATCGTCGCCGGTCAGGACGATCTCAGCTCGGCGCAGATAGGGCCGCTCGGGGGTACCGACCTCGAGCCGCCCGTGCACCATGATCCAGTCGCTGCTGAGGCGCAGGTCTTTCTCGCGATCAAAGACCAAGTGGCCATTTACGGTGAGGCCCTTGAGAGGAGGCGGGCTCACATCCAGTGTGACCGCCAAGCCTACCGGGATGGTGACAGCCTCGCCTGCCCTGGGTACCTGCCCCAAGGGCCAAGTCTGGGGGCTCGACCACAGGCCGAAACGTTCCACCGGCACGGATGGCGGGAGGCCGGGGCTGGGGTCGGCTGGCGCAGTGCCGGGGCTGGTCGGGGCGGGGGCGGACGAGGAATCGGGGCCACCACAGGCCACGAGCGCGAGCAGTAAGACAGGGAGAATCACACAGACGATGTTGTTCACAATGCCTCGAGTACACCCGGCGGTATACCCCCAAAATCTAAGCCTCGAGGCCGCAAAACGCTACCTCGAGGAATCTTAATCTTTAGCCCGGGTTTAGCTCTTTGCGCTCAGACCCCGGCTATGGCCGACGGGCTCCTGTGCCCGTCCCCTGGCCGCCTCAAAGTGATCAGACAACGCGTGGGCAACTCGAGACAGGTTAAAGTTTCGAGCTACAACCTGGTGGCCTGCTCGGGCGGTGTCCCGGCGTAGAGCCTCGGACTGGTAAAGCTGCCGGATAGCCTCGGCCAGGGCTTGCGGGTTTTGGGGCGGAACCAGACTCCCTGCCCCGCCCCCCAGAAGCTCGGGTATCCCGCCGGTGGAAGTGCTGACCACCGGAACCTCGTAGGCCATGGCCTCCATCAGCGAGACTGGAATCCCCTCGTGCACTCCCCCCCCCAGATCCACGCTGGGCAGCGCCACCAGGTCTATCTCCCGGTCGGCGTAAAACTTCAGAATACGGTCGTGTGGCAGAACGCCCAAGAAGCGAACCCGCTGGTCCAATTGCAACCTGGCGACCTGCTCCTCCAGGGGCTTACGTAAATCGCCGTCCCCGGCCAGCCACAGCTCCACCGGCAAGTCCTTCAGTAGGGACATGGCTTCGATCAGGTAGGTATGCCCTTTGACTGGCAGCAGGTTAGCCGGGCAGAGAACTCGGAAGCTCGAGCGGGCCGGGGCCGGTACAGGCGTGTAGCCCTCCTCAACCCGCACCCCGATGTGCAACACGCGGGTCTTCGAGCTAGCGACCAGTCCGTTCTGGCGGGCCATCTCGAGGCCGCTCTGGGAGATAAAGCGGGCCAGCGCGGCGCGGGCGGCTTTGCGAGCTACCAGGTTGTTTTCAACTACGTCCCAGCGGTGAGCAGTGAAGCTCCAGGGCACCCCGGTGAGGTGACTGGCCACCATTGCCATGCTTGAGGTGGTCGAAACCCAGTGAGCGTGGACGTGATCCACACCCAGCGCCCTGACCTGCTGGGCCAGCCACAACGCCTTGGGGAAGAAAATCAGGTTCTTAAGCAGGTGAAGCGGCTTGCGTGTGAGCACCAGCCCCAACGCCTCGAGGGTACCCTTGGGCCGAGTCAAAAACATCTTTAGTGCGCCCCGGAGAATCTCAAGGCTCAGGATGCCCTGGTTCAAAGCTGCCGCCTCGCGGGCTCTGGCCTTGGCGTGGACAACCGCACCGCGCGGGTACATGGGGACCACGACCACCGTGTGGCCTAGCCGCTCGATCTCCTCGAGTTCGGGCAGCACGAAGGCTTCGCCGGGACCGAAGGGCAGGCTGGTGGTGACGAAAAGGAGCTTCATGGCTAAATTTGCCGGAGGAAATCGAGGGTCTCTTGGCCAACCGACCGCCAGCTCAGATTATCCGTCGCGAAGCGGTGGGCCTGCCGCCGCAGATCGTCAGAGGGGTTGAGTTCCAGGGCGACCTGGGCCAGCACTCTAGGATCATTCGAAGGAGTATGGAAGACGAAGGGGAGGCTGTTATCCAGGCGCAAGTCCTGGTAGTTGGTCAGCACTGGGAGGCCCATGTACAAATAGGTGGCCACCTTCATTGGCTGGGCCTCGCCAAGGTCTTTGAGGTCAATCGCCAGGGCGCTCAAGCCCAGATCGGCAGCCGCCACATAGGGCGCGGCCTCGCCAGGCTTCATCCAAGGAAGCACCTTGACCCGATCCGCCACGCCTTGGGCTCGTGCCACCGTCTCGACCGCCGCCTCGTCGCCGGAGCCGCTGCTGCCGATCAACCATAACTGGGCCTTGGGCATGGAAGAAAGCATCTGGACCGCCCGCTCATAGCCGTGCCAGGGCCGGTTAAAGCCCAGCATCACCATAACCAACTGGTCCGATCCAGCACCGAGCTGTTGGCGGATGCGCTCCCGACTGGATCGGGCCTGAGGGCCGCCCAAGGCGCTGAAGTCCACGCCGTTTTTGGCGATGATGAAAGGCTTTTGGGTGCGTGAGATTTGCGCGGCGTAAGTCTGAATCTCCTGAGTCACCGGCAGCCAGCCACGGCAGGAGGCCAGAGTACGCCCCTCGAAAAACTCATAGACCCGGCCTCGCAGGGCCTTACCCTTGGAACGATACTCCGGGCCAGTCTTAGTATTCAGCTCGCATACCGCCTTAACCCTTAAGCCCTCAAAGTGCCGCGCCAAAAAGAGATAATCCAGCGGGAATGTGCGCAGGTACACCGCGTCGAAGGGCTGGCTCGAAAGCACCTCCAGGGCCTTATCAGAGAGTGCCGCAAGAGAAGCATAGACCCCCTTGCCTGCGACATTGACTTTGTGGGCGGTGACCGCTGCGGCCAATCGCTGGGGGTAGTTGCTTTGCTTCTCGCAAGCCACCACCGTGACCCTTGCCCCGACCTCACTTAAGCCGTTGGCGACTCCCACGAAGTGATCCACCGCGCCGCTCTGATCGGACAGATCTACTGCTGAGATTTTCAAGATATTCATGCCAGCTCCAGTTTCGAGGGTTTGGGGTTGGGGTCGCGCTCAGCCTGCTTGAGGCCCGCGTGCACGAGCCAGACCAGCGCCATGGCGAGCCACAACAGCTGGTTTCTGCCGATGTCGCCCGAGGCCAGAGCGTTGGTCAGGCTGTAAACGAACAAACCGACCACGTATACCGTGTAGGGCTCGCCCCTAGCCCGTATGGCCAGCGACAGCAGCCGCGATAAGGTGGGGACAAACAGCACCAGCAAAGCCAACAGACCCAGCAAGCCCTGCTCGACCAGCACCTCCAGCAGCACGTTGTGAGGGTACTGGTAGTCCAGCGACCCCATCAGGTAGGTGAACCCCCCGGTTCCCACCCCGATCAGATTGCCCCGCTGGATCTCGTTCAGTGCTACCTCGACAAACCGGATGCGGGCCAAGTCACTGCTGTTGGTACCGAGGGTCTCGAGGTAGCTGAACACCCGATTGACGCTGCGGAATTGCAGCGAATCCACCGGGGTAAAAGACTGGGCAGCAAAGATGGCTGCCCCCAAGAGGGCGAGCCGCAGGAACGAGAACAGTTTCGATTTTGCCCCGCTTTGTGCTAACAGCAAGATCGCCAGCAGCGCAACCCCAACTGCCAGCAAGGGGCCTCTCGAGCCAGTGAACAAGATGGTGAAGAGCAGCACCAGACCCAGGGCCAGATACCCCCAGACTACCCAGCTGTTGGTTCGGAGGTTGGTCAGGAACATGGTGATGCACAGCACAGCACCTAAACCGATAGCCCGCCCCATGGTGATGGGGCTAGCGTCCGCACCCACCCGTTCCGCCGCGATGTCGCCGAAGGCAAACAACCCAACGGCGACCAACACCGAACCCATCAGAATGCTGTTGAACATCACGCGCAACTCTTGCTTGGTGATCGGCAGTAACCAGATAAACCCCAGCAAGGGGATCAACACCCGCAGCACAAACAGCCCCGTCTTGGCGAAGCCGAGCTCGGCGTCCGGCGAGATGAAGCAGAATGTGAACAGCAGCAGAGCAAAGCCAAACAGCAGTCCGAGTATCACCCACCCCGCGAAACGTTGCTGGTTAAGCTGCGGGTCAACCGTTCCCCGGTCTCGAATCTGCAACGCCAGGAAAGCCAGGAAGACGAAGCCCAACTGAAGGCTCACCACCACCCCGTTGATCGGCAGGAGGTGGATAGGGATGACCAGGGGTACGAAGACCAAGACGGTCAGGCCACACAGCACCCCCAGCCGGAAGTCTCGGGCGAAGACCCGCCCGAGCATTAGAACGGCCATGAGGAACAGAAGCCCGTACAGATAAATCATGAATCAACTCCGGTTGAAAGCGCCCGGCGCTCGAGCGCCCAGTAGCTTAGGGCGAAGAGCAGCAAGTAGCTCAACGTCAAGCCGCCCCCGTAGATCGCGAAGGCGGCCTCGGGTGACCCACCCAAGTTGTGGCACAGCCAGATGCCGCCCACCACAAGAACCAGCCGCGCTACGTCCCACGCCGCCTGGAGGTCGGGGCGCTGGAGGGCATTGAGGGTGCCGGAGAGGGGGGTCATCACGAACTGGGCGAAGAAGGCCAGCGCCATCCACTGCACGTACACGCCGCCGCTGCGCCACTCCAGGCCGAAGACCAATCCGAACAACCAGGGGCTCAGCAGCGCTGCGAGGGCGAACGGTACCGCCCCCACCCGCAGGAGGCTGAAGGCGGTACGCAAAAACAGGCGTTTAAGTTCCTGAGGCCGCGAGGCCAGACTCCCGGCCTCGGAGTAGTAAACCTGGGCGATGCTGAGGCCAAGGATATTGAGCGGCTGCCGGGCCACGCGGTCACCCAGCGCCACTAGACCCGCTACCGCTGGACCGTACAGGCCCGCGAACAGCAGCGGCGGTACCCACAGGCCGATGTTATTGATCAGACTCGAGGGCGTGGAGTACAGGGCGAAGCGCCGGAATTTGCGAGCCGCAGCAGTCATCGCTTCCCGGCCCACCGAGCCCCGCAGCACCGCCAGGCCGCTCTGCCAACCGGCCCGAGCCAGGGTGGTGGTGCCAGCGCTCTGCCCCACCAGTTGCCCGACCAGAAGGCCCAGCGGCTGGGCATGCAGCAGACCCAGCCCGATGGCAGTCAGGGCGTTGCCAAAACCTTGGCTGAACTTGGTCGTGGCCACCGGCCCGAACCTCTTCACACGGGTCAGCCAGTAGTTGAGACTCTGGTAGACCCCGGCGAGAAAGACGGCCAGCGGGAGCATCCACAAGTAGGGTTCGAGCGAGGGGCTGTTGGTCAGGCGGGTGAGGGACGCGCCCAAGACCAAGACGGCCACCAGCAGCAGCCCAGACACCGCGACGCACAGCAACAGGCACACAGCCAGCAGGTTGGCGGCTTCCGCGTCGTCGTCGGCCAGCGGGATGGCCAACTCGTAGCGCAGGCTAACCATCGCGGCCGTGATACCCAACAAGGTGGTAAAGACCGCCAGAACCCCGAAATCGGCGGGCGTGTAGAGACGGGTGATGACAGGAGTGGCCAGGATGACCACGAGCTGACCCAAGGCCGCCCCACCGGCCAGCTTGCCCACGTCGCGGGCAAAGCGACCCTTGGGCAGTAGCCGGGCGAGGCGTGCTCGAGACGAACTCATGAGGTTGGACACGGTCGGGCCTAGCCTAGGATGCGGCGGATATGGTCGGCGATGTACCCCTGCTCTTCCGCCCCCAAACTGGGCCATATTGGTAGCGAGAGGGCCTCCGTGGCCAGTTGCTCACTGACGGGAAAGCTCTGGCTCAAGTGGGCGTAGACCGGCAGTTTGTGCACGGGAATAGGGTAGTAAATCATGGTGCTGATTCCGGCTTCCTCGAGTTTTCTCTGCAACAGGTCACGCTTGCCGTCCAGCACCCGCAGGGTGTACTGGTGGAAGACGTGCCCCTCGAGGGCAGTGGGGGTGATCAGGCCCTCCACACCAGACAGCAGCGCGTTGTAGCGCTCAGCCACCGCACGACGACCCAGGTTGTTGCGGGCGAGGTGGGGCAGCTTGACCCGCAGGATGGCGGCCTGGAGGGTGTCGAGGCGGCTGTTGTAGCCGATCAACTCGTTGTGGTACTTCTTTCGCGAGCCGTGGGCACGCAGCATCCGGGCAGTCTCAGCGATCTGGTCGTCTCCCGTGGTCATCAGGCCGCCGTCGCCATAGGCCCCCAGGTTCTTGGAAGGGAAGAAAGAGAAAGCCCCCACCTCCCCGATGGTGCCGGTGTGCTGGCCCTGGTAGGTGGCCCCGAATGACTGGGCGCAGTCCTCGAGCACCTTCAACCCGTGCTTCTGGGCGATCTCCATAATGCGACCCATGTTGGCCGGGCTGCCATAGAGATGAACTGGGATGATGGCCTTGGTGCGGGGGGTGATGGCGGCTTCGATCAGCTCGGGATCCAGGTTAAAGGTGGCGGGATCCACGTCCACGAAGACCGGGGTGGCCCCGATCAAGCTAATGGCCTCGGCGGTGGCGAAGAAGGTGAAGGGGGTAGTAATCACCTCGTCACCCTCCCCGACCCCCATAGCCCGCAGCCCGATAAACAGCGCATCAGTGCCGGAATTGAGCCCGACGGCGTGCTGAACCCCCAGGAACTGGGCTAGCTCGCCCTCGAGGGCCTTCACGTCCTGACCCATGATGAACTCGCCGGAGCGCAGCACGCGCTGGATGGCGGCGTTAAGCTCCTCCCAGAGTTCGTCCACTTCGGGGGAAAGGTCGAGGATGGGGATACGGGGTTTGGTCAGCATTGTTTCCTCTCTGCGGCTACCCTGCATAGCCATACGGTGGTGTCGGATTTAGGCGTTACGCCCTTCTACTACGTTATAGGCTGCCCAGTCTAGGTGCGGGTTATTTGCGCGTTACACCTGGACGCCGCCTTGGTTCACGGCTTTGCAGGCCGAAAAGTGACGTAATGCCGAGCGGACGGGCGGCCTCGAGGCCGCCCGTCGAGCTTCAATCCCTAGCGTTCACGCGAACGCCCTGCGGCTCCACACGCTCTACACGTCCGACACCGCGTGAGCAGAAACAGCAGGGCTGCAGCTAGGAATGGCTTGAAATCGCTCAAGCTCCACCCTCTGCGTTTCCAACCGATACCCGACGTGTTACGCCGCTTTATCGACCCTCACCAAAGTTGCTTACGGGCCAGCCCAGCATGACGCAAGAAGCCGAGGAGCAGGTCGGGCCCTTGGCAGAGCTTGACGAATTTGGAGTTGAGGTGGAGTGAATGCCAAGGAGGTATCACCCACCAAGGCTGGTCTTTCAAACCGTCCAGGGAAGAGCCATCAGATCCTCAGTCAACACTCCAGGCGAGAGGTGACTCGGGAAGGCTGTCACTGGCTTAACAGCCGGTCGAATACGTTGCGAATAACCCTAGTGATAACGGGATCGTTGCGGCAAGTACTACTGAAAAAGCTGAGTGAACCGACCGAGAAGACCCCACCGCCGCCCGCGTGAGTATAGTAAGTCATGTCAGCCCCGGCCTGTCCGGGGCGGTTGAGGTCGATGTTGTTGCCGCGGGCGATGACTTCGAGGCCCTCCGGGCGGTTGGCGGGATCTACCTTGTCGGTCTCCCAGCCCGAGCAGGTGCTGCCAAAGGTTTGGTTCATGGTCAGGCCGGTCCCTCTTAAGGCCCAGTGGTCAGGACGCAAGGCGGTGTAGTTGGCGCGGTTGCCATAGTCGGCCCCGGTGGAGGTGAAGCGCGACCCCAGCATCCGGGCCTCTGGCCGCCCCACCTCACGCCACAGCCCGCCGGGACTCCCATCGAAGCCATGAGCTAGACGATCCTTGCGCACCTCGAGCTGGCTGTTCTGGAGGACAGTTTTCCAGTATATCTGGTTAGAGCCGGAGTTAAACAGGCTGCCACCTTTATCCAAGAACTGCTCCAGGCGGTCGTACATTGGCCCGGTCCAGTACTCGCTATGCCGGTCCAGCACCAGTACCCGGTAGCCCTCGAGCAGGTCTGGGGTCTGGTGCAGGTCGGTTTCGCTGAGCACGTCGAAGGAGTAGCCCTGGGCCTCGAGCCACTGCACCAGGGTGAGCAGCCCCAAAGCCCCGTGGTCGAAGTTCTGCTCGCGCCGCAAGTAGGCAGAGGGGTTAGGGCGGTGGGTGCTGAGAACCGGCGCATACCGGTTGGAGACGGTCTGGGCACTACCGGGGTTGCCCAGGAAGACGCAGTCTGCCTCCCCCAGGGCGCAGCGGTACGAGGAAGCCCCGCCCCAGGAGTTGTAGGCCTGCCAGGTCAGGTCGGCGGCCAGCAGGGCGATGGGGGCTTTAGGCTGGTCGGAGCGGGGCCGCACTACAAAGACAACCTCATAGCACCGCTGGGACGCCCGTTCCATCAAGATCGCATTGTACAAACCACTCGACCAGTTGGCCGGGAGCGTGAAGTGAAAGCTGGTCGGCCAGTTCACGCCGTTGGCGTAGGGCTGGGCCGGAACCCCGTAGCGCTGACCAGTAATCTGCCGCTGGTACAGCAGGAGTTGGCTGGCTTGGCCCTCCTTATATATGAGCAAGTCATAGGCCCCATTAGGCGAACTCACCCGCAGCTCGAGCCGCTCGCCGGAGGCGTATGAGATCCGGGACGTAAGACCCACCAGGGTCTCGTTGGAGGTAGGGCTGAGGTAGGACTGGCAAGTGGGTACTTCGGCGGTGGTTGGGGGGCGAACGGTGATGGCGGTGCTGGAGCGTATCGCAGAGCCCTCCAACGAGGCGGTAAGGATGACTGTAACCGGGTACGGCGAGATGAGGTTGGGTGGGGTGTAGCTGACGGTGCTACCGCTGGTTGCGCTCAAAGTGCCCACATCTGGAAACAAGCTCCAAGTGACCATCGCACCCTCAGGTACCGCGGCGCTAAAACGGGTAGCCTCTGCACCGTAGCGGGTGGTCACGTTGCCCGGACTGACACCCATATCGGCATGGAGGTTACCGGGACTGGGGGACAGCTCGAGAACAGCACTTGTCTGAGCTCCACCCGCCTCAAGGCCTACTGTCAGAAGGACCTGGGCCGGACTATCGAGTTGGGCAGGCGGGGTGTACTCGACTTCCGCACCCTCCACCCGGCAACGACCCAGGACGGGCTCGAGGGCACAGGCCAGTGCGCCGGTGGAACCAGTTACGTGGAAACGAGCCGCCGGGCCGCCCGTGACCAGGCTCAGCCCGGCAGGGTCGAGGGACAAGGGCTGATTGGCGGCGGCGGTCGGCCGGATGGTGAGGCTGCTAAAGCCCTGGAGGGCAGATCCCTCGAGCGTGGCGGTGATAGTCACGGTCTCGAGCTTGTTCACCTTAGCGGGGGGCGTGTAGCGGACGGTGGTCCCGCTACTAACGTCCAGGCTACCCAGGTTGGGGGTGACGGCCCAGCGCACCGAGGTGGAGCTGCCCGTCACCATGGCCTCAAGGGGAACTGCCGGGCCGCCAGCCTCGATGGTCTGGCTGGGGGGGGTAACCCGGATCTGAACCTCGAGTGTGCCGCACGCGTTCAGGGTCAGAAGGGCTGCGCACAATAGCCACTGGGCCTTGGTCCAAGGGGTCTGCTTCAGCATCGGCTCACGCTTCCCATTCATAGTCAGCAGGTCGTAAGGGCGGGCACGCGAAAGGGCTCGAGGCCCCACACAGGCAGGGTAGGGCAAAACCAAGCGGCGATAAAGTGTTTCGGGGGCGTGTTTTCGTTATCCCCAGCGTAAACCAAAGGGTCTTGGCATAAACCCAATTCGGGTAGTACCACAAGACCCTCAAGGACTCTCGAGAGCGGCGGTGCAGCCTACGCCGCGTCCCTCATCAGGGGAAATTTGGCTACTATCCGGTACATTTGACCCGATGGAGTGTCCGAACGCCCGAGTCAGGCCCCGCGTCCCCAAGCGCCTTTAGCGGCACCCGTA
Organism: Meiothermus sp.; assembly: GCA_033762915.1. Classification (GTDB taxonomy): domain Bacteria; phylum Deinococcota; class Deinococci; order Deinococcales; family Thermaceae; genus Meiothermus. The sequence continues at coordinate 62,274 of JANRLD010000013.1, read as the reverse complement.
AGCCCCGCAAAACCTATCTACAACGCCTTAACGGACGTCAAGGTCTCTACTATCGGCAGGTAGCCCTATCATGCAGCTTGGCTGCGTCACGCCCGTTACAAACCCGCTGGAAGCTGGGTCAATCTAGCGGTTTAGCGACGGACTAAGTTGCGCCATAGTGCGTTTGCGAAACTCTCCACGCGACCTCGGCAGCGAGCAGCTTGCCGGCGCAATTCCCTAACGGGCTGCCGGGCGGCATTTCGCATCTCAACTATTGCGATACTTGGGCGGGCAGACGAGAGTAGCTTTTCGGACGAACTGCGCCCAAACTAGCGCGTTGATCACACGATTGCGAGATTTCACGATTCGATTCAGGTTGTACCGATCGTTCAAGCGCGCCAGAGCAAGGATTTCGGCCCCGGGAGCGGCTCCCACGAAAACCCGGTGTTGCCGAACCGCTGGCTAAAGGTATCCATAATTGGAAAGCTACATGCCGCCCGCCAACTCCCGCAGGGAATTGTGCCTCGGGTAGCCGCTCCGCGGCTATGGCGCACGCCACTCCGCCCTGGCACGTATTTCCCGCTTCCGCCGATTCCGCACTTCTACCTTGGCGCAACTTATCAACTGCCTGGACATACTTCCTGCGGAGATCGATCGTCTTCTGATCTGTCGCATAATAGCCGACTACTACCGCCCCAGGAACCGTTCAAACACATTGCGGGTTATTCGGGTGATGATCGGGTCGTTGCGACAAGCGTCGCTAAAGAAGGCCAGTGAACCTACCGCGAACACCGCCCCTCCCTCCGGCCGGGCATGGTACACCATATCCGCCCCCGCCTGGCCGTGTCGGACGGGGTCGGTGTTGCTTCCCCGCGCGATCAGCTCTGCGTTGGCCGGGCTATTGGCTGGGTCTAGCTTGTCGGTCTCCCAGCCCGAACATTCGGCGCCGAAGCTCTGGCCCGCTTGAAGCCCCGTCCCCGCAAGCACCCAGTGATCGGGGCTCACCACCTGGTAAGGGGCCAAGTTGGCTGAACCCATGCCGGTGGCAGTAAAGCGGTTGCCGAGCACTGCCGCCTCCGGTAGGTTCAAATCGCGCCAGAGTCCGCCGAGTTCGTTAGCCAGGGTGTGCTTGCGGTCAGCGGCAAGTTTTTTGACCTCAATTTGACCCTCCCTGACCACAGCTTTCCAGTAAATTTGGTTCCCGCCGAGGCTGACCAAGTAGCCCCCTCGAGCCAAGAACACATCCAGACGATTCCGCATGTTAGCGCTCCAGTACTCACTATGTCGAGGCAAGACCAGAATCCGGTACCCGTCTAGAACAGTCGGATCGCTATCTAGGTCATTGTCTGTAACCAGATCGTAGGCGTACCCCTGCTGCTCAAGCCACTCCAAAACCACTCGGGTTCCGCTGCTCAAGTTGGGGTTGAAGACCCCACGATTTGGCCGCCGCAGTGACAGAAGGGTTGCGAGGGCTCGACCGTCGCAAGTGCCCGCCGCACAGCTATACAGCGACGCACCGCCCCAGTCGTTGTAGGCCTGCCAGGTGAAGGTGTTGGCCAGAACTGCGATGAGTGGTCTGGTGCTCGAGGAATTCTTAACCGCAAAAACCACGTGGTAGCAGGTTCGGTGGGCAAAGTCTATGAACCTAGCCCGGTAGAGACCACTGCGCCAAGTGTTCGGAACAACCAAGCTGGCCGAAGTGTTCCAGCCTAAGTCTTGCTGGTACGGACGAGTGGCGGGCATAGGCTGCAACTGCCCCTGGAGGTTACCTTGGAAATACATCAGCTCCGACTGATGGGCGTCGCGGAAAACCGCCATATCAAAGCTGCGGCCCCCTGGAACGCTCAACTTGAACTCGGCAGTCTGACCCGGCAGATAGGAGACCCGATCGGCATAGCCTACGATCGACGAGTTGTCCGAGGGATCAACCGTAATGCAGTTAAGGGTTTGGCTGCTGGGGGGTTTCAGGCTGATAATACTTATGCTCTGGGCAGATGTTCCACTCAGGCTTGCGGTGAGGATAACGGTGGTCGCATCCCCAACAAAGGTAGGCGGCGTATAGATCACGGCGTTGCCGGTGGTCGTACTTAAGCTGCCTACCTCGGGCAAAAGGGCCCAAGTGACCGTTCCGCCAGTGTTGGCGATCGCCTCGAGGCGGGTCGGGGCCGCGCCGTAGGTGGTGCTGAGGTTGGTCTGGCTGAGCCGGATGCTGGGCTGAAGCACCGGGCGGGGCCTGACGGTAACGCGGGCCGTGGCCGTGACGCTACCCCCCTCGAGGCCTACCGATAAGCTTACGTCGGCCGCTGCCTCGAGCTGAGCGGGTGGAGCGTATTCCACCCAAGCACCCTTCACCGCGCAACTGCCTACAACGGGTCGCAAGGTACATCTGAGGGTGCCAACGAACCCGCCGACCCCGAAGCTGACGACAGGGTCCCCAGCGTTCAGACTTAGGCTGATGGGGTTGAGCACTATGGTCTGGCCGGTCGCGGGCTGGATGGTAAGGGTGTCTCTGGCCTGAACACCGGTGCCCTCGAGGGTGGCCATAACGACAACGGACTCGTTCTTGGTCACGCTGACCGGGGGGATGTAGCGCACAACCTTTCCATTAGTGGTATCCAAGCTACCCAGGTTGGGGCTGATGGCCCATCGTACCGGGGCGTTGCTGTTGGTCACGACAGCCTCGAGGGCTACCGCAGCCCCGCCCGCCGATAGCACTTGGCTGGCGGGAGTGATACGAAGGCCTGGCACCGCTGCTGGACTTCCGCAGGCAGACAAAACGGCTAGGCCTAGACTGAGGGACAGCAGCCTTTGCAGGCAGATCGTTTGCGGCATAATCTCGAGCTTTCCGTCCGTGTCACCCCGACCGGGGACTCAAGGATTTGGATGAAACTCAACACGCCCTAGCGTAGGCAAAAATCCCCAGAAGCAGAGCGAATTACGAACATTGGCCCGTTACGAGGGTAAGCCGCCAAGCATAAGCGACCTCGACTAGCCGTTCGAGTTTGGCTGAAATGCTTCTCGCGCGACTGATCGGGTTTCCCGCCATTACCCCCCTCTTGGCGGCAGGCAATGTACTCCCTACAGCAAAAACCGCTGTAGGGAGTATGCGTGGGAACCGCTCGATATCTGCCCACCCGGGCTGACGGCTGATCCCAACACGGACCAAAAGCAGCGGATGGCCCCGCTCATCCTCCGGCCTCCGCCGCCGCTCGGTTGGCCCACAGGCCGGACTCCCTTTGCGCCGCGCCCCACAATGCGGGACTGGCAAAGCCCTAGAGTGGGGGCAATGAGGCTGGCGATAGAGACCCGCAACCTGCGCAAAGTTTTTCGGGGCCGGCCCGCCGTGGATGACCTGAGCCTCGAGGTGGCCCAGGGCGAGGTCTTCGGCTTTTTGGGCCCCAACGGGGCGGGCAAGAGTACCACTGTTAAGATGCTGCTGGGCCTGACCCACCCCACCTCGGGCCAGGCGAGGGTGCTGGGGCAGCCCCTGGACAGCCTCGAGGCCAAGCGCTGCGTGGGCTTCCTGCCCGAACTTTTCCGCTTCCACGACTGGATGACCGGGCGGCAGTTCTTGCGCTTCCACGGCCAGCTCTATGGGATGAGCGAGGAGCAGATCGGCCGGCGCATACCGGAGGTGCTCGAGCTGGTGGGGCTCACGGGCCGCGAGGGCGAGCGGATCAAGGGCTACTCCAAGGGGATGCAGCAGCGTGTCGGGCTGGCCCAGGCCATCCTGAACCGGCCCGAGCTGGTCTTCCTCGACGAGCCGACCTCGGCCCTCGACCCCATCGGGCGGCGCGAGGTGCGCGAGATCATCGGGATTCTCAAGGGCCAGGGCACCACCGTCTTCCTGAACTCGCACCTGCTCTCCGAGGTGGAGATGACCTGCGACCGGGTGGCCTTCGTCAACAAGGGCCGGGTGATCCGTAGCGGGCGGATGGACGAGTTGCTCCGGGAGCGCCTGGAGGTCGAGCTGCGGGTGGACGCCGTGACCCCCGGCCTGAGGGCGGCCCTGGCCCCACTGGCGAGACTGACCCAGGAGGACGGGCAGAGCGTGCTGCTCGAGGTGGAGTCCGAGGATCGCATACCGGCAGTGGCCGAGGCGGCGGTGGGGTCGGGGGCCAAGCTCTATGCCCTCAGCCCGAGGCGGAAGAGCCTCGAGGAGTTGTTTGTGCAACTGGTGGAGTCGTGAGGAACGTCCTGCTAATCGCCAAGTTCACCTGGCTCGAGGCCGCCGGGCGCCGCCTGATCTGGGCCATCGGGCTGCTGACGGTGCTGTTCCTGGCCTTCTACTTCATGGGGGTGGAGTTCCTGCTGGACAGCTTCCGCCGCCGCTCCGAGGCGCTGGGGCGCGAGCTGTCGGGCCAGCAGCTCTTAATCCCGAACGCGATTCTGGTTCTGATGGGGATGTACATCGTCAACTTCCTGGGCGGACTGATGGCGGTCTTCACCACCATCGCCAGCGTCAGCGGGGAGGTGGACTCCGGCACCATTCAGTCGCTGCTGCCCAAGCCGATCCGGCGCTGGGAGTTCGTGCTGGGCAAGTGGCTGGGCCACCTCAGCTTTGCCCTGCCCTACCTGGCCCTGCTGGCCCTGGCGCTGGTCTACGGCACCGCCCTGATGACCGGCTACGCCCCACCCGACCCCCTGCGGGCCGTTGGGCTGATGATGCTCAACGCCCTCTTCCTGCTGACCCTGACCGTGCTGGGCAGCAGCCTGTTGTCCACCCTGACCACCGGGGTGGTCATGTTCATGACCTATGGGCTGGGCTGGGTGGGGGGGATTCTCTCGAGCGTAGGGGCCCTGACGGGCTCGCCCAACCTCGAGCGCTTCGGCCAGCTCACCACCTACGTCGTGCCCTCCGACCAGCTCTGGCGCGGGGCCTCGGTCTACCTCCAGCCCGAGGTGCTGCTGCGCACTCAGGAGGCCGCCAGGGGCAACCCCTTCGTGGGCACCGAGCCGCTGACCGCCGGGTATCTGGTCTTCGTGGGCGTCTATATCCTGGTTACACTGGCGCTCGCGGTGCTGGTCTTCCAGCGCCGGGACTTCTGACCGCGGTTCCCGCCTTTAAACCTCACGCAGTGAGGCGCTAAAGCGGGCGCTCAAGCGGGCGGGGTATTCGCGGGGAGCGCTGTGGGGGCGTATCAGGCTTGCGGCAGCCACGCGCCTTCGCGGCCCGCAGGCCGCCAAAAACAATCCGCCGAGCACGGTAAACTACGGCGCATGGACAACCCCACCATCTTCGGCAAGATCATCCGCAGAGAGATTCCGGCCAGGGTCGTCTACGAGGACGAGGACTTCCTGGCCTTCCACGACATCGCCCCCAAGTCCAAGGTACACATCCTGGTCATCCCCAAGGAGTACATCCCCAGGCTCTCCGACTACCCCCAGACCGAGGAGGGCGCGGTAAAGCTGGGCCGACTGATGCTCACCGCCAACAAGATCGCCGCACAGATGGGCCTCGAGGGCTACTTCATCCGCATCCACGTGGGCGAGAAGGGCGGACAGGAGGTCTTTCACGTCCATGCACATCTGCGCTCGGACGCCTGAGGCCTGAGGCCAGGTTGCACTTTCTGCCGCCTCAAACCCCCGCCCACTCCAGCACCAGTTCCCGCCCGAAGGCCTGCTGGAACAGCCGGGCCTGTTTGGCGGTCTCGGTCAGCTCGACCCAGGGCTCCTCAGCCGCCTCGAGGCCGATCCGCACCGCCCTGGGCTCGAGCCCAATGCTCAGCCCGGTGACCCGCCCGGCCCGCGCGCGCTCGAGGTACTCGGTCATGCGCAGGATGCTGGTCAGGCGCAGCAGCAGCTTGGCGTCACGGTCGTCAAACAGATCTTTATACGCGCCAAACTTGGGCTCCCCCTTGCGGTGGTAGCGCACCAGCAGGCCCAGCAGCGCCTGCTCGCGGTGGGTCAGGCCGGGTATGGCGCTGCACATCACCAGATACTCGCCGTGCTCGTGATGGTCGAAATAGTCTATGCTCATGCCGATGTCGTGCAGGGTCGCGGCCTCGTCGAGCAATTGCTCCTCGGCCCTGCCGTAGCCGTGGACCGGCTCCAGGGCCCGGAAGATCTGCCGGCAGAACTTGCGCACTCGAGCGGTGTGGGCGCGGTCTTGGGGGTAGCGGGCGAAGAGGTTCTGCACGCTGAAGCCGCGCACATTCTCTATGAGGTGCGGCGCGGGCAGAAACTCCTGATAGAAGGCCCCTTCCCTCACCCCCTGGCCCGATATCCACAGCCCGTCGCTGTCGCTCTCCTTGAGCACGGTCCGATACACCAAGGCTCCGGCCGCGATCACATCGGCGCGGTCAGGGTTCATGCCCTCGAGGTCTTTACGCTGGGCGGTACTCGACTTAACCATCTCATCCACCAAGTCCTCGAGGTCTTCGCGCCTCAGGTAGAAGCCGTGGATGATGTCCAAAGGGTACTTTTTCCGCTTGCGCACCAGCTTGGCCAGGTTGCGCACGGTGCCCCCCATCGCCACCAGGGGCAGCCGCTTGTCGCGCATCTGGCCCAGCACCTCTTTCATCTCCTTGCGGGCGAAGCGCTCGAGGTCTTCGACCTCGCCCTTCTTGGGCGGGTCGGATCTTAAGAACATCTCGCTGAGGCGCACCGCCCCCAGCGGGTAGGCCTGGCCGAACTTGTAGCGCCGCTCCTGCATCCTGGAGAGCTGGGCGCTGCCGCCCCCCAGATCCATCACCCAGGCGTCCTCAAAGGGCAGGCCGTTGGCCACCGCCAGCACCCCGAATCTCGCCTCGTCCTCGCCGGAGAGCACCCGCACATTGAGGCCCAGCTTCCGAACCTGGGCCATGAACTCCGGGCCGTTCTCGGCGTCGCGGCTGGCGCTAGTAGCGATGACGCGCATCTCGTCGAGGTCGGTGGCCTCGGCAAAGTCGGCGTACATCTTGAGCGCCGAGAGGGCGCGCTGCATCCCCGCCGCGGTCAGCCGGTTGTTCTGGGCCAGCCCCTCGCCCAGCCGCACGGTCTCCCGAATCTCGTCAATCAGGCGGAACTGCTTGCCGGGGTCGAAGGTGTAGACCACCAACCGGCTGGTTCCCGAACCCAAGTCCACAATCCCGAGGCGCTGCACGCCGACATCATAGAGTGCGACGGGGGGCCGGCGGAAGGGACGGCTACGGGGCGTGGCGCTGGATCTTTCTGCGGGTAGTTGCGCTCCACCCGGCCGCCCCGCGTCGGCCCAGCACCTCCAACAGCCTTCGCAGCATCGGCCCAACCTCCGCCCCCTTGCCCAGTTTGCGGTACAGCCCGGCGAAGTGATGCACGGGGTGGTCGACCAACTCGTAGAGCAGGCTGCGGACGAAGGGGCGGGGAAACTCGAGCGTGAACCGGTCGGGGTTGGTCAGCTCTTCGGGGGTAAATCGCTCGAGTTCTTCCTCAAGGTCGGTCAGCACCTTCCTCACAGCCGCCTCGGTCTGCTCGAGGCCCCAGTCCTGGCGGGCCTCCCAGGCGGCATCGTTCATGGCCAGGTAGTCGCGAACATCGGTCAGGGGCTTTCCCTCCCGCCTGAAGCGGATGTTGGCCACGAAGACCTCGAGCCAGTACGCCAGGTGGGCCAGCTCGTCCTTGGGCGACCACCGATCCATCTGACCCTTCTCCTGGCGCTGCTGGGGCGAGAGTCCGGCGACCAGGGCGCGAAACTCGTGGCGCAACAACTGAACCAGCTCGAGCGCCCACGGCTTAAGGTTCTTTCGCAGTGCAGCACCCTTGTTCACGACAGCCACTCGAGCGCCCGCTCCACGTCCTGGGCGCTGTGCCAGCCGTGGAAGGCGATACGCAGATAGCCTTCGCGGATGCTGGTGGTGATCTGGCACTCGAGGCCACGCGCGACCAGCTTTTCCAGGCGGGCCAGGCCCAGCGCTCCGTGGTGGAAGCAGAGGGTGGGGCCGAGGCGGTTCGCCTCGAGCAGGCCCAGCAAGCGGCTGGCCTCGGGCTCCCAGGTGGGGTCTTCGCGCAGGGCTTGCAGGAACAGCGTCTGGAGCTGGCTGACATGGCTCTCGATGCGCCCGACATCCGCCTGAAGCAGCACCCGCACCGACTGATTCAGGGCCGCGCAGCCCAGCACCGAGGCGCCACCGGGCTCGAGCCTGCGCCCGTCGGCGGCCCAGAGCTCGGGATCTTGGGCCTGGTTACCGCCCTGCGAGAAGGCACTGGGCCGGGAGAGCCAGGTGCCGGTGGGTGCGAGCAGCGGGCGGAAGTCGGGGTGCGTCCAGAGGAACCCCTGCCCGGTGGGGCCCAGCAGCCCCTTGTGCCCCGCACTGGCGAAGGCGCTGACCCCCTTGAGGCTGGGAGTGTGTGTGCCCATGCCCTGAATCCCGTCCACCACCAGATGCACCCCCCTGGCCTGGCAACCCTCTGCGATGCGCTCCAAGTCCAGCTTGATGCCATCCTGGAAGCGCGCCCAAGACAGCCCCACCATCCGGGTTTTGGGGCCAATCGCCCCCAAGATCACCGACTCAAGGTCGGGGTCGGAGGCCCCTGGCGGCGCGGAGTGCAGGGCATCGGGGCCGGACTTCTGGCCGGCCCACAGCGCCACCTCGCGGCAGACCACGCCACGGGCCCCCAGGGCCTTCCAGGGCATGAAGTTGCTGGGGAACTCGCCCAGCGGCAGCAGCACTTCATCGCCCGGCTTCCAGGGGAAGCCACTGGCCACGGTGATCAGGCCGGCCGAGGTGGAGTGCGTCAGGCTGATGTCCGAGGGGTCGGCCTTCAACAGCTCCGCGCAGGCCTGGCGGAGCTGGGCCTGGACGCCCAGGAAGTCCTCCTCCCAGCGCATCTCCCAGGGGCGGAGTTCTTTCCGGACGACCTGGGCCAGCGCCTCGCCCGCCGCCCGGGTCATGGGGCCTTCCATGCAGTGGGCCAGCCAGAGGCGGCCCTCGAGGTCGAACAGGCTGGAGTCTAGCGGCGGCGCGGGTTGCGGGCTTTGCACGGGCGAATTGTACCGGACTCGAGCCCGCCCGGTGCGCAGTTGCGCCCTAGCGAGATTGCAGGACTTCAGCAGGGCCCCAGCAGCGAACGGCTTGTGGGCGCAATTGCCCGATCCATCGGCGGGTGCGGATGCTGCAATTCCACTATAGAGACACTGCTACACTCGAGGGTGGTGAGCCCATGAGCACAGAGCGCACGATCATCCAAGCGGCCGAGGCCAGAATCTCCATCCGCTCGCCTGCCGATATCCTCGAGGTGATCGGCGCGACCTACGGCGCAGACGGCCTGCTGCTGACCGAGGCCGACCTCTCGCCCGAGTTCTTCGACCTGCGCAGCGGGCTGGCGGGTGAGGCGTTCCAGAAGTTCACCAACTACAAGCTAAGGGTGGCGCTGGTGCTGGCCGACCACAGCGCCTACGGCCAGCGCTTCGGCGAGCTGGCCTACGAGCACGCCACCCACCCGATGATCCGCTTTTTCAACTCGGCGGAGGCGGCGCTCGGGTGGCTCGAGAGGGGCTGAGGCTGCTACCTGGCCCCAGCCGCCCGCAGCAGCCGCGCGATCTCGCTATAGCCGCGCCGCTGGGCGTGCTGCAGCGGGGTCACGCCGTCCCGGTCGGCAAGGCCGGGGTTCGCGCCGTGCTCCAGCAACAGCCGAACGATCTGCTGGTGGCGCGGCCCGCCGTCGCTGAGGATGACAGCCTCGAGCAGCCCCGTCCAGCCCAAGTTGTTGACGTAGTTCACGTCCACGTCGGTGCGCTCGAGCAGGTAGCGCACCACCTCCACGTGCCCCCGCTCGCAGGCCGGGATCAGGGCGGTGCCGCCGAAGCGGTTGAGGATGCGGGTGCTGGGCTTGGCGGGCTCGAGGGCCTTCAGCACCTCGAGCAGGCCCTCGGCCCCGGCATACAAAAAAGGGTTGTCGAGGCGGTTGTCGCGCAGGTTCACGTCGGCCCCGGCCTTGACCAAGGCCGCCACCGTCTCGGGCTTGTTGGCGTGGGTAGCGGCCAGGACGGCGGTGCGGCCCCTGGCGTCCTGGGCGTTGACGGCGGCCCCGGCGGCGAGGAGCTGTAGGACTCTGGGGGTGTTGCCCGCCTCGGCGGCGGCGATCAGTTGGGCGCTCACGCTGGCTCCGGGGTTCTGGGCCCAGCCTACGGCGGCGCAAAGCCCCAGGTACAAGGCCAGACCGGCCCGCAGCATTCTCGGCATATCGGCATTGTAGCGGACGGCCGGACGAGATGCTCGAGAGGCCGCGCGGCCGGGGCCAGGGACCTCAGAGCACGCCGTAGTCGTTTTCGAACCCCTTCAGGTGGTGCAGCACATGCCCCACGATGATGTACGCACAAGCCCTGGGAGTCAGCGCGTTCCCGCTTACTGTGGCTCGGCGCGACCAAGCTTCCGCGCTCAAATTGCCAAACAGTGAAATCGAGGCTGCCCGTACCGTGCGCCACTCATTCAATACATCCGGCAAGTCGCGGCTGGCGTAGTCCACCTCGCCCGCCCACTGGGCCTGGTCAAAGCCCGGCAGCGGGCTGGGGTCGCGGCGGGCGGCATGCAGGGCGCGGTAGGTGAAGACCCGCTCGGTGTCGCAGATGTGCCCCACCACCTCGGTCACGCTCCACTTGCCTTCCGCGTAGCGGTACCGGGCCTGGGCGGGGGTGAGGGCGGAGAGGCGGGAGAGAACTCGAGCAAACTCCGTCTCCATCATCTGCACAATGTCCCCCTCGGGCACCAGGTCTACATAGCGCGAAAAATAGGGCAGGTGCTCGCTGGGGTCGGGGCGCTGGGCGTGGCTCATGAGTGCACGATAACCCAAACCTTCAACCCTCGAGAAGCACCACTTCTACCCCACACGACCAGTCCATTCTCAAAGCGGCTGTCCAATCGTCCACCCGGTTCTCTTCATGGATAATCCTGAAACCTCGTTCGACAAAACCTTCAGGGCTGGCGATGCCGAAATCGGTTGATAATTTGTGTGGCTCGAGCTCGTTGCGCCCCCGCAAAACCCAGCAAAGTAGTCGGGGTCGTAGAAAACCGTCACCTCGCTTTGATGCAACCAAGGCAGTACAAACAAGCAGGCAACCGTGTAATAGCCTTGGTAGGACACGGGGCAGGACCCTACAATCTGCCTCGCCGCCCTGAGCATCTGGGCGATGCAGGTGCGCTGAACGGCCTTGCGGGCTTTGGGCGGGTTGACCAGGCTCGAGGTCAGCGGGATTCTCCAGTTGCGGTATCGCCGCCCCTCGTCCGGTAGCCAGCAGTACCCTTCAAAACCATCCGCCCACCTGGATACGGCCGCCAACCACCGTGAAACGCCCCGCAGCTTCTTTCGCTCGAGCACATCAAGTCGACGCACGGACCCACTTTAAAGCCCCGCCAGGCTGTAGAATTGCCCGGCCATGGACAAGCTCATCTCGAGGCGCGACCTCGAATTCCTGCTCTACGAAGTTCTGGATGTCGAGGCCCTGACCGGGCGCGAGCGCTACGCCGACCACAGCCGCGAGACCTTCAAGGACATCTTTGACGTGGCTTACAAAATCGCCGGAGAGCAGTTCGCTACCCACAACAAGAAAAACGACCAGGAGGAGCCTTGGTTCGACGGCGAAAAGGTGCATACCAACCCCGAGGTCAAGGCTGCCCTGAACGAATACCGCAAGGCCGGTTTGTTCGCCGCCACCCACGACTACGAGCTGGGCGGGATTCAACTGCCCTATGTGATCTCCACCGCCTATGGCAGCGTGTTCAAGGCCGCCAACATCGCTACCTCGAGCTATGCCCTGCTCACCGCAGGCAACGCCAACGTGATTCGCAAGTACGGCTCCGAGGCCCAGAAGAAGAAGTACCTGACGCCGCAGCTCGAGGGGCGCTTCTTTGGCACCATGTGCCTCTCTGAGCCGCACGCAGGCTCCTCGCTGACCGACATCCTGACCCGCGCCGAGCCGGTGGAGGGCGGAACCTTCCGGCTCAACGGCTCCAAGATGTGGATCTCCGGCGGTGACCACGAGGTCTCGGAGAACATCGTGCACCTGGTGCTGGCCAAGATTCCGGGGGGGCCGCCGGGGGTCAAGGGCATCTCGCTGTTCATCGTGCCCAAGTACCGCGTGAATGACGACGGCAGCCTGGGCGGGCGCAACGGGGTCAAGCTGGCCGGCCTCAACCACAAGATGGGCTACGCGGGCATCCCCAACTGCCTGCTGAGCTTCGAGGACGCGGTGGGCGAGCTGGTGGGCGAGCCACACCAGGGCCTCAGCTACATGTTCACCATGATGAACGAGGCCCGCATTGGGGTGGGGATGGGGGCCATGGCGCTGGCCTACACCGGCTACCTGCACGCCCTCGAGTACGCTCGTGAGCGCACCCAGGGTCGCCGCCTGACCGACAAAAACCCCGCCAGCCCCGCCGTCCCCATCATCCACCACTCCGACGTGCGGCGCATGCTGCTGACCCAAAAAGCCTACGCCGAGGGCTGCTTGCACCTGTGCTTGTACGCCGCGAGGCTGGTAGACGAGGAGCGCACCGCCGCCACCGCCGAAGCGGCCGAGCAGGCGCGGCTGCTGCTCGAGGTGCTCACGCCTGTGGTCAAGGGCTGGTCGAGCGAGCTGGGTCTCAGGGCCAACGAACTCGCCATCCAGGTCCACGGAGGCTACGGCTACACCCGCGACTACAACGTCGAGCAGTTCTACCGCGACAATCGCCTCAACGCGATTCACGAGGGCACCAACGGGATTCAGGCGCTGGACCTGCTGGGGCGCAAGGTGGGGATGCAGGGCGGGGCGGGGTATGGGTTGTGGGCGGGGGAAATTCAAAAGACGATAGAGGAACGAGGGCAGCGGGCAGAGGGCAGTGAGTTGCACGGATACGCCGAACAGCTCGAGGCCGCATTAAACACCACAACCGAGGTGACACGGTTCTTGTTGGGCAAAGCAGCAGCAGGTGAAGTTGAGAAAGCCCTGGCCAACTCGTTTGCCTACATGGAGTTGTTTGGGACGGTGACGCTGGCCTGGTGTTGGTTGCAGCAGGCCAGGGTGGCCGAGGGGAAAGAGGGGAACTTTTACCGGGGCAAGCTCGAGGCGGCCCGCTACTTTTTCAACTACGAGTTGGACAAGGTACCGCTGCTGGCGGCGCGGCTCAAGCGGATGGACGATGTGTTTGTGATGCCCAGCGATGACTGGATGTAGATGAGCCAGGCCAAAACCGAACTGTTGTCACGGTATGGTTTGAGCGAGAACACCTTGCTGGGGCGGGGCATGGAAGCCGAGGCCCACGCTTACGGCGATGCGCAGGTATTGAAGGTGTACAGCAACGACATTACGGTAGAGAAGCTGCGGACTTTACAGGATTTTTATGCGGGTTTGAGCAGTTCTTACGCATACTCCCTACAGCAGAAACCGCTGTAGGGAGTATGCCACGAACACTCGGTACGGCAACAACCGCCGTACCGAGTGCACTACTCCGCAGCGTGGGCGGAGTATGGGTGGAAAACGCGACAGCACTTAGAACTGGGCCGCACCAAGACGAATTCTGCCGTTGGGGGTATCGAGGAACTGCTCGAGCAAATTCCCGCTGAAGGCCTGCCCCAATCCACCCACTCTCACGCCGCCGCGCAGCAAATCACCCTGGGCTGTCCAGAAGTCGCGCTCGATGGGGCTACCATCGCGGAATACCTTTTTGATCAGGCCGTTTTGCAGCCGGAACTGCTGGCCGCCTTCGGTCCAGGCGTTGTTAAAGCTGCGGATGGTTTGCATAACCAGACTGCTCGAGCCACCCACCACCTTGAAGTCGTAGGCCTCGGAAACCTGGATTTGCACGGCCGGGCCACTGATACTGCCTTGCAGGGTGTCCTGGTGGTGGAAGGTGATGGAGCCATTGCCGATCTCGGAGAGCACCACCTGGACATAGTCGAGATTGAGGGTGTGGCTAAGGTTTTCAAACAGCGCGGTGCCGGTGATTTTCACCGCTAAGTTGGCCCCCTGGCGCTGGGAACGCAACGAAAGGTTGACGTTGCCGATGTCGTTTTCGGGTTTGAGTTTGGCTGTGTACTCCAGCAAGTGGTTGCCCTTGTAAAAAGCATTGGCCCCGCTTGCCAGGCTCCCCTGGAACCTGCCGATCACGAACTCGTACACCGCGCCATCGCCCCAGACGATCCTCAGACCGTTGGTGGGCGTGGCCGAGTAGTTGAAGTTGCTGGTGTTACCGACTTGGGTCAGGGTGCCGGTCAGGGTCGCGGCGTTGTTGCTGCGGTTGCGGGCGATCTCGACCAACTGCACCAGCAGCGGGGAGATGTCTTGCTCGAGGTCTTTCAGGCCCTCGGGCAGAAGCGTGGCGGTTTTAAAGCTGGCGGTACCGCCGTTGCTGGGGTTGGTGGGCTGGGTGGGGTTTGTAGGGTTGGTGGGCTGGGTGGGGTTGGTCGGGTTACTGGGGTTGGTGGGACTGCCGGGTGCAGGGTTGTTGGGGGTAGGGGCGCCGGTGCCGCAAGCCGAAAGCAAGGCGATGAGCAGGGCGGGGACAAGCAGGGTATAGGGTTTCATCTTGGGCCTCCTGGATAGAGTGTGCCGTCGGCTCGGTAACGAGCGGGTAACGAGTTGGCTCTATCTGAATGGCTCGAGGATAGATGGCCTTCGTTACACCACCGTCTCAAATCAATGGAAACCCCGCCGAAGCGGGGCGAGACGGCTCGAGTCTTGAACCTATTTGAGCGCTTTGGCAAAAAAAGCAAACACTTCCGGCCCCCACAACTCGGCCCCCAGCGCACAAAAGCTGTGCCCATCTTGAGCAGAAGCGCCGAACGCTGGGAACACTTTGGCCTGATAGGGCTTGCCCGCTTTGCGCATCTCCTCGGAGAGGGCTTGTAGAGCAGAGTCGGAGGTGTCGTTTTGGGCCTGGATAAAGAAGACCGGCATGGCCGCGTTCTGGGCTGCCTTAAGGAGACGGGCGCGCAGATCCGGCGAGCTATTCCAGGTCTGGGCCGCACCCGCACAGTTCACAGCGGCCCTATAGCCAACCTCGGAGCGCTCCACCGCCAGCATGGTCTGGATGCCCCCAAACGACCAACCGAAAACAGCCATTCGGCCGGTGTCCACGAATGGTTGGGTTTTAAGGAAGGCCACCCCCGCCAGCTGGTCAGAGAGCTGCTCCTCGTGTAGGCGTACCAAGGCTCGGCTCCACTCGGCCCCGCTCAGCGTATTCAACTCGTCCAGAATGTAGTTCCCCGGAGAACGCCCATGCCCCCGGCGGTTGGGGGCAAAAAAGGCGTAGCCTTGCTGGACGAAGGGTAGGGCCAGCCTGTCAATGTAGGCCAGATTTTTCTCGCTGCCGTGGTTGTAGACGATGACAGGAAAGGGGCCGGGGCCCTGAGGGCGGTAGAGGAAGCCGCGCAGCTCAAGGTCGCCATTCCTGTAGGTCACGGTTTGGGCCATCATCCCCTGGCCCAGGGCCAGCGAACCGGTCATCAGCAAGCCCAGCAACAACATCGTCCGTACCCGCATAGTTTCATCCCTCGATCGGGTAGCCTAATGGTAGCACCACCTCAACGCAGGCGGCGCGCCCAGAGGCGCTCGAGAAAGCCCCTCAGGGCCTCCCAATCGGCCAGTTCTTGCTCCTTGCCGGTCTTGAGGTCGCACACCACAAACCGGGGCTCTGACCGCTCGGGGCCCGACCCCCGGCACGCCCGCAGCATCCGCACGATCAGGCTATGGCTCACCTTGGATACCATGTGCCGAGCCTACCGGGGGAACGTTACACCGCCGTCTCACCGGGTTCTGTCGGCGTACTCTGCTTGGGCCTGCTCGAGTTGGGCGCGCACCATCGGGTTGAGGGCCTCTGGGTTGATGCGGGCCAGGACGGGTTGGATACGGCCGATCTGACTGTCATTGCCGTAGCGAAGCACCCTCGAGGCCACCAGCGCCAGCGCAAACGGATGATCGGTCTGGGCCAGGCCCTCGAGTGCGCGCTCGAGGGCGGGCACTATGGCCTCGGTCTGCCTCAAATGAGACCACGCCTCGGCCAGTCGGGCATGGGCTACGGCTCGCCAGATGGGCTCGCGGGCCTGGGCCGCCAAGTACTGGTAGTGCTGCAGCGAGGCTTGGTAGCGGCCCAGGCGTTGGAGGGTCGCGCCAAGGTTGTTGCGCAGGATGTCGCTGCGGGCAAACTGGCCCAGGCTCAGGGCTTCTTCGGCAGGCCCTACACCCTCTTCGCTGCGCCCCAGTGCGCCCAGACAAAATAGCAGGTTTTGTACCGTAATCACCTGCATGTTGCGGGCGTTCAGGGCTTTGGCCATCTGGTAGGCCCGTTGATGATAGTCCAGAGCGGTCTGGTGTTGCTCCAGGTGATCGTAAACGCTGCCCAGGCTGCTGAGATAATCGGACAGGGTCACCGACGGCCCGGCCTCCTCCAGCAGTTTGATATCGGTCTGGATGATGTCGAGGGCCTCCTTAGACCTACCCAAGCCGCCATAGACGGTAGCGATGGCCCAGCGCACCTCGAGGCGCACCCGCGGGTCCTCGAGGGCATCCGCATGGGCGAGGTGTTGCTCGACAATCTGCGCACACTGCTCCATCCTGCCCAGATCCGACAGGACATGCAGTTGAATGGCCCACAGCTTGGCCCGCACAATCCCGTCGCTGGTCTGATTAAGGGTTTGCTCGATCAGCTCACTGGCTTTTTGGTACTCCGCGACCTGATGATACTGTTCGGCAAGCGTTGCGCGGAGATAAGCCTGCTGTGCGGGATCTGAGGTGTACGCGAGGGCGCGCTGCAGAATCCCGATGGCTTCGTGGTGCAGGCCCAAGTCGCTCAAGTGCTGGGCCGCCTTTTTCCACAAGGCCACCGCCCGCTGTAGCTCCCCCGCTTTATACCAGTGCTCGGCCTGTAGCTGTGGCTGATCTTCGGCCTCGATTTGCTCAGCCACTTTTGTGTGCAAGGCCCTGCAACGGACTTGGGGCAGTTCTTGATACACACCCTGCCTCAGCACATCGTGCACAAACCTCGCCCCCGCAATCATCCCCGCCCGCTCGGCCTCCTCCATCCCGTCCAGCACCGCCCACTCCGAAAGCCCGCTAATGCCCGCGAGCAGCTTGGGGCTAAAGTTCTCCCCCACCACGCTGGCCGCCTGCACCACCCGCTGGGCGGCCTCCGACAGCCGACCCACCCTGCGGTGCACCACCTCGGCCACCTTGGGCGGCACCTGAAGCTCCGAATAATCCTGGGTAATTTCGTCGAGGGCGGTGTGCCAGGCCCCGCCCTGAGCCTTGAGCACACCGCCCTCGAAGAGCGCCTTAAGGGTCTCGAGGGCAAAAAACGGGTTGCCCCCAGTCTTGCCGTACAACCATCTGGAGAACAGCTGTGGCCCCTCGTCGCTTCCCATCAAGTCGGCCAGCAGTCTCCGCAAGACCTCACCCTCCAGGGGCTCTAGTCGGATCTCCTCAACGCCGCCTGAGCGCAGCGCCTCGATAGCCTTGAGCAGGGCCGGGCCGACCTCCTGCCTACGGTAGGTTCCCACCAGTCGCCTGCCCCGATCCCGCAGGTACAGCAAGAGTTCCAAGGTGCCGGGGTCGGCCCACTGCAGGTCGTCAAAGAGTAGCGGCTCCTCCCCTGCCAATGCGCGGTGCAGGGCCTCCAACAGCCGCCCCCTGGCGCCAAGGGGGTCGGCGGGGGGCAGGGTTTGTCCCGGCCAGATTTCCGGCAAAAGGCGGGCCAGGTCTTCGCGGTAGGGGCCAAGGTCGGGGAGTTTGGCAAGCCGGGTTTTGAGGTGCTCCAACACCGGATAGAAGGGCAAATTATCCAGCCCTTCGCGGCAGCGAACCACCACGGCTTGGGGAAAAACCTCCAGCACCAGCCGGGTTTTGCCCACCCCAGGCTCGCCGCTCACCAAGGCGAACGTCGCTGTCCTCAGTCGGACCTGCTCGGTCTCGCGTCCAACCAGGCGGGGTGGCCGGAGCACCTCGAGGGGAATGGCGCTCTGCCTTTTCTCGCCAACCCCTGCCAGCGGCAGCGAGCGGCGCAGGGTCTGGGCCAGTTCTTGGGTAGCCTGCATCGGCTCGAGGCCCAATTCCTCGTGCAGTTCTTGAGCGAATCGCTCATAGGTTTTTAGCGCGGTCTCGCGTTGCCCGGCCAGATACGCAGCCCGCAGGTAGTTTTGTAGCACGTCTTCGGCCAGCAGGTCATGGCGCAACAGCTCTGCCAGCAGCGCGCTGGCTTCGCCGTGTTTGCCGCCCTGCTGCAACTGCTCGGCATAGCGCTGGGCGGCATTCTGCCAGGCCTCGAGCAGGGCCTGACGCTCGAGGCCGGCCCACTCCTCCAGGGTGGGCAAATCTTGCAGCGGAAAGCCATGCAAAAAAGGCCGCCGATGCAGACGCAGCGCCGCTCCCCAGTCGGCCTGCCCCAAGGCCGCCCGAAACTGGGCCACGTCGGTGTCCATCGCCAAGCGTACACGCTCGCGCTCAACCTCCATGCCCTCGGCCCAGCCCAGACTTTTGGCCCGGTGCAGATTCACCCGCAGGTTGTGGCGGGCCTCTTCGTCGGGGCTGGCGGGCCACAGCAGGCCCGCCAGCGATTCACGGCTGACCCACTCGCCCTGACAGGCCAGATAGATCAGCAGGTAGGTGGGACGGGCCGGACTCAGCTCGAGCCGCCCCTCCCCAGTCCGCACGTGCGGTTCGTCCAGCAGGTACAACCGAGGGGACATGGTTCTATTATGCCCCTGTGTTTACGTTGCGCCAGGGTAGATTTACGAAAGCGGCGGACGCGGCAGCTACGTACCCAGCGCAATTCCCTACGTCTGGGGTCGGCGCTTCGCAGGTTGGCTATGCAGACACCTAGACTGATCGAGTCTTTGGTGGCTGGGCCAGGGGTTGGGGGTTGCGGCCGAGGCCGTTTTTGATGTTCCCCCACAACACCCTCAGGGCGATGGCGGGCATCATCAGGCTAGGGGGCGGGGCCACCAGGTTGGTGACTTTGAGGAAGGCTTTGGCCACGGCGGGGTCGTGTTGGGCTACCGGGAACAGCTTGCCCAGGTACCAGTTCACAAAACGCATCTTGGGGGTGCGCTGGCCCTCGATGCGGGGGTCGTTCAGGTCATTACCGGCGGCGATCTGCCAGGGAGTGTCCACCACCGCGCTGGCAGCTCTGAAGAAGCGATGGGCCAGTTGCTGGGTTCCCCTGGCCAGCTCGAGCCTTAGCGCCAGGGCTTGCAGGGCCGCGCTGGTCATGCCCTGTCCGTAGACCGGGTTGAAGCTGCACAGCGCATCCCCGAAGACCAGATAGCCCTGCGGAAAACGGCCGAGTTTTTGGTAGTGGCGGCGCAGGCTGGCGGGGTATTTGAAGGCCACGATTTCCCCCAGTAGCTCGCCTCGGTTCACCACCGCGTGGACCTCGGGGGAGGGCAACTCGAGTGCGTAGGCCCGGAAGCCCTCGAGGTCGGTGGGAGGGTGGTCGCCCAAGAAACCGCCGATCGAGAGAATCCAGCGATCCCCCTCCTGAGCAATCATGGCCGCGCCGCGCGGGCAATACTCGGAGCGGGCCACCACCACCGAGTTGCGCTCGTCGGGCAGACGGCGGAAGTGGGCCGTGGCGTAGACCACATCAATCTTGATGCGCTCCTCCTCAGGCTTGAGGTAGCCCATCGCCTCGAGCCAACGCGGGCTCTGGGAGCCGCGCCCGCTGGCATCAAGCACCAGGTCGGCTTTCCAGTGTTCTTCCAAGCCCCCCAAGCTGCGCTGTAGCACCCGCAGGCCGGTCACGCGGCTGAAATCCTCGCTATGGGTTAGGCCCAGCACCTCGCAGTTTTCGATCAAGCCTACCTCGGGCATCGCCATCAGGCGCTGGCGGATGTAGCCCTCGAGCAGCGGACGGCTCACGGCCAGGCCCACCAGTCCGCTCTGGCCCGAGGCCAGCACCGCGCCGCCCGCGTACCAGCGCACGATGTCCTGGGTGTCGCCGGAGAGTGCCCCTTGGGCCACCAGGTCCTGGGTCAGGCCGGGGAAGAACTGTTCCATCACCTCGCGCCCGCGTCCCAGCAGCCCGTGGGCATGCTGGCCCTGTGGAACGCCCTTGCGGTTGTGGCCGATCTGGGGGAGGTGGTCGCGCTCCAGAATGGTCACCCGCTCGAAATGCTCTGTCAATGCGCGTGCGGCCAACAGTCCGCCCATACTTGCGCCGATCACAACCGCGTGTTTGCCTTTAGGCTTCATAGTTCACCTCGTATAAGAACTCGAGCCACCCTGCTCGTCGTTCTAAAAGCCAAGATAGATGAAGGGCAGTAACGCGAGGGTAACGTGAAGGTTGTGCCAACCGTTCGGCTACAGACGTTGCCCCTCGAGCCGCATCACCCGCAGGGCTCGGGCTGTGGCCCAGCCGCTGAAAAACAGCACAGCCGTGTGCAGCCCCGCCCAGGCCCACAAGCCCCATCCAACCCGCAGGCTTTCGGGATGTAGCAGCAACAGCAGGAGCGACAGCACGCCCCAAGCCGCCGTGGTCAGGTAAGCGATGGGAACTTCGCGGGCTTGCTGCAAACCGAAGCCTACGGTGAGGAAGATTAAGGCCACCAGCAGATACCAGCCGGAAAACACTCGAGCCAGCAGCGGGGTCGTGGGCCAGGGCCAGACCTCCACAAAGGGCTGCGGCACTGCGAACAGGGCCAGCGCAAACGCCCCCAACAAAGCCCCCAACACCTGCGAAGATTGGCGGACGTGCTCGAGGCGGGGGTCGGGCGGTCTGGCCACTTGATCCCGCTCGTGCCAGTGCCAAATCACCACGGCCACAACGGGAATAAGGAGATACACCAGCGTCCAAACCCAGGTCAGCGGGTAGTCCCATTTGAAGCGCCCCGCATGCAGCAGAGTCGAGAGCAGAAGGGTCAGGCCCAGCCCGAAAAAAGCCGGCATCAGCGGACGCACCGAGCGCCAGTGGCGGGTGAGGAAAAAAGCCAGCCCGGTTGCCACGATGCCCGCCGCGTAGCCCGCACCCATAAAGGCCGCGTTGATGGGGGGCTGAATGGCCCAGGCGTAGTGCTCTTTGGCCAAGCCGGGCAGCAGATACAAAAAGCCCCCATTGGCGATGGCCAGAAGCAAAATCACTGAGATGAGTCGACGGGCCAAAGGTTGAAAATCGCCGGCGTGGTGGGGGGTTTTAGGGTGTGTCATGGCGGCTCCGTTCTTGACTCAACCTCAAACAGGGGCTACTGCCAACCGACTTTAGCCAAGCGGCGGTAACGTGCGGGTAACGCGGCGGCAAACTCGTCCCAGAGTTTTAGAAACCATCAAGGTCTTTTTCACCGGAAAAACGGGGCTTTTCTGTTAGCGTGGATGGGCCTTCGGGTTTAAGGTAACGGTCGGGCTGTTGACATTAGGGTAATGGTAAATTATGTTTTTTACATAATCAGACCAGCCCCGAACCGTCCCTTCCCCCGACCGCAACGCACGCTTATGAGCAACTGGACTTCCGACAGAGTATTGGCGCTGGCCCCCGATGCCAGCTCGGCCTCGGCAGGGCGCGGACTGGCCTCTTTCAGCAAGTGGGTCTCCTTTGCCCGAAACGACGCGGCCATCTGGGGCGAGTGCCAGGGCAGCGGCAAGTTGCCCTACCAGACCCGTGTAGACCTTGAGGGGGGCAGCGCCAAGTGCAGTTGCCCCAGCCGCAAATTCCCCTGCAAGCACAGCATTGGGCTGCTGCTGCTCTACGCCGCCAAGCCCGACAGCTTTGCCACGGCCGACCCGCCCCCCTGGGTGGCGGAGTGGCTGGAGACCCGTGCCCAAAAAGCCGAGACCAAAGCCGCAAAAGCTGCCGAGCCGCCCAAGCCCGCCGACGAGGCCGCCCAGACCAAACGCCTGGCCGCTCGAGCGAAAAAGGTCGAGAAGGGCCTCGAGGAGCTTCAGCTCTGGCTCTACGACCTGGTGCGTGGCGGGCTGGCCCAGGCCCCCGGCAAGGGCTACGGCTACTGGGACGCCGCCGCAAAACGCCTGGTGGACGCGCAGGCCCCTGGCCTGGCCCGCATGGTGCGCGAACTGGCCGAGCACACCAGCGGCGAGGGCTGGCAGGAGCGGCTGCTCCAGCGCCTGGGGCGGATTCACCTGCTGGTGCAGGGCCACAAGCACCTCGAGGGCCTCTCCCCCGAGACCCAGGCCGACCTGCGCACCGCGATCGGGTTCAGCCAGCCGCAGGAGGAAGTATTGGCCCAGGAGGGTGTCCTCGACTGCTGGCAGGTGCTGGGCCAGTCCACCGAGGTCGAGGAGAACCTGCGGGCGCGGCGGTCGTGGCTGCGGGGCGAGGCCACCGGGCGCTGGGCGCTGTTGCTGGAGTTCGCTTTCGGTAAACAGCCCTTCGAGCAGTTCCTGGCCTTCGGCGACGTGTGGGAGGGCGAGCTGGCCTTCTACCCCAGCGCCTACCCCCTTCGGGCCGTGCCCAAGCGCGGGCTGCTTCGCCGCGACCTTCGGGTGCGGGGCCTCGCGGCGGAGCCGTTCGGCGCCGTGCTGGACCGCTATAGCCAGGCCCTGGCCCAGAACCCCTGGGTTACGCGCGTCCCGGTGGTCTTTAGCGCGACCCTCGAGCCCCTCGGCGAGCCCAGCGCCTGGACGCTGCGCTGCGGGGGCGGCGAGCAGGTGCGGCTGCACCCGCGCTTCAACCTTTCCGAGGCCCTGCTGGCCCAGTGCGGCGGGTACGCACCGAACCTCTTTGGCGAGTGGGACGGCCAGACCTTTCTGCCCCTGTGCGCCCACAGCCCGGAAGACCTCGATCTCTTCAACCTGACCCATCAGGAGCAGCCATGAGCGCCCACGTTTTCTACCAACGCCTCGCCGCCGCCGCCCTGCTGGGCACCGAGCGACAGGCCCCGCCCAGCGCGGCGGGCACACCCTTTGCCGAACTACTACCCGACCATCCCAACCGCGAGGAAGCCTTGCTCAACGCGGCAGCCCTGGCTCAGGGCTACCTGGGCGCAGGCTGGCAGGCCCCGCAAAGCCCCCATCCGCCCCTCAGCCCCGCGCCGCCCGACCGTTGGCCCGCCCTGAGCGACGCCCAGCATCAGGTCTTCCAGAGCGTTTTGAGCGACAGGCCCCAACTGCTGGGCGAGCTGCTGGGCCTGATGGTGCAGGCCCAGGTGCGCCCGGCGCGGGGCTGGCTGCACCGCGTCATTCGCGAAGGCCACTTCAAGCCCGAACTGCGCCCGCTGGCCCTGCAGGTCTTGGACGAGCGCGGGCGCTGGGCGGCCAGGTTCCTCGAGTACGGCGCGTGGGTCACGCCCAGCCAGCTCCCCGACTCCATCTGGGACGATGGCAGCCTTGCCGAGCGGGCTGCCTACGTGCGCGGGCTGCGCGGGCGCGACCCCCAGGCTGCACGGGCCAAGCTCGAGGAGACCTGGAACGGCGAAACCCCTGAGGCCAAGGCCAGGCTGCTGGAATCCCTCGAGGTAGGGCTTTCGCTGGAAGACGAGGATTTTCTTGAGCGTTGTCTCGACGATAAGCGCAAGGAAGTGCGCAGCACCGCCGTGGACTTGCTGGGCAGCCTGAGTGGGTCGCGGATGGTGGGCCGGATGACCGCTCGAGCCGGAGCCTTTTTGCGGATTGAGTCACCCAAGCCGCAGGGAATCGTGGGCGGGCTGGTCTCGAGCCTGAGCGGGAAAAAGCCCACTGTGAAAATCGAAATCGCCCTGCCCGAGAAGTTCGAGAAGGAGTGGACGCGGGACGGCATTGAGCAAAAAAACGTGCCCTATGGGATGGGCGAGAAGACCTGGTGGTTCCAGCAGATGGTGGGGCGGGTTCCCCCCAGCGTTTGGGGCGAGGCGCAGGAACTCGTACCCGTGGCCCTGCGGGAAAAAGACTGGAAGGAGGTGCTGCCGGGCGCGTGGCTTTCGGCGGCGGTGCGCTTCAAGGACGCAGCCTGGACGACTGCCCTGATGGAACTCCTGCCCGACCACCAGACCAGCGCGGCGGCGCAGGCCTTACCCACCCCAGAAGTGCAGGCCCAAGCCCTGCGCCGCCTTAAGACCGGCAGCGGGCCGCTCGAGCCGCACAGCCTCGAGTGGCAGCTTCTTACAGCCTGCCCCCAGCCTTGGAGCACCGAGATGGGGGCGGCCTTTATCCAGCGCCTGATGATTGGCCTGACCTACTGGCAGAAGATGAAACAGCGCGATTGGCAGATTGCCTCTTTCCTCCCCACCTTGGCCCTGCACAGCCCGGTCTTGGCGCTGGACTCCATCCCCGAGCCGCTACACCAAGCCTTCCGCGACCCCGAGCACCCGCTGTTCGAGGCGTTTGGGAAGTTTGTAGAAACCCTCGAGTTCCGCCGCCGGATGCACCAAGCCTTCAGCAAGCCAGGGGGAGCACTGTGAAGCCAGCCGTAGTGTTCCGGCTGCTCTTGCTCAACGCTGCGGTGAGCGTGGGCGTGGGTTTGGTGCTGGGGATGTTGATTGGTGGGCGGGTAAACATGTGGGCCTTCGCGGGGCTGATTGCCGGGCTGGTCTGGGTGGCCTCGAGCCTGGTCGCGCTGCTGTGGTATCGCTTTCGGCGTGAAGTGCGTTGGAATTACCTCGAGGGACTGGCTTGGGCCTTGCTGGTGTTTGTGCTGGCAGCAGTCCCGTTTGTATTGTTTTTTACCAGTCAGAACGGTTGGATGCGAATGAACTTTATCCAGTGGATGGGGATGGCTCTGGCTTTCTCCACACCCATTTTGCTGTTGGCTGCGTTTGTACCGCTGAGCTGGAAGCGGATTGTAGAGGGGTCTCGAGGTGAGGCATGAGTCTAGATGCATTGAAGAAAGAGGCCAGGAGCCTAACTACCTCGGTGGTGCGGCTCGAGGAGCTGGCCCGTGTTGCCGATGCCGGAATACAATTGGCTGTAGCCAACAACCCGAATTCCAGTTCCGCTACCCTCATCTATCTCTCTGGACACGGCAAGTTCAACATTCTGAAGGCGGTTGCTAGAAATCGTAATACTCCCGGATCATCTCTCGAGAAGCTGTCCGCCCATAAGCATCACACCGTGCGTGAGGCGGTTGCTGGGAACCCGAACCTGGCCCCGCCGCTCATTGAACACTTGGCGGAAGACCCCAGATCGGAAGTTGTGTACGCCGTACTTGTACGCCATATAGCTCGAGTGCCTCTTGCGGTGCAGGAGCGTCTGGCCCGCTGCGACGATGTTCGTGTCCGTACCCACGTCTTCCTATATGGACTGATCTCGCAGGCGACACGAGATGCTCTATTGCGAGAGGGGCTGGTCGAGCTGAATCACGCGACCATGGAAAAAGCCAGCCCGAGTGTCCTAGACCATTTCTCAGCGAGTTCGCTGGATGGGTTGAGAGTATTCATCGCCGCTTCGCCAAAAACGACCCCACAGACGTTGACTCGACTTTCTTCAGACGCACTCTGGGAAGTCAGAGCAGAGGTTGCTGGTAACCCGAACACGCCGGTCCATAGTTTAGGTCAACTCTCCGTCGACCCTGCCATGGAGGTGCGCCGTCGCGTGGTGGCAAACCCCGCATTGTCTGCGAGCTTGCTTGATGTTTTGAGTTGCGACCGATATGGGGAAATCCGCTACCGCGTAGCCATGCATCCATCCACCACTTGCCACACCCTTCAACGTCTGACTAACGACCCTGACAACAGCATCAGAATGCTTGCCCGCCAGAACCTGCTCGAGAAAGTACGGGAGAACGTATGAGTCCGACCGCCGTCCTACGCCAACACGCCGAAGTCCAGTACGCCGAAGAACTCGAGGCCCTCGCCAAGATTGATGACAAGCCAAAACCCCCCAACTGGAAACTCTCGCCCTGGGCGGTGACGGAGTATTTGATGGGCGGGCAGGCGGGGAAGCTCGAGGTCACTCCCAAATACATCGGCAGCCGCCGCCTGATGGAAATTGCCGTGGCGACGCTGGCCACCGACCGCGCCCTGCTGCTTTACGGCGTGCCCGGAACCGCCAAAAGCTGGGTCTCCGAACACCTCGCGGCGGCTATCTCCGGCGACTCCACCCTGCTGATTCAGGGTACGGCGGGCACCTCCGAAGAAGCGGTGCGCTACGGCTGGAACTACGCCAAGCTACTGGCCGAAGGCCCCAGCCGTGGAGCGCTGGTGGAAAGCCCAATGGTGCGGGCCATGCAGGACGGCAAGATTGCCCGCATGGAGGAACTCACCCGCATCCCCTCCGACGTGCAGGACACCCTCATCACCATTCTGTCGGAAAAGACCCTGCCCATTCCCGAACTGAACACCGAGGTGCAGGCGGTCAAGGGCTTCAACCTGATCGCCACCGCCAACAACAAAGACCGTGGCGTGAACGAGCTTTCCAGCGCCCTCAAGCGCCGCTTCAACACGGTGGTGCTGCCCACCCCCGACACCCTCGAGGAAGAAGTGGACATCGTCAGCCGCCGGGTGGAGAGCCTGGGGCGGGCCTTGGAATTACCCGGTGAAAAGCCCGCGCTCGAGGAAATCCGTCGGGTGGTTACCATCTTCCGCGAACTGAGGAACGGCCTGACCGCCGACGGCAAGACCAAAATCAAGTCGCCCTCGGGTACCCTTTCCACCGCCGAGGCCATCAGCGTGGTGGGGCAAGGCATGGCGCTGGCGGGGCACTTTGGCAGCGGGGTGCTGAACGCCGCCGACATCGCCTCGGGGCTGGTGGGCGCAATCGTCAAAGACCCGGTGCAGGACAAGGTGGTGTACCAGGAATACCTCGAGGCCGTCCTCAAAGAACGCAACGGCTGGAAAGACCTGTACCGCGCCTGCCGCGAAGTGTTGTGATTGTTGTAGGGACGCACGGCCGTGCGTCCGAACATGGTGAGCACGTATGTATAACCGCCCCCAGCGAAAATCCCCCCGTTTGAAAGGGTTCGATTACTCTTCAAATGGCGCGTATTTCATCACCATTAAGACCTACCACGGTGAGCACCTGTTTGGGGAGGTTTCAGATGGGGCAATGCATTTGAATGCTTTGGGTGAAACCGTGCTCGAGGAATGGTTGAAATCAGAAGGGATTCGCAAGGAAATCTTTCTCGACGAATTTGTCATTATGCCCAATCATCTGCATGCCATTGTATTGATTTCCAAATCTGAACCACCAGATCAAACCAAAGCGGAGGCAGATTCCAACGTGGATTTTACAGCCCCAGAGCAGACGCACGGCCGTGCGTCCCTACGGTCAACGCCATTGTTGTTTCGACCGAAGCGGTCGTTGGGGTCTTTGGTGGCGGGTTTAAAATCGTCTGTGACCACCAAGATTAATCGCCTTCGCCAAACCCCAGGTGCGGACGTTTGGCAGGAACGCTACCACGACCAAATCATCAGAAACGACCGCCACCTCGAGAACATCCGCCAGTACATTGCCCACAACCCCGCCAACTGGGCTACCGACAGTGAAGGGCCGTGTGGCCCCCGGCAACGCCGGTACTCAGAGGAACAGGTATGAGCGTCCACATCTTCGGCATCCGGCACCACGGCCCCGGCTCGGCGCGAAGCTTGAAAACAGCCCTCGAGCAGCTCCGCCCGGACTGCATTCTGGTCGAAGGCCCACCCGAGGCCGACCCCCTGCTGCCCTTGATGCTCCATGCCGAGATGCAGCCCCCTGTGGCCCTGCTGGTCTACGCCAGCGAGAACCCCGCCGAAGCCTCCTTCTACCCCTTCGCCCGGTTCTCGCCCGAGTGGCAGGCCCTCACCTACGGCCTGAGCCAAAACATCCCCACCCGCTTTTTCGACCTGCCGCTCACCCACCGCATGGGCCAAAAAGCCCCCGAACCCCTCGGCAAAGAAACCCAGCCCGCTCCCGAAGCAGAATCGCCCGAGTCCCCCCCTCCCCCCCCACTCGAACTTGCCGAACAGCTCCCGCAACCCGATTCATTAACAGCACTCGCAAACGCCGCCGGATACACCGACTTCGAGCGCTGGTGGAACTATCTGGTCGAGGAGCGCCGGGACGAGAACGTTTTTGCCGCGATCCTCGAGGCCATCTCGGCCCTGCGTGAGTCCGACGAGGGCGTATTCCAGCCACCCGAGGAGGCGAACGAACAATTGCGCGAGGCCACCATGCGCCAGAACATCCGCGCCGCACTCAAGGAGGGTCATCAAACCATCGCGGTGGTGTGCGGAGCCTGGCACGGCCCCGCGCTGAAGGAGAAGCCGCTGGAGGGCCTGAAAAAATCCGACGCCGAGCTGCTCAAAAATCCGCCCAAAACCAAAGTGGCGGCCACCTGGGTTCCCTGGACGTATGGGCGGCTCTCGCGCAGCAGCGGCTACGGCGCGGGCATTGCCTCGCCGGGGTGGTACCAGCACTTGTGGGAGAGTTCGGACAAGATCACCGAGCGCTGGATGGCCAAGATCGCGGCCCTGCTGCGCGAGCAGGACTTGGGTGGCAGCCCCGCACAGGTGATTGACGCGGTGCGGCTGGCCGACACCCTTGCCGCAATGCGCTCTCGAGCCCTGCCCGGTCTCGAGGAAATGGACCAAGCCGCCGAGGCCACCTTCGCCTTCGGCAACCCGCTGGTGCTGCAACTGATTGGCGAAAAACTGACGGTAGGCGAACGCCTGGGCGCAGTGCCCGGCGAGACTCCCGCCGCGCCCTTGCAGCAAGACCTGGCCAAGGAAGTCAAGCGCCTGCGCCTGACCCAAGACGCAACCGTGCGCGACCTCGAGCTAGACCTCCGCAAGGAAACCGACCTGGGCCGCTCGCAGCTCTTTCACCGCCTGCGCTTGCTGGGCATCGAGTGGGCGCACCCCGCCTACAGCAGCAGCAAGGGAACCTTCAAAGAGGCCTGGCAGCTTAAGTGGGAACCCGAGTACGCCGTTGCCCTGATTGAAGCGGGCCGCTACGGCTCCACAGTGCTGGATGCCAGCGCGGGCAGGGTCATCGAGGCCACCCAAAACGCCGACCTGCCCGCCCTCACCAAAATGCTTGAGGACGTGCTGCTGGCCGAGTTGCCCGCCGCCTCGAGTGCCCTGATGCGTTCCATCGAAAACCAGGCCGCCCAGGCCACCGACATCGGTGTGCTGATGCAGGTGGTACCGCCGCTGGCGAGGGTGCTGCGCTACGGCAACGTGCGCCAGACCGATACCCAGATGGTGGGCCACGCCGTGGAGGGCATGGTGGCCCGCATTTGCGTGGGCTTGCCCAACGCCTGCGCCTCGATCTCCGACGACGCAGCCCTCGAGATGTTCGGGAAAATCCTCGAGCTGCACTCCGCCCTCCAGACCCTGCAAGACCCCGAGCAAAGCGCCCTCTGGCAAGAGACCTTGGGCAAGCTGGCCAACCAATACTCGGGCCACGGGTTGATTGTGGGCCGGGCGGTGCGCCTGTTGATGGAGGCGGGCCTCTACGACTCCGAGGAGACCGCCCGCCGACTGGGCTTGGCCCTCTCCGACCCCGAACCCGAGCGGGCCAGCGGCTGGCTCGAGGGTTTCCTCAAGGGCAGCGGTCTAATTTTGATTCACGACGACGGGCTGTTTGGGTTGCTCAACAACTGGCTGGCCGGGCTGAGTTCAGAGGCCTTCGTGCGGATTCTACCGCTGCTGCGCCGAACCTTTAGCAGCTTTGAAAGCCCCGAGCGCCGCAGCCTGGGCGAGAAGGCCAAAGCAACCGAAGTGGGCGCGGTGGCGGTGGCGAAACAGGGCAATGGAATGGTGGACGACGAGCGCGGGGCTAGGGTGCTGCCGCTGTACGCACAGTTGCTCGGATTGGGAGGTAAAGCATGACACTTGAGCGGTTAATTGAAGAGGCACACAAACTAGCGAGGCCGTCTGTTAACTTAGAGCCTTTTGGCGAGGATAGTCAATTTGCGGCAGTGTGGGGTGGAAAAGGTATCGTTGGTTCAGAAAAAAGAAAGAGAAATCATCGTCACTGGATTAGTGTGGACTGTCGTTTTTTGCCTCCCGGTTTCGACGGCCTGACGGGTGTCTTCAGCGTTTATTTGAGTCTCGGTATGGATGATTGGGAAGAAAGTGTTGTTGAGTGGGAGTCTGATGCCTCCTTGAATAGGTCAAGTTTGAATGGCGGCACGCCTCTGTTTGCTCAAGAAGCATTGTCGTTACCTAATATAGACATTACTTTGCAGTTAAGTTCTCCTGACATTCAACGATGGTTAGTTGGAAGAAACTGGCAGCCATACTGGGGGTTTGGTGACCTTCCACTTGAAGACCAAAAGTTGATTTTTCCGTTTGACGACTATCTGCATGAACGAGCCTTAGCGTGGAAGAGCGACGATGATCGGTCTACATATGCGGCGTTGGCTGGATGGCAGACGGGTTGGGCAGAGAGCACATGGGATGAGTACGAAAACAAAGGGATGAAGTTGGTACTTTGGACATTTAAGGATTCAGAACCCTGGATCGAGGTCTGGTGGGATGGTGGGCAGCTTCATTCGGTCACGCGTATCACTTGAGGAAGCTATGACCACCCCTAAACCCAACCCCCGCAAAACCGCCCTCATCATCTCGGGCGTAGTTGTGCTGGCCCTGCTGCTCGGCTACTGGGGTCTGCGCTCCGCCGCCGTCGCCATCTTCTCCGACAACTCCACCACCCCCACCGCCGCCGAGTACGCCGACTGGGTAAAGCTCGAGATTCCCCCCACCGCCCAGAACTGGCGGGCCTACGGCCAGGGCTTTCAGGACTGGTACATCCAGGCCCGCTTCGAGCTGCTGCCCGAGGAGCTGCCCGGGTTTTTGAGCGGCAACAACCTGGTCAGGGTCAATCTTCCTCAGCCACCCGAGAACATCTATAAGCAGAGCTGGTTCGATCCACAGCCGCCGCTCGAGGTCTATGAACTTAAGTCCTCCGAGACCCAGCAATCCTCCACAGCTTCGGGGTTTTATCCGACGGTCTACATCAAGCGCGGCGGGCCCACTTTGGTCGTCTACATCATTGCCTTCGACACCTAAGGAGCCTCTATGAAAGAGCAAATTCCCGCCAACTGGCAAGCCGTGCTCGAGGCCGAGTTTGATAAACCCTACTGGCCCAAGCTCGAGGCTTTTGTAAGCGAAGAGCGCAGCAAACATACGGTGTTCCCGCCGCAGGAGGACGTGTTCAACGCCCTGGGCTACACGCCCTACGACCAGGTAAAGGTGCTGGTGGTGGGCCAAGACCCCTACTTCAACCCCGGCGAGGCCCACGGCCTGGCCTTCAGCGTGCGCGAGGGGGTGAGGGTTCCGCCCAGCCTGGTGAACATCTACAAAGAACTCGAGGCCGACCTGGGCATTCCACGGGTCAAGACCGGCTACCTGAAACCCTGGGCCGACCAGGGCGTGCTGCTGCTGAACACCGCGCTCACCGTTAGAAGCGGCGAGGCCAACTCGCACAAGGGCAAGGGCTGGGAGAAGTTTACCGACGCGGTGATTGCGGCGGTAAACGCCAAGGCCACTCGAGTGGTCTTTGTGCTGTGGGGGGCCAACGCGCAAAAGAAAGCTGAGTTTATCGACACTTCTCGCCATGTCATCGTGCAGTCGGCGCACCCCTCGCCGCTGGCGGCCAAGGGCGGGTTCTTTGGCTCCAAGCCCTTCTCCAAAACCAATGCGGCGCTCGAGGAGTCCGGCCAAACCCCGATCGACTGGAGGCTGGGGTGAGGCTGCTACAGCTTGGACTTGAGGTAATCCAGGGCCTCGCGGTCGAGGAAGGGGCCGCCCGCGTAGCGTTCCTCGAGGTTCTCGATGCCGATCAGGTCGCGGAAGGCCTTCTCGGTGGCCTCGTCCCAGGTGCCGCTGACCTCGACCAGCCGGCCCTGCCGCACCAGTACACCCTGAACCCAGGCGATATCGGTGCTGCTGAGGGGTTCGGGGTGTTCGGGCCGGGAGAAGAACAGGCGGTGCAGGCCCAAGAGCCGCTGAAGCTCGAGGCAAGGGTCGGGGTGGTCGTCGACCCGCAGGTCGATCCAGCGCTCCATCCCGCCGTAGCCCTTGCCCTCGCCCACAATGTGCAGCGCCGCCGACTGCCGGCCCCGCCGGTCGCCGCCGGCGCGGTCTGCCGCCAGCAAGGCTTCGGTCAGGCGTTCGGGAAAGGGCTTAGTGGAGATAAGGAAGGTCTGCACCAGCGCATCCACGACCTCTGGCCCGCTCAGAATGTTGCCCTGGGCGGCATAGTTGGGGCCGCTGCGCCCACCGGCCCAGGGGTGGCAGCCTGCCCCCGAGTAGGTGAGGCTTTCGCCGGAGGCGCTGACCAGCCCGAACTGCCGCCCGGCGATTTCGGGGTCGGTGCGCTCGAAGGTTTTGAGCACCTCGGCAGGGCTCGCCCCCCAGCGCATCAGCTCGAGGCCCTGCGGCCCGTAGTGGGGGTTGCAGTACGACTGCGTAGCCACCGCCCCCACCCCGGCCCGCAGCCAGGGCACCACAAAGCCCACCGCCAAGAACTTACTCGCCACCGCCACGCCGAGGTCGCCGGTCTGGGGGTCGCGGGCCACGAGCGAAAAGGTCGCCACTGGAATCATGCCCCCATGCTAAGCAATCCTCGAGGAGGAATCCATGCCCGAGTCTGAAACCACACCCGAGTTCAACCGCCTCCAGCGCTGGCGCCTGGTGCTGGGCGGCCCCGCCGAGGGGAGTTGCGGCGGCCTGAACGCGAACGCCGCCCGCATGGACGGGGCGCTGGCCCGACTCTACGGCGAGGACGGCGAGGAGAGCGGCAAGGGCCAGAAGGGCGGGATGGGCAAGTCCCGCCCCGGTGTAGCGCGGTGGCTGGGCGACATCCGCGAGTTCTTTCCCAAGAGCGTGGTCAAGGTGATGCAGCGCGATGCCCTGGAGCGCCAGGGCCTGCGCCAGATGCTCCTGGAGCCGGAGCTGATGGAAAACCTCTCGCCCGACGTGCACCTCGCCGCCGACCTGATCGCCCTCAAAGACACCATGCCCGCCAGGGCCAAGGACACCGCCCGAATGGTGGTGCAGCGGGTGGTGGAAGAACTCGAGCGCAAACTGGCTGAGCCCATGCGCACCGCCGTGATGGGCAGCCTCAACCGGGCCGTCCGCAACCGCCGCCCCAAACACAGCGAAATAGACTGGAACCGCACCATCCGGGCCAACCTCCGGCACTACCAGCCCACCCACAAGACCATTGTCCCCGAGACCCGCATCGGCTACGGGCGCAAGCGCTCGGCCCTGCGCGAGATTGTGCTCTGCCTCGACCAGTCCGGCTCGATGGGGAGCAGCGTGGTCTACTCAGGGGTGTTCGGGGCGGTGCTGGCCACCCTCAAGGCAGTGAACACCCGCATGGTGGTTTTCGACACCGAGGTGGTGGACCTGTCTGACAAACTGCAAGACCCGGTGGATCTGCTGTTCGGGGTGCAGCTCGGCGGCGGCACCGACATCAACCGCGCCCTGGCCTACTGCCAGAGCATCGTGACGCGCCCCCAGGAGACCATCCTGGTGCTGGTCTCCGACCTCTACGAGGGGGGCAACCAGGCCGAGATGCTGGGGCGGGCTGCCGCGCTGTCGGCCTCAGGTGTGCAGGTGATCGCCCTGCTGGCCCTAAGCGACGATGGACGGCCCAGCTACGACCACCAGGTAGCCGCCGAGTTCGCCCGCATGGGCATCCCCAGCTTCGCCTGCACCCCCGACCTCTTCCCCGACCTAATGGCCGCCGCCATAAACAAGCAGGACATCGGCCAGTGGGCGGCAGGGAACGAGATCGTGGTGGCCAGGTGAGCGGGTGGCAGAGGACAACGGTCGACGACCTCGAGAGTGGGGTTACTCGAGCACACGCCACAGACCGGTTGCCCGTACTCGTATTTGACCCGGCGGTAGTACAATCATAGGCGGACGACAAATAAAGACTAGGTTTTTGCCGTTCGACTTTACAGACTGACTTTACAAAGGAGCCCTATGAACGACCCCTTTGGCCGAGTGCCGGGCGTGGTACCCGGCCAGCGCGTCGGACTTTTCGTGGACACCCAAAACCTGTACCACTCTGCCCGGGACTACTACGGGCAAAACGTCAACTTTGAGAGCCTGATGCGCTTTGCGGTCGGGGGGCGGCAGTTGGTGCGGGCCACCGCCTACGTAGTCGAGCGCGAGGGCGACACCTCAGCCTGGCCCTTCATCTACAAGCTCTCGACCATCGGCTTTAGGGTGCGCCGGATGAACCTGACCCTCAAGGAGACTACCGACGAGGGCAAGCCCATCTACGAGGGCAACTGGGACATGGGCATCGCCGCCGACATGGTGCGGCTGATGCACACCTTAGATGTGGTGGTGCTGGGCAGCGGCGACGGCGACTTCGTGGACATCATCGAGGTGCTGATGGAGCGCGGCATCCGCGTCGAGGTGGTAGCCTTCAAGGAGACCACCGCCCAGAAGCTGATAGACGCCGTGGATCGTTTTGTCCACCTGCCCGAGATCGAGAACGCCTTCGTGCCCACCCGCGAGCGCGACCGCGAGCGGGCGGCAGCACATCGGGAGTAAAGGGAAAGGGGCGGGTAGGGACGAGCGGCAGCTCGTCCAGCCTGGTGAGCGACCACATCACCCGTAGGGACGCACGGCCATGCGTCCGACCACCGCAAAAACCCCGCTGTTCACCTCACCCAAACCGATATCATTCCGAGGTCTTCAGTTCGGGAAGGGCGCTCGGCACTTTACTGAACTCGAGGAATCCCTCGAGTCCGGGTCACCCATGTACAGCACCGTGACTTTCTGGCCACGCCGCAAAGGATTCTCCGCTCGGAATGACGGATTTGTGGTGAGCTGAGCCTCGAGCCTCTCCCCTACCCCCCGTCCTTTTTCTCCGCCTGGGCCTCGAGTATCTTCCGCATCTGCTCGCGGTCGCGCAGGTATTTGGGGTTGCGACCGCCGCCGAAGCCCGCCAGCACCCCGATAATCAGCACCGCCACACCCACCGGAAAGGGCTTGACCAGCGCCGCGGCGAGGATGGCAGCGACGGCGAGACCGAGGCCGACCCTCGAGCGCCGGCTGCGCTCCTCCGGGGTGGCGGCGGGCAAAGCCTGAGCCTGTGGATAACGCTGTGGAAAAAAGGCCCGCACCGCCAGGAAGGCCAGCACCCCCGGCACCAGCCACAGCACAAACCGCAGAACCAGCGCGACGCCCTCGAACATGCCCCGATTGTACGCGGCACATAGGGGCGTATTGCAATCATCTATTCCGACTTGATCGCCAGGAAGCCGTCGGGTACAGGCACAAGGCTCCCTCCCCCTCAAGGGGGGAGGACATTCCTTTGCGGTGATTCGGCTGTCGGGCACGAAATTTGCCGAATGAGTCGGAATAAATGGTATTGCAATAAGCCTCTAAGTTGCGCCATAGTGAGATTGCAGGACTTCAGCACAGCCTCATCAGCGAGCGGCTTTTGGGCGCAATTGCCCGATCTATCGGTGAGTGCGGATGCTGCAATTCCACTATGGAGATACTTACAAGGCACGCGTCCATATTCTCTGCGTTGCGGGAGGAAGGGCAGGCACAAGGCACCGCCCCTACAGTAAACCTCGAGGCCCAACAAAAAACCGAAGGCCAACCTCCGGCCTTCGGCTTGTTTTCTCTTTCCGCTTTCCTCGCCTCTACGACCCAATCCCCCACACCAGCAGCGCCCCCAGGTCTTCCGAGGGCACCGGCCAGCCCAGGATGTGGCCCTGGCCGTAGTCGGCCCCGAGTTCCTTCATGCGGTTGAGCTGGGACTGCTCCTCGAGGCCCTTGGCCACCGCCTTGGTGCCCACAGCGTGGATCATCTCGATGGCGGCCTTGGCCAGGCCCGCGTTCTCGCTGGAGCTGAGGGCGGGGGCCATCTTGATCCAGTCCAGGGGGAGGCGCTTGAGCTGGGTCAGGGGCAGGGGGTTGGTGCCGAAGTTGTCCAGGGCGATGCCCACGCCCAGATGCTTGAGGATCTCGAGGCTGCGACCGGTGGTGTCGAAGTCGGCCAGGATGCTCTCCTCGCGCATCTCCAGGATCAGGATGTCGGCGGGGAGGCTGCGGGCCGAGAGCATCTCTTGCAGGTAGGTGGGGAAGTTGGGGTCGATCAGAATCTCGGAGGAGATGTTGACCGAGAAGCGGGCGTTGACGCCGGAGGGCTTCCAGAGGGCGGCCTGCTCGAGGACGCGCTCCATGGCCCACTTGTCCTGGGCACTCATCAGGCCGACCTGCTCGGCCAGGGGGATAAAGTCGCCAGCTTGGTGCATCCCCTTGGGCTTGGGCCATCTGGCCAGGGCCTCGACCGAGACCAGCTCGAGGTCGCGCAGGTCGAAGACCGGCTGGAAGTGCAGGGTCAGGTCGTTGTGGGCGATGGCCTCTTGCAACTCGACCGCACCGGGGGTGAGCAGGCGGATGCCGCCGCCCTCGAGGGCTGAGTGACAGGCCTGCTCGGCCTGGGCCCACAGCCCCTCCACGGTGGTGGAGTCCTGGGGGTACATGGCGATGCCGATGCCCACCTTGGTGCCAGGCAGGGCGGCGCGGAGGCGCTGGAGCAGGCGGTGGGCCACCCTCGAGGCCCCCGCCGTGAAGCGCACCTCGGACAGCAGCAGGGCAAAGCCGCTGTCGCCGAGGTAGCTGAGCGAGTCGGACTGGCGCAGGGTGTGGGCGATCTCGCGGGCGGCGGTCTCGGTCTGGGCCTTGGTGATGCCCTCCACGCGGATGCGCATCAGCGACATGGTGCGCTCGTGGCGCTGGGCCAGGGCCACGGCTTGGGTCAGGTTGACCTCGAAATCGGCCCGCTTGACGGTGAGCGACTTGCGCTCGGGGCTGGTGGGGAGTTTGGGGGCCTCCTGGAGTGGGCGCAGGATGCGCTCGATGACCTGTACGATGGCCAGGCCCAACGACTCATCGGAGGCGTTCCAGCGGCGCGGCTGGAGGCTCTCGAGCCAGACCACCCCGCGCAGGCCGTTCTCGTTGTGCATCACCACCTGGAGCACCGCCCCCAGGCCGCGCGCCTGCAAGACCTCGCGCAGCTCGACCATGCGGGCGTCCTGACGGGCGTCCTCGGCCGCCACGATCAGGTTGCGCTCCAGGACCTGGTAGTAAACCGGGTGGCGCTCGGGGCTGAAGCTCTCGGCGGGGGCCGGGCCTTCGGGGTAGAGGCCCACCAGCTTGAGGGTACGCTCGTTCTCGCCGCGCAGCCACAGCCCAACGCCCTTGAGGCCCAGTCCGATCAGGATCTCGCCCAGCTTGGGCAGGGCCTCCTCGGGGGTACTGAAGTGGAGTTGGGCGATCTCGAGCACCGAGCGCTGCCAGCTCTCCTTGGGCATGGGGTTGACCGCCACACCCTGCGACTCCACCAGCAGCGACTGCAAGGCTTCGATAAGTGCGAGCTTGGCCCGTTCGTTCAGGTTATAACCGCGTTGATTGATGTGCAGGCGCGGGGCCGCCCAGACCAGGCGGCTGCTGACCCACGACTCGCCGGTAAGCAGGTTAAGCAGCAACTCCTGGGCTTCCTGGGGCTTAAGCACCACCCCCCCCACGCCGCCTAGACGCACCGCCATCCCCTCAGGCAAGTCCTGATGCTCGATCAGCAAGGTCGAGCCCTCGATGGATAGGGGCGCGAATAGCTTCCAGCTTACTTCGTTCAACGCAGCTCCTTTCCGATCTCGAGCAGTTGTAAACAACGCTGCCGTGTCCACTGCCCCTTACTCTATCGAGGCCATGCGCGGGGCCTGGGTTATTCGTCACCATGACCCTGTTAAGCTTCGCGTTATGAATTTGTTACTCGCCCCAGGGGCTGAGTGCCGGGTTAGAGCGGGCTGAATTCTATCACGCGCAGCCCGGCCGGAATCAGCCCGACGCGGTAGGTCTGGGCGCTCCCCAGCGCCTCCCCGTCGGCCTGCGCCGGGACCGGCCGATCAAAGTCCAGGACGAAATCCGTGCCCTCAAAGAGGCGCACCCTGGGGTCGCCGACGTGGGTGCCTCGGAGCAGCCGCGGCAGGATCCCCAGCACCCCCAGCCGCCCGAACTCCCCCGCCACCACCCCCGAGATCAGCCCATCGTCGAATTTGGCCCCCGGCACCACCGGAATCCCGCCCCCGTAGGTGCGACCGTTCATCAGGGCCACCATAAGGGCCTTGCCCTGGTGGAGGGTAGCCCCGCTTGAGCGCAGACTCAGGGTGGGCAGCGATAGCCCGCTCAGTACGCCGAAGATCGAGTACAAGTAGCGCGGCAGGCCAGTCAGCAGGGGCGGCGCGGTGAGGGCTTTTTGGGCCACCTCGGCGTCGAACCCGATCCCCAAACTGCCCGCAAAGGGCCGCCCGTTCACCATCCCCAGGTCAATCGGGCGCACCCGGCCTGAGAAAGCGGTGTGGACGGCAGCCTCGAGGGTTAAGTTACGAAGCCCCAGCATCCGGGCGAAGTCGTTGCCGCTCCCTACCGGCACCACCCCCACCGCCTTGTCCGAGCCAGGGCCCAGCCCCGCCAGACCCCGGACGACCTCGTGCACCGTCCCGTCCCCCCCGACCGCCACCACCCGGCTGCCCTCTGGGGCCTGCCGGGCGACCTCGACCCCGTGCCCCGGAGCCTGGGTCAGGACAAGACGGTAAGGCTGGCCGGTTTTGGCGAGGATGGCCTCGAGGCGTCCCACCATCCCCCCCACCCGCCCGCGCCCGGCGGCAGGGTTGACGACGAAAATCACAGGCCTGGTCATTGTCTTGTGAGGGAAGTATACCGCCCCGGACGGTAGGACGAGAAAAGGCGCCGACGCCTAGCCCCAACCTTGTGCCCGGCTTCCCCGGTGCCCCGCCGGTACCTGCGAACCTCGAAACCACGCATGTGCCCCGCGCTCCTCTCCCTTTTTCCCCTGCCTTCTGTCCCTCCCCCTTTTGCTACAATGCCCCTAACACCACCTGCCCTCGAGTTTGAACACGGAGGTTTCTTGTATGAACCGGCCCGTAGCGCAAAGCCATCTCTCCCAACTCGCCGAGCTGTTTGTCTGGATGGACGAGCAGCCCGAGCGCCGCAGCCTGGCCCCCGAAGCCCGCACCCCCGAGGGGCTGTGGTGGGAGGTCATGGCGGGCGAGGAGGACCAAGCCTGGGTCTGGCTCGAGGGGGGCCGGGTGCAGGGCTACGCCTCGCTGGTGCCCTTCTGGGACGGGGCGGCCCTCGAGGGGCCGGTGGTCCGCGGAGGCGACGGCGGGGCACTGCTGGAACACCTCATCAAGGAGGCCAGGGCCGAGGGCTACCCGACCCTATACGCCTTCCCGGAGGCGTCGAACAAATACGCCCGGCAATTGCTCGAGGCCAAAGGCTTTAGCCCGGAGCACACCACCTACTTCTACAGCATCCCCCGCAGCGACCTGGCCTATCCGGTGCCTAAGGGCTACCGCATCAAGTTCGCCGAGCCGGTTAATCCCGAGGCGTACCGCGACATCTACAGCCGCTCCAGCGACAACCGCAGCCTGCGCTTGGGCTGGGACGACGACGCCCTGCGCCAGCACTTTGTCGGCTCCGACTGCGACCTGCTGATGGCGTTCAAGGGCAAGGATGCCGTGGGAATGGCCGAGATCGAGTTCGAGGACGGGGCCGCCGAGGTGGCCTACATCGGCGTGGTGCCCGAGGCCAGGGGCAAGGGCGTGGGCCGCGCCCTGCTGGGGGCCGCCGCCGAGCACGCCTTCGCCCACCCCGAGGTCTCCACCCTCCGCGTCCGCGCCCACGACCACGAGAAGGCCGCCCAGGAGCTGTACAAGCGGCTGGGGTTCACGGGGAACGAAGCGGTGGTGACGTACGCGCTCGAGCTTTGAACGGCACGGAAAAGGAAGACCCAAAGCCTTTGGCCTTACTTTCCCCTGGTCTTAAGGCGCGCTGAAATACCAGACCGCCGGGTTGGTCGGAATCCCCGCCACGCGGATCTCGAAGTGGGAGTGGGGGCCGTTGGAGAGGCCGGTGTTGCCGGAGAGGGCCAAGAGGTCGCCGGTTTCGACCCTCTGGCCGACCTTTACCAGGATGCTCGAGTTGTGCCAGTAGCCGCTGCACACGCCGCCTCCGTGATCCACCACTACCCCGTTGCCGCGCACGAACAGCTTCTCGGCCAGCACCACCACGCCCGGCGCGGGGGCGCGCACGGCGCTGCCCACCGGGATGCCGTAGTCAATGCCCTCGTGGAAGGAGTAGGAGGCGCCCAGGTCGTAGCTGCGGCGGGTGCCGAAGGGGTCGGTGACGCGGGTGGACTCCACGGGGCGGCGGAAGTTGCCCCTCCACTGCTGGGGGCGGCTGGGCTGACAGACCCCGATCACCCGCAGGCGCTCCGAGCGCAGCCGGTCGGGCTGTAGCAAGGCCCGCCGCTCGGGCGGAAGTTGCAGCACGAAGCGACCGAAGCGGCCCGCCACCACCCGCAGGTCGAGGCGCACCAGCGTGCCGGAGAGGGTGAAGGTTACGGGGTGCATGCCCGGAGGTTGTAGGGCCGGGACAGGCAGCAGCACACGGTTCTGGTTGATGGCGTAGGACTTTCCCAGGAAGCTGACCTGCCCCTCGATGGCCTGCGGCGAGCGGAGGCGCACCAGCGCCAGGTTGCCCTGCACGACCGACGCGGGCCACTCGAGCGCCAGCAGCGGAATCGGCAGGTTTTCGGTGCGGCGGTTGACCGGGGCGTTCGCGGGGGGGATGTTGAGCTGGGGGTCGCGGGGGTTGGGGGGCCAGCTCGAGGGGGGCCTGGGGGCCACGACACTGCCGGCGGCTGGACCGGGGACCCGCAAGACCTGCCCGACCCTGAGCTGGGCCGCGTCGCCAATCCCGTTCAGCCTCATCAGCGCCTCGACGGTGGTGCCGTAGCGCAGCGAGATGCGGTACAGATTCTCGCCCGCCTTTACGGTATGCACAGCCTGGGCGACGGCAATTCCTGTCCCCAAGACCAGCAGCAACAACAGACGCCTCATGGCACGAGCTTACGGGGAAGTTGTGAAAGAAACAAAAGGCGGATAAGGGTCCGCACGACAACGCCAGGAAGCCGGCCCGCCAGGCCTTGGGGGCTGCGCCCACCGGCCGAACTCCGCACGAGCCACCTCGAGGACCCCGCGAACTCGCCGCGGCCCAACCCGGGCGCCTACCAAACCAGATCCGCCACCAGCGGGAAGTGGTCGGAGGCCCCGGTCCGCGGCACCCACACCCGGCCCGCCCCGAGGCCCTTGGTCCAGATGTAGTCGATGCGCAGCAGCGGCCTCGAGGAGGAGTAGGTGAACCCCAGGCCGAAGCCTCGAGCCGCCCACACATCGGTCATTTGGGCCTGCATGGTGCGGTAGACGCCCACCCTGGGCGGGGTGTTAAAGTCGCCCGCGACGGCCACGGGATGTTGGCTCTGGGCGGCGACGTTCAGCAGCAACCGGGTGGTGTCGTCGCGCACCCGGTCCTCGGCCAGGAAGGTGTCGAAGCGCGGGCGGCGGGTACGCCGGTCAATCAGGGTGGCGGCGATCTGGTGCACGCAGACCAGCTTGAGGCGGCGGTCACCGATCACCAGGTCGGCCTCGAGTATCTGGCGCGGGTTTCCCGGCATCGGTCGGACGACCACGTTCTGGAGGGGGTGTCTCGAGAATATCGCCACCTCTCTGGCCTGCCGCCAGTACCAGCCGGGAAACTCACGGCTCAGCTGCTGTGCACCCCAGTCGAAAACCTCGGACATGCACAGCGCGTCGGGCCGCTCGGCCCGGATGGCCTGGGCGATCCGCCCCACCTTGTCGGCGTTGTCCAGGCGGACGTTGTAGCTCATGAGGCGGAGGGCCGGGCTGCCCGACGCAGCGGGCTTGGGGAGCGCAAAGCCCATTAAGGCCAACAGCCAGAAGCCCAGTGCGAACAGGTTAAGCGCGACAGCCCCAGGGGTCCTTCGCCACAGCGCCCCCAGCAGCAGCAGCCCGGCGGGAATCCCGTACGGGTGCTGCGGGATGTAGGCGGCCAGCGTCGCCAGCCAGTAGCGGCCCTCGGACAAGTTGAGGTGCGACCACCAGAGCGCCAACAGCAACCCCAGATTCAGCAGCGAGAGCCAAAACAAAACTCCCCCAGACCTCGAGGGAGCTATGGCTGTTGCCCTGTGGCTCATCGCTTCACGAAGCGCCAGGCCAGCGGCAGCAGCGCCGCCGCCACCAGCGCCTTGGCCAGGTCGCCCAACAGGTAGGGGGTCATCCCCACAGCCAGCAGCCCGGAGAAGTCGACGCCCCTGCCGATCCCGGCCAGCGCGTTGCCCAGCACCGGCAGGCCGATCAGGTATATCAGCACATTGGCCAGCACCATCGCCCCCAGGGTCTTAAGGGGGTTGCGATCCAGCCCGTAGCGCTCGACCAGGTAGCCGACCAGCCACATAGCCAGCGGGAAGGCCAACAGGAAACCGGCGGTGAACGGGATGCGCGGGTTGGCCCAGGTGGCCCCGCCCGCAAACACCGGCAGCACGAAGCCCTCGAGCAAGTACGCCACCCCCGCCAGGAAGCCCAGTCGGCTGCCCAGCACCGCGCCCACCAGCAGCACGCCAAGGGTCTGGAGGGTGAGGGGCACGGGCGAGAACGGCAGCTTGATCTCGGGCTGGGCCAGCAGGCCGATGAACAGGCTCCCGGCCAGTACCAACAGCAGGTCGCGGGTCAGGCTGCGGGCCGGAAAGAGTCTCTTGGACAGGGGCAGGAAGGCCAGGCTCTGGGTGGGGTTCATACGGTGCCTCCTATAGCTTCTCGAGCGTCCCGATCAGCGAAACCTCTCCGACCGAGACCGCCTTCTTCTCGCCCCCAGACTCTACCAAAAGCGAACCGTCCGCGCCTAGGGACACCGCGAGCCCCTCGAGTTCCCCCTGCGGCGTCCGCACCCGCACCCTTTGCCCCAGCGTGTAGCTGTAGCCACGCCAGGCCCCCAGCACCTCCTCCCCGCCCCGGTTCAGGCTCAGGTAGCGGCGGTCGAAGTGCTCGAGGAAGCGCCCCAGGGCTTGGGCGCGGGACAGGCTGGAATAGTCCTCGAGGGCCGCCGCCCCTTCGGGAACAGGATTCTTCACGTTCAGCCCGATGCCCAGCACCGCCACCACGCCGTCGGGCTGAAAGGCCGCCTCGACCAAGATCCCCGCCAGTTTTTTACACCTTCCGCCCTCCCCCGCTGCGGGATTCGCGCCTTCGGGGAGGGGGCCGGGGGGCGAGAGTAGGTCGTTGGGCCACTTCAAGCCACCCACCCCCACCGCCTCGCGCAGCGCCACTGCCGCCGCGAAGGAGATCAGCGGTAGGCGCTCGCCCGCGAACCCCGGCCGCAACAGCAGCGAGAAAGTCAGCGAGGCCCGCGGGGCCGACCGCCAGGGCCGCCCCAGCCGCCCCCGCCCGGCCGTCTGGGCCTCGGCGACCACAATCGCGCCCTCCGCAGCACCCTCGGCGGCCAGGTTGCGGGCCTGGTTCTGGCTCGAGTCGGTCTTTAGGAGGTAGCGGTAGGTGCGCCCGGTCTGGGCCAGAAACTGCTCGAGTTCGGCGTCCACAGGGGGATTCTACCCAGGCCGGCCGCACCCCACAGTGGATAACACTGATCCTGAGATTCACGGTCAGAGTCACCAAGCCAGCGCCTCCGCGCTCGTATACTTAAGGGCGTGTCCAACGCTTTAGCGCCCAACCCCTTAACCTCAATCCAGTTCGACATTCCATTCGACCAGATCAGGCCCGAGCACGTCGAGCCCGCCATAGATCAGCTCATTGCCGAGGCCGAGGCCGGGCTCGAGGCCATCATCGGCGTGCAGGGACCGCG
The DNA here is from genome assembly GCA_033762915.1 of Meiothermus sp. GTDB lineage: Bacteria > Deinococcota > Deinococci > Deinococcales > Thermaceae > Meiothermus. Next base: position 18,807 of record JANRLD010000013.1, on the reverse strand, counting down.
CACCTACGCCAACACCCTCGGCGCACTCGACGAGCTGGGCCGGGGGCTGTGGTACGCCTTCGGGATCGTCAGCCACCTCGAAGGAGTCGTCACCCACCCCGAGTTGCGCGCGGCCTACAACCGCGTGCTGCCCAAGGTCTCGGCCTTCGGCACCCGGCTCGAGATCTCCGAGGGGCTCTACCGGGCCCTCAAGGACTACGCCGCCACCCCCGAGGCCCAGACCCTCAGCCCGGCCCGCCGGCGCTTCCTCAAGCTGCGGCTCGACGACTTCCGCCGCCAGGGGGCCGACCTGCCCCCGGAGAATAAGGAGCGGCTCGAGGCACTCAACACCCGCCTCTCCGAGGTCTGCACCAAGTTCCGCCAGAACGTCACCGACTCGGTGGCGGACTGGGAAATCTACCTCGACGAGGCCCAGGTGGCGGGGCTGCCCTCCAGCGCCCTGGAGGCCGCGGCACAGAGCGCGCAGTCTAAAGGGAAAACCGGCTACCGCTTCACCCTGCAACAGCCCAGCTATATCCCGGTGATGACCTACCTGGACAACGCCGAAATCCGCAAGCTGTTCTACCTGGCCTACAACTCCCGCGCCACCGAGGAGGGCCGCGACAACCGCCCCCTGATCGCCGAGATCCTGGCCCTGCGCCAGGAGAAGGCCGAGCTGCTGGGCTACCCCAACTACGGCGACTACGTCCTGGAGGACCGCATGGCGGGCAAGGCCGAGGCCGCCCTCAAGTTCGAGATGGACATGCGGCTGGCCTACGAGCCCCACTTCAAGCGCGAGGCGGCCGAACTCGAGCGCTTCGCCGGACGGCCACTCGAGGCCTGGGACGTGGGCTACTGGGTGGAGCGTCAACGCAAGGCCCTGCACGACTTCAACGACGAGCTGCTGCGCCCCTACCTGCCGCTGCCCCAGGTGCTGCGCGGGATGTTTGAGATCTTCGGGCGGGTCTTCGATTTCGAGGTGCGCGAGGCGGCGGGCGTGGCGGTCTGGCACCCCGAGGTGCGGGTCTACGAGATCGTGCGGCAGGGACGGATGATCTGCCGCTTCTTCACCGACTGGCACCCTAGAGAGACCAAGCGCGGCGGGGCCTGGATGAACTACTTCATCGTCGGCGACCGCTCGAGCGGGAGGCAGGAGCCCCACCTGGGCCTGATGTGCGGCAACATGACCGCCCCCATCGGCGACCGGCCCGCCCTGCTCACCCACGACGAGGTGCAGACCCTCTTCCACGAGTTCGGCCACCTGCTGCACCTGGCCCTCTCCGACGTGGAGGTGCGCAGCCTAGGCGGCCTCGAGGTGGCCTGGGATTTCGTCGAGCTGCCCAGCCAGATCCTCGAGAACTGGTGCTGGGAGCGCGAGTCGTTGGACATGTTTGCCCGCCACTACCAGACTGGCGAACCGATCCCCGAGGCGCTCTACCAGGCCATGATCTCGGCCCGCAACCACTGGGCCGCCAGCTCCGGGATGCGCCAGCTCTCCTTCGGCACGGTAGACCTGGCCCTGCACAACCAGTACCGCCCCGCCGACGGCGACCTGATGGACTACGCCAGGGCGGTGATGCAGCCCTTCTACCCGGCCCGCCTGCCCGAGCCCTACGGCTTCATGGCCGGCTTCACCCACCTCTTCGGCTCCCCGGTCGGCTATGCCTCGGGCTACTATTCCTACAAGTGGTCGGAGGTGCTGGACGCCGACGCCTTCTCCAGGTTCAAGCGCGAGGGCATCTTCAACCCCCAGACCGGCGCGGACTTCGTAGCCAATGTCCTCTCCAGGGGCAACTCCGTCGACCCCGCCGAGATGTTCCGCCGCTTCATGGGCCGCGACCCCAGCCCCAGGGCGCTGCTCGAGCGGTCGGGGCTATTGGATTAGGGGAAGGGGGAAAGAGTAGGGCCGAGGGCTGGGGGTTCCTCCTCTTTCCCCGAAAGAGCAAGCCAAGGGCCAATATCTCTCATCACTTGGACGGAGAATGTCGAATATGGCAACCAAAAAGGTAGTTCTCGAGCGCCTGGTCGGACACCGTTTTCTGGGTCAGAACGAGCAGGGCGACAAGGTGATGATCGACGGGGACCAGCCCGCCACCGGGATGCGTCCGATGGAGCTGCTGCTGGCCGCGCTGGCTGGCTGCACCGCCTACGACGTGGTGGACATCATGGAGAAAAAGCGCCAGGCCCTCGGCAGCTACCGTGTCGAGGCGGTGGGCGAGCGCGCCGAGGATCACCCCCGCCGCTACACCCGCATCGTAGTGACCCATTACGCCTCCGGCCCCAGCGTCACCTACGAGGCCCTCAGCAAGGCCGCCCAGCTCTCCCACGAGAAGTACTGCTCGGTCTCGGCCAGCCTGAACATGCCGGTCGAGGTCAAGGTGGTGGTGGAGCCGTGGCAGGCTGAGGTGGTGCAGCAGTAGGGCCTTTAGCCATTGGCGCTTGGCCAACTGCCAACCGCTAACCGCCTTACCTGATCCTTATCTTCTCGAGCCCCGCCTCGGGGTCGGGGTAGCTCATCTTCAGGCTCTCAAGGGCCTCGACGATGATCTTGGAGACCAGCCAGTTGCGATACCAGTTCTTGTTGGCCGGGATCACGAACCAGGGGGCCTGGTCGGTGCTGGTCTTGCTCAGGGCATCCTCAAACGCGGCCATGTACTCGTCCCAGAGGGCGCGGTTGTCGAGGTCGCCCTTGTCGAACTTCCAGCGCTTCTCGGGGTTATCGAGGCGCTCCTGGAGCCGGACTTTTTGTTCTTCCTTGGAGATGTGCAAGTAGAACTTTAGGATGGTCACGCCCTCGTCCGAAAGCATCTGCTCAAAGTTGCGGATGTGTTCGTAACGCTTTTTCCAAACCGCCTTGGGGGCCAGGTTTCGCACCCGCACCACCAGCACGTCTTCGTAGTGGCTGCGGTTGAAGATGACCATCTCGCCCTTGGCCGGGGCGTGGGCGTGTACGCGCCAGAGGTAGTCCCGGGCCAGCTCGGCCGAGGTGGGGGCCTTGAAGCTGGCCACCCGCACGCCCGTGGGGTTCACGCCATCAAACACCACCCGGATGGTCCCGTCCTTGCCGCCCGCGTCCATCGCCTGTAGCACGATCAGCAGCTTGTGCTTGCCCTGGGCGTAGAGGAGTTCTTGGAGGTGCTCGAGCCTTTTCCTCAGCTCTTCCGTCTCGGCCAGGGCCTGCTCTTTGGTGCCCTTGCCGCCCTTGAAAGCGCTGGTGTCGTCGGGGTCGAACTTAGACAGCTTGAGCCTGGCCCCAGGCTTGACCCGGTACTGTTTCATGGGGTGATTGTAAGGCCAAGGTTGGCCCAACGCTAAGCGCCGGGCCCCGGGCGCCCAAAGCGACGCGCGGGCCGAAGGGGCATTCGCCCGGCTCGCCGCCCCTCACCCAGCACCCTCCCACAAGAGGAACGGGGGCTGGCCTTGGGGTGATTTGGCCCACGGATAAGGGGCTAGAAAGGCCGGCGACTACTTGCCTGCGTAGAACTCGAGCGCCCGCGGCAGTTTCTCTCTCATCGCGGCCGCAAAACCGTCGGGCTCGTTGCGGCGGAACCAGTAGAGGTCGTGCAGGTAGGTCAGGGGGATCCACAGATGTAGGCGCGCCCACAGCCCCTGGGAGTCGCGCTGGAGGTTGACCATGTGCTCGAGGCAGCGCTTGGCCTGCGCCTCGCCCAACTGGTCCAGGCTGCCGGTCTTGAAGATGGCAAAGTCCCTGGCCGGATCTTCGCCCGCCGCCCGCGCCCAGTCCACCACCAGCGCGGGCGGGAAGCCGCCGTCGACTTCCGGGTTCTTGAGCAGGATGTTGCCCGCCCAGGGGTCTTTGTGGCAGAAGGAAAGCGGGACGCCCACCAGTTCATCGAGGCGGTTTTTGAGTCGGCCGATCAGTCCCAGCGCGTCGGGAATGTCCGAGAGCCACTCGGTGAACAGCTCGAGGCGGTACTCCAGCACGTCGCGGTTGGTCTCGCCCGGCTCGCGGACGCGGTGCAGATGGTCGAAAAACCGGGCCAGATGCTCGATGGCCGCGTCGTTTACGTTTTCGGGGCCGAGCGGCGTGCCAGGGTACTCCCGCAGCACGAAGATGCCGTGGCCCTCGAGCAAGAAATGCTCCACCGCCCAGCTCCCCAGCCCGGCCCTGCCGAAGTTGCGGTACTCGCGCAGGGCCGCGTTGGACTCCCTGGGGGCGTAGACCTTAAAGACCAGTCCGCCGCCCCGGTAGGTCCTGGCCTCCGAGCCGCGCCCGAAGCGGGTCAGGGGGGTGTGGTAGCGGGCCTCGAGGGCTTCCTTGACGCTCACGGCTAATAGATTACTCGAGACCCCTCAGGCCCGAAGTGGGCCTCAAGCAAAGTCGGCGGCGGCTCCCCGGCCGAATCCTCAACCACCTGTCAGGTCTTATTACTGGAATCTGGCGGGGTTTTGCCCTACACTCTTTGTCGGACAGTTCACGGGCGGCGCGCCTACGCCGTGGCCGTAGGCTGTGGGGCAGGAGACTCCGCGTCAACCCCTCGAGGAGAACCGATCCGAATTGGAAAAGCTCAAACGATACACCGCTAAGGACGCCGAAGAGACCTACCTCGTCCCCCACTGGGCGGCGGGGTATTTTCGCGTAGGCGAGGACGGCGAGCTGCACGTCACGCCCGAGGGGCCCGACGGCTTCTCGGTCTCGCTGCACGAGATCGTGACCGACCTGCGCGACGAGGGCCGCCCGCTGCCAGTGATGCTGCGCTTCCCGCAGATCCTCGAGAGCCGCGTGGTCGAGCTGAACGAGGCCTTCCGCAAGGCCATCAAGAAGTACGAGTACGGGGGGCGCTACCAGGGCCTCTTCCCGGTCAAGGTCAACCAGCGGCGGATGGTGGTGGAGACGGTCGCCAAGTCCGGCAAGCCCTACGCCCACGGCCTTGAGGCCGGCTCCAAGGCCGAGTTGGCCCTGATCCTGGCCCAGGACACCCACAAGGACGCCCTGATCGCCTGCAACGGCTTCAAGGACGACGACTTCATCCGGCTGGCCCTGATGGGCAAGAAGCTGGGCAAGAACGTGGTGATCACCCTCGAGAAGTTCGCCGAGCTCGAGCGGGTGCTGCGCATCGCCACCGAGTTGGACGTGGAGCCCCAGCTTGGCATCCGCTACAAGCTCAAGACCAAGGGCAGCGGCAGCTGGGAGGAGTCGGGCGGGGAGTCGGCCAAGTTCGGCTTCACCACGCCCGAGATCATCAAGGCCATCGACCGCCTCGCCGAAGCCGGGATGCTGGGCACCATCGCCATGCTGCACTCGCACATCGGCTCGCAGGTGACCGACATCCGCCGCATCAAGCAGGCCGTGCGCGAAATCGCCCAGACCTACGTGCAGTTGCGCAAGCTGGGCGCCCCGGTGCGCTATCTCAACCTGGGGGGCGGGCTGGCGGTCGACTACGACGGCTCCAAGACTGCCTTCTACGCTTCGGCCAACTACGGCCTCTCGGAGTACGCCGAAGACCTGGTCTACGTCACCAAGGAGGTCTGCGACGGCCACAAGGAGCCCCACCCGATCCTGGTCACGGAGTCGGGGCGGGCCATCACCGCCTACCACAGCGTGCTGGTGCTCGAGGTAGTGGATACGATCCGCGCCCCCGGCGAGGAGAAGCTCGAGCAGCCCAAGGACGCCCACCCGGTGGTCAAGGACATGTTCGACCTGGCCAAGGGCGTCTCGGCCAAGAACTACCGCGAGGTCTACCACGACGCCTTCTCCAACAAGGATACCCTGCAAAGCCTCTACGACCTGGGGCTGGTGTCCCTGCGCGACCGCGCCCTGGGCGAGAGCCTGTTCTACCAGATCGCCCGCAAGGTGCTGAAGCTGGCCCTGGAGCTGGACTACCCGGCCGACGAGCTCGAAGACCTCCAGAAGATGCTGGCCGACAAGCTGGTCTGCAACTTTAGCCTGTTCCAGAGCCTGCCGGACTCCTGGGCCATCAAGCAGATGTTCCCCATTGTGCCCCTCTCGAGGCTCGACGAGCGCCCCACCCGCGAGGCCACCCTGGTCGACATCACCTGTGACTCCGACGGCAAGTTCGACCGCTTCATCGACACCCACGATGTGCGCCACACCCTGCCCGTCCACGCCATACGCCCCGGCGAGAACTACTACCTGGGCGTCTTCCTGACCGGGGCCTACCAGGACGTGCTTGGCATGAGCCACAACCTCTTCGGCCGCATCGGCGAGGCCCACGTGACCGTGGACGACGAGGGCTACGACATCGAGCGCTTCGTGATGGGTGAGAAGGCCCGGCGGGTGATCGAGAAGATGGGCTACGAGGACGACGAGCTGTCCGAGGCCATGGAGAAGCTGGTGCGAAGCTCCAAGCTCAAGCCCTCCGAGAAGGGCTCGCTGATGGAGCAGTACGCGCGGGAGCTGACGGGGTACACCTACCTCGAGGATTAGGCTCTAAAAGCTGGTGGTGTCTCCCCACCGCAAGACGGCCCGTGGGCTCCGCCTAGCATCACCGCCCAGACCCGTTTGCGGTAAGCTATTCTTAACCTTTATGGAACTGCGCGGCCCCCGTGTGCTCCTCCGGCCTCCCAAAGACGAGGACACCGCCGAGATGTTCCGGCTGGCCGCCGACCCCGCGCTCTCGCCCTACGTCTACTGGGACCCCCACCAGAGCGAGCACCAGACCTGGGAATACCTCAACGAGCTGCGCCAGAAGGTGGGCTTCTTTGTGATCGAGTTCGAGGGCCGGCCGGCGGGGGTGATCGGGCTGCACTCCGACTGGGCCAACCACTCCGGCGAGACCGAGACCTGGCTGGGCGCGCCCTACTGGGGCTCGGGCATCAACACCGAGGCCAAGGTGGTGCTGTTCGACTACGCCTTTGGGCCGCTCGAGCTCAAGCGCATCCAGGCCATCGCCCATGTGCACAACCCCCGCTCCCAGAAGGCCCTCGAGAAGCTGGGCTTCAAGCGCGAGGGCCTGCTGCGCCGCTGGCGCTGGATCCGGGGCCAGCCCTGGGACTTCTACATGTACAGCCTGCTGCCCGAGGAGTGGATGGAGAGCCGCCCTCCCATCTTTTACGAGCACAGCTACTGAACGGGCCGAAGGCCAGTGGCCGAGCATCAGACTGTTCGCGCCCGCGAAACATCCCTAGAAAAAGCCCATTACGGCGTTATTTTTTGGCGTTACGCTTACGTTGCCTCTCATTATTAATTGTTAAATCGCCATAACGACGGTTAGAAAGCCGTTTGCCAAGCGGGAAAACGCGGATAACGAGGCTTTCACGGCCTTAGTTCTAATTTATAAAGCATCTTGGGGGAGTGCAGGGGTCTCGAGCGACGGTGGAGTGGCTCGAGGCGACCCGGAAATCCAGCCCATATCAAGACCGAGGATTCCCGATGAAAAAGGTCAAGACCTGCCGCTCCTGTGGTTCCAGCGAACTTCTATCCTTCCTGAGTCTGGGTCGCCTGCCCCTGACCACCCTGATCGCCCCCGAGCACCTCGCCAACCCCGAGCCGCGCGGCTCGCTCGAGGTGGCCTTCTGCAAGCGCTGTAGCCTGGTGCAAACCACCAGCGAGCCCGCCCAGGTCGCCCAGTCCAGCTTTGGCCCGCCCACCGTGGGTCTGCTAGAGCGGCTGCTGCACGAGCGCCACCTGGGGCCGCACCACCTGGTGCTCTCGGTGGGGGGCACCAGCGAGTTGCTGCGGATGCTGATGCAGGCCGGGGTGCGGGTGCTGCACCTGGAGCCCCAGGGCGAGACCGCCAAGAACAGCCTGGTGCGCGGCATCCCCACCCGCACCGAGGAGTTCAGCCGCCCCTTCGCCCAGCAGCTCGCTGCCGATGGCCTCAAGGGCGACGTAATCCTGGCCAACCAGGCCCTGGCCCGCCACTCAGACCTCAACGGCACCATCGAGGGGCTGGGGGTGGCGCTCAAGGACACCGGGGTGATCGTGCTCGAGCTGCCCTACCTGTACCACACCCTCGAGGGCCGCCACTTCAACGACTTCGGCCACCAACACCTGCACTACTTCAGCGTCACTGCCCTGCACGACCTGATGCGCCGCCACAGCCTATGGCTCCAGCGCATCGAGCCCATTACCGAGGGCTACATGCGCTATTTCGTGGGCAAGGCCCGCAGCGCCGACAGTTCGGTGGGCTGGTACCTGGAGGAGGAGGGCCGCCTTGGCCTCAACCAGCCCAACCTCTACCTCGAGTTCGGCTGCCGGGTGGCGGCGGTGCGCGAGGCCTTGCTGGCGATGCTGACCGAACTTCGGGCCAAGGGCCGCCGCATCGCCGCCCTCGGCGCGACCCCCCAGGGCAACACCCTGCTCAACTACGTGGGCCTGGGCCGCGAGGTGATCGAGTTTGTGATCGACCCCGAGCCCAGCCGGCAGGGCAAGTACCTATCCGGCATGCAGGTGCCCACCTTCAGCCCGCACAAGTTGCTCGAGGAGCAGCCCGACTACCTGCTGCTGCTAGGCGAAGACCCCGAGTCGGCCAGCATCCAGTACGAGGAGTACCTCAGGCGCGGCGGTAAGCTCATCACCCCCCTGCCCCACCCGGACATCCTCACCCCGCCGGCACTGGTGCGGCAGCACAAGATCGCAGTGTGATCACGTTTCCCACCATTACCTCCCTCGCGGCAGCAGGTAATGTACTCCTCTACAGCAAAAACCGTCCGCTTTAGCGCCGTAGGGCGTATGCGTGAGCACCGCTCTGAGCGGCGAAAGGCGGCGAAGGCTAAACGCCTTCGCCGCCTTTCGTTGTCTCAAGCCGCCTTCACCTTCTCCTGGTCAGCGCCAGTTCCTCCTCGCCCAGTTGGATCAGGGCGCCAGGCTTTAGTGCCGCGCTCTGGCCCGGGGGGACCGCCTGGCCGTTGACCTGGACACCCTCTGCCAGGGCTTTGATCTCGAGGCCCTCCGCGCCCATCCGCACCTCGGCGTGCTGGGAGGCCAGGCCCGGTATCATCACCCCCGAACGCACGTCGGAGCCAACGGTGACGCTCCGCAGGGGGAAGGGCAAGGGGTAGTTTTGGCGGTTACCCTGGAGCATCCAGGCCTCTTTGGCTTCGCTGGGCGCTCCGCCGCGCACGCGGAACAAGAACTCGGTGGCCCCGAAGCGGATGCGGTCGCCGGAGCTGAGGGCGGCGCTGGTCGCGGTCTGGCCGTTGACCTCAGTAGCCTCGCCCTCCCAGCGCCACTGTCCCTGCTCGAGCTTTAGCGTCCCCGCCTTCAGGGGCAGGTCCTTCTCGCGGTAGAGGCCGATGTCGTTGGCGTCGGAGCGCCCCACCGTCACGGCGGGCTTGGCCAGGATGTACTCCTTGCCCTCGTAGGGGCCCGTCGTCGTGCCGACCAGCCAGGCCTGCCTGAAGGCCTGCTGCGCCCACTGCACCATCAGGCCCACAAAGGCCCCCAGGACGGCGAAGCCCACCAGCCGGGCCGCCACGCCCAGGCCGAGGCTCAGCAGCATTTCGAAGATCAGCCCGCCGATCAGGCCGCCCGCCGCGCCGCCCAGGGCTCCGCGTAGGGTCTTGGCACTCGAGCGGTCCGCCAGCCCCAAAAACAACCCCGCCCCCGCACCCAGGATCGTCCAGCCCAGGCCGCGCCCAGTGCCGGCCGCCAGGAGCAAGGTTTGGCCCACGAAGGCCGAGACCGCGCCCAGGCCCGCCGCGCTCAGGGAAACCCAGCCCAGGTCGCGGAACCAGCGCCCGCGCAGGGTCAGGATGTTTTGGCCCAGCATCAGCAAGAAGGCCAGCCCCAGGGCCATCAGGCCGCCGCGCAGCAACGACTCCCATAGGGCCTGCACCCCGCTGACGTTGCCGCCGCCGCCGAATAGCTGGCGGATGGCCCGCTCGGCCTGCTCGAAGGCGGCCTCGAACTGGCCGCTGCTGGCGGGGAAGACGCGGGTGGCGCTGCCCGCTAGCTCGATCAGGAAGTTGACGTTGGCGTCCCCGGTGCCCACCGCCACCAGCCCGATGCCCTGGTTACGGATCTGCTGACCGACCCGCAGCGCGGCGCGGGCGTTGTCTGGTTGACCGTCGGTGAAGAGCAGGATGCTCCGGCCCCTGGCGTCGGCGGACTGCAGGGCGCTGTAGCCCTCCGCCAGCCCGATGTCCATCCGGGTGCCGCCGCCGTCCTGGATGCGCTCGATGGCGCTGAGGAGTTCGGCCCGGTTGGAGGTCAGGGGGGCCTCGAGACGGGCACGGCTGCCGAAGCCCACCACGGCGATTAAGGTTTGGTTAAGGTTCTGTCGGCGGACAAAACTGGAGGCGGCCTGCTTGACCTCGGGCAGCTTGCCGTCGTCGTTCATGCTGCCCGAGGCGTCAATCACCAGCACAATGGCGTTGCGACCGGAGGCCGCTGGAGCGCTCCCGGAGGGCCTTAAGAGCAGCTCGCCCAGGAGGCCCCCCAGCAGACAGCCGATAGCCCCCAGAACCGCAAACGTGCGAAGGTTGGGTTTCATACCCCCTTATTGTGCCAGCTTTAGGGACGATTGTGGGCGAAAACAATCTTTTATTGTAGCCGCTTTGCGCCCGCCGGCCTGCCGAATATGACCGCAAATACGGCCTATTTAGCCATAAATTTAAGCAGAGGGGTGGAAATATGCAGTGGAGCAGAGGTATTGCAGCGTTACTCTTCTTGGCGGCGGCGGGCTGTACCCAGCCCGCGCCGGTGGTCAACGTGGAGCCGCCGGTGGTCAACATACCGGCCCCGGTGATCAACGTGCCCGCACCTTCGACACCGGGCGGCCCGACCTACAGCCTTAACATCGTCAGCGGCAACCAGCAGGTCGGCTCCTCGGGCGCGGCCTTCCCCGCACCGCTGGTGGTGCAGGCGGTAGACGCCAAAGGCCAGGGGGTGCCCGACCTCTCGATCAACGTCCTCACCGACAGCCGCCTGTGCAGTCTCCCCGCCGAGATTCCCCTGACCAACGCCGAGGGCAAGCTCTCCATTGTGCTCACCGCCGGGGTGGCCACCGATGTGGTATGCCCAACGGTTTTCACCCTTAACGGGCAGGCCGCCAGCTCGCGCGGCAGCGTCAGCTTCACCAGCTTCATCCGCCCCGCCCAGCGAGGTCTCAGGCTCCCCACCAGCCTGGCCCTGCCCTCGGTGGCAGTCGGCATTGAGGACGGCGCCCAGAGCCGCTTTGCCTTCAGCGAGTTCCGCAACTGGCCCGTCCTGTCCCCCGCCTACCGCCTGAACGCCTACGCCTACCGGGCCGGCCCCAACGGCGAGGTTGACTGCGTGCGCTTCCTGGGCTCCTTCCCCGAGACGGTAGAGGTGGGGGCGGGTACCCTGACCGTGAGCCTCTCGCTGGTCGGTTCCGTGCCCGCCGCCCTGACCTGCGGGGTGGCCCCCGGCCTGACCGGCTCGGCGGCGGCGCTCTCGCTTAATGCGGTGGCGGTAGTGCTACAGAGCAGCAGCACCCCGCCCTCCAGCAGCCCCAGCGTGGTGGAGTCCCCCTTCCTGCTGGGCTTCTTCCCCACCCCGGCCCGCGACGGCACCAGCCGGGCCGACCTCTACGTGTGGGGCGTGGGCCTCGAGCGCGCCCTGCTTTTCGAGATGCCCACCTCGGCCCAAGGGGTGCTCTCGCTGGAAAGCCCCTACCTGGCTTACAACGCCTACAACAGCGGCTTCAAGGCCAGCTTCTCGGGCTTCCCGCGCAACCCCGCCGGCTACCGCTACGCCGTCTACCGCACCAACCGCGACGCCCGCACCTTCCGGGTGGGCAGTTTTAGCGTGGGCACCAGCGGAGCCCCGATCGAGCTGAACTACCGCCTGCCACTGCCTTCCAACGGCAACCCGCCGGGCCAGCCCCTCGACCAGAAGGGCGAGTTCGGCCGGGTCTTCGTGACCCTCGAGCCCGTCGCCGACGGCGAGTTCCCCAGCACCCTGGCCGGGCGGCTGGTGGTGCTGGACACCGAGACCGAGGGGGCCTGGACGATGCGGGTGCGGTGAGGCCCGCCCCCTTGATGAATCCTCCGGCCGACCTCGCCGTCACCTCGAGCGCTTAACTACCAGCGCCGTCGCGTTGTCCGGCGCGCCCTTGTCCAGCGCGTCCTGAACCAACCGGTCGCAGATGGTCTGGATATCAGGGCTGGTCTCGATGATCCGGGCCATCACCGGCTCATCCACCTCGCCCCAAACCCCGTCGGAGACCAGCACCAGCATCTGGCCGGGCTCGAGGGTGCTCGAGACCACCCCCCGGCTGTTCTCGAGCGTGTCCACCCAGTTGGGCTGAACCTGGCGCACCCCGCCCAGCGAGCGCAGCACCTTGTTGCGGTCGGGGTGATGGTCGGCCTCCTGGGGCGTAATCACCCCGTTCTGCACCAGCATCGCCACCAGCGAGTGGTCGCGGGTGAGCTGGGTGAGCCTGCCATCCCACAGATAGGCTCGCGTGTCGCCCACGTGGGCCAGGGTGTAGCGCGGGCCCAGCAGGATCACACCGGTCATGGTGCAGCCGCCGTCCCTGCCCTCCAGCGCCTTCAAGACCCCCGCGTTGCCCTCCCAGACCAGCCGCACACCCCAGTCCGACTGGGCGGTGGGGTCGTCGAGCGGGCTGGGGATCGAGCCTGACACGAAGGCCTCCACGGCGGCCTGCGAGGCCCGCTCGCCCGCCGCCATCCCGCCCATGCCATCGGAGACACAGGCCCGGATCAGGCTCGTGGAGTTGAACTGGGCCCCGACGCGCTCGATGCGGTAGGAGTACGAGTCCTCGTTGAGGGGGCGGGTGGGGTTGAGGCCGACGTTGGTGGCGGCAGCGAGCTCGATCACCGGGTCGGGCGGGGCGGCCAGCGCCTTGAGCAGGGCCAGCGCCGCCTGCGGGGAGGGGCGTTCGTCGAGTGGGGCCAGGAACTGCTTCAAGATCTGCGGCACCCCGCCGTACTTAAGGCCACCCAGCAGAATCTCGCTGGGGCCTTCGGCGGGCAGCGCGACCCCGCTCAGCAGGTCGAACAGCAGCGCGCCCAGCAGGTAGACCCCGGTCTTGGGGCTTAGGGTGGCCTCGGCCAGCACCTCGGGCGGGGTGTAGCCCTCGTGCCAGAGGGGGGTGGCCTTCTCCCCTACGCGGCCCAGGCGCGGCGGGGGGATCAGCTTGAGGCCCGACCCGGTCTTGAGCAGCGAGAGCGGCTCGAGGTCTACCAGGGTCAGGCCCTTCCTCTCGAGGAAAAACACCAGCTGGGCCAGCGGCTGTAGGGCCTCCAAGGCCTCGGCCAGTTCGACGGGCTCTCGGACGACCTCGCCCTCTTCGACCACCACCGCCACGCCCTCCGGCCCCGCATAGGCCAGCTTGGGCAGCATCTTGTGTGCCCCCAGGCCGGCCAGCAGCGCCCCGTCCAGCCCCGGCTTGACCAACAGCCCGGTCTCGCCCTGGGTGCCGTGATACCAGCCCGGCAGCGCGGCCTGCCCGGCGGTGAAGGTGAACCCGCCCCACTGCTGAAGGGAGCCAGGTTTGAGGTCGAGGTTTTCCACGGTGGAGGGGAGGACGGTTTCCTCGAGGAAGTCCTGAGCGGGGGATAGGGGAACCGGAGGGCTCGAGTCCGGCTGAGGGGCCGGCTCGTCGGGGGGCTGCGTTTCGGGCGGTTCGGGCGTGGCGGGGAGCGCCTGGCTGGCCGCCCCTGCGGGCTCAGCAGCCTGGGTTTGGGGGGCGGGCTCGGCAGACCCGAGGGTCATGTCGGCGTGGGTCATGCCCTCGCTCTCGGCCGCCGCCACGGCCTCCTTGTCGGGCGCTTCCAGCTTTTCAGGCGCGGGCTCAGGTTTGGGTTGATCGTCGGATGCCATGATTACCGCTCCTAGAGAAGAAAAGATGGCTTGTAGGCTGTGGCAGGTGGCCCGCGGCCGGTAGACGAACCACGGGCCGCCTGTCACAGGCCGTCGCCCTCACCGTCCCCCGCCCTCTTAAGCCTCGTCGAACACCACCACGATGTTGCCGAAGGCCAGCTCGTCGCCGTTGCCCAGCGCGGTGGGCTCGACCAGGCGGGCAGAGTAGGCGGACTGGCCCGCCTTTTTGATGAAGACACCATTGGTGGAGCCGAGATCCTTGACCTTCCAGACGCCGTCCTCGAAGAAGACCTCGGCGTGGCGGCGGGAGATGTTTTCGGCCCCCGGCAGGCTGCTCAGGTCAATCTCCACCGGCCCGGTCGAGGCGTCGAAGCGGCCCACAGTGAGCTTCGGCCCCTGGAGGGGGATCACGTCGGAGGAAAGGGCCCCGAAGCGCTTGACGGTCAGCTTGCCCGGTCTAAAGGCGGGCGCCGGGGCGGGCGCGGGAACAGGGGCCGGAGCGGCGGCGGGCGCGGCCTCAGCGGGCGCAGCCTCGGCAGGCGCGGTCTCGGGCGCGGGGGCAGCTTCCGGCGCAGCGGCGGGGGCCTCGGGTGCGGGGGCGGGAGCAGGTTCGGCGGGGGCTTCGGGCGCGGGCGCGGCCTCGGGGGCTGGAGCAGGAGTTGCCGCCTCGGGCGTGGGCTCGGTAGGGGCGGCCGCCGGAGCGGGGGCGGGGGCGGCCGTCAGCTCTGCGCCGCAGTCTTCGCAGTATTGGGTTCCGTCGGGGTTTTGCTTGCCGCAAACAGCGCACGTAATCATAGCGTTCTCCTTATGGTTAGCCGTCAGCCTTCGTCCTTAACTTCGTCGTTCAGCCTTCAACCCTCAACGTTTCTTACTCAAGCTAACGATACCAGCAAAGCACAGCACCAGAACCACCACCGCGACCGCGTGGACCGAGGCCACCTCGCCGGCCCTGCTGTCGGCCCAAGCTATGGTCGCCAGGGCGCCCAGCCCGACCGTCAGCACCAGCCAGAAGCGATCCAGGAAGAAGACCAGGAGGTAGATGGCCCCCAGGCCCGTCGCCCAGACCCCGGCCCACTCGAGCGGCAACTGGCCGAAGTAGACCAGCGCCCCCAAAAAGCCCCCCATCAGTACCAGCGGCAGCCAGACGATGCGGGTGATGAGGTAGGCCGCGAGCTGGAACAGCAGCACCGTGGCGACCGAGTAGACCGCAGCCCGGATTTCCTCGAAGCCGGAGGCGGGGTCCTGGGGGTTCTGGAACCAGGTGGCAAACCACTCGTCGAGGGGGGCCAGGAAGTCCTGCAAGGGTGTGGGCTGGGCGATGTAGAGCAGGTAGGCGATCGAGAGCATCGCCAGCAGGTTGAGCGGGATCAGCAGGGCGGGCGAGAGGGTGGGGAAAGTAAACCAACGGCGCTGGGGAGCAGGGGGGCTGGGAGGCTGGGGAGAGGGTGACGGGGAAGGTTGCGGCTGCGGCGCGGGCTGGGGGGGTGCAGGCTGGGGCGCAGGCTGTGGGGGTACCGGAGTCGGCTGCGGCGTTGGCCTGGGAGGCGCGGGTTGGGGTCGCGGTTGCGGCTGAGGTTGAGGTTGAGGCGGCGCAGGTTTGGGAGTGGGCTGCGGCTGGGGGGCCGGGCGCGGGGTGGGCTGGGGGGCGGGCGGGGTGCGCGGGGGCGGGGCAGGCTGGGGCGCGGGCTGCGTGACCGGAACCAGGGTGAAGTTGACCTGGGTGGTCTGGCGGTTGAAGACCTCCACCTCGATCTGCTGATCCTGGAAGCCCTTGCACTGGGCGTAGAGGCTGTACTTGCCCACCGGCAGGCCGTTGAGGTCCTGGTCGCCCTGGGTGACCTGCTGCAAGCCCTGCACCCCGGTGACCCGCACGAATGCCGCGCTAGGGACGATGCGGATGTGCAGGTTGCCGGTTTGGGTGCTCGAGCTGGGGTTGCGGTTCTGCCGCGAGGGCCGCGGCTCGCGGCGGCCCGCCAGGATGTCGCGGAACTCCTGGATGCTCTGGGGGCGGGCGTCGACCCGAATTTCCAGGGCCTTGTTGACCGCATTCTCGAGGCTGTCCGGTGTGGAGGGTGGAAGCTTGAGGGCCAGGTTGGTCTGCACCCGGTCGGTGGCGGCGGGCGGCACAGTGCCCATCAGGGCGTGGTAAAGCGTGGCCCCCAGCGCGTAGATGTCGGTGTAGGGGCCGAACTTGCCGGAACTGCCGTACTGCTCTAGGGGCGCATAGCCCGGCGTGACCAGGCGGGTGTGGCTGAGCGTCTTGTTGCGGGCGAAGTCGCGGGCCGAGCCGAAGTCGATCAGCACCACCCGCCCGTCCTGGAGCAAAAAAATGTTGTCGGGCTTGATGTCGCGGTGCAGCATCCCGGCCTTGTGCACGACCTCGAGGGCGTCCAGCAGTTTGTTGGTGATGTCCATCGCCTCGGCGGGCGAGAGCTTGCCCTGCTTCTCGATACGCTTGCCCAGGGTCTGGCCCTTGAGCAACTCCATCACCATGTAGCCGGTGCCGTTCTCCTCAAACACGTCAAACACCCGCACGATTCCGGGGTGGTTGAACTTGGCGGTGGTCTGGGCCTCTTCCTCGAACTTTTGCAGGGTCTCGGAGAAGCCACCCCCCGCCATGCCCGTCGGGGGCACCACATTGCGTGAGTTGGGCTGACGGGCCGAGCCCTCGGGGAAAAGTTCCTTGATGGCCACCGCCATGTTGGTGCGGGTGTCGGTGCCCATGTAGGTGATGCCGAAGCCCCCCTGACCCAACACCTTCCCGATGGTGTAGCGCCCGCCCAGCAGCCGCGTCCCCACCGGCAGGTGGGCCGAGGTGTCGGGGGCCTCGGGGGCCAGGCTCGAGCCGCAGGCCGGGCAGATCTTGGCGTCGGGCGGAACCGGGCTGGCGCAGTAGGGGCAGCGATCCACAATTTATCTCCGAAAGGCTCGGGCAGCCACAAAAAACGATACCCCAATTGCCAGCGGAGCGGCCAGTGGTCCCAACCCTATCGCGATGCCGATAAACAGCACCAGGAAGAAGCTCAGACAGCCCGCGCCACAGCCATTGGCGACGTTGCTGGCGGAGGGAAAGGGGGTGCCTGGCGGGGGCGGGGGAAACGGCGGGGGCGGAGCAGGCGGACGCGGCCGACGGGCGGGCTCAGGTTGGGGGGGTACGGGCCCAGGGACCTGCGGGGCCGACGGCCCGACGGGCGCGGCGGAGGCGGGCGTGCGCCCCTCGAGCGCCCGCAGCCACTCCCCCACGCTGGCGGGCCGGTCGGCCACCTTCATCTCGAGCGCCCGGCTGATGAGGTTGGACAGCTGTTTGGAGGTTCCCCTGGGCAGCGACGGCAACGCCACGCCCGTGGCCCGGTCGGTCGCGCTCGGGGGCTGCGAGCCGGTGAGGGCGTGAAACAGCGTGGCCCCCAGCGCATAGAGGTCGGTGTACGGCCCCAGCTTGGCGCTGCTGGCGTACTGCTCCAGGGGCGCGTAGCCCGGCGTGACCAGCCGGGTGTGCCGCACCGTCTTATTCTGCACGAAGCCCCTGGCCGAACCGAAGTCAATCAGCACCGTGCGCCCGTCGGTGGTCAGGAACAGGTTGTCCGGCTTGAGGTCGCGGTGCAGCAGGCCCGCCGCATGGACGGTCTCGAGAGCCCCCGCCGCCGCGCGCGCGACCTCCATAACCCCGCGCTCGTCCAGCCGCCCCAGCCGCTCAATGCGGCGGCCCAGGGTCTCGCCCTCGAGCTTCTCCATCACCAGATAGGCAGTGCCATTGTCCTCAAGGACGTCGTAAATCTGCACGATGCCCGGGTGCGCGAACTGCCCCAGCGTGCGGGCCTCACTGATGAAGCGCTCCTTGGCTTCTTGGAAGCCAAGGCCGCCGAGCGAGGTGGGCGGATTCAGCTGCGTGGCCAGCCGCGTACTGCCGTCGGGGAAGAACTCCTTGACCGCCACCGGCCGCCTGAGCACCCGGTCTTGCGCGGCGTAGGTGATGCCGAAGCCGCCCTGCCCCAACACCTCCCCCAGCACGTACCGGCCCGCCAGGGTCGTGCCCGCAGACAGGTGCGGCAAGAGGAGGCTCGAGCCGCAGGCCGGACAAACGGTCTGGCTGCCGCTGAGCGGGGAGGAACAGACGGGGCAGTGGGTCATTGGGGTGCAGAGTAGCGCCTGAACGTCAAAGGCGGGAAAAGGGAAAAGCGAAGGGTCTGCGGCTTATTCAAGCAGGTTTTACTGTTGTCTGTCTGAAGCGGGTTTCGCTGGTGGGCCGGGCTCGAGCCCCTCTTTCCTTTCGCGCTTAACCTGAATAGCCCTGAGCGGAGCGCAGTTGTACCGCGCCGAAGGTCTTTGGGCAGCGCGGGCAGGGGCAATGTCACAGTGGCGGTGTGGGTTTATCTGGCAACACTGCGTTAGCGTGTGTTCGCCTTTGCAGGAGATGCTTCGCGTACAGCCAGCCGAGTTGTGGCCCTCAATGCAGCAGGCCGTACCCGCTCAACCTGACAACGGCTTGGCAAGGGGGCTTTTGGTCCACGCCGCCAAGGATTCCTCTTTACGTTGCGCGGAGTGTAGCCTGAGCCAATCGAAGGGCTCGGAGTTAACGTGCGTCCCCACAGGTGGCCCTTTCGCTCTGCCGCTCCACTTCCCCCGCCCAACTCACGCCCCTGTGATCTTCCGAATCTCCTCGTCGGAGGGCAGGTCTCCCCCGCCGGGCGCGGCCTCGGGGCCTTGCTTGAGCACCTGGGTCTTGGCCCCGATCTTGATGGTCTTGGCGGTGCCGATGGAAAGGGTCTTACTGCTCTTCAGTTCGCCCACGGCACGGTCAAGCGCCTGGGTCATGGCCGAATTGCCGAGCTTGACGGTCATGTTCCGGGCCAGCTCGAGGGTCTTGGCGGCCTTGGCGGGATCGCTTCTGGCCTCAGCGGTGGCCTGCTTGACCAGCATCTCGATGTTGCGCTGCTGCACCCACTGCATCACCTGCGGATCGAGCTTGGCAGCCAGGGCCTCGTTGGTGGTGAACTCCACCAGGATGTCCATGGGGGGAATTTCGCCCCGGTAGCCCTTGCCAGGTACCTCGTAGGTCAGGCCCAGCTGGGCCAGGCGGATGCGGGCGGGGGGGC
>JANRLD010000012.1:0-28523 GCA_033762915.1 Meiothermus sp. | reverse complement strand
TGCGCTCGGCAGTGCCGAGCGCAGTACTCAAGGTGATTCTGGAGACCGGCTACCTCGACGCCGCCGAGATCAGGGCCGCCGCCAAGGCCGCTCTGGCGGGCGGGGCCGACTTCCTCAAGACCTCCACCGGCTTCGGCCCGCGCGGGGCTAGCCTCGAGGACGTGCAACTTCTGGGCAAAGTCGCGGCAGGAAAGGCCCAGATCAAGGCTGCCGGGGGAGTGCGTGACCGGGAAACCGCCCTCGCCATGATCGAGGCAGGCGCGACCCGCCTGGGCACCTCGAGCGGCGTACAGCTCGTACAGGGGAAGAAGACGACCGGATACTGAGAGGGAAGAGGGGAGGGGGAGTAGAGGCAACCGCTTTTCCTTCCCTGTTTGCTCTGAATGCTATGCGCCCCCACCGCGCCTTCGTCGCCGCAATTCTGCCCGAGATAGAACTCCTCGGGCGGGAGGGGCGGCACCTTGCTGAGGTACTGCGGGCCAGGGTAGGGGACAGGCTGACGGTGTTCGACGGGAGGGGCCTTGAGGGCAGCGCCGTGGTGACGGCGGTGGACGGGCTGACGGTGCGGCTGCAGGTGGGGGAGACCCGGGCCGCCTCCAGGGAGCCGCCGCAGCCGGTCACGCTCTACCTGGCCCTCCTCAAGGGCGACCACATGGCCGAAGTAGTGCGGGCCGCGACCGAGCTTGGGGTGGCTGCGGTCGTTCCCACCTTGACCCAGCACTGCGTGGTGCGCGAGCTGGGTGAGGGCAAGCTCGAGCGCCTGCGCCGGGTGGCCCTCGAGGCCGCCAAGCAGTGCGGGCGCAACGTGGTGCCGGAAGTTCGCCCGGTGCTGCCCCTTAAGCTGATTCCCGGCGTCGAGCAAGGTCTGGTGGCCCAGCCCAGGGTTGCCGCCAAGGTCGGCGACCTCTACAGCCCCGACCTGCCCTGCGCCATTCTCACCGGCCCCGAGGGTGGCCTAGCGGACGCCGAGGTTGAAGCACTCGAGGCCAGGGGCTTCCGCGCCGTAACCCTCGGCCCCCGCATCCTCCGCGCCGAAACCGCCCCGGTGGCGCTCCTGAGCCTGTTGACGGCGGGGCAAGGGATCTAATGTTGGGCCTGGGTTTTTGCACTTCCGGCAGAGCCAGTACGCACCTCCTGGCACAATTGCCCGCCGGGGCAGCGCATGGCACCATCGGGCAGCCTGGGCGGCAAACCCCGAGCCCAGCTCAAGGAGTGGCTAACGCTCGAGCCCTCTGGCTGCCTTTACCTTTTTTTTAGACTCAAGTACAATCCAGCCATGCTCTCGCTGCGCGAGCGACAGAAACAACGGCGTCGGGATCGGATTTTTCGTACCGCCGTCAACCTATTCCGAGATAAGGGCTTTCACGCCACCACCGCCACCGACATCGCGCGGGCCTCGCACGTCTCGAGGGGCACCTTCTTTAACTACTACGCCTACAAGGAGGCGGTGCTGCTGGACTTCGGGGCGCAACTGCTGGGCGAGCTGCGCGAGCAGGCCCTGGCCGAGCTGAACCAGGGCGACGCGCCGCTGGAGGTGCTGCACCGGTTGTGGGGGCGTCTGGCCGAGGTCAGCGAGCGCGAGCGGGTGTTGCTCTCGCCGCTGGCCTACGAACTGCTCAACCCCGACGCCCAGCGGGCCAAGGCGGCCTTCGAGGCGCTGCCTGTGGGCGACCTGATCGCCGAGATCCTGCGCCCGCTGAGGCTCCAGGGTCGGCTGCGCGAGGACATGAGTCTGGAGCGCATCTCCCGCTCCATCGCCGACGTGTTCCTGCTGGCCTTCCTGCGCTGGGCGGCCTACTCGCCCGAGCGCCACCTGGGCGACGAGATGAACAAATTCCTCGAGCTGATGCTCAGTGGGGCCATCAACCGAGAGCCCAAGCGCGAGAAGGTAACCAACTAATTCGTGCTGCAGGCCGGTACTGAAGCGTCACCTGATCACGCCTACAGCGGCTTCGAGCCTACATTACCCGCTTAATTACCGAGACCGCCTCGAGCAAGTCCTCCTCGCTGAAGGGCTTGGGGATGTGCAGGATGCGGTCGTTGCGCAGCCAGGAATTGCGTGGCGGGCGCTCGCTCACGGCCCAGATCGGGATGTACTTGGCCTCGGTGATGTTGCGCAGGTAGCGGGCCACGTTGTTGTGGTCCTCGCCCTCGAGGATGGCCCCCTTGGGGCGGTGCTGCAGGATCAGGCGGCGGGCGCTGGGAAGGTCTTGGGGGAGCAGCACCTGGTAGCGGGCGCGCTCGAGGGCTACCAGCAGCAGGCGGCGGTTCAGCTCGGACTCGGCGATGACCAGCAGGCAGGGGTCTTGCGGGCGGATTTCCGATTCCCTCAGCAGGCCCCGGCTGACCAGCTCATACAGCAGATGGTAGACGTGCTCCTCGGGCATCTCGCACTCCAGCGCGATGGATCGGGCCCGCTTTACCCCGTCCACCTTGGCCAGCACGCTCCAGGCGTCGCCCGCTAGGGGGTGGCGGGTGGGGTCGCCGTCCAGGCGCAGCACCACGTCGGGGTCGACGCCCCCTCGGTTCCACTCGTCCAGACGGCGCAGCGCCTCCATCAGCATGGTGCTGGTCTCGGCCATGCCGGGCAGCACGATCTGCGAGACCTCCACCGGCAGCGGCTCGGCCAGCAGCTCGCCCGTGGTCTGTTTGAGGATGGTGGCCAGCGCGTCCAGGATCTGGGCATGCAGCACGTCCTGTAGCTCGTCCTGGTTGATCAGTCCTCGCTTGAGGGCCAGGTAGCCCAGCGGGGTGCCCGCGTTCTGGCTCTGCTGCAACGCCACCAGCTCTTGCACCTGCTCCAGGGTCAGGTAGTCGAAGCGGATGAAATACTCACCAAGGTGCGGCCCTGGGTCGGTGTGGACGTAGGCCAGCTTGCCTTCGCGGATGTGAATCCGCCCCATCACCTTCTCGCACTCCACGGTGACGGTTGCGCTCTTGCGCCCCCCCTCGAGGGTGCGTAGCAGGTCGCCCAGCTCAATTGTCCCCAGCGCGGCACGGATCATCCCTAAGGCTACAGTATGCCGAGTCGGCGGCGGGGGGGTGGGTTATATGCAGGAAGGGGAAGCGAGGGAGAGCCGAGGGCCCAGGGCCGGCCGCTGGCCCTCAGCGGTAGACTTCTTCCAAATCCAGTGTCGTATTCGGGCTGTACAGCTCGATCGCGCCCGTATTGCCCGCCGCCGTGTACTGCCAGTTGCCACGCAGGCCGCGCTCGAGCAGTTCCACCAGGCGGCGCTCGGAGTGCACCATCAGGTAGGTGATGAGGCCGGGGATGGACTGGTAGGTGAGCAGCTTTTCTCCTCGGTCGATTCGCTCGGTCTCCCAGGTGCAAATTTCGATCAGCAGGGTGGGGAATTCCTCGAACTGGGGGTTGGGGCTGGGCTGGCTGAGTACCATCAGGTCGGGGTAGTAGACCCGGTTGTGACCCACCTTGAGCTTACGCAGATGCTCCAGCCGGGTGCGCTCGAGGTTCACCTTGGGCTGGAGCAGCGCCACCAGGTTGTCCCGAATCCGCTCGTGGCTGGGCGAGGGCTCGGCCAGCGGGTACACCTGCCCATCTAGGTACTCGTAGGGCCTCGAGCGGTTGGCCTCGCTGGCAAAGTACTCGGCCAGGGAGAGCGCGTCCAGGCGGGGGAGTCGGGCCATCTCGACCTGATTATGCAATGGGTTGGATTTCGGTACGGTTTATCGCGATTCAGACCGGGCAATAGGGCGGTGCGAGACGGGAAGCCAGAGCCACCCCTGCCATGCCCTTTCAACCCTCTGGCCCTCGCCCCCAGGCTCATCCTGTTTCCCACCCATACTCCGCCCACGGTGCGGAGTATTGCACTCGATACGGCAAAAGCCGCGTACCGAGTGTTCGTGGGAACCGCTCTACAGCAATAACCCCTGTAGGGAGTATGCATGGGAACCGCTCTCACTCGTCGCAGTTCCCACCACTACCCGGTACGGCAGTGTTGGCCGCGCCGGGTATTTGTGAGAACCGCTTTCATAAACAATTCGGCGCCCCCATAGCCGTGTTACCCTATTCTCATGTCAAAACGCGCCAACGCTTCACCCGCCGAGGATTCAGTATTGCCCCCGGATAGCCCCGACCAGAACCTCGAGCAGATCCGACTGATTTTGTTTGGGCAGCAGATGCGGGAGTTCGACCGCAAGCTGGGGGGCCTCGAGGAACGCTTCGCCCAGAGTGCGAGCAGCATGAACCAGGCCCTGCTGGATCGGATCGGGGCGCTGGAGAACCGCCTCTCAGGCCTGCTCTCGCAGGAGGCCGACGACCGCCAGATTGCCGACCGAGACCTACAAAACAGCCTCGACAGCGCCGTGGACGCTCTCCAGACCAGGCTGGCCGCCGAGATCAAAGACCTCCGCTCCGACCTGCGCGAGCAGGGCAAGGAGACCCACAAGAAGATGGACAACCTGGGGGCGAGTCTCCAGGCCGCCGTAGACGAACTCCGCCTGCAAAAGACCGACCGCGTGGCCCTGGCCAACCTGCTGGCAGGGGTGGCGGACAAACTGCGGAAGGACTAGCAGGGGCGCGGGGGGGCGGAGGAGCAACGGAGAAAGAGCAAGTGGCTATTAGCAGGTAGCTCTGAGCCGGTAGCCATTCAAGATAGAACGCCGAAGTCTAACCCTTTCGCCTTTTCTGCCTGCCCCTCAGCCCGTCTGCTCCTTGCCTCTTATGACCAAACCCCCCGACCCCCCAGAGTACGAGCTCCTGCGCCGCCTGCTCTTGCAGCCGGAGCAGGAGCGGCTCCAGGAACTGGGCGACCCCGAGGTTTGGGAGCGGCAGGTCTCGGAGGCGTTGCCGGGGGCGCTGACCCAGCGGGCAAGGCGGGATAAAACCATCCAGGCGGCGCTTAACCCGATCATCGAGGAGTCGTTCTTCTTGCTGGTCAAGCGCAACCCCAAGCTGCTCGTCGAGATCCTGTTTCCGGTCCTGCTGCCCGCCATCCGCCGGGCGGTGACGGTGCTGTTGGCCCAGCTCACCCAGAGTCTCAACGCCACCCTCGACCAGACCTTCACCCCGCAAGGCATCCGCTGGCGGCTCGAGGCCATCACTACCGGGAAGTCTTTTGCCGAGGTGGTGCTGTCCAACACCCTCTTGTACCGGGTCGAGCAGGTCCTGTTGATCCACCGCGACAGCGGCCTGCTAATCTTGCACGAGGTGGCCGAGGGGGTGAAGGTGCAGGACGGGGCGATGGTCTCGGGGATGCTCACCGCCATCGGCGACTTCGTGCGCGACTCCTTCGACCCCGGCGCGGGCCTCAACACCGTGGACTTCGGCGAGCGCACCCTGATGGTGCAGCAGAGTCCCAGGGCGGTGCTGGGGCTGGTGGTGCGTGGAACGGCCCAGCCGGAGCTGCAGGGCCGGATGGAGGAGGCGCTGGTCGAGGTGCACACCCAGTTCGGGCGCGAGCTGGCACACTTCAACGGCGACAGCTCGCCCTTGGCTGCGGCCGCGCCGGTGCTCGAGGGGCTCCTCGAGACCGCCTACAAGCCCAAGGCCAGCCGCCGCCCTTACATGCTGATAGCGGTCGGGGTGGCCCTGCTGGCCCTGCTGGGCGGGTGGGGCTGGACGAACTATCAGGCGGACCGGGCCTGGAGTACCTATCTGCAGCGCCTCGAGAGCGCCCCCGGCATCGTGGTAACCAGCGCCCCGCGGCGCTACCGCCTGGAGGGGTTGCGCGACCCGCTGGCCTCCGACCCTATCACCTACCTCGAGGGGCTGCCCATCCGCCCCGAGCGCCTTCAGGCCCGCTGGCTGCCCTTCCAGTCGCTGGAGCCCGAACTGCTGCTGCGCCGCCTGCGGCTCCTGCTCAACACCCCCGAGACCGTCCAGCTCAACTGGCAGGACGGGGTGCTGGTGGCGACCGGTACCGCCGCGCCGGAGTGGCGCCGCCGCCTGGTGGATTTGGCCGCTACGTTCGGGGTGGAGCGGCTGCAAAATCGGGTGGTCTCCCCATGATCGTGAAAACTTGCGTTTTCGCCCCCTCCACCCGTATGCTGATGCGGAATTCCGCGCCAGTTTGGGGATATATTCATCGTGTGGCGCAAGGTCTTCCGTTCGGCTTAATGTCGTGATTAGCGGGGGCCTGAGCCGGGGGGCAGGCTGTAGCGTGATTCAAAAGAAAATCTGCATGTTGGGGGCGTACGGGGTCGGTAAGACCAGCCTGGTCTCGCGCTACGTCCACAGTATCTTCTCCGACAAATACCAGACCACCGTGGGGGTCAAGATAGACAAGAAGGCCCTCAGCGTGGACGGCCAAGAGGTCAACTTGGTGTTGTGGGACTTGTACGGTGAGGATCAGTTCCAGCGCATCCAGAGCTTCTATCTGCGCGGCAGTTCGGGCTACCTGCTGGTCGCCGACGGGACCCGCCCGGAGACCCTAGAGGTTGCCCAGAGCATCCAGTCCAGGGCCGAGGAGATCCTGGGGAGGGTGCCCTTCTTGCTCCTGGTTAACAAGGCCGACCTCGAGTGGATGCTCGATGAGGCCAAAGTCCAAGCCCTCCGCGAGAGCGGCTGGGACATTCGCTACACCAGCGCCAAGACCGGCCAGGCGGTCGAGGACGCCTTTGCCGATCTGACGCGAAAGATGCTGGGGTGAAGGGGCTCAAAGGGTCGGTCTGCACGAGCACCCGCGGCGGAGCCAGGAGTGCGGGGAGTTCGCGAGGACCACAGTGGGTGGTGGCGTGAACCGGTAAATCCGGCGCAGCGCCCTCATTTGCCGTTGTAGGCCCGGTCTAGCAGCTCGAGGGTGTGTAGGGCAGGGATGTCCTTGCCCAGCTTTTTTAGGTGGGTCTGGATCTGGGTGAAGCAGCCGATGTTGCCTGTCACCACCACCTGGGCCCCCGTGGCGACGATGGCCTCGGCCTTGCGGCGGCCCAGCTCGCCCGCGATCTCGGGCTGCTCGAGGTTGTAGGTGCCCGCGCTGCCGCAGCACAGCTCGCCGTCGGTAAGCTCCAACAGCTCCACCCCCGGTATGCTCTTGAGCAGCTTGCGCGGCTCGGCCCGGACGCCCTGGGCGTGGGCCAGGTGGCAGGCGTCGTGGTAGGCGACCTTGAGGGGCTGGGACTGCTGAGGTATCGGCCTGAGCCCCAGTTCCATCAGGAACACCGACACGTCCTTGACCCTCTTGGAGAACTCCGCCGCCTTGGCCTCCTCGGGCTCGCCGTGGAAAAGGACGTGGTACTCCCTGAGGCCAGACCCGCAGCCGGCCGCGTTGGTCACGATGGCGTCAACGTCCTTGGGGAAGGCCCGCAGGTTGTTGCGGGCGAAGCCCAGCGCCCTGGCCCGTTCTCCGGTGTGCAGCGCCAGCGAGCCACAGCAGCTTTGGCCCTTGGGGATGACGACTTCGACCCCGTTCTTAGCCAAGACGCGCAGCGTGGCGGCGTTGAAATTGGGCTGGAGCACCTGCTGGGCGCAGCCCGCCAGGAAAGCCACCCTGGCCCTCCGCTGGCCCTCCGCTGGGATCACCTCGGGGAGCGGCTGGGCCATTGGCAACTCGTCGGGCAGGAGGCTCAGGGGCGCTTGCAGCATCGGTGGCAGGATCGGCTTCATCAGTTTGCCGAGCCTGCCCAGCGCGGCGGCGGCGCGGAACCTCGAGGGGTAGGGTAGGGTCTCCTGAATGCCGATTCGGAAGACCCGCTCGAAGGGGCTGCGGTGGCGCTGGGGCTCGGCCCAGCCCCGGTAGGTGGAGATGAGTTCGCCGTAGGGCACGCCGGAGGGGCAGGCGGTCACGCAGCCCACACAGCCCAGGCATTTGTCGATATACGGCTGGGCCTCCTCGAGGCTGAGGCCGCCCTCGAGCACCTCCTTCATCAGGAAGATGCGCCCACGGGGCGAGTCCATTTCCTCGCCCAGCACCTGGTAGGTGGGGCAGGCGGGAAGGCAGAAGCCGCAGTGTACGCAGGCCTCCACCGCGTGGGCCATGATCTCGCCCTGAGGGCCGAGTTTTTGGGTGTCTATCTTGTGCTGCATGTTTGCAAAGGCGAGGAAAGAGGAGAGAGGAAAGAGGATGCAGAAACCACTGGGTTCCGCTCTGCCTTCTATTCCCTCCTTCCTCCTTCTTCCTTCCTCCTTTTATCTCTTTTGCATCGCCGAGCGCACCCGGGTTGCGAAGACCTGATCCAAGTTTACTCCCAGGTACGGGTTGTCCACAGCCCCCGTCAGCACCAGGCCCGAGAGGCCCTGCGTTTTGAGCGCGACGTCGAGGGCTGGGGGGTCGGCGGTTTGCACGTAGAGCAGGTTGCCCGCGCTCATGTAGCGGTGGGGGAGGCCGTGGAGGAGGGGCTCGAGGGCCGGAATCTTCTTCGGCGTCAGCGCGACCTTGACCACCCAATCCCCTCCCCCCTCGGCGGTGGAGGCTGGACGGGGAGTGGCCTGGAAGTTCAGGCCGTTCAACCCGGCCCAGTACTGGGCCTCGTCGCCGTCGGGCTGGGTGCCGCGCTGCCCGATAAAGGTCCGCAGGTTCTCGAGGCGGGCCTGGAGGGCTTCGGGCAGGCCGCCGATGCGAGCCACCAGGGTAGCGGGGGGCTCGAGGTCGAGGGCGTGGAACTCGAAGTGCGAGCCTGCGAGTTTGTAGAGGGCTTCGAGGGCAGCCTCGAGGCCCTCAAAGCCGAACTCCACCGTGGCGGTGGCCCTGGGGAAGGGAAAGACCTTGAAGGCCACCTCGGTCAGAATCCCCAGCCGCCCCAGGCTTCCCACCATCAGCTTGGGCAGGTCGAAACCCGCCGCGTTCTTGACCACCTTGCCGCCGCCGCGCACCAGGTTGCCCGCCCCGTCCACGAACTGCACGCCCAGGATAAAGTCGCGCACCCCGCCGTAGCGCTGCCGAAGGCTGCCCGAGAGGTTGGCCGCGACGGTTCCACCCAGTGTCGCGCCCTGCTGTACGAACGGTGGATCGAAGGGAAGGTACTGCCCGTGCTGGGCGAGCAGGGTTTGAATTTCTTTGAGGGGGGTTCCCGCCCTGGCGACAAAGACATACTCGCCGGGGTCGTATTCTTTCACCCCGCTTAGCCCGGTCATCTCCACCGTGGTTTGGCCCTCTGTGGGCCGGGAAAGCGCGGTCTTGGTGCCGCCGCCCCGGGGGAGAAAGCTCGGCCTCGAGTCGGGGCGCACGCCGGCATTGCTCGTGCGGACGAGTTCTTGAAGTTCTTGGGCTGAAGTGGGGCGAAGGTTCATAGGTTCACCGAAAATGGTCTGCGAGAAAGACCCCCCGGCGTTGGCGAACCCTCGATGGACTTTGCCATCCCGCTGCCTTCCGCGCCTTTTTGTGCGAAGGGGGACACGGAGGCCACGGGGACCACGACGATACGGCGCTCAACTCCGCAAGTCGTGAGGGGCCATTCATTCACGCGAGATCACCCCGGCTTTTTCCAGCGGGTGCGCCCCGTACATCTTCAGCGCCGGGGCCTCGCCGTCGGGCAGCATCTTGCCCCGGTTTGAGAGCTCGTTGGGGTCGAGGGCGCGGCGGATGCGGCCCACCAGCTCGAGGTCGCCCTCGCCACACATCTCGGGCATGTAGGCCTTCTTCCCCCGGCCCACGCCGTGCTCGCCGGTGATGGCGCCGCCCAGCGAGACGCACAGTTTTAAGATTTCCCCGGCCAACTCCTCGGCGCGGTGGAGTTCGCCCTCGACGCGCCCGTTGTACAGAATCAGCGGGTGCAGGTTGCCGTCGCCCGCGTGGAAGACGTTGGCGACCCGCAGGCCGTGCTTGGCCGAAAGCTGCTCGATCTCCGCCAGGGCCAGTCCTAACTTCGAGCGGGGCACCACCCCATCTTGCACGATGTAGTCCGGGCTCAGGCGGCCCACCGCCGAGAAGGCGGCCTTGCGGCCTTTCCAGATTTTCATCCGCTCGTCGTTGTTCTTGGCAACCCGCACCTCGTACGCGCCTGACTGCTCGATCACGGCTTGCAGGTGCCGCGCCTCGGCCTCGACCTGCGGGACCTCGCCCTCGAGTTCCACGATTAGCAGCGCCCGAGCGTCCATCGGGTAGCCTGCCTTCACCGCGGCCTCGGCGGCCTCAATCGCCAGGCTGTCCATGATCTCCATCGCGCCCGGCAGCAGCCCGCTCGCCACCACCGCCGCCACCGCCTCGCCCGCCTTCTCGAGGCTGTCGTAGGCGGCCAGCACGGTGTGGTACTTTTCCGGCCTGGGTAGCAGGCGCAGGGTGACCTCGAGGGCGATGCCCATCAACCCCTCGGAGCCCACGAACAGGCCCAGCCAGTCGGTGCCGACGCCCTCGAGGCTCTCGCCGCCCAGATCCACTACCTCGCCGGTGGGCAGCACCACCTTGGCCCCCAGCACGTGGTTGGAGGTCATGCCGTACTTGAGGCAGTGCGCCCCGCCCGAGTTGAAGGCCAGGTTGCCCCCGATGGTACTGACTGGCTGGCTGCTGGGGTCGGGGGCGTAGTAGAGGCCGTGGGGCGCGGCGGCGTTGGAGACCTGGAGGTTGATAAAGCCCGGTTGCACCACTGCGACGCGCTCTTTTGGGTCTAGCTTTATCAGCTTGTTGAGCTTGTTGAGCCCGATCAACAGGCCGCCGTCGATGGGCAGCGAGCCGCCGGAGAGCGAGGTGCCCGAGCCCCGGGCCACGTACGGCACCTCGTGCTTGGCGCACCAGCGCACCGCCGCCACCACTTCCTCGGCGCTCTCGGGCAGCACCACCGCCAGCGGCCTGGCCCGGAAGGCGGTGAGGGCGTCGGACTCGTAGGGCGTCAGCTCGCCCGGCCGGTCGAGCACCCGCCCCGGCAGCAGCCCCCGGAGTTCGGCCAGGTCGGGCTTGGTTTGCATGGATTGAAGGTACGGCAGGGCTTTGGGGTAAGTCAATGGGGAGGGAGCAGGGAAGCGGGTGCGAAGTGCGAAACTGGGCCCAGAGGAACAGAGCTGTGGGGCGCTTAAGGCCGGTTTATCGAGTTCGCCGGGTTGAGTTGTACTGTAGTTTGGGCTCGAGGGAGCACCTTACCCAAACTGCGGTCGCCCTGCGGCCCACGCTCGAGTCGAACTGTTGCCCCTCGGCTGCTTCGAGCCCGTGTGCTGTCAGAGCCCTGACTTACGTTCGCCCGACTGTTTGCGCATACAATTTTTACGAGCATGTCCGAGCCCGAGACCGCCACCCTGCACTACCAGCACCACACCATCCCGCTGCTGATCCACCGCAGCGCCAAGCGGCGCTCGGTGGGGATCACCATCGACCACAACGGGGTGCGGGTGGCCGCGCCGCTGCGGATGTCGCGCAAGCGGGTGATGGAGCTGGTGACCACCAAGGCGGGCTGGATCGTGGAGAAGCACCTCGAGTTCCAGAGCAAACTGGCCCCGGCCAAGCGGTTCGTGAGTGGGGAGCGGTTTATGTATCTGGGGCGGGAGGTGGTGTTGAGCGTCAACGGGGAGAGCGGCCAGCCGCCCCCGTCCGAAGGCCGACGCCCGTCCGCACCCGCCAACCGCCGGCCTGCGCTCCAGGCGGACCTGTTCTCCTTCGACTTCTCCGAGGTGCTCCAGACCGCCCGCGGGGGCGGGAGACCGAAGCCCTGGGCGCGGCTGACCGGAGAACTGCTCGAGGTGTTCCCCGGCAACAGGCCGGTGCGCGAGGTGCTGGAGGGCTGGTACCGGGCCGAGGCCGAGCGCGTCATCGCCGAGCGGGTGGCGTTCTACGCGGGGCAGCTCGAGTGGCCCATGCCCAGGGTGCTGATCCGCGACCAGAAGAAGCGCTGGGGAAGCTGCAACGCCAAGGGCGAGCTGCGCTTTAACTGGCGGCTGGTTCAGGCCGAAATTGGCATCCTGGACTATGTGGTGGTCCACGAGATGGCCCACCTCAAGGTGCTCAACCACAGCTCGAAATACTGGTACTTGGTGGCCCGCATCATGCCCACCTACCGCGTCTACCACGACGCCTTGAACGAGGTAGGGGCGGGGCTGTACTGGTGACTTCCCGCTGCGGCAAACACCGCCGCGGCCCAAAAGCCACCGACCCCGGAGGCCCGGGGTCGGTGGGGGGAGCGTTGGCTGTATCACTCTGGCCCTGGGCTCATGCCCCCTTCTCGATCGGCACCCCCACGCTGTTGCCCCACTCTGTCCAGCTCCCGTCGTAGTTCTTGACGTTGGGGAAGCCCAGCAGGTACTTCAGTACGAACCAGCTGTGGCTGCTGCGCTCGGCAATGCGGCAGTAGGCGATCACTTCCTTGTCGGGCGTCACCCCCTTGGGCGCGTAGAGGGCGGTCAGCTCGTCTACGCTCTTAAAGGTGCCGTCGGGGTTGACGGTGGTGGCCCAGGGGATGCTCTTTGCGCCGGGGATGTGGCCGCCGCGCAGCACGCCTTCCTGGGGGTACTCGGGCATATGGGTCTTCTCGCCGCTGAACTCGGCGGGGCTGCGCACGTCCACCAGGGCCCCCTTGCCTGCCTGGACAGCGGCCAGGTGCTTGAGCACGTCGTCGCGGAAGGCCCGCTGGTCGGGGTCGCGCTGGCCAGGGGTGTAGGAAGCTGTGGGGTAGGAGGGCACCTCGGTGGTGAGGGGTTTTTCTTCCTGGACCCACTTGATGCGTCCGCCGTTCATCAGCTTGAGGTGCCGGTGGCCACTGTAGGTGAAGAACCAGAAGGCGTAGGCGGCCCACCAGTTGTTCTTATCGCCGTAGAGCACGATGGTGGTGTCGTTGGAGATGCCCAGCCGCTCAAACAGCCGGGCCAGCTCGTCGGGCTGGATAAACTCGCGGATGATCGGATCCCAGAGGTCGCCCTGCCAGTCCACCTTTTGGGCACCGGGGATGTGGCCGGTATCGTAGAGCAGGATGTCCTCGTTGACCTCGAGCACCTTGATCTTGGGGTCGGCGTGGTGCTCCAGCACCCAGTCGGTGGAAACCAGCACATCGGGGTTGGCGTAGCTCATGGATTCTCCTTTACGCATAACAGCCGCCCACAACTATAACAATTCGGCTCGAGGCTACGCTAACACAGATTACAAAGGTTGTAAACTAAATCCATGCGCCTTTCCAACACCGACATCTATGCGTTCAAGGCCCTGGGCTACTTGGGCACCCAACCCCCCGAGCGCTTCGTGGGCAGCGAGGAGCTTAGCAATGCCACGGGGGTGCGGCGGACCTATCTGGTGCGAATACTTGCGGCCCTGGTGGGGCACGGGCTGGTCACCTCCAAGAAGGGCGCGGGCGGTGGCTACGCCCTCCCCAGGGCGCCCCACGAGATCAACCTGCGTGACGTGATCCGCGCCGTAGACGGCCCCATCGCCCCGCTCTCCTGCGTCAGCCTGAACTGGCCCAAAGTCTGCCGCGAGGAGCGCCGCTGCCAGGCCCGCAACGCCGTCTGGGTGCGGGTGCGAGACGCGGTCCTGGCCACCCTGAGCGCGGTCAGCGTGGCCGACCTGGCTGAAGATTTTCGCCAGGGCGTGGACTACACAGAGTGTCTGGATCATCTGCTGCACTCCAGCGAACTGCTCAGAGGCCAGTAGGCCCACTCCCCGGGCTCGAGGCCGCAGGCCAGCGCCCTTGGGCGCACTCCTGGAGCGCCTTGGGCCTGGCCGGGCAAGGTGTGGAGACCTGTTGTGTCTGCACGGCTTGCGGGGTGCCGTCCCGAAGCGCCCGCTCAAGGAATTGCGCCCGTGCTTGCCCCGGTGCTTGTTCAGGTGCTTGCATCAGTGCTTGCACCAGCGCGCGGCTGCGGCAGGCGCCGGATTCGCAAAGACCCCGGCGCACCTCCCACCTCCCCGCCGAGTCTTCGGCATTCCCTCGAGCCTAAAGCCCGGTGTTAGACTGCCCCCAGCGTGAACCTCTCCGACTTCCGCCCCCGCCCTAGGCTCGTCACCAAGGCCACCGAGGTCGACCAGCCGCGCTTCCCGGTGATTGACGCCCACAACCACCTCGAGCTGTTCGGCGAGGGCTGGGAGCGGCGGCCCGTGGCACAGGCGCTGGAGGCGATGGATCGGGCTGGAGTGACGGCACTGGTCGACCTGGACGGCGGCTGGGGCGAGGAGGTGCTGGACCGGCACCTGGCCCGCTTCAAGGCGGCGGCCCCGGAGCGCTTCGCGGTCTTCGGCGGGGTGGACTGGGCGGCCTGGCCAAAGTACGGCGACGAGTTCGGCCACTACGCCGCCGAGCGGCTGCGGGCGCAGGCGGCGCGCGGCGCGCAGGGGCTCAAGATCTGGAAGCCCTTCGGGCTGCACGTGCGCGACCAGCACGGCGCCCTGACGGCGGTGGACGACCCCCGCCTCGACCCGCTCTGGCGCGCCGCGGGGGCGCTGAACCTTCCGGTGCTGGTGCACGTGGCCGACCCGGTGGCCTTCTTCGACCCCTTAGACGCCCACAACGAGCGCTATGAGGAACTGCAGGCCTACCCCGACTGGCACTTTCCCAGCCCGCCCTTTCCCGGCTTCCTCGCCATCGTGGAGGCGTTCGCCCGGCTGGTCGAGCGACACCCAGGCACCGACTTTATCGGGGCGCATGTGGGCTGTTACGCCGAGAACTTGGGGTGGGTCTCCGACCTGCTGCGGCGCTGCCCCAACTTCTACGTCGACTTCAGCGCCCGCATTGCCGAGTTGGGCCGCCAGCCCTACACAGCCCGCCGGTTCTTTTTGGAGTTCCCCGAGCGCATCTTGTTCGGGCTGGACGGCGGGCTGAGGCCTGAGCTGTACCGCGTCTATTACCGGTTTCTCGAGACCGAGGACGAGTACTTCGGCTACGACACCGCCGAACCCCCCAGCCAGGGCCGCTGGCGCATCTACGGTCTGGGCCTGCCGGACGAGGTGCTGCGCAAGGTCTACGCCGAGAATGCCCAGCGGGTCGTCTTCCAGCGGTCCTAAAGTTGATTCCCATCTGCCCACCCCGCCAACGCGTCGGGGACGGACTTCGGCCCCATGCTCTTGTCCGACCTTAAGCCGCGAATCCGTCACCGACCGCAGACCCTGCGGTGCAGGCCCCGGAACACCGGCTCGATTGTATACGCATCAGCCGCGGTGGGCTCTCCCTTGACTACCACCTGACAGCGTGTTTGAATACTCCCCACAGCACATATCGAGACTGAAGGCTTTCAGGGAGGAGTTGTTATGAAGAGATACCTGATTTTGGGTGGTTTGGGGCTTTTGCTGGGGGCGGGGGCGCAGAATGCGCCTGTCACCCTCAACTTCTACTCCAGCGGCGACGTGAACGTGCGCGACCTGTGGGAGAAGAGCCTGATCCCGATGTTTGAGCGTCAGAACCCCAACATCAAGATCAACCTCGTTTTCTCGGCCAGCAGCGCGGCGGGGGCCACCGTAGACCGCATGGCGGCGGCCGTTAAGGCCAACCGGCCCTCCGGCGTGGACCTGCTCGAGGGGCCAGTGCTGGACGCGGCGGACGCGGGGCTCCTGGAGAAGTTGGACGTGAGAAAGGTGCCCAGGCTCTTCCTGGTTGAGACCAACGCCCTCGAGCGGCTGAAGTACTTCGGCCTGCCCTACCGGGGCAGCAGCGTGGTGCTGGCCTACGACTCCAACAAGGTCAAGAACCCTCCGCGCACCCTCGAGGCCCTGATCGCCTGGATCGAGGCCAACCCCGGCCAGTTCACCTACAACGCCCCCGACGCGGGCGGCAGCGGCCGGGCCTTCGTGACGCGGGTGTTGCGCATCGGCATCAACCCCCAGGACTCTACCCTCTTCGAGACCGGCTACGACCCCGCTAAGCAGAACCAGTGGGATCGGGGCCTGGAAATTCTCAAGCGCATCGGCCCCAAGCTCTACCAGGGCGGCCAGTACTCCAGGAACAACGCCGAGACCCTGCAATTCCTGGCCCGCGGGGCCATTACCATGGGGCCGGTTTGGTCGGATCAGGCCCTCAGCAACCTCAAGCAAGGCCTGCTCCCCCAGCACATCAAGCTGATCCAGCTCACCCCGCCCTTCTACGGCGGCAGCGCCTATGTCGGCGTCTCCAAGGACTCGTCCAACAAGGCGGCGGGCTACACCTTCCTCAACTGGCTGATGGGCAGCGAGGCCCAGAGCGTGGTGACCGAGCAGATGAACGGTTACCCCGGCATCAAGCTGATCAACATGCCTGCCGATGTGCGACAGAAGTTCGGCTCCATCGCCAAGAGCTACAGCTTCGAATTCTCCAGCAAGTTCGGCAGTGACATGGTGCGCTTGTGGTACGAAAAAGTCGCGGGTACACCCCAACCGCAACGCTAAAGCGACGTCGGGAGGCGGTGGTCGGCTTTTTGCTGGCCCTGCCCCCGATGGTGGTGCTGTTCTTCCTGATCCTGCTTCCGGCGTTCGAGGCGGTCAAGTTTTCGCTGGGGCTGGTTCCCGAGGATAACGTGGCCTACGCCAGCGGGCTCAACGTGATCCGCAGCAACGGCCCTACCCTCGAGGTCTTCGAGAAGCTCTTCGCCAGCCCCTTCTTTCAGCAGAACGTGCGGCTGACCTTCTTCGTCAGCATCGTCAGCGTGCTGATCCTGTTGGTGGTGGCCTACGTGCTGGCCCTCTACGCCCGCTTCGGCAAGGGCCGCTTGCCTTCGATCATCCGCACGCTGTACCTGGTGCCGATGTTCATCCCCACCATCATCGCCTCGTACGCCCTGATCGTCTTCTTCGGCGACAACGGACTGCTCGAGGCCCTGCTCTCGAGGTTTGGCGTCCCCTACCAGACCATCATCCGCCAGGACTGGGGCATCATCATGGGTCAGGTCTGGGCCAGCATCCCCTTTGCGGTGCTCATGCTCAGCAGCGGCCTGGACGCCATCTCCGACGACCACATCGAGGCCGCCAAGGACTGCGGGGCCAGCTTCGCCACCATCCTCTGGCGCATCCTGATCCCGCTGAACATCGTCCCGGCCCTGATCGTGGCCACCTTCACCTTCATCGGCGTCTTCGGCAGCTTCACGGTGCCCTACATGCTGGGCCCCACCGTGCCGCAGATGCTGGGGGTCAGCATGCAGGTCAACTTCACCGCCTTCCGCCAGCCCCAGACCGCCGTCGCCATCGCGGTCTTCAGCTTCGCGGTCTGCGCGGTGGCGGGCTACATCTACGTGGTTGCCACCACCCGGCAGAACCGGTCGCAGCAATAGACTATGAACTACACCTGGTTCCTTCACTCCAAGCCCTTGCGTAACAGCCTGACCCTGATCCTGGTGCTGGGCTTCGGGGCGTTCTTGCTGCTCCCGCTGCTGACCCTGGTGCTGTGGGCGTTCGCCGACCGCTGGTTTTACCCGGCCCTGACCCCCCAGGAGTACAGCCTGAAGTGGTGGGGCTGGATCGTGGGGCGCAACGAGATCGTCAAGGCCGCCTACTGGAGCATCACCACCGCCCCCACCGTGACGCTGCTCTCGGCCCTGATCTGCCTGCCTGCGGCGTACGCCTTCTCGAGGTACGAGTTCCCCCTCAAACGGGTCTTCTACGTCTCGCTGCTGGCCGCCAACGCCTTCCCCAAGTTGGGGCTGTTCATCGCCATCGCGGCCTTTTTCTTCGGGCTGGGCCTGGTCAACACCTTCTGGGGGGTGGTGCTGGTGCAGCTGATCAACACCCTGGTGCTGATGACCTGGATTCCCGCCGCCAGCTTTAGCGCAGTGCCGCGCGAGCTCGAGGAGGCCGCCCGCGACGCCGGGGCCAGCCCGCTGCGGGTCTTCTTTACCGTGACCCTCCCCATCGCCATGCCGGGCATCCTGGTGGCGGGCATCCTGACCTTCCTGGCCGCTTTCGACGAGGCCCAGGGCACCCTGGTGGTGGGCACGCCCAACATCACCACCCTGCCGGTGTTGATGTACTCGCTGGTCAACAGCTACCCCGAGCCGGTGGGGGCGGTCTTCAGCATCCTGCTGGCCACCCCCAGCGTAATCCTGCTGATCCTCTCGCGCCGCATCCTGCTCTCGGGCTACCTGGCGGCGGGCTTCAAGGGGGGCTAAGTTGCGCAGACCGCCGCCGCCCCGCAACCAGGCCGCAGGCGCAAACCCCGCCCGGCCTGCGTCCGGGTCGTCAGGCATAACCTACGCGGGAGGTAATTAAGTTGGCCGAGATCGTCTTTCAGGAGATCCAGAAGATTTACGGCAGCAGGCACGCCGTGAAGGACCTGAACCTGACCGTCAACAGCGGCGAGCTGCTGTGCTTGCTCGGCCCCAGCGGCTGCGGCAAGACCACCACCCTGCGGATGCTGGCCGGGTTCATAGATCCCGACGGCGGCGACGTGCGGATCGAGGACAAGAGCGTGCTCAAGCTCGGCCCGGAGCAGCGCCCCACCGCGATGGTGTTCCAGCGCTACACGCTATGGCCGCACATGAACATCGAGCACAACATCGCCTTCGGCCTCAAGCTGCGCCGCATGAGCGTGGAGGTGATCCGGAAAAAGGTGGGGGAAGTCCTCGAGCTAGTTGGCCTGCCCGGCGTGGAGAAGCGCTACCCCAACCAGCTCAGCGGCGGCCAGCAGCAGCGCATCGCGCTGGCCAGGGCCCTGGTGATCCAGCCCAAGGTGCTGCTGCTGGACGAGCCGCTCTCGAGCCTCGACGCCAAGCTGCGGGTGCAGCTGCGCGAGGAGATCAAGTCCATCCAGCGCAAGCTGGGCATCACCACCGTCTTCGTGACCCACGACCAGGAAGAAGCCCTCTCGGTGGCCGACCGTATCGCCGTGATGAACCAGGGGCTCCTGGACCAGCTCGACACCCCCGGCAAACTCTACGACCAGCCCGCCACCCGCTTTGTGGCCAACTTCATCGGGCGGATGAACTTCATCCCGGCCCGCTACACCGGGGGCCGGGTCCAGGCCGGGCCGTTCGAGCTCTCCAGCCCCAGCCTCCCCGGCGGCGACCTCGAGCTGGCCTTCCGCCCGGAAGACCTCGAGTTCGACCCCAACGGGGCCAAGGTGACGGTGGGCCGGGTGATCGACCTCGGCCCCTACCGCCAGGTTCACATCCGCACCGAAGACGGCCACGAGTTGATGGTCTTCCAGGCCAAAGACCGCGCCGTGCACCCCGCCGTAAAGCTGCGCCGAGGACTGGTCTATCAGGGCGAAAAACTGTTGACCGAGCTGGCGGGCGCGGAGCCGGAACGTGCCCAGTGAGTTCGTCGAGGAGCGCCTGCGCCGGCGCGGCTGGCTGCGCACCGCCCACCGGGGTGCCCCCCGCTACGCCCCCGACAACTCCGCCGAGTCCATCCGCATAGCGGCGGGCTTCCCGGTGGACCTGGTGGAGATAGACGTTCACCTGAGCCGGGACGGGCGCCTGGTACTGTGGCACGACGAGACCATCCGGGCGGGCGGCAAGGCCCATGCGATCGGTGCCCTGACCCTGGCCCAGCTCAGGGCGCTGCCCGACCAAGGGACCCTGGCAACCCTCGAGGAGGCCATCGAGCTGGTGCGGGGCAAGGCTGGCCTAATGGTAGATCTCAAGGCGGCGGGCCTCGAGCTGCCCCTGATGGACTGCTTCGAGCGCCTGAACTTTTTCGACGTGTGTGTGTGCGGCGGCTACAAGGCTACCCTGGCCCACCTGCGTGACCGGCTCCCCCAGGTGAGCGTCTCGCTGACCCCGGAACCGCTCGAGCGCATCGACTTCGCCCGCTGGGACGCGGTGACCGTGCACTGGCGGATGGTCGGCCCCAAGTTTGTGGAACAGGCCCACCGGCACGGCACGCGGGTGCTGGCCTGGACGGTGGACGAGCCGGAGGTCGCGAGGCGGCTGCTCGAGCTAGGCGCGGACGGCGTCACCAGCAACGACGTGGACATGCTGTGCGGGCTCTGATCGCGTTTCTCACCATTGCGCCTCACGCGGTGAGGCGCAACGTACCCCGCACATCCGAGTCTCTGCGTGCGTGGTATTCGTGGGAACTGCTGTGAGGAAGGGCCAGCCCAGCCGTTCTGGCCGCCGCCCCAGGCCCTACCCCAACAACTCGGCCAGGTAGGCCCGGTTTTGCCGGGCCAGCTCGAAGGGGGTTTGAGGCTTGGCGGGCACGTAATCCTCCTCAATCACCAGGTAGCCACTGTACCGGCTGCCCCTTAGGTACCCCACGATTTCGGCGATGTCGAGGTCGCCTTCGCCCAGGCTCTGCATCACCCCCCGCGCGAAGGCCTCCTCGGTGCTGAGGCCACCCGCGCGGGTTTGGCGGGCGATCCCCATGTTCAGGTTCTTGAGGTGGATGTAGGGAATGCGGTCCCGCCAGGCCTTCAGGGCCTCGAGGGTGTCGTCCTCCCAGAAGGCGTAGTGGGCAGTGTCGAAGCAGAGGCCCATGTGCTCGGCGGGCACGGCCTCGAGCAGCCGCTCGATCTCGTCCTTGGTCTGCACCGCCGTGCCGATGTGTGAGTGAAACAGAAAGCTCAGCCCGTACTCCCGGCTGACCAGCTCTCCGATGCGGCGCACATCGCGCACCAGCCCGGCCCAATCCTCCGGCCCTAAGCGCTGGGCAGCCAGGTTGGGATAATGCTCCGACTCGTCCATCAGCACGAAGTATCGGGCCGAACTCTGTTGGAGCAGGGAGCAGATGGTGCGGGTTTTCTCCTCGAGTACCCCGTAGCTGCTGAAGTCCGACAGGGTGTGCACATGGGCGGCTCCACACAGCGTTAGGTCGTGTCGACCCAAAAACTCCCTCAGCTGGGTGGGGTCGGTGGGGAAGTAGCCCAGCGGCCCCAGCTCGGTGTAGCGGTATCCGGCATCCCTGAGTTGGGCGGCGTAGACCTCAGGGGCGAACAACTCCCGGTTGTGCGGCCAAAAGATTCCCCAAGAAGCCGGTGCCCCGCCGATACAAATCTCAGCCATCGTGGCCCCTCCAAAGTCTGTGCTTGATACATCCCGATGTCCTCCGGGGCTGCCCCATACTGCCGTCCCCCTTGGGTCGCCCACTTAGGGCATGCTTGGGCCCTTGGCTTCCGTCCTTCCGGCTCGGATTCTGGCTCTCCCTCACCACGTCCGCGCAATCTCCTCGATCAGCCGGATGTCCTCGGCAGCATCGGCCAGGCTCGTTTTGGGCGGGCGACCCTGCACGACGCAGTCATGGAGGTAGTGCAGCTCGCTGCGGAAGGGGTCTTGGTAGTAGGGGCCGTACTCGAGGGTCTGGGTGTCGTGGTCGGTGGAGGTGGTGACGTGGAGGCGGGTGGGGAGGTTGCGGACGTAGGGCGACTGGTACTTCAGGGCGTAGAGGGCGCGGTCGGTGAAGACCTCTATGCCAGCGTCGAAGCGCGCCACGTTGTCGATCAATGCCTCGTAGACCACGTTGAAGCCTGCGTACCCGAAGACCACCACGATGCACTCCCCGCCCTTCTGAATGGCCGAAAAGGCGACGCGCTCGGGGTAGCCCAGCAACTCGCGCATGGCCGAGAGGCTATGCACGCCGAGGCCGGTCAGGACCTGATAGGCCTTGGTCTTGACTGGGTCTTCGGTGCCGGCGCCCCTGGCCACCAGCCCTCGAGTGAGGGCCCGGCCCTGATGGAGCAGCTCTTCGGGCAAGTCCTTGGGGTAGAAGACGCTGTTGGTCTGGCGCAGGAAGTACGGCCCCTCGCAGATCACGTCGCGGATGTGGACGTGCTGGATGGGGTCGGCCTGCCCCAGCAGTTCCTTGAGCCGGAGGAAGCCCTGGGCGTAGCGGCGCATGTAGCCCACCATCGCGGTGGAGCGCACCGGGGCGGCCAGGATCTCGGCCACCTCAGCGGTGTTGAGGCAGAGCGGCTTCTCGACAAAAACCGGCTTGCCCGTTTGCAGAGCACGCAGCAGGTGGGGCCGGTGCAGGTGGTCGGGCGAGAGGATGAAGATCAGGTCTATGTCGCTGGAGTCGGTCAGGGCCTCGGCGCTCGAGAAGACCTGCGGCACGCCGTAGCGCTGGGCCACGTGGGCCATCAGGCTGGGCGAGATGTCGAAAATACCCTGGACCTTGTACTGCTGGGATAGCTCGCTTAACAGCGGCAGGTGCATCACCTGGGCCACCTCGCCCAGACCAATCAGACCGACCCGTAGCACGCTCATAGGTTCCTTTCCACCCAGACCGGATTGGTGAGGAGTTCCAGCATACCGTCTTGTGCCCGGCGCAGCTCGAGGTTCCACCAGCTCGAGGGCCGCACCTCAAACTTCAGGGCCTCGCCCGACCATGTGCGGGTGGTGCGCTGCCCGTCCACCACGCTGATTAGCTCGAGCGGAGCCGCAAGCTCGGCGCCCTGGAGGTGCGCCTCGAGGGGTTGTGGCGCAACCGTGTCGCCAATTTGAACCTCGCCCTGAGCCGACCAAAGCGTCAACCCCAGACGCAGACCCCGGCTAAGGTAGCTTCGCCCCGCCTTAAGCGCGCTCAGGATGCTCTTCGGGTCCCGCTCGGCCCGCACAAAGGTGAAGCTGTGCTCGGGGTGGTAGCTCATCCCGTGGGCGTCGGTCCCTGCCGCCGCGACGATGCGTCGGCCCTGCGCCAGGAAGTGATACCACAGCCCCAGTGCCGACTCGTTGTTGCTGCGCCCGCTCCACTGGCTGTTCCAGACCTCGAAGTGGCTGGCCTGCTCGGGGCGGTAGTCGAAGTACGTCCAGGTGCAGCCGGTGCACACCGGGTCGCCCACTGCCAGCGGGTGGGCCACCACCAGCACCCCGCCCGCCTGAGCGACCTGGGCGGCCAGCTGGCCGACCCCGCTGTGGGGCCGCAGACCGGTCCAGTCGCTCATCCGGCCCAGTCCCAGCACCAGCGCGTGGCCGTAGTAGGTGGTCAGCTCCTCGCCCTGGAGCACTACCAGGCCCGGGGCCTGGGCCTGGAGTTCGGAGGTGCCGCTGCGGGTGTTGTGATCGGTCAGGGCCACGAAGTCCAGCCCCTCGGCCTGGGCCGCCTGGGCCAGCTCGAGGGTCGTCCAGCGGGCGTCGGAGTGCACACTGTGGCAGTGAAAGTCGCCCTTCAGCCAGGGCCCTGCCGAGGGCGGGTGCGGCGGCAGCACCGTGAGCGGTGGGGCCGGTATGGGGTAGCGCTCCAGTGCTTCCACCTCGAGGGTGTAGGGGGTGGGGCACAGCACCATGTGGGTGTGCACCACCACCTCCCAGCGGCCCGGCGGCAGCGGCCCGGCCGTGTACCCCGGCGTGGCCCCCGGCTCGCCCAGCACGACCTGATGCTGCTGTCCGTGGCGGTGCCCCGCCCCGCGAAAACCCTGGGGGTCGTAGAGGCTCAGGTTAATCATGTTGAGCAGCGAGCCCACCTTCCAGACCTCGAACCCGAAGGTCACCCGCAGCGCCCCCACCCCCGGCGGGCAGTCGAAGGTGAAGCGAAAGTGCTGTTTGGAGTCCTCGAGGTCTAGGTCGCCGCTGCGGGTCAGCAAAACTGTGGACACAGCGTTACTCTAACGCCAAACAGGCCCCAGGGCTTGGGATAGACTGGGGCGTCTGTGGGGGTAAAGCCAGCCCGGCTCGAGCCGGAAAGAAAGGGTCTTGCATGAACGAAGTGGTGATCGTCAGCGCGGTGCGCACCGCCATCGGCCAGATACGCGGCTCCCTGTCCGGCGTCCGCCCCGACGACCTCGCGGGGCTGGTGATCAAGGCAGCCCTCGAGCGGGCCGGGGTTGAGGGCGGGGAGGTCGAGGAGGTCTTCTTCGGCTGCGCCAATCAGGCCGGGGAGGACAACCGCAACGTGGCCCGGATGGGCGCACTCCTGGCCGGGTTGCCCCACTCCGTCGCAGGCGTGACCGTCAACCGGCTGTGTGCCAGCGGGCTCTCTGCGGTCAACCAGGCCGCCCGGGCCATACGTTCCGGCGAGGGCGAGGTCTATGTGGCGGGCGGGGTGGAGAGCATGACCAGGGCGCCCTACGTCTTCGCCAAGAACGCCCAGCCCTTCGGCCCCTCGGGCAACATCACCGGCTACGACACCACGCTGGGCTGGCGCTTCCCCAACCCCGCGATGGAGGCACTGTTCCCCCTCGAGGCCATGGGCGAGACCGCCGAGAACATCGTGGAGATGAGCCGTCGGGGCGAGATCAGGGGCGGCGAGATCACCCGGGAAGACCAGGACCGCTTCGCCCTGCAGAGCCAGGCTCGAGCGGTCGGTGCGCTGCAGCAGGGCCACTTCAAAGGCCAGATCGTGCCCGTCCCGATCCCCGGCCGAAAAGGCGCTTTCACCCTCTTCGACACCGACGAGTTTCCCCGCTACGCCCGGACCGAGCAGGGCTTCGAACTCTCCACCAGCATGGAGCAGCTCAGCCAGCTCAGGCCGGCCTTCCGCAAGGGCGGCAGCGTGACGGCCGGCAACTCCTCGGGCCTCAACGACGGCGCGGCGGCCCTGGTGCTGATGTCGGACAGGAAGGCCCTCGAGCTGGGCCTGAAGCCCCTGGCCCGCTGGGTCGGCT
This sequence comes from Meiothermus sp., assembly GCA_033762915.1. Taxonomy (GTDB): domain Bacteria; phylum Deinococcota; class Deinococci; order Deinococcales; family Thermaceae; genus Meiothermus. The sequence continues at coordinate 4,283 of JANRLD010000012.1, read as the reverse complement.
CGGCGGTCGCGGGGGTCGACCCCAGGGTGATGGGCCTTGGCCCCGTCGAGGCCACCCGCAAAGCCTTAAGGCGAACGGGAGTAGCCCAGGATCAGCTCGACCTGGTGGAGCTGAACGAGGCCTTCGCCGCCCAGGCGATCGCGGTGCTGCGTGAGCTGGAGATTCCCGAGGCCATCACCAACGTCAACGGCGGGGCCATCGCGTTGGGCCACCCCCTGGGCAGCTCTGGCGCACGCATCGCCACGGCCCTGATCCACGAGCTTCACCGCCGCACCGACCGGGGCGAACGCGCCCGCTACGGCCTTACCACCCTCTGCGTGGGCGTCGGCCAGGGCGAGGCCACCGTATTTGAACGGCTTTGACCCCGAAGACCCGGGCCTTCGCCAATCACGCCACCGCCACCGGCTTTTCTGGTTGCTGGTTCAGGGCCTGCTTGGTCGAGGCAATCGCTACCTCGATCATGTCGTCGGTGGGCTCCTTGACGGTGAGCATCTGAAACTTAAAGCCGATCCAGCGCAGGGCCTTCGAGACGGGGTCGTTGTGCACCGCCGAGAAGCGCAGCAACTCGAAGGAGAGCGCCGCGACCACGGGAATCAGCAGCAGGCGCGGGAAGAGGTAGTACCAGGCGACCGTGAGCGGCGGCACGAAGCTGTAGACCAGAATCCCCACCACGGTGGTGAAGGCGATGAAGCTGGTGCCGCAGCGGGGGTGGTAGGCGGGCATGGCCCGAACGTTCTCCACGGTGAGCTCGAGGCCGCGCTCGTGGGCCGCGATGGCCTTGTGCTCGGCCCCGTGGTACATGAAGAAGCGCTGCATGTCCTTCATCTGCCCGATGGCCAGCAGGTAGAGCACCAGGATGATGGCCTCCACGATGCCGGTGGCGAAGTAGAAGAGGAAGCGGTTTTGCTCGCCGTCTATGAAGAACCCCACCAGCCGGGCCGGAAGCCAGACGAAGATGAAGATGCCCAGCAGCAGCGAGACCCCGAAGGTGCCGAAGATGGCCCCGGTGGACATCTTCTCCTCTTCCTGGCCCGCCAGTTCGCCGCTGCGCGAGAGCGACTTGTACGACACCGATAGCGCGTCCCACAGGGCGAAAACGCCCCGGATCAGGGGCAGCCTGGCCCAGGGGTACTTCTTGGTCAGGGCCACTTCCTCGTGTCGCTCGGCGTGGATGGTGCCGTCGGGCAGCCGCACCGCCAGGCCCCAGCCGTCGGCGGCCTTCATCATCACGCCCTCGAGCGCCGCGCTTCCGCCCAAGGGGGAGGGGTTGTGTTCACTCATGAATAAGCTCCGTGGCGGTAAAACGCCCCGACCATCTTAGCTCATGCCGGGGGTTTGCGCCCTGAGTTGGATGAGAGCGGCGAACGTCGAAGGCGATCCCCCACCCCTTTGGGGAGCCCCCTTGTTAAGGGGGCCAGTTCTAGCCCGTGTTCCGCATTTGCCCCCCTTAAGAAGGGGGGTAGGGGGGATTGACCTGACTCCGCGGTTGCCTTGTGAGCGAGGGCAGACAGCGTATTGCGTGCGGCCAAAACCGCCTTGGCCATGCGTGTTCCCAACCGCACGCGCCTGTGGCTGTACGCCACCCACAATCCGCAGTAGCCTAAGGCCCATGCGTTTACACGACAAAACCGCCCTCATCACCGGCGGAACCTCGGGCATCGGGGCGGAGACGGTTCGGCTATTCCGGCGGGAGGGGGCCCGGGTCGTCTTTACCGGCAGAAGGCTCGAGCAGGGCCGACAACTGGCCGAGGAGACCGGGGCGGTTTTCGTCCAGGCCGATCACGCCACCCTCGAGGGCTGCCAGCATGCCGTAGACGCGGCCCTCCGGCACTTGGGCCGCATGGACATCCTCTTCAACAACGCGGGCATCGTCCCGGGCGGGACCGCTGAGGAGACCAGCGAGGAGGTCTGGGCAGAGGTGATGAACCTTAATGTCACGGGGGTCTGGCGGATGTCCAGGCTGGTCCTGCCGCTGATGCGATCTCAGGGCGGCGGGGCGATCGTGAACAACGCCTCCGACTTCGGGGTGGTGGCGGGCCGCCGGGTGGCCGCCTACTGCGCCACCAAGGGTGCGGTCGTCCAACTCACCAAGGCGATGGCCCTCGACCACGCCCACGAGGGCATCCGGGTCAATGCGGTCTGCCCCGGCGACACCCAGGTGGAGCGTTGGGCCTCCCCCAACTACCGCATCGAGGGGGGCCTCGATGCGGTGGTGGAGAAGATGGCCAGAGCCCTGCCCATGCAGCGGGTCGGCACCCCTGAGGAGATTGCCAAGGCGGTGTTGTTCCTGGCCTCGGACGACTCGAGCTTCGTAACTGGGACTACCCTACTGGTTGATGGTGGCAACACTGCCCAATAGTTTGCCATCTGATCGCGCTTCCCACCAATATTGGGCCCACGGTGCTGCGCTAAAGCATGCTTTAGCGCAGTATTGCACTCGGTACGGCAAAAACCGCCCTACCGAGTGTTCGTGGGAACCGCTCTGAGGGCTTGCAGTTATGCAGGCTATCGAGCAGTTGTTCAAACTGACCAAGCAACGTTTCCACCTTCATCAGTTAACATACTATCGAGGGAGGTCTTTGCTTTGAAACACTTTTGTTTATTTCTGCTGTTATTACTCCCGAGCTGTCTTTCCTTGATAGCTTCCTCACCCACCAACACTGGCCCGAGAACCTTTTACGTTACCTCAAATGGTTCAGATAACAACGATGGTCTCGCGCCAGAACGCCCTTGGAAGACCATCGCCAAGGTCAACTTGATGACGTTTCAACCCGGTGATCGGGTGCAGCTCGAGGGCATTCTGACCGACGCGATTCTGGGGAACCCAGGGTATGGCACACCTCAACAACCCATTATCATCACCGGCCCCTCGAGCGGTCGTGCCCGTTTGCTCGGTATTGAGCTGAGCAACGCTAAGCATGTAATCTTTCGCAATCTCGAGATCACCAATCCCGCACTGTATGCCAAAGGGGTCAGAACGACACCCAACGGCCAGAACCCAGTGCAACACATTCTTTTCGAGAATCTGTACTTGCATGATCTACGCGAGGGTGTCGTTATCAGCGGAGCAACCCACAGCGACATTACCTTCAAAGACACGATCATCGAAGCCACCCGCACCGATGGTGTTCTGCTGAACGATGCGGCAGGTGACCGTTTTTCATTCATTGGTGGGGCTATCAAAAATACAGGGAATGTCCCGCCAGGCTGGAGCGTGCATGGCGTGTATGCCTCTGGCGGGCACGGACATCTGTTCGATGGTGTGCAATTCTTTGACAACAAGAACGGCTGGTCGATCAGCATGCGCAGAGGTCACATCACGATTCGCAATTGCCGTTTCCAGAACGCCTACATGATCAACAACAACAACGAGGACGAAGGCAGTACGAATCCATACACGGGTTCACCGTCGAAAAACCTGAGTTACCTGATTTACCGTAATGTGTTCACTGGCCCTGGTACGGCCTTGTTCCAGAGCAACAATAACGATCAGGGCATCGATGATCCAGGCAATCGTTGGGTGGTTTTCAACAACATGTTTATGAATACATCCATTGAATTCACTCACGACCTATCGAAGTTTTATAGCATCTATGTGCGCAACAACCTCTTCAGTAACTCAAGCGTGCTTATCAACAAAACCATCAATCCTGGTCGTGAGCATGTGTTCTCGCACAATGGTTGGTGGAACTCGTTGCCGGAAATAGGTAGCGAGAACCTGAAGGCCGATCCTGTGTTGAACAACCAGGGCCAAGTGACCTCCGAAGCTTATCGGAATCGCGGCACAAAGTTGATTGCACCTGGGTTGAGCCTCGAAACACCCAGCGACTTCCTAGGAAGCGCCCCCGATATTGGACATTCCGAGCGATAGAACGGCTGAACAGATCGGCCCCACTTATGTCTTCGGGGATATGGCCAGTAGCAAGCCCTTCCACCCATCAGCCCCAACACCGCCCTACTGCGCATGGTGGCTCAGCACGGCCTGACCTACTTCCGCTGTCACGACCTGCGGCGCACCTACGGGTCGGTCATGCTTTCCAAGGGCGTACCACTCGAGGTGGTGTCCGAGGGGCTATCCGCCCAACCAGAGACACAGCGCCTGAGTTTTGCTAAACTATGTCGGCTGTGTTTCGCCCCCTGCTGGCAAAAAGCTACTTAGGGATTAACTCAGGAATTCTCTCCCTGGGTCAAAACCCAAAAAGCGAGAAGCGCAGTCCAACACGAGGCTTGCACCGGTAGCTCAGCGGATAGAGCAGCCGCCTTCTAAGAGTTCCACCCCTTTC
>JANRLD010000011.1:0-53902 GCA_033762915.1 Meiothermus sp. | reverse complement strand
GCATCCCAAGACCCCCATAAGGCATAATCAGCTCACTCGCGTCGCTGCGCTCCGTCCAGACCTCACCCCTGGCTCGGCTTCGCTGAAATCCGACCTCGGCTTACGCCGAAAAACCTGGCTCGATTGGTTTGAAATAGGCATTAGTGGAAAGACTGTGCATTGACAAATTTCATGCAGACTCAAATGTAAGATGCAAGACCTCGAGGGTGGCCTCGCGCATTTCGTCATCCCTTGGATAACAGCGGTTGAAAGATCACATTTGTTCGAGGTCGTGCTGGGAAACCCCCGGCAGCGACTGCTGGATTCAGGCCGCGGTCACAGATAGGCCAAAGTTTTGTGAAGGTTTCACGGAAGCGCCGGATCAACTTGATGCAAGTCCAAAACCCACCCCGACCGACTTTTTCGGTTTATTTGCTTGCAAAACCAACGTTTCACGGGTCGGGAAAAATCGCGTGGGGCAAAAAAATCAAGTTAAGACTTGAATATATAATATGTTCACGAATAACACTTCGTGAACATATTGGAAATTACTGGAGTTGACTAACAACTCAACATTTGCTACCCTCGAGTCATGGAAGAAGCTTTCGGAACTCGGTTGCGCGACCTGCGGCGGGCCAAGAACATCAGCCAGCGGGAGCTTGCAGATCGGGTCGGGGTGGATTTCTCCTACATCAGCAAACTCGAGAACAACCGCTTGCCCCCGCCGGCCGCCGACACCGTGGAGAAAATCTGCGGGGCGCTGGGGGTCAGCGGCGACGAGCTGCTGGCTCTAGCCGGCAAGGTGCCCTCGGACGTGGCCGAGATCATCGCCTCGAGTCCCGCCGCGCAGCACTTTATGCAGAATCTGCGGGCCATGAGCCTGAGCGAGGACGAATGGCATCAGCTCACGCGGCGGGTCAAGGAACTCAAGGGCAGGTGAGCCGTGCAACAGACCCCGCTATTTGACCTCGAGGCCGCCAACGCGACCAAGGTTCCTGAGCTGATCTGGTCGAAGTCGCGCCGTGAGGCCTTCGAGCAGTGCCTTCGCCGCTACTACTACACCTATTACGGCAGCCATTCGCGCCACGCACTCGGCGACCCCGACAAGCCGACCCTGCGCCAGTTGAAGGGCATCACCGGCTTGGTGCTGCGGGCTGGCGAACTCCTGCACCTGGCCCTGCGGCGAACCCTCGAGAGCCGCCGCGATGGCCGACCCGTCAGCCTAGACTCGACCCTTACCTGGGTGCGCGAACGCTACCTCAGCGACGTTGCGGCCGCCACCGCATCGGCCCGATTGGAACCCGTCAAGGGGTCCAGTGCCATTGAGGACTCACCCGATGGAGACGAGGACGACAGCCCCGCCGACGAGAACGGCACAAACGCGGGGCCACGCTTTGTCGAGTTCGTCTACGGACACCCCGACGCAGCGGCCAAAGCCAACACCCAGCTCGAGCGCCTCGAGCGCAGCCTTACTGCCTTCTTCACCGACCCCCGGTTTGCGCGCTATCTCCAGGCTGTCGGCCCCGACAGCCTGATCGAGGCCCGGATGCGGATCGACCTCCAAGGGGCCAGCCTCAGCGGCAAACTCGACTTCGCTTTCTGGGACGGGGATCAGTTCAACCTCGCGGACTGGAAGATCGGCAGCGTCGGCGGGGCTGAAGAAGACCTTCAACTGCTGGTCTATGCATACCTAGCCGCAGAGAAGCTGGGCCTCGAGCCGACGCAGATCCGCGCCAGCCGGGTGCACCTGTCCGAGGGCGTGGTGGTCGAGCAGGCCGTAGACCTTCAGCAGTTGCGCCGCGCCCGCGCCAGGGTTCAGCAAGACCTCGAGCGGATGGATGCGCTCCATCGCTATGGGCTCAGGAGCCAGGCAGAGGTGTTCACCCCACGGGCCGAACCCAAGATTTGTGCCTCCTGCGCCTTCCAGAAAATCTGCCCTCAGCAATGACCCGGCCCCACCTCTCCCCTGCCTTGCCACAGCCGCTGCACCGCCACGGAGAAACACTGGAGAAACACCGATGATCGAGACCTCCGCCCGCCCCCTCAAGACCGGCCCATGCCCGTACCTGACCGCCCGCCGGGTGGCCGTGCGGGTGCTGAACCCGATCCCCGAGATCATGCAAAAGGCTTGCCAGCAGCTCCAGCGCCGCCACCATCTGGCAGCGGTTCCATTTGCGGCCCCCAGCGGGGAGCCGGGGCTGCTGGTGCTCTCGAGCCGTCCCCTCAACCCCCTGAGCCTCACCGGTCAGGACTGGACGTGCAACCTGGCCGACGTGGGGGAGCTGCGGCTGGAATTCGCCGACCCGGCCCAGCGGGCCATGATGACCCAACTGGTCGAACGCGCCCTGCTGATCTTGGCCAACGGCTGCGACGAACTCTGGTGGCTCGACAGCCCCAGGATTTTCGAGGAGAAAACCCCCTTCGAGCGGCGCAACGGAATCGCTGCCTACCGCCGCTACCGCCTGGGGGTCGAGGCCGTCGAGGGCACCGGGCTGGTAATCAACGTCGAGCCGGCAACGATGTTCCTGACCGAACAGACCGTGGCCGATTTCTTCGCTCCCGACCTGGACGCAGCCGAGGCAGCAGCGCGACGGCAGCGCTTTGACCAGCTCTCCCTGCGCCAGGTCGGCCAGAAGGGCACCCTGGTCTACAACTCGGGTCGGGGCTTCAGAAAAGCTTATTTTGACAGCTACCCGCCGCACTACACCTGTGGCGACATGCCCCCGCTGGTAGTAGAGGGCGAGCGGTACGATTCCCTCTACACCTACTACGCCAGGCGCAGCCCAGACCTGGGTATCCGCCCCGAAGACCGGGTGGCGATGGTTAGCTTCTACGGCCTGAAGCATCCGGTTCCCGTCGCTGCCAAACTCCTGCGCCTCAGGGTGGCAACCGATAGCCTACCGCCGGGGCTGAACCGCCTGGACAAGCTCTCCCCCACCGAGCGTGTCCAGGCCGAGGAGCGCTTTTGGCATCTGGTCGGGACACATAGACTGGCACCGGGCGTGCCCGAGGTGGGGCGGCGCTGGCAGCCCCACGCCAAGCAGTATGAAATACTCCGCCCGCCTGCACTGGCGTTCGGAGGCAACACCATTCTTGCTGCCCCGCCCGTAGCCGACCTCCAGGCTTACAGCCACTACTACACTCAGCGACTGGATCTGCTCAACCGCCACGGCTGCTATGTGGTACCCGGCGACCTCGATCAGACCCTGTACGTGGCAGCTCCCAGTGGCCTACCCGAAAAGCTGGCCAGAAAACTGGCGATGGACGTGACCGACCAGATCAATCCTTGGGTCGGACGGAGGGTCAGCCCGCAACTCGTGCAGTACACCAACGTCGCCAACGCGGTGACCCAGCTCAAGGGCAAGGCCAGGCGGGGCACCGTGCTGTTCGTCCTCAAGGATCAGGAGCCCGTAGACTACTACGACGTGGCGCGGGAACTCAGCGGCTGGCGGGTCAAACGGGCACTCAGCTCGACCGTGTTTGAGAAAGAGCACGACGGCTGGAAGCCCTTCGTGAGCCTCACCGCCCTAGACGTGCTGCAACAGATGGACTGTGTTCCTTGGAGCCTTGCTACCGCCCTCAACTACGACGGACACCTGGCCATTGATGTGGGGCGCGACGGTCGGCATTTCTCGCTCTCGCTGCTGCTGGCCCAGGTCGGGCGGCCCTTCCGCTTCCGCACCGAGACCTACATTAAGGCCGACCCCAACAAGGAGACCATCCACCCCATCGTCCTGCGAGACGAGATGGTCAAACTCTTCAAACGGGTCACCCAGGGGCTGAGCGTGCCGCTGAACTCGCTGCTGGTGATCCGCGACGGACGCGAGTGCGGCCTCGAGTTGGAGGGCATCGAGGAAGCCCGAGGTGAACTGAGCGGGATGGACATCCTATCCTCGGGGGCCACGGCCGACGTGGTGGACTACCGCAAGCACACAGCGAGCAGCATCTGGGTCTGGGATGTCTTGGACGGCCAGCACCGCCACGCCCCCGAGGGCATCGCGCTCTACCTGGACGCGCAGACCGCCATCCTGGTCACCACCGGCGCACCGACCATTCGCCAGGGCACGGCCAGCCCGCTGTTGTTGAGCGCACACGGACAGGTGGACATGTCGAAGGTGGTGCATGACCTCAGTGCCCTGACCTACCTCAACTGGAACAACACCCGCACGGTACAGCGCCACCCGCCGCACCTCAAGGCCGCAGACGAGGCGCTGCTTCAGCGCTCCCAGCAGGAGATCCGCCGGCACAAATAACCAAACCCGCTTTGATTCACAACGCCTGAAAGGAGGCAAACTATGCAAGAGAAATGGCTGGCCTATCAGAGTTTCCAGCAGGGACAAGATGTATTGGAGGCCGTCAACTCGTTGCTGATTAACCTCAAACTAAACCGCACCCAACTGCCCGAGGTTGAACCCCAAGTGACAAAGACGCGCGTGGAGATCGCGGAGTTCCTCGGCCAGCTCGACACGATGGTGCGGGCCTCAAAGGCCGAGCGGGCCATCTTGGGGGCCGACTCGAGGCTGCGCGACCTCGCCATCAGCCTGAGCACCTCACAGCAGGGGACAGTCGTCCCGGAGCCATTCAAGGCGGCCCCGCTGGCCGATGCCCTCAGGCGCTTTGCGCCCGACCAGTTCCCCACGATCATCGACGGGCTGTCACAACTGCGCCGGATCATCGAACGCCACATCCAAGAGGATGCCTTGCAAGTGCTGGGAGAGCTATAGCGTGGAGCCGCTCAGCACCGCCCTAGTGTCCTGCAACACCAACCTGCTGAACGAGTGTGAACGCCTCGAGGGGCTTCTCGACGGGCTGAGGCCGACCCTGCCGGCCGAGGTGTTGCCCTATTTTGAGCTGTGTGTCACCTATTCCAGCGAGATCAAGACCCAAGTTGCATTGATTGTTGAGTACCTACATTCGGACCACACCGAACTCCTGCCAGAGCTGTTGAGCGAGACCCAGCGGCTCACGCGCCAGTTCCAGAGCCTCAACCAAATCGTCGTCACCCCGCTGTTCAGGGCCAGCGAGCGGGATCGTCTATGCCTGTGGGTGCTGCGGTGGCTGCACGCCGCCCACCCCAGCACCAACGACACCGTGGTTGCGCTCGGCGACGGTTCGTTCAGCATCTACTACTTCCTCGACCACGCGCCCATTTACTATGTCCCCACTTCATCCCAGCAGGGCCTGCTCTACCTTCCGCTGCTGTTCCACGAATTCGGCCACTTATTGCACCTGCGGCATCAGCAAGAGCTGCACGACTTGGTGGTGGAGCTACAGAACAAACTGACCACTTTACTCGAGCCCGCCCTGAGCCGGGGCGACGACTACGACCAGGCCAAGACCGAGGATCGGCGGCGGGTGGTGGAGACCTGGTTCGACTGGATGGAGGAGTTCTTCTGCGACGCGGTGGGCTATGCCATCGGCGGGGTGGCCTTCGTGGGGGCGTTCTCGAGTTTTCTGCTGATGAAGGGCGACGACATGTTTTATATGCCCCCAAACCGGCTTGGCGGCAGTTCGCATCCAGTGAGCAGGATTCGCATTCGTCTGCTGACCGAGCGTTTGCGGCAGGATGGAAGTGTTGAATCCGCTGAGCGCATCTACCAGACCTGGGCCGCGCTGGCCGAGACCAAGGGTCTCGAGGAGAATTACCACGGCTACTTCGAGGACAGCTTCGTGCCGTTGGTGATGCAGACCTTGGATGACATGCTGACCGAGGCCAGTCCCCATGCCCCTGCCAAAGCAGAAGAAGGTGCTCCGCCGACCACGCCATCACGAGTGGTGCAGACAGCTTGGCAAAAGTTCATCGATTCACCAAGCGACTACGTTGCGTGGGAGCGGGAGACCGTAGGCGAATTGATTCTGCACATCGAACAATGAGGTTGGCTTCCCCCAACCCTCCCCATATGGGCCGAAAGTTGTAACCTATAGGAAATGCGGAACCACGAGCGATGGCTCCGCTCCTGAGCCTTAGCGATGCTGATTCCCCTAGCAAAGTGGACGGATCCCGCCAGCCGCAAACGGTCGGTTCTCGAGGCCATCCAAAAACGCGACGCGGCTGCGCTGCTGGAGTTCCACGCGGTGTATTTGGGGTTGCACGGCAAAAAGCGCACCAAGATCAGCCCCCGCACCCTCATCGAGTACGAGGCGGCAATTCTGGACTTTCTCGAGTGGGTCTGGCCCGAGGCTACACCTGCGCCGCATTTCCAACTAAACGCGGCCAGCGATGATCAGGTCAGCGAGTGGCTGGCCGCACTGATCGAACACGGCAGCCACCGGGTTCCGCCTGCCGAGCGGCGGGCGCTCGAGCCCGCCACCGCCGCCAAGCTGCTGGCCGGGGTGCGGAGCTTCTTCAAGGCCCTGACCTGGGCCAAGGTCAGCACCCCCATCACCGTGGTGGCCCCCTCAAGCAGCACGCCCCCCGAGGAGCGCCGCCCGGCTCTGCCTCGAGCCTTGTACAAGAGGTTGCTCGAGCGCCTCAACCACTTGGTAGAACTCGGGAATGAAGAATCGCTCGAGGTTCGCCGGGATCGCTTGGCCGTTCGCCTGCTGGGCGAGGCGGGGCTAAGGGCTGAGGAGTTGGTGGGCCTCGAGACCGGCCACTACGAAGCGGCCACCCGCCAACTCACGGTTACGGGCAAAGGTGCCAAGACCCGCACCGTGCCCTTGGGCAAGACCCTGGCTGCCGAGTTGGAAGACTGGTTGGTGCTACGCACGGTTCAGGCAAAGGCCGGGGCCGAAGCCGTCATCATCAACCTCGGCGGGCGCAAAAGGCACGGCACCGCCATGACCCAACAGAGCCTGCGGCGGCATCTCGAGGCCCACTACCGCGCCTTGGACTTCCCCGAGCGCTATTACGGTGCACATATGCTGCGGCACACGGCGGGCACCCGCATCTACAAAGCAACGGGCGACCTCTTCTCTACCGCTCGGTTGCTCGGACACCGCAACGTCAACACCGCCTCGATCTATGCCAAGATGGATCTCGAAAGTCTGCACGAGGCGGTGGATGCGTCGGAGGAACTCGAGTGAGGTCTGGCCCTCCGCTTGTTCTCGAGTGGAAAGTGCCACCTTCAGGTTGTGTAGTCAGTTCTGAACGGGTTCAGTCCCTCCGGATTGGGTCGAGTACACCTAAGCTATCGGGGGTCGAAGATTCGCTAGCCTAGGTGCTGGTTCGCCATAACGGGGCGCGTTAATTTCGCGGGTGGATTCCCCGTTCAGTGTCCAGCGGCAGTAGCCTGAGCAGGTGAAAACCGATGCCTCAGAGGCGGCCCTCGAGTTTCGGGGATGGTATCCAGCATTCAGCACACAAACGATGCCGCTTCCTGAGGTGGGGCTTGGGCGAGAAATCTACCCGCAAAATTAACGCGCTCCACCTAGAGCACGATCTCCTCCAGCAGCGCCCGAATCCCCCGAACCTCCTGACCCACGATGTCAACCCCGACCCCCTCGAACCCACCGGGGGCGGTGAGGGCCGTCAGCTCCGTGGCCGCCCAACGCCGCAAATCTTCAGGGGCAACGTTCGCGGCCTTTAGTAGCTGGGCCAGAGAAAGCTTCTCGCTGGTGGTTGCCCCTTCAGCGTCCAGTTGGGCAAGAAACAAGGCGGTCAGACCACCCGTCTTTTGCAGTTCGCCCTCCCGAACGAGTCGGTTGATGACCGGCCCGGCGACCCCTCCTTGGAGGTCGCCGGGCGACTCCGCCATCGCCTGGATGTACTGCGAAACCGTCTCCGCAACGAGATCTTCGGTCGAAAGGCGCGACCTAAGGGCTAGAAAGAGCTTCCAACTGATCTGTTCGCCCTGGAATGTCTTTGCCGCTGGCCGAACGGCTGGGCTATCCGGCCAGCCCTGGCAGAGAGCGAAAAGGACGTATTCCGAGAACGGGTTACGGATCAGGGATTGGGCGAGTTGGTCGTGTACCTGAGGATCACCCGCGAAATGCTCCGCCATCAGCTCGGCCAAGCGCCAGCCGTTACCCGGATACAAGCTCGACCTGCCGTTGCCACAGAGCCCTTCCAGCAACCCGCTGAGAATTCTCCGGTCAGTGGGCCGGGCTTGGGCCAAGAACTCCAGCCAGACGGCCTCCGACCCCAGGTCTCCCTTCTGGTCGAGCCAACCCAACAGGCTATGTCTGGCCTCCGGGTAACCGGCGATCAGCGGGGTCAGCCTGCGGAACAGGTGCCACCCGTCCGTGCCCGTCCGCTCGGAAAAGGACTCGCCGAGGTGGGGGAGAACCTCCGCCCAGTTCTCCAGCAGGGCTGCGACCGCCGCCGTGTTCTCGCGCAGACCGTCGCCAAGGGTGAGCCTTAGCGTCTTCGCGTCGCCGTTGCTCTCGCCCAGCAGGTCGAAGCGTCGGGTGGCCAGAGCGGCGCAGAGCGCGGCGGAGCGGGCCGTGTCGTGGAACGGCCCGACCGCCCGAAGCTCCCCCCGAATTCGGCCCAGGTGCTCTTCGCCGAGCCGCCCTAGCGCCCTCAGCGTACCGTAGTACCCCGCCGCTGCCAGCGAGCGGGTGTCGGCATCGCGCTCGAGCTGGTACCCGCCCAGCAGGCCCAGTTCGGCCTCGCTGACCGCGCTGCTCCGCGCGAAGTGCTCCCCGCTTAGGCGGCGCAGAAAGGTCGGCAGGGGGTTGGCGTGTCGGCGCACCAACTCGCGGGCCTCGGGCTTGTGGCCGAAGGCACGGGCAAACGAACCGGGGTACAGCAGGCCGCTCTCCAGGAGGTCGAGGCAGATCGGGTAGACCTCTTCGTTCGCGGCGAACCACCTGGCGAAGTAGAAGTACCGGTCGTCCCACGCATCTTTCTTGCTCAGTATCCGCGCCTTGATCAACGCGTAGGCCTCCGCGTCGTCGGCTATAGCGCCCAGCTTCTCGAGGCCGATCATGGCCCGGTAGAAAGCCCGCTCGTCCCCCGCCAGCAACTCCAGGAGCCGGGCGCGAACCTTGTTGGGGTCGTCCATGATGTCGGGAAGGAGGTGGGCAATCCCCTCGTCCTTACCCTGCTCTACAAGTGAGTCCAGCGTCTTCTTCACGTCGGGGTCGGTGATCCCCCAGCCCTCCTGGAGGGCTCGCAGGGTCGGGTTGTCGAAACCGTCGGCGGCCTCGAGGTCGGACAGCAGCAGCCGCTTGGCCGCGTCCGTCCCCACGAACCGGGCGGCCTGCGCCCGCTCGAGGTCGCGGAGTTCTTTTTGGTCGCCGCTGGCCCGCAGAAGTTGCTCGAGCGCCGCTGCCAGGGCGGGGTTGCCGCGCCAGTGCCTTTGCAGGTCTTCCCAGAGGTTCCAGCGCTCCGTGCCATTAAAGGGATAGTCGGACTGTAACTCCAGGACGAGTGCGGCGGCGGCATCGGGGTCACCCTTGAACCCCGCGATCAAGACCCCGTAGGCAACCTCTTCTTCCATCACCGGGACATCCGAGTCCGAGTCTTGGTGGGTGTAAGGCCCGCAGCCGCGCAGCGCCGCCTCCTTCAAGCCTGGGTGGCCCGACCAGCCCTCCACCAGCAGCGCCGTCATCGGAGTCCGGTGTCCGTAGCCCAGCCCCCGGTGGCGCGAGGCCAGGCGCAGCAGTAGGTTCAGCAGGCTCTGGTCATGGGTGCCCGTTCGGACGCGGTGCTTGATTCCGTAGAGCTGCATGACCTGGCTGGGTGAGGCGATAAACCGGAGGGCCAAATCAGACAACTCCGCGCAGGAAGGCCAGCCCTGCATCAGCGCCTCGAGGGCCGCTGCCCTGACCTCCGGGCGGGTGGCGGTCTGGGCCAGCCGAACCAAGCGGCGCTGGGTCTGCGGGTCGCCGGGGGTCAGGCGGGCCAGGGAGGTCGCCGCCCCCAGTTGCGCCTCGAATTCCTCGGCACACAGCCCGCGCATCAGTGCCTCCACAGTTTCCGGCTCCGGCGGCCAGTTACCCATCGCGTTGAACAGGTAGAAGTCGTCCCCCCAGCGTTGCGGAAACCAGCCCGCCAACCGCTGATGCACCAGCCCCCCCACCCGGCTCGACAGGCGACCGCCCAAGACGATCCGCAAGAGGTGCTCCCGATGGGTCTTGGGCAGGTCGGCCTCGACCGCCTCCAGGGTCTCCCCCGCCAACTGTTTCGCGGCGGCGGCTGGCAGCCTGAATTCACCGAAGGCCACCTCGGTTAAAACCACCTGCACGGCCATGCGTAGGTGAGCCTTTTGGCCTTCCTCCCTGAGGGCCGCGACCAGCCGGGTTGGCTCGTTGGCCCGGTCGGCCCGGTGGAGGAGGCTCAGCAAGACCTCGCGCCACTGCGGGTCGCCGCACCGCTCACGCACCGTCCTGAGTTGATCGTCGAAAGGCAGTCTCGAGACGAAGGTGGCGCACAAATACTCCTGAAAGGCGCGGTGCAAGAACCCCAGCTCAGTCTGGGAGCGGTTGACCAGAAGCCCCAGCGAAGCCTCGCCGACCTCCAGCAACTCGCTACTTTTTCGTATCGCCTCGGAGGTTGTGAGGCCGAACAGTCCGTCGGGGTCAGTCATCAGGCGCACCAGACGGCCCCTGGCTTCGGAACGCTCGATGAGTCCCGAGCCCCCTGCGGCTTGCATCTCGTAGGCCAGTGCCTCGAAGGCGGCGGTCAGTTGCTCGAGGTCGAAGGGTGGGGGTTGGGGGGTGGCCTCGGCGGCTGCGCGGCGCAGGTTCGGGTGTTTCTGGATGAGGTGGGTAATGAACTGCTCGTAGGCCTTGAAGCGGCTGGTGGGGACGGTGCCGTGGGTGAGCCGTACCCACAGGATAAGGGAGAACAGCAGGGGCACGCCCGCCATTTCCCGAAGTTGCCCGACCTCCCCGATCTCCCCCACCAACGCGCTGCTGAACCGGCGAACCCTGGCCTCTAGGGCTTCCTCCGCCACTCCCTGGCCGCTCCAGAGGTGCGTCAGCCAACGCGAGGCCAGTTCCCGTTGTTGGGCCGTGCTGAGCGGGGCCAGCATGCAACTGCGCCAGTTGCTGCTGACTTGCAGCCGGGAGTACCCTGCCGGGCGGCTCACCAAGACGGCCCTGGCCCGGCCCTGCTCGAGCAGGACGCCCAGGCGCTGCAAGGCCAGGTTCCCGGCGGGGACGCTTTCGTACTCGTCGAGACCGTCCACCAGCAGCAGCAGGCGGTCGTCGTCAAGGGCCGACGCGACCAGCGGCCAAAGGTGCGCCTGTTGGTTGCTGTGCAGGTGGTTTCTGAGCAGGTCTCCAAGGCTGGTCGCGTGGTGCTGGGTGTCGCTCAACAGACGGGTCCACAGCGGGAAGGGAACCCAGACCGGCAGTCGATCCCCCCAGCGCTGGGCCAGCGTGGTGAGCCGGGGTTCGTCCTCCAACAGATCGAGCGCGATAAACCGCAGCAGGCTGCTCTTGCCGCTGCCCGGCTCCCCCAGGATCACGTCCGCGTTTCGCGGGTTGGCAGCCAAAAAGCCTTGTATCTCCTGCCGCCGGTCGAACCCGCCAGCCACCGACCGGGGTCTGACGTTTCCTCTCGCCAGCGGAACTCCTACCGGGTCGTAGCGGGGCGGTTCAGAAGGGGTCGGGGTGGTGTGCGGCTCTAGATCTTCAGCAGAACCCCCCTGCCGGATGCGCTCGACGATCTCGGGCAGGACGAAACGCTTAGCCAGCGGTATTGGCGGGCGAGCCGTGTCTGTACCCTCGACCAGGCCGGGGTCGTGTAGGACGAACAGTGCCCGGTAGAAGTCGCGCAACCCGCACCGCAGCTCGACCACCTGGGCGGCATCGAGCCGCCGCTCGAGACCTGTCAAGGCCGTCTCGCCGCAAAAGGCCCGCACCCAGCCGCGCCCGAAGAAGTCATGAACCAACACCGGAAGACCCCGCAGGCGGAGGTTGAGCGCCTCGGCATCCCAGACCTCCAGCGCCTTGCCCGCCTGTTGCAGGCGCTGCCGTTGCCGCTCGATCTCCTGGGACTCCTCGGTTGTGGTCAGGCTGGTAGCCACGCACAGCACCAGCCTGCTGGCCCTATCACTCCAACGCCACACCTGCTCCGTCGGAGCAACCGCTGCCCCCTTTCCTTTGGGTTTTCTCTTCTGGTTGGCACCTTCAAGAAAGTGGGTTACCGCCTTGCGAATGTCCGCGCCGCTGAATCGCCTGACCCGCTTACACTGGTAGACCCAATATTCCCCGCCTTCCTTGCGGCGCGAGTACAGGTCAATGCCCTGCTGATCCTGCCCGCGTGTGCCGTAGACCCTGACCATCTCGATGTCCCCGCCCTGTTCCACCAGGCGCACGCACAAACGCTCGAAATCCTCGAAGGTCAACTCATCAAACCGAAGCCCCTGAACCAGGGTCTCGGTGGGCGGCGTGCGGGGCGGGGAGTCCGGCGGCAGGCGGAGGCGGCTGGGCAGACTCGGGTGGTCTTGGTAGCTCGCTGTCTCGATTGAGCTGCGCCTCGGCCTCGCCATAGGCCCCATTCTACGCAGTGTCGGGGATCAGGGGGATCGGGGGACGAAGCCCAGGGTCGGACACATCAAGCCCCGGCAGCCCGCCGTTCGCGCCCGCTCGAGTCGCCGCCATCCCACCTTCCCACCTTCCCACCTTCCGCCTCATTCCCCAACCAGCCGGTGAAGGTCTGGCATATAGCGGGTCAGGAACTGCCAGAGCGCCTGGGCGCTGGTGTGCGCGGCGTACTGCTGGAAGCGATCATCCTTGCGGCTGTCGGCAAAGTCGGAGACCGACTTGAGGGCGAGGGTGAGCGGCTTCGGTCTCGAGGCGAACCGGGCCGCCGCGTACACCCCGTAGATTTCCATCTCCACCCCGAGCAGCTTGCGGTGCTGCACCTTGATCTCCTCCACCGTCTCGGGGTCGGCCAGCACGACCGACCCTGTGGCCACCGGGCCGACGTGGGCGCGGAGCATCGCCTCCGGCTTCTGGCCCTTGTAGCCGGTGTAAATGGCGGCCCACGTACTGGGGTCGGCGACGAGCTGCTCGAAGCGGCTGACGACCTCCGCGCTCACCGCGATCTGGTCGGGGTCAACGTTGAACACCGAGTGCTCGCCGCTGAGCACCCGCTTCCCACTCTGCCACTCCCAGACCGGGCTGGCCAAGATGACATCGCCCATCCTCAGCCCGGCGTTGACCCCGGCGCAGATCCCGGTCATGGCCAGGACGCGGGGCCGGAGTTCGCCGATCAGTTTCGCCGCCAGCAGGGCCGACGCCACCATGCCCATCCGGGGGGCGCTGGCGGCGGCGATCCGGTAGACCTTATCGGCGACGGTAAACTTGCCCTCGATGATGAAGGTGTTGTCGTCGAGCGGCCTCGAGCTCGACCAGTCGCAGGGCAGGTCGAGCACGGCCTCGAGTTCCGGGGTTCTCAGGGCGGTCAAGACGCAGACATCGACACCGAACGCGGGCGCTGTTCTGGCCGTGGGCTCTTCGGATAAATACTCGAGCGAGGCCCTCAGGTGGTTCCTCCAGCCGTCGGAGGCTTCGTCGTAGTAGAGCAGGCTCCACAAGCGCCGGGAGAACTCGGCGTGAAAGCTCTCCCGCAGGCTCTCGAACGCGGTGAGGCCGATCACCCGCTGGGGCCGGGGGCCGCTCGCTCGGGAGAGGTGTTCGATCAGTTCGATACCGGTCTCCTGGCTGGGCTGATCCTCGTTCCTCTCCGGCAACATTAAGTCGAGGATGGCCAGCTCAAACGCCTCCTGCTTGAGCATTACCTTGGCATCAAAGGCACACTGGGCCACCTTGATGGCCTCCCGGCTTACCCCGGTCTGGGTGACCACCTGGACAATGGCCTGGAGCTTCTCCTTGTTGTCTTCGACGATAAGAATCCGGTTAAGACTCACGCCCCACCCCCCCTGTAACCTGGCTGAGGGCGGTTATCAGTTCATGTTGCCACTTATTCGAGGTTCCGTCGAAGAAGACCAGACCCATAAAGAGGTCGGGGTGGTCTTTGCTCAACTCGTCGGCCAACTCGTCAACGGTCATAGATTCACTCCCGCTCCCCAGTTGCTCGTACTGGGTGACCACCAGGATCGGTGAGGTGTTCCCTATCTGTTTCATGTAGCTGATGACCTCCCGACCGCCGAACGGCTGCGGCTCCTCCTCGTCGCCGTCGAAGGCGGGGTCGAAGGTTCGCAGCGACATGTCCAGCAGCACCAGGTCGTAGCGCTCGCTCCTGACCGCCTTGAGCCCGCGGTTAAACGAGGTCGCCTCGACGATCTCGGCGGATGGTCGGGCGACCTTGCAGGCTTCGCGCAGCCTGTCCATCTTGTGCTGGTCGTCCTCGACGATAAGGATTCTGGTCGGCATAGGGCTACACCGGCTCCTTCTGCGGCACCGCCGCCGGGAGTTCGTAGGGCTGGTAGTACAAGAAGGACATGCTGAGGTGGACGAAAAACTCATTCGGGTCGGCGAATCCAAAATCCAGGGAGTGGCTGTGATGCTGGCTCAAGATGTTGCTGATCTTGATCAGACCGGTCTTACCCTCCCCCTGCGCCTTGCTGGCGTAGGTTTTGGCGAAAATTTCGCCTTTGATCTGCTCGAGTTCCCTGACGCTGGCGGGGTTGAACACCCCGTCGGCAACCTGGCTGTGAACCCTGACCTCGAGATCCCCCCGATCGGTGTGCTCGACGACCGAGATGCTGGCCCAGGGGGAGGGGCTGACCTTGGAGTGCTCGGCGACGTTGCTCAGGGCGATGAAGAGTATGTCGGAAAGCTCGGACAGCATCGCTGCCCCCCACTGCTGGGTCACCCGGTAGTCGGTTTCAACCTGCGGCTCAAACCCCTTATTGCACAGCTTGACCGACTGAACCGCGATGTCCACGATGTCCCCGATCTCGAACCCCACGCTCAGATCCTCAGCGGACTCCAGCTTAAACCACCGGCTTACCGCGTCCACGGTGTCTTGCAACTCCGTCGAGGCCGAGCGCAGGGCCGCCCGCAGCTCGCCGTACTGCTCGGGGCGCAGGCAGGAAAAGAGCTGGCTTTCGAGGTGCTGAATCGCCTCCAGAAGCCTTGGCTTGACCTCCTCCCGCAGGGTTCGCTGAACCGCCTCGAGGCTGGGGCCGATGCTGAATGACGAGTAGCCCGTGGCCAACTCGTAGAACTCGTTGAACGTCTCGATCTTGCGCAGCTTCTCCCCGATCAAGTTGAACAACAGGGGGTTGTTTTGCCAGGTCATGTCGATCAGCCCCTCTGGATGTCCGGCGCTTCTGACGTGCAGCTTGGCTTTTACCAGTTGATTGATCTCGGCGTTGTAGCGGTCGGAAAAGGTCGCAAAAGCCTCCCCCACCGCCTGCCGCTGCTCCGGGGAGGTGTGCTCGATCCGCTCTATCCACGGAGAGTCAAGGCTATAGCGTTGAGACCCTTCATCTCGGGTAGTCAGCAGGTCTCGGCTCTGCATCGGTGCCCGCAGACGGCCCCCGATCACGCCGTGGCGAACCCTGCTGCTGAGATAAAACTCTAGGCCGTGGCGGGGATGAAACAGGAGTTGCTGCCTGAGGCTGGAGAGTATTTGCCCCAAAACCCGGTTCGCCTCGGTGTCTTCCACAACGCTCAGGCTTTCTGCGAGCGGCTTCCCCTCCACGACGAACTGCGCCAAAGCGGTTGTGACGCTTACTTTGGGGAGGTCAACCTCGATCTCGGCCAATCGGGCGTAGCGCTCGAACAACTCGCCGAGTTCACGCTTGGCCCAAGGCTTTAGCGACTCCACATCGATGTAGACACGGGTGTTCTCCAGGTGGCGTAGCCCCTCGAAGACTTTCAGCTCTTTGGTGACCCGGAGGATTTCGGTCTTGTAGCGGCTGGCATTGCCCGGATCGAGTTCGATCAGCCCCGAGCAGACGCGGATGCGCTCCTCGCGGATCTCCCGCCCGCTGTCAAAATCGGGGCTCACGCTCATGATCGCGGCGGTCGAGACGTGCCAAAGATAGTGGATCAGCAGCCCCCGGTCGTGCTGATCCGCCTGGGCAAACAGTTCCGAGGGGCGTGTCAGCCCGCACTGGAGCAGGAAGTCGTGCCAGGTTCTGCGCAGGTTGCGCTTGTGCTCGGACTGGTCCTCGAGTTCCATCAACAAGCTGACACAGACCGGCAGGGCAAGGCTGCCCGTATGCGGCGAAAGCAGATCCCAGGGGTGTTGGTGAAAGACGTGCTGTATGGGCAAGACGCGAACCATGTGGGGTTCTCGGGTGCTGGTACGGGCGATCAGCTCCAGCGCCTCCCCCAGCCGGCCCTGCTCGCTCAAGCCGACCAGGGCTACCTTGGCCGCATTCCGCCGGATGGCCGGGTGCTGGGATGCCATCTGCGGGGTCAGGCTGATGATGGCGGCCTCCGTGTCGCGGCGCAACAGGAATGAGTGGGTCACGGCCTGGTGCAACAGCCCGGCCTCGATCCCGGCGGGGTCTTCCTCGAGTCCAGCCCGCAGGCCCTCCAGCCGCACGGAGCCGGAGCCGGGATAGCGGGCGCGGCAGGCATCGAGGTGGTGGGGCCTCGAGTCACCCGGCAGGGCGCAGGCATCGGACGCGCCGAATTCAGGGCGCGAGAGGGCGGTATAGCGGGCCAGCCGCTGCACCTCGAGCGCGTCCAGTTCCTGCTCGAAACCCGCGAGGCCCCACAAGGCCAAACACTGTGGCAGGGCGCGGAAATTCACGGCGGTCTTTCGCAGGTCTTGGAGGGCGCTTACATACTGCTCTCCGGCGCTGAACACCCTGGTCACAGCCGTGGCCAAGGTTGCCCACAGGCTAGAGCCTGTGGGCTGGGCCGAACCACCCAGCGCGAGCGCCCTGGCCTGGGTAAGCAGATGACCACTGTCCGACGGGAAGCGGGCGATCAGTTGTAGCGACAACTCGGCGGCCTCAGCGAAGCGGCCCTCGGCCAGGAGATCGTCGGCGCTGGGGTCGTGCGACGGAAGCTGCGCTAGGGCGGTAACGTCGCTTTGCACGAGATAAAGCAGCTTATGCAGGCGAAAGTCGCCCACTGCGGCAAGCGCGTTGATGTGGGGCAGTAGCCTGTCCACGTAGCTACCGGCCCCGAGCCTGGCGTACAGGTGAACCGCGATCTGCACCAGGGTCTCATAGGTGTCAATCAGGCTGACCGTACTCTCTAGGCGCAGGAGGTCGGAGAGGTCGCCCAGCCCGCTGGGCAGGCTCCCCGTCGTCTTGTACATCAGGTAGGTGCTCAGCTCGCCGGGGAGTTGGGGCGACCTGAACTCACTCTCCTTTCTGGCAGAGAACCGCCCGAGGGAGACTGTGGGCTCGTTGCGTTCGCTGATCGCCGCCGCCAACAGTGACGCGAAGCTGTCGGGGGTCTCGCTATTGACCCGGTTGACGAAGGCCCGACTCTCCTCGGTGCCCGCCGTGGTCTCCAGCAGCGCGATGCGGTTCTCGATCAGCCAACACGACACCCCGAACCGTTCCTCGATCTCGTCCAGCAGCGCCTTCGCCTCGGCGGCTGCGCCCAGCAGGACGGCTTGGGCGAAGCCGGATGCCAGGGCGCGGAAGTCCCGCAGGGCCGCGATGCTTCCCGCCAGTAGGGCGCTCTGCCAGGCGACCTCGGCCTCCAGCGGCAGCGGCTCGTACTCTTTGAAGAGTTGTAAGAGGCCGTAGTCACCCACGAGCACGGGTGATCCCAACGACTCCAGCAGCTTGCGGTGCTGCGGCCAGCTCGCCCCCAGCCACTTGAGGTAGGGGCCGTACTGATCGGCGGATAGGGCCAGTCGGGCGCTCGAGCCGAGCTTGACGCGGGCCTTATCCGGTGTTCGGGCGTAGCCGCGGGCCAGATTTCGCAGTTTGGATAATTCTGAATGTTTTCGCAAGTTTCTCGCCATTGGGTTACGACCATGATATTTGGGGGCTGTTCCTCCTGCGGTCGGGTTTGGACAAAACCGGGTCGAAAACCGCCTGCGACCCGCAACTCGGTTCGTTAACCGCTGTTACAACCGCTACAACCGCTCACGTAGCCCAAGCAACCCTGACCAAGCTGTAGAGGAGCGTCCACAGAACGAATCCCAGGAGCACCACCGCGCCCGCTGTGGTCACGATGCGGACTCCCCGGCTTTGCCGAATTCGCCAGGACGGGTGATGCTCGGGCATGTGCCACCCGGCGCACGATTGCAGGACGAAGGCCAGCCCCAAGGAGAGCAGCATGGTGGGCAGGCTGCTCCCGATATACCCCGCCCACTGCTCTGGCGGGTGGAAGAACAACAGACCCCCCAGAGTCCAGGTCGTCGACACGGCCAGCCACAGCCCGACCCCGACCCGTGAAAGGCTCCAAGCGCCGCTGGTGAGTGCCCCGGCCTTGTCGTCCGGTAGCCGTAGCACCAGGCCGACCAAGCGCCCCACGCAGTTGAGGAGGATCGCAATCAGCAGCAGTGTGAACGGCCCGATGATCGCCGCCGTCACGGGCCAGGGCGGTACGTCAAGGCCCGAGCGTGTGGCCCCTGCGGCGAACAGCCAAAGCAGTGCAGGGGCCGCCCCGACCGGAAGCCACTGGCGGTAGCCGGACGGCAAGCGCCACGCCAGGAATCGGTCGTAGAACTGCACGACCCCCTGAAGCAGTAGGGTTCTGGTGGGTATGCCCAGGTACGCCGCCTGCTGTGCGGGCAGCCCCAGCAGGAGTCGCAGCGCGAACATCAACTTGCTCACCTTACCCGGAATGGCATCCAGGTTTGCGCGGTGTTCCCTCCTGTAGCGCTCCTGGTCATGGGCGGGCAGCCGCCCAGAGCACCAGGATACGATTCTCTCGGCCAGCCAGGGCGCGGTCTCGGATAGCTCGTTTGCCGCCAGGCTGAGCGCAAGGGCACCCAACAGGGCCAAGAACTCAGCCATGCAGCACCCCCGGCGCTCCGACCACCATGCCCTCGCGCGTCAGCGCCCTACGGGCCTCGCGCAGGCCCAGGGCGGTGAGCTTGTAGTAGCGCCGGGCGCGTCGCCCGAGGAGTTTTTCGTCGATGTCTTCCCATCCGCCCTCGAGCCAACCCGCTTTCTCGAGGCGGGTCAAAATCGGATAAAGGGTGCCCGCCTGCACCCCGGTCTCACGGGTAAGCTCCAACCCGTACCTCTGGGCCGACGGGTCGGCCAGCATGGCCCGCACGACGCGGAGGGATGCGAGGCTCATACGCATATCTAAACTCTATAATGGGGTGGGGGGTAGGAGTCAAGGACTCATGGCGATTCGGTCAAGCAACAACACGCAAGGACTCCGAGGTTGGGAAGAAAAACCAAGTTCCTTCACTAGTTATATGTGATGTGTTTCACGATAAATAGGTTCGGGAAATGTTTATCTCCTATTGGCTCTGGCGTATCTGAGGTCATCCCCAACCCCCTTTCATGTGTACGCTGTCTAGTCGAGCAGTAGCCAGTCGGGCCATCTGTCCTATACCCACCCCAGGTGGGGTGGGTATATTGTTATCACAGGAGGCAGTCATGGATGAGAATCTTGCCCGCTTAAGCCACGAGGAAACCGAAGGTTTCCTCGTGCTGCCGCTCACCCGCGTGGAGAGTTCAGAAGGGCCTCGAGCCCTCTCAGAGGGACTCCGGCGGCTGCCCGGAGTCCTCGAGGTTCACGTCAACGATGCCCGAAAAGAGGCCCACCTCAGGTATGAACGCGGGGTGGTCACCCCGGCAGACTTGGTAGAGGCCGTCGAGCGACTGGGGCACCCGGTAGGCCGGGCCAGTCTGCGGGCCCACATCGAGGGCATGCACTGCGCGAGTTGCGTGAGCCGTATCGAGCAGGCCCTGCGGGCCGTTCCGGGGGTGCTGGGGGTGAGCCTCAACCCGGCCACAGCGGTCGCCAACGTCACCTACCTTCCCGGCAGCGCAGACTTTCGCGCCATCCAGACGGCGGTGGAGTCCACCGGCTACCAGACCGCCCACCCGCTCGAACAGCCCCCCGCCCCCGACCGTGAGGCGGCCTCCCACCAGCGGGAGTACAAGAGCCTGATGGCCAAGTTCTGGCTCGCCGCCGCCGTCTCGGTTCCAACCCTGCTGGTGGCCTACCCCAACTTGCCGTTCCTGTACGCCCCCTACCTCTTCGCCAACCCGGTGGCCGAGGGGGTGGTGTGGTGGCTGTGGGCACTCTCGGGGGTGGTCACCCTGCCGGTGATGTTCTACTCCGGGCGACAGTTCTTCACCGGGGCCTGGACAGCCCTGCGCCACCGCAGCGCCGACATGAACACCCTGATCGCACTGGGCACCAGCGCTGCCTGGATCTACTCGACCGTCGCCCTTATTTTCCCCCGGCTATTCCCCCAAGGCACCGCCGAACCCTTCTATGACGTGACGGCCGTGGTCACCGCATTGGTAGTGCTGGGGCAGGCTTTGGAGGTGCGGGCCAAGGGGCAGGCCAGCCAGGCCATCAAGAAGCTGATCGGCTTGCAGGCCAAGACCGCAAGGGTGCTGCGCCAGGGGCGCGAGTTTGAAGTCCCGGTGGAGGAGGTCGAGGTGGGCGATACCGTGGTGGTGCGCCCCGGCGAGAAAATCCCGGTGGACGGGATGCTGACGGAGGGACAGTCGGCGGTTGACGAGAGCATGGTCACCGGAGAGAGCCTCCCGGTGGATAAGAGTCCCGGCGACGAAGTGATCGGGGCCACGGTTAACACCACCGGGGCCTTCAAGTTCAAGGCCACCAAGGTCGGCAAGGACACCGCCCTAGCCCAGATCGTCAAAATGGTGCAAGACGCGATGGGCTCCAAAGCCCCCATCGCCCGCATGGTGGACGTGGTCAGCAGCGTCTTCGTGCCGGTGGTGATGATCCTCTCGGTTCTGACCTTCCTGGCCTGGTTCAACTTCGGCCCTAGCCCGGCCCTGGCCTTCGCGGTGGTCACGGCGGTGACGGTGCTGATCATCGCCTGCCCCTGCGCGGTGGGGATGGCGGTGCCGATGAGCCTAGTGGCAGGGTTGGGCAAGGCCGCCGAGCATGGGGTGCTGATCCGCAACGGCCTGGCCCTGCAATACGCGGCCCAGCTCAAGACGGTGGTGCTGGACAAAACCGGAACCATCACCAAAGGCAAACCCGAACTCACCGACGCGGTTCCCGCACCCGGCTTTGACCAGCCGACCCTGCTGCGCCTGGCGGCCATCGCCGACCGCCCCTCCGAACACCCGCTGGCCCAGGCCATCGTCAAGGGGGCGCAGGCCAGGGGCCTGGAACCCGCCGAACCCAGCGCCTTCGTGGCCGTCCCCGGCCACGGGGTGGATACCGTTGTCGAGGGCAGACGGGTGCTGGTGGGCAACCGCAAGCTGATGGAGCGCGAGGGGGTGGAAACCCCCAGCCTACAAAGCACGGTGGAGGGCCTTCAGCGCGAAGGCAAGACCGCCATGTACGTGGCGGTGGACGGTCAGGCGGCGGGCGTGGTGGCGGTGGCAGACACCCTCAAGGAGGACTCCCTCGAGGCCATCCGGGCCATGAAGGAGTTGGGCCTGGAGGTGGTGATGCTGACCGGCGACAACGAGCGCACCGCCCGCTCCATCGCCCGCCAGGTGGGCATCGACACGGTGCTGGCCGAGGTGCTGCCGGAGGACAAGGCCAACCAGGTACACGCCCTCAAGGCGCGAATGGGCAAGGGCCAGAAGGTGGGGATGGTGGGCGACGGCATCAACGACGCGCCCGCCTTGGTCGAGGCCGACGTGGGCTTCGCCATCGGCACCGGCACCGACGTGGCCATCGAGGCCGCCGCCGTGACCCTGATGTCGGGCAGCCTCAAGGGGGTGGCCTTCGCCATCGAGGTCTCCAAGGCCACCATGAACAACGCCAAGCAGAGCCTTTTCGGGGCCTTCATCTACAACGTGCTGGGCATACCGGTGGCCGCCGGGGTGCTGTTCCCCTTCTTCGGCCTGCTGCTCTCCCCCATCCTGGCCGGGGCCGCGATGGCCATCTCGAGCGTGACCGTGGTGACCAACGCCAACCGGCTGCGCTTCTTCAAGGCCCGCAGCTTTACACGGGCTTTATAGGAGGATGCTATGACGTTATTGGTAAACCTGATCGGGCTGGCCCTGATCGCGCTGATCGTTTGGTACTTCTTCCTCTACCGCAAGGAGGGCGTGCAGGTGGCCGAGGCGGGTGGCGTGCAGGAGATCAACATCACCGTCAAGGGCGGTTACGACCCCGACACCATCGTGGTGAAAAAGGGCAAACCGGTGCGGCTGCACTTCACCCGCCAGGAATCGGCGCTGTGCAGCGAGGTGGTGGTCTTCGACAAGCTGGGCCAGTCGGCCCGACTGCCCGAGGGCCAGAGCGTGGCCCTAGAGTTCACCCCCAGCGAAGCGGGCGAAATCCCCTTCCAGTGCCAGATGGGGATGCTGCGCGGCAAGGTGGTGGTGACTTAAACACCAAGGGCACCGGGCGAAAGGAACTGCCATGAGACACAACGAACCCCTTGAGCACCTACAGCAAGACCAGAAGCCGTTCGACCCGAAAGCTGTGCGTAGCGCCAGCACCGCCCGGCTAGCGGTGCAGGGCATCGGCTGCGCCAACTGCGAGGCCCGCGTCCATAACGCGCTGCTGGCCCTGGACGCGGTGAGCCTGGTAAAGGTGTTTCGCTGGGAGAAAACCGTCCTGGTGGCCTATGACGCTGCCCGACTGACCCCCCCTCAACTGGTGGCGGCGCTGCGCCGCGCCGCCCCGTCGCACTGCTACGAGGCCGAAGTGACTGGAGTGCGCCCTGCCGAAGAAACCTTGGAAATTGACGGGGACTCGGTGCGGTGGCACTGGCCCAACCCCGCGCCCCTCGAGCCGCAGGGGGCCTGGGGCTAAGGAGGGAGCCATGCCGCAAGGGCCACGCGAACAAATTTTGAGCCGACTCGCCACCACTCAGGGCCATCTGGCAGCGATCCAGCGGATGGTGAGCCGGGAGGCCGCGCCGCTGGAGACCATCCGCCAGGTGCGGGCCGTCCGCAGCGCCCTGCTCGGCATCGAGGAATTGCTGGTGCGCCAGGCCCTGTCGCGCTGCCTGGCCAAGCGCCAGCGGCTGCCCGAAGAGGTGTTGGAGGAGGTCAGCGCGGTGCTGGGCCTGCGGGAGCCGACCAGGGCGCGCGCCCTGGGAGGAGGTGAATGATGTCGGAGGAACTGAGCCACGACGAACCGGGGCGCGAGGAACAATTGCATCGCCAGCGGCGGGCGGTACTCCAGGCAGGCATTGGGGTGGCAGTCGGGGTGACCGCCCTTTCCACCTTGTACGTGGGCGCAGGGCTGATCCCCCGAAAAGTCCTCACCCCGAAAAACGAACCGATCAAGGTCGGGGATCTGCTCACCTCGGCGGAACGCGCGGGGCCGGGAGTCCCCCTCACCCCCGACGACCTGTCGGTCGGCGGGCCGCCGATGTTGGCCTACCCGATGCACCCCCAGACCGGCGTGGTCAAGAACGAGGCCACCGCCAACTACCTCAAGCTGACCCGGTTCCGACCCGAGGAACTCGCGGAGGAGACCCGTAGGTACGCGGTCGAGGGGGTGGTGGCCTACTCGGCGGTCTGCACCCACCTGGGCTGCACGGTAAGCCAGTGGGAGGCCGCCGCCCAGGTCATGCGCTGCCCCTGCCACGGCGGTCTGTACGACCCTAGGAATGCTGCCCGCGTGGTGGGGGGGCCTCCACCCAGGCCGCTGCCGCAGTTGCCGCTGCGCTTGGCGGGTGGGCAGTTGGTGGTGGCGGGCGATTTCACGGGGAAGGTTGGCCCCGGATGAGGTGGGGTCGGTCATGTTAGCCCACCCGCCACCCCTGGAGATCCAAGCCTTCGGCAGGGCAGAGGTTCGGGTGGGCGGTATTCCGGTGCGCTGGCGTTCGCGCTCGGTCAGGGATCTGCTGTTCTTTCTGCTCGCCCACCCTGAAGGCCGCCACCGCGAGGTTGTTCTCTCCACGCTGTGGCAACTCGAGCCTTCCGCGTCCAGCTTCGCCCGGCTGCGGCTGATCTTGCACCGCCTGCGGGCGGTGCTGGGCGGGCCGCAGGCGGTGCTGCTGGACGTTGAGCGGGAGCAGCTAAGCCTCAGCCGGGCGGTGCTAGAGTCTTCGGACGTGTTCGCCTTCCACGCCGCCTTGGGCGAGGCCCGCAGGGCCGAGGCGGGGCCGACTCGTGTGGCCCCCTACCGCCGGGCGCTCGGGCTATACGCGGAGTTCATGGGGGGTGAACAGGCCGAGTGGGTGTACGAGGCCCGCCAGGTCTACCAGCAACTCTACGTGCAGGCTGCGGTGGGGCTGGCGCTCGAGCTGTGCCGGGCCGAGGCGGGCGGGTCGTGTGACCAGATGGCGCAGGCCCTGATGCAGGCCCTGCGCCAAGACCCCTACCTGGGGGAGGACTACCACCAGTGGCTGATGCGCTGTCTGGCCCAGAGTGAGGGCGTGTACGCGGCTATAGAGCACTACCGACGCCTCATTCACTTCCTGCAAGCGCACCTGGGTGATCGCCCGCTGGAGGAGACCCGCGACCTGGCGGAGCGGATTCGCGGCGGCGAAGCGGTACTGTGCCGGCCCCCAGAGCAACGCCCCCATGGCATCGACTGCCCCCTGACCCTGAGCGGGGCTTGCCAACTTTGGCCGGAGGGCGGCGAGGGAGACGTTAGCTGACCGCTTTGCGACCTCGGCTGCGGCCACCTTGGGGACTTGGGTCGCCAAGGGGTGAATACTGGAAACGCTGTGGAAACGGCCACCGGCTACTGTGCCCCAAGACAGGGAGGGCGATGGACGGAAAAACCAAAGACCAGATTCTGCTTCGGTTGGACGGTGTACAGGGTCACCTGGCAGCAGTAAGGCGGATGGTGGAGAAGGAAGCCGCCCACGAGGAGTTGAACATCCAACTGCGGGCGCTGCGCGGGAGTCTGCGGCAGATCGATAGGGCGGTTATTCGCGACGGCCTGCACACCTACCTCGCGCAGGCCCAAAAGGCCGACCCGGGCCGGACTGCGGATCAGATCATGCAGTTGCTCAGCCTGCGTCCGCTCGAGGGCGGGCAGGGCAACCCGGAGGCCGTCGAAGACAGTGGAGGTGATTAAAAGTGACTGAGGATCAGACCAAACCCACCAGCAAGACCGTGGTCTTCACCCTGCCCCAGGGCACCAAAGCCCAAAGCGCCAGCGTGGTGGGGGACTTCAACGGCTGGAACCCCCAGACCCACCCCATGCGCCAGAACGCCGAAGGACTGTGGCAGGCCAGCGCCGAACTCGAGGCGGGGCGGGAGTACCAGTTCCGCTACTTGGTTAACGGCCTGGATTGGCACAACGACCCCAGGTGTGCCTGTTGCCCCAACCCTTACGGCGGTGAAAACAGCCTGCTGCACACCTGAGCCGCCGTCCCTTGCGCCGCTTTAGCCTCTGAGCGTTCGCTTCAGTTCCACGAAGGTTTCGCGGTCTATCTCGCCTTTGGCGTAACGCTCCTCGGCGAGACCCAGCGCCCCGTCGTGGTCCGGGCGAACCCAGTCGCCGGGGTGGGTCTCGCGCAACAGCCATACGATGGCCGCGACCAAGAGTACCCAGAACAGAACCATTGCCAGCCACCCGAAGCCCATCATCTTGACCTCCTTCCAACTTTACCTAGCTTGGTTATAGCCCCAGCCCATTAAGCTCTTGTAAAGGGGTTGCAGCCTCAGGCGGCGGCGAAGCCTGGCAGGGCTTTACAAGAACTTAACAGCTCTCTCGTACCCTCACTCCTACTTCAAAGACCACCAAGACCGGGCTAAAACGCTTCGGCCAAACGCCGATACTGTAGGGGACAAATTGCTCTTACCCACCCCAGGTGGGGTGGGATAATCTGAGTCAGTAGGACGATTCATTGGTGCCGGGGATTCGCCCCGTCTGAAAGACAGGAGGTGGAGGGTATGCGAAAACAAGCAGTGGTTTGGGTGGTCATTGCTCTGATCGCGGGCGGCGGGCTGGCCGATTCACCGAACGAGTCCAAGATGACCGGCGAGGAACTGGCCCGGTCCGTGGTCGGCCTAATACAGGCCGAGCCGCCCAACCTCGAGATGGCCCAGGATCGCCTCAAGGATGCCCTGGAAAAAGCGGCAGGGCTGGACGCGAACGCGCTGAAACTGGCCCAACAGGCCCTCCAGGCGGGCGTGCCCCAGGCCGTACCCCCCTTGGTCGCCAAGGCCGTGGGCGACGACCCCGCACAGGCCATCGGCGGTAAGCCGGTGGAGGTCAACCTCGGCCCCGGCCTGTACGCGGCCTTTGCCATCGGCCTGCTGCTGGTCTTCCTGGGAGCCTTCGCGCTGGGGCGCAACGCCAGCCTCCACCCCCGCAGCCCGAAGGGGGCCTGAGCCGTGGCCGCCCCGCGTTCGCAATCGGCCCCGTCCGGCGGGTTCTGGCAGGCGGTTGACGAGCGGCTGGGCATCTCGGCCCTCCGCTATGAGGTGCCCGAACACGCCCAGGGCCTCGGCTACTCCCTCGGCGGGGTCAGCCTGGTCGGGTTCGCGATGCTGGTTCTGAGCGGTATCTGGCTGGCCCAGTTCTACGACCCCATGCCCCAGCACGTGCGGTCCTCGATGGACTCGATCCTGCGCGAGGCACCGGGGGGCTTTTTCCTCCGCAACTTGCACTACTGGGCCGCCAACGTGGTGATGGTCACGGTGCTGCTGCACCTGCTGCGGGTGCTCTTCACCGGGGGCTTTAAGCGCCCCCGCGAGGGTAACTGGCTGGTGGGGGTGGGGCTCCTGGCCGCTACGGTAGGCTTGGTCTTCACCGGCACCGTACTCAAGTGGGATCAGGAAGCCCTCGAGGCCCTACAACACAACGTCGAGGCCGCCGAACTGCTGGGGGGGATCGGCACGTTCTTCTCCCCCCAGTTCGCCGAGCGGATTCCCCTGCTGACCCGCATCTTCACCGCCCACGTCTCGGTTCTCCCGGCCCTGCTGGCGGTGCTGCTGGCGGTTCACCTCCTGCTGATCAAGCTGCACGGCCTGGCCCCCAGCGCCTTCGCCAGCCGGGGGGCCACCACCCGCAGGACCGCCGGCGAACCCACCCGAGCAAACTTTCTCCAGCACCTGGGGGTGGTAGGGGCCTACGGACTGGTGGGGCTGGGTGGGCTGGTCTTTCTATCGGCGGCCCTGCCCGCCCAACTCGGACCGGTGCCGGTGGAGGGGATCGAGGTGACCAAGCCCTGGTGGCCCTTCCTCCCGCTGTTCGCCCTGGAGAACTGGATCGGCCTGCGCGGGCTGGTGTGGGCCGGGGCCGCCCTGTTCGTGGCGCTGGCGCTGGTGCCGCTGCTTGACCGAAGCCCCTACCTGCACCCCTCGCGTCGCGTTGCTTTCCTGGTGATCTATGGTCTGTTGGCCCTGGCCCTGATAGGGCTGGGGCTCTACGCCAAGTTCGCCCCCGGCGGGGTGCATCTGGGCTGAGGAGGCTGAGGGCGGGTTTGACCCATAGGAGGTACGTATGACCCACGTAATCAAGGTTTTCTGGCTGTTCTTCTTCGCCACCGTGCTCTCCGGCGGGCTGTTGGGGCGATTCGTCGCCGCCTTCTTTCAGGGCGAGGGCAACTGGGGGCTGGGGCTGGCTAGCTTTCTGATGGCTGTCCTGTTTGTGGTCAGCCTAACCTTGCTGGTTCGGGTGCTGCGGGCCGATGCCCTGGCCCGGCGCAAGCCGCAGGAGGGGGATCGCGCATGATCCAAGGCCGCTGGCAGGCTTGGCTGCGGCGACCCCGCCACTGGGTGCTGCTGGGGTTTCTCGCGGCGGCGGGGTACTTGGGGGTGCTCGAGCACCGCGCCCACCTACCCCTGATCGCCGCCGTGACCCTGCTGGCGGCCTGCATTGCGATGAATCGCTACATGCACGAACCCGGCGACGAACCCACCCCCAAGCCCCAGGAAGCCCCGGAGATCAGGGGAGGCCAGCCGTGACCAACGAGCCTCCCGCCTACGGCCTGTGGTGGCTGGTGGCCCTCAACGTGGCCATTTTCACCCTCTTCGCTACCAGCTTTTACAAACCCCGCAGTGCGAGAGACTGGCGCTCCTTCGGGGCTTTCACGGCCTTTGTGGTAGCCCTGTTCACCGAGATGTATGGCTTCCCGCTGACCGTGTACCTGCTCTCGGGCTGGCTCCAGCAGCGCTTCCCCGGTCTGGACTTCTTAACCCACAATAACGGCCACCTCTGGCAGACCCTGCTGGGCTGGAAGGGCGACCCCCACCTAAGCCCGTTGCACATTCTCAGCAACCTGGTGATCGCAGGCGGATTCGCCCTGTTGTCTTCAGCCTGGCCGGTGTTGTACCAGGCCCAGCGGGCGGGTCGGCTGGCGGTGAGCGGCCCTTACGCCTACGTGCGCCACCCGCAGTACCTGGCCTTCATCCTGATCCTGGTGGGCTTCTTGCTCCAGTGGCCCACCCTGCTCACCCTGCTGATGTTCCCGGTGCTGGTGGTGATGTACACCCGGCTGGCACGGCAGGAAGAGCGCGAGGTGCGGGCCAGCCTAGGCCGGGAATACGATGCCTACGCCGCCCGAGTCCCGGCCTTCTGGCCCCGACTCAGCTCAGCCTCCGAGGCGGCGGAATCGGAGGAGGTGCGCGAGTGATGCGGCCTGCGCCGGTGCGGGTGGGTTACCTGGCCGTGACCGGGCTGGGCCGCCCGGAGTGGGCCGAAGAAGTTCGGCAGGCCCTCCTGCGGGCCGAGGGGGTTCGCCTGGCAGCGGTCTTCGCCGATGAGGGTGTGGCTGCGGTGGGCTATGACCCGAAGCTCGCCCGGCGGGCCGAGATAAGCCTGATGGTGCGGGCGGCGGCGATTTCCAAGGGGCGGAGCTACCGGGTGGGCTGGATGGGCAGCCGCAGGTGGTACGGGAGGGCGGAATGGGCGGATTTGTCCACTTGATCGAAGACTACCAGCGGCTCCTGCGGCTGCGGTCGGAGGCCGTGGGCCGGGTCGAGCAGGGTCGGGCCTACCTGGAAGCCCTCGAGGCTGCCCTGTCCGGGCTCGAGCGGCTGTGGGTGGACTTGCTGGGAGACCCCCGGTTCCGCCTGGCCCTGGCCGAGAGCCCCCACACCCCCACGGCCCTGCTGGCCTGGCTGGCCTCTGACTCCGAGCAGGAGGTGCGGCTAGCGGTGGCCCGCAACCCCTCCACCCCCGCCTCCACCCTGGTCACCTTGCTGGGCACCTGGGCCGGACGGCTGGCGGTGGCCTGCAACCCCTGCACCCCCACCGAGGTGTTGCACCGGCTGGCCTTCGACGGCGACCTGGACATCCGCCAGGCGCTGGCCGCCAACCCCAACACCCCCGCCCCCGTGCTGGCCCGCCTGGCCCACGACCCCGAACTGGGCGTGCGAAGGAGGGTAGCCCTCAACCCTTGCACCCCGCCCCACTTGCTCGGGCTGCTGGCCCAGTGCCAGGAAAGCCCGCTGTACTTGGCGCTGCTGCGCAACCCCAACACCCCCGGCGAGGCCCTCGAGGCCATTGCCCGCAGCGACCCCTGGCTGGAAGAGCGCGTCCGCCGCCACCCCAACCTGGTTCCCTCGAGGCCCCCGGCCCAGGCCGACCGTCGGGCCAAACCCGAGGTTCTGAGCCTGAGCCTCGAGGGCCGCATCAACCTGGGCCGCCGGGAGTGCGGCAAACCCAGCCGGGCCAGCTAGCCACAAACGAGAAAGGGCTACGACACGAAGGAGAACCCTGTGAAAACTCACCCCATCTCCGCCCCACCCCTACCTCCCCTGCTTAACCTACCAACACCCTGGTCGACACTGGTGTTGCTCGGCATGCTGTGGGGCCAAGGCCTCGCCGCCACCTTGTACGTGGAGAACAGCGTCGGCCAGAGCGTGCTGGCCCTGGATGCCGACAGCGGGCGGCTGCTCGCCACCATCGCCCTGCCCAGCGCACCGAGGGGGCTGGCCCTGTGCCCCCGGCAGAACCGGCTCTACGTGGCCGGGGGGGACGCGGGCACGGTCAGCGTGGTCGAGACCGACAGCAACAAGGTCTCGCGCACCGTCAAGGTGGGCAGCGCCGCCTGGGGGCTGGCCCTCAGCCTCGACTGTGCCCGGCTGTACACGGCAGGGGCCGGGAACGGCAGGCTGGCCGTGCTCGACACCGCGGACTACAGCGTTCGGGCCGTAGAGGTGGGGCACGACCCGCAGAACGTGGCCCTCGACCCCCAAGGGCGTTGGCTGCTGAGCCTGAACTTTGGCCGACCCAGCAGCCTCAGCCTGCTCAACCCCCTAACGCTGGCTCGAGAGCGCACCCTGAGCGTCGCCGACGGCCCCCACAGTTGGGCGCTCTCCCCCGACGGGAAGTGGCTGGCGCTGGGGGCGGTGGACTCCCGAAAGGTGCAACTCATAGACACCCAGAGCCTCCAGGTGGTCTCGAGCTACCACAGCGAGAAGGCCCCCGAGGGGCTGGCCTTCCGTAAGAACGACGAACTGTGGGTCTCGGCGCTTAACGCGAACTACGTGGACGTGCTGCACCTGATGCAGCAGGCGGGTCAGCCCATGCTGATGCCTCAGCGCTACACCACCCGCGTTTTCACCGGCCAAGGCCCCTTCGGGATCGCCTTCAGCGGCGACGGGCGCTGGGCCTACGTCAGCGCCATGTCCACGGGCCGGGTGGTCAAGATTGATGCCCAAACCCGCCAGGTGGTGGCGCGGTTCGAGGTCGGCGGGGAGCCGCACCGCCTGGTGTTTTCGGAAGGGAGGTGAGGGTATGGCGCGAAAGCTCGACTTTGCGGTGAGTGGCCTGGGCTGCGGGGGCGGGGGGGCGGGAGCACTCGAGCGTGCCTTGGCCGGGCTGGCCGGAGTTGCGCGGGTCTACGTCAACCCTCTGACCGAGCGGGCCTACCTCGAGTACGACCCCGCCCTGACTTCCCCAGAGGCCATCCAAAAGGTGGTGGAAAGGTTGGGCTATCGCGCGGAGGTGCCTCAGCTCCAGCCCTGAACCCGGCGCGGACTGGACGGTCGTCTGGACGTTTCCCGGTGGGCGTGAGTGGGCGCGAAAGGAGCCTTATGAACCCTCAAGTCATCCTCGGCGTACTCTGGAAGCGCGGGCTGCTGCGCCGACACGACCGCTGGAGCCGCGAGCGGCTGCTGAGTTATCAAGGCCAGGGGCTCTCAGACCTGCGCGACTACGCCTACGCCCACTCCCGCTTCTACCAGCGGTTCCACAGGGGCCTCGAGCAGCGCCCCCTTGGTCAACTCCCGGTGCTGACCAAGGCCGACCTGATGGAACACTTCGACGAACTGGTCACCGACCCGGCGATTCGTCTGAGCGAGGTTGAGTCGCACTTGAAGGTGCTCAGGGACGACGAGCGCTATTTGAACCGCTACTGGGTCTGCGCCACCTCGGGCAGCACCGGCAGACGCGGCATCTTCTTGTACGACCTCGATGAGTGGACGACCGTCCTGGCCTCTTACGCCCGCGTCTACGCCTGGGGCGGGGTGCAGGTGGGCCTGACCAAGCGCAGCAAGGTGGCGGTGGTGAGTACCACCACCCCTTTTCACCAGTCGGCGCGGGTGGGAAGTACGGTGCAGAGTCCGCTCGTCCCCACCCTGCGGCTGGATGCCGCCGACCCCCTCGAGTCCAATGTCGCCCGGCTCAACGCCTTCCGCCCCGAGGCCCTAGTGGCCTACGCCTCGATGGCCCGGCGGCTGGCGGTGGAACAGCTCGAGGGCCGCCTCCGAATCGCCCCGAGGGCGGTCTCCACCGCCTCCGAGGTGCTTACCGAGGAGGCCCGCCGGTTGATAGCCCAAGCCTGGGGCAAGCCACCTTACAACGTTTACGGGGCCACCGAGACCGCCACCATCGCTGCGGAGTGCGAGCACCAGCAGGGCCTCCATTTCTTCGAGGACTTGGTGATCAGCGAGGTGGTGGACGAGCGCAACCGCCCTGTCCCGCCCGGTGAGTACGGCGCGAAAGTGCTGGTGACGGTGCTCTTTAGCCGCACCCAGCCCCTGATTCGCTATGAGATGAGCGACAGCCTGTGCAGCAGCGGCAAGACCTGTCCCTCCGGGCGGCCCTATGCGATGCTGGAAGGGGTTCAGGGGCGGCTGGAGGAGGTGCTGCATCTGCCCGCTCTGGCCGGTGGGGAGGTCGCCATCCAGCCCAACGTGATCCACGACGTGATGGACTTGACCTCGGTGGCGGGCTGGCAGGTGGTGCTGGGGGACGACGGGCTACGGGTGCTGCTGACCGGGGAAGCCCAGCCGCAGCTCGAGGCCGAGTTGCGCAGCCGCCTGATCACCAGCCTGGCCACGCGGGGGGTGGCCAGGCTACCGCTGTCGGTGCTGTGGGTGCCGGAGATCCCTAAGAACCCCCTGGGCAAGACCCCGCTGATCAGGCGCGAGGCCCCCCGGAGCACGGCCTGAGGGCGGGGTGGCTTTGATCACGCTGGCGGTGATGAGCGAAAAGCCCCTGCTGCGCCTGGGTCTGGGCGCGCTTCTGGCGGCGGTGCCGGGCCTCGAGGTGCTGCTCGAGGGGGCCGACTACCGGCAGGCTCAAATTCTGCTGGTAGACTCGGCCCTGCCGGGCCTCGAGACCCTCCTCGAGCAGGGACGCACGGCCCCGTTCCGTCCCCTGGTGGTGGCCCCCGAGGACAATGTGGTGGAGGCCGAGCACCTGCTACACCGGGGTGCTTGGGGCTACGTCCCGCTGACCTCGCCCCTGCCCGAGTTGGTGGAGTGCGTGCTCGAGGTCGTGCGCGGGGAGGTCGGGCTGCCTGCCCGCCTCAGCAGGCAGCTCCTGTCACGCATGGCCCGAGCTGCCCCTCAGGCCCCTCAGGCTACACTGGAGCCGCTGTCGGAGCGGGAGCGGGAAATCCTGAGCCTGCTGTGCCAGGGCCGCTCCAACAAGGCCATCGCCCAGAAGCTCTACCTGAGCGTGCGCACGGTGGAGGGCCACCTAGCCAACCTCTACGCCAAGCTGGGGGTGAACTCCCGCACCCAGGCCGCGCTGGCGGGTCTCGCGCTCCGTCCGGGCGAGGCCCCGCCCAGGTAGAAACACCCCGCGCACGCCCTCTCACCTCTCACCCCTGTCCCCTCGCCCTAACCGGGGCGAGGGCGCTGCTGTCGCGGCTCGCACAAGCGCCCCGCACGCACCAGGCCTCTTTCCGCAGCACCTCGGTGTTTGCGAGCACCGGGGTCTGCGCCGGGAAAGCACCAAAAGCACCGCCTGCTGCTTCAGATCCGCAAGACCCCCGCCGATTCGGTTGCTCCCGAACGGCCCAAACCTTCCTTAAGCCGGGGTGAGTCCACCGCGAGTTGGGTGAGCCGAGACTTTACCGGAACTGAACAGGGCCGGGCTAGCTTTAGCCTGGCCGGGGGTTCGCGGGGAAAGGACATAGGGGCCTCATAAACCATCCGCCCGAGGAGCAGCGGCCCCCACGAAGCGTCCATAGCGTGCCCTGAGAAGCGCGGGCCAGAACCCCACCCCGGCTGCCCCCGAAGCCCTTGGCCATTTCGGTCTCGGGGTCGCTCGGCGAACGGCCCATAGGAGCACTGACCCATGACTCGAGGATTCTGGCTTTCTTCCCTCAGCCTTCTGGCCCTGGCTGTCGCCCCGGTGGCCACGGCCCAGACCTACGTGACCAACCAGGCCGCCCAGAAGACCGCCGTCCTGACGGTGGTGGCCGCTTCGGACAACGCCAACGGCGGGCTCAACTTTAACGGCGGGGTGCGGGGCGGCAAGACCTTCGTAATTCCGCTGGGCTGGAAGGTCGAGCTGCGCTTCCGCAACAACGCCATGGCCCCACACAGCGTGATGGAGATCAACAACGGCCCGATCCCCTCCAGCCTTACCCCTAGCCTGGCGGCCTTCCCCGGCGCGGCGGGCAAGAACCTCACCCAGGGCTTCGGCATGAACATGGGCGGGGGCAGCACCCCCGACGACACCCTGCGCTTCACCGCCAGCAAGGCCGGGAAGTACATCATCGCCTGCGGGGTGCCCGGCTACGCGCTGGCTGGACAGTACATCGGCCTGGAGATCTCCGCCAGCACCAAAGAGGCCAGCTTCAGGTGAACCGTCACCGTCTCTCGTCGCTGGCTGTCCCCCGCTTCGTGCGGGGATCTTGAGGTCTGAAGCAGGTAGAACTACCTGCTCCACGACCGTGAAACTTCGCTGTTGCTCTCGCAGCGGCGGCGCTACCCTGAGGGTGCAACGGTCCAAGACCAATGCGCAGCGAAAGGAGAACGGTGTATGTTAGCAACTTCGGTAGTCATAGGCATCTGGCTGGTTCTGTCGGCGTTTATCTTCGGGCTGGGCGGTGCCGCCTTCTGGTTCACGCTCCTGTTTGGGGTGTTGGCAGCGGGGCTGGCTTACTTTTCCGGCCTGGGCAAGGGGCGTTTCTATGCCGTCGCGGCGGTAGGGCTGGTGCTGGTGATCGCCTCGTTCTTCTCCGGCGGCGGAGCCCTGTTGTGGAGCAGCCTGATCGCGGGTGGGATTCTGGCCATCGGCGGTTACCTGGAGGCCAGCGCCCCCGAGGCGCAGAACCCCCATGCCCACTAGGTCTGCCCACTGTCCGTAGGGGGAGCCCGGCTAAAATGGCTCCCCCGCTTTTTCCGAAAAGGGGCCAGCCATGAAACCCCAACCCTCCACTCTGACCCCGGTGCGGGTGATCGGAACCCTGGGCGAACTGGGCCAGGGCTTTAGCCCGGCCTACCTGGGGCGGCTGGGGCGGCCGGTGCAGTTGCACCGGCCCGAGCTGCTGGCGGAAATCCCGCTGCAATTCTTTGCGCTCGAGCCCTCCACCCGTCAGGGCTGGCCCGCCAGAGGACAGGTCTTGCAACGATAAAGCCCCCCGAGAATGTGCGGTGAACCAGGTGTCGCCCGAATTCACCCTACTTGATGCTGAAGGCGAGAAGACTATGACGGCACTGATCGGGCTTTTGGAGCGGGATTCGCTGTTGCTGTTGTTCCTGGTGGCGGCCCTGGGCTACCTGCTGGGCCAGGTGCGGGTGCGGGGCTTTGGGCTGGGGGTGGCGGCGGTGCTCTTCGTGGGGCTGGGCTTCGGGGCCTTGTCGCCCCTGCTCAAGCTGCCCGACTTCGTGTACCAGTTCGGGCTGGTGCTGTTCGTCTACACCATTGCGCTGGCCAGTGGGCCGGGCTTTTTTGCCGCGTTGCGGCGGCGGGGACTGGGCGACAACCTGCTGGTGGGCGGGGTCTTGGGCGCGGTGGCCCTGCTGGCCTGGTTGCTGGGTCGCCTGCTGGGGTTAGAGGGCGGCTTTCAGGCGGGGCTGCTGGCCGGGGCGCTGACCAACACCCCCGCCCTGGCGGGGGTTATTGAGACCCTCCAGGCCCGTGGGGCCAGCGCCACCCTGCTGGGGCAGCCGGTGGCGGCCTACGCCTTGGCCTACCCGGTGGGGGTGGTGGGGATGCTGCTGGCCCTGCACCTGGCCTGGCGGGTCTGGGGCAAGCACCAACCCGCCGAGGCCGGGTCCGAGATCGAGGTGCGCACCCTCGAGGTCGGCCAGTGCGACCTGACCGGGCTGACCCTGGAAGAGCTGCTGCGGGCCAAGGGCTGGCACGTGGTGTTTGGCCGCTACCGACGGGGCGCAGAGGTGCGGCTGGCGACCCCCGACCTGCGGCTGGCGGTGGGCGACCGCATCACCGTGGTGGGCTTGGCCAGCGACCTGGAGCCGGTGGCGCAAGCGCTGGGACGCTGGGTGCCAGAGTCGCTGGAGCAAGACCGACAAACCCTGGACTTTCGCCGGGTCTTCTTGAGCAACCCCAAGGTCGCTGGGCACACCCTGGGCGAACTCGACCTGCCTCGGCGGCTGGGCGTAGTGGCGACCCGCATCCGGCGGGGCGACCTCGAGTTCCTGCCCGAACCCCGCACCGTGCTCGAGCTGGGCGACCGGGTGCGGGTGTTGGGGCCAAAGGAGCGCATCGCCGAGGCCAGCCGCTATCTGGGCGATTCCTACCGGGCCTTGTCGGAGGTGGATGTGCTCAGCTTCGGTCTGGGGATCGCGTTGGGGTTGCTGCTGGGCAACCTGAGCCTTCCGCTTCCCGGCGGTGGCGGCTTCAAGCTGGGGCTGGCGGGTGGGCCGCTGGTGGTGGGACTGGTGCTGGGAGCCCTCAACCGCAGCGGGCCGGTGCTGTGGCAGTTGCCCTACAACGCCAACCTGACCTTGCGCCAGTTGGGGGTGATCCTCTTTCTGGCCGGAATCGGCCTGCGCTCAGGCTACACCTTCGTGCAGACCCTGACCCAGGGCGGGGCTCTGACGCTGTTTCTGACCGGAGCCGCCCTGACCCTTAGCGCAGCCTTCCTGACCCTATGGATCGGCCACCGCCTGCTGGGAATTCGCCTGGAGACCCTGAGCGGTCTGCTGGCCGGGTTGCAGGGTCAGCCAGCCGTGCTGGCCTTCGCCCTCGAGAAGGCTGGTAACGAGCGACCCAACCTAGGCTACGCTACCGTCTACCCCTTGGCGATGCTGCTCAAGATTCTGTTCGCCCAATTGCTGCTGGGTGGGGGTTAGTCCTGACCCGAGCCAGAGTATGAAAAAAATGGGTCTGGCAGGGCGAAATCTTTGCGGTAGTGGAACACCCCTCGGCTACTTTGAGGCTGGTCGGGGTTTGGTCTGCGGCGACAGGTCGGAGGGAGCCTATGGGTCTTTTCGCCAGGCTGTTTGAGGGTTTCCGCAGGCGCGGCGAACACGGCGGGTTTTCGGGCGGTCACGCCGACGGCGGTCATGACCGTCACCATAGCGGCCACCACGATGCCTGGAGCATCGGCAGGAGATTTGCGACCATGGGTTTCGTGGACTTTCTGTCCGAGGGGTCGTCACAAACCCTACGTGAATAAGTGATTCATCCAGAAAACCCTCTAGCTCCCTCGTGCCCCCAAGCACTGGCCGACCCCGGCCCAGCATCCGCGAGGATCGGTCAGATAAATTGCTAACCTTTGTAGAAAAGCTAGGGTTGTGGTGAATAAATGGCCGAAGTCTCCATAAGTTCCGGCCCCTGGCCAACTGGCCAACCAAAACCCCCCGCACGAGGGGTTTTAGTTGGGGCTAGCAGGTAGAAATACCTATCTCCTTAACGGTAGAACTTCGCTGTTGGTTTGCTGGGCCAGACGCTACTCTGAGGGTGCATCGGCGGAAAGCCGAAGCGCAAGAAAAAAGGAGATGTTGAATATGTTAGCAATTTCGGTAATCTTAGGTCTTTGGTTGATTCTGTCCCCCTTTATCTTCGGATTCATAGGGGCGGCCCTCTGGACGAACATCCTCTTGGGAGTGTTGATAGGTGGTCTGGCTTACTTCTCTAGCCTTGGCAAAGGGCGCTTCTACGCCATCGTGGCAGTTGGCCTCTTCTTTATCCTAGGTGCTTTCTTCGCCGGTGGTGGAGCCCTGTTGTGGAACGGTCTGATCGTGGGCGTGATCTTGGCCATCGGTGGATATCTAGCTGCCAACCAACCCGAAGCCCAAAACCCCCATGCCCAGTAGTCTGATCCACTGTCTGTAGGGGAGCCCCCAAGACCGAGGGCTCCCCCCTCTCTGTAAGGAAAGCCATGAACCCCCAAAGCCCCAATAAAACCCCAGTGGTGGTGATCGGTACCTTAGGCGAACTCGAGCAGGGCTTTAACCCGGTCTACTTGGAGCGGCTGGTGCGGCTGGTGCAGTTGCAGCAGCCCGAGTTGCTGCTGGTGGAAATCCCGATGGAGTCCTTCGAGCACGACGATCCGGCCTTGCCACCGGAGTACCGCCAGGGGCTAGTCCGACTGGGACAACTCAGCGACGCAGTGGTAGTCCCGGTGGGGGCACCACCCACCCAGGCCCTGCTCACCCCCAAGGGTGGAGCCTTTTGGGGCCTACGCCGAAGCTTGGTCAGGGGCACCAACGGCCTGCTAGTGAGCCTGCAACAGCACTCCCCAAGGTGGATGAACGGCATGGCCTACGGGATGGTCTGCGACAGCCTGTGCCGCCTGACCGAGTTGCTGTGTGGGAGCGCAGCCCGCCGGGAGTGGGCCGAGCAGAACAACCGCTTACTGGAGCGCATCCTGGGCGCGATCCAGCGCGATCCGGGGCGGCGGGTGGTGGTCACGGTGGACTGTCGGCGGCGGCACTCGCTGCTGCGGGCGCTGGGGCGGCAGCCCGCACTGCGCCTAGCCTCCTTCGCGTCAGGCCGCGACCCGCACTGCCTGGAGGCTTGAATGACGCTGGCCGCCCGCAATCTGTTCCAGAACCCCACCCGGCTGTTGCTTAGCCTGACCGGGGTGGCCCTGGCCTTGATGCTGATCCTTCTGCTCGACGGGCTGGTGCGGGGCATGCAGCGGCAGATCACGGTGTACCTGGCGAACACCCCCGGCGGCGTGGTGGTCACCCAGGTGGGGGCCGACAACCTGGCCACCGTGAACTCGCTGCTACCGCCCGGTATCGAGGAG
Source organism: Meiothermus sp. (assembly GCA_033762915.1). Classification (GTDB taxonomy): domain Bacteria; phylum Deinococcota; class Deinococci; order Deinococcales; family Thermaceae; genus Meiothermus. Next base: position 15,741 of record JANRLD010000011.1, on the reverse strand, counting down.
GAAGTGCAAAAAGTGCCGGGAGTCGGGAGGGTCGTCCCCGTCCTGAGCCAGAGCGTGTTCTTCGAGCTGCACGACAAAAAAATCTTTGCCTACCTGGTCGGCTACGACCCCGCTAAGGGCGGCGGTCCCTGGAGGCTGGCCCAAGGGCGCGAACCCCGTCAGAGCCTCGAGGTGGTGGTGGATCAGACCCTGGCCCGGCTGCACGGGGTCGAGGTGGGCGAGGCCATCGAGGTGGGGGGCTACCGCTTTCGGGTGGTGGGCCTGTCGGCGGGTACCAACTCCTGGATGACCACCCTGGTCTTCGTGCAGAAAGCCGAACTCGAGCGCTATCTGCTGGTTCCCGGCCTCACCAGTTTTCTGCTAGTGGAGCCCCAGGCCGGGGTCTCGCCCTCGGTCTTGAAGGGACGGCTGGATAGGCTTTCCGGGGTGGCGGCCTGGCTCAAGCCGGAACTAATGGCGGGCGACCTGCGCATCTACGAGGGCTTCTTCCAGCCCCTGCGCTTGATGCGGGGCATCGCCTTCGCGGTGGGGGTGCTGGTGGTGGGGATGGTGGTCTACACCGCGACCCTCGAGCGGCGGCGCGAGTACGGGGTGCTCAAGGCCATCGGGGCCAGCAACCCCCGGCTCTACGGGCTGGTGCTCGCCCAGGCCCTGGTGACGGCCCTGCTGGGAACCCTGCTGGGGGCGGGGGCAGCCTACTTGGTGGCCGGACTGGTCATGCGGCTGCGCCCGCAGTTCCTGCTGGTGCTCGATCCCAGCGCCATCCTGGTGGCGCTCTTGAGCGGGGTGGGGATGGCCCTGCTGGCGGCAGTCGCCCCGGCCTGGGTGGTGGCCCGGCTGGCCCCCGCCGAAGTCTTCAGGAGGTAGGCGTTGTTGCTGCTGGCCTGGCGCAGCCTGACCCAAAACCGCACCCAGTTGCTGGTCTCGGCGGGTGGGGTGGGGCTGGCCCTGACCCTGGTGCTGGCCCTGGATGCCATTGTCAACGGGGTCGAGAACCAGCTCGCGGCCTACATCGAGCGCTCCGGGGCCGAGGTCTGGGTAGCCCAACCGGGGGTGCGCAACCTGCACATGGTAGCCTCCACCCTGCCCGCCGGTGTGACCGCACAGGTCGCGGCGATGGAGGGGGTGGCCTCGGTCACGCCCCTGCTCTACACCAGCCAGAACGTCCAGATGGGCCGCGACAACCGCTTCAGCTACGTCTTCGGGCTGCCCCCGGATGCGGCGGCGGGTGGCCCCTGGCGGATGGCGGCGGGCCAAGCCCTGCCGGGGCTGGGCCAGGCGGTGGTGGATGCCCAGCAGGCCCGCGACTCGGGGGTGGGGCTGGGGGACAGCGTGCGCATCTTTGGGCGGCGCTTCCAGGTGGTGGGGCTGTCGGAGGGGAGTTCCAGCCTCATCAACACCGTGACCTTCTTGGCGCAGGCTGACTTCGCCCGCCTGCGCCGCACCAAGGACAGCCTGAGCTACCTGCTGGTGCGGGTAGCGCCGGGGCAGTCGCCGGAGGTGGTGGCCCGGCGCATCGAGGCTAGGGTGAAGGTGAGCGCCCTCTCCACGCGGGAGTTCGCCCGGCAGGAGCGCAAGGTGGTGGGGGACATGGGGGCCGATGCCATCAACCTGATGAACCTGATGGCCTTCCTGATCGGCCTGTCGGTGCTGGCCCTCACCATCTACACTGCCACCCTCTCGCGCCGGGCCGAGTTCGGGGTGCTCAAGGCGGTCGGGGCGGGCACCGCCCAACTGGTGGGGACGGTGCTGGCCCAGGCGCTCTACAGCGTGGCGGCGGGGCTGCTGATGGCAGGGGTGGTAAGCTTCTTGGTGCTGCCCTTGCTGCTACCCTTGCTGGGCTTCAACCTGCCCCTGCAACCCACCCTAGCCTCGGTACTCAAGGTGGGTCTGGTAGCCCTGGGCATCGGTGGGCTGGCAGCCATCATCCCGGTGATTCAAATCGCCGGCTTAGACCCGGCGATGGTCTTTCGCGGAGGTGGACGGTGAATACGGAGGGGACTAGGGCGATCTTGGAGGTCGAGGGCCTGACCAAGCACTACAGCAGCGGGGCCGCCCAGGTGGCGGCGGTAAAGGGGGTCTCGCTCCGCGTGAATCAGGGAGAGGTGGTGCTGATCATGGGTCCTTCGGGCTCGGGCAAGACCACCCTGCTCTCGATGCTAGGGGCACTTTTACGGCCCACCGAGGGCAGCATCTGGCTCAACGGCACCTTGCTGACCGCCCTCTCCGAGCGTGATCTGCCCCGCTTCCGCCTGCGGGAGTTCGGCTTCATCTTCCAGGACTTCAACCTGCTCTCCTCCTTGAGTGCCCTGGAGAACGTGTCGCTGGTGGCCGAACTGGCCGGGGTCAGGCGGGCGGTGGCCCGCGCCCGCGCAGCCGCCCTCCTAAGCGAGTTGCGCCTGGAAAAGCGCCTACAGGCCATACCCTTTCAGCTCTCCGGCGGGGAAAAACAGCGCGTCGCCATCGCCCGCGCCATGGTCAACGATCCCTCCTTGATCCTAGCTGACGAGCCCACCGCCAACCTGGACTCTTCCACCGGGCACGAGGTCTCGAGGCTGCTGCGCCACATTGCCAAGGAGCGGGGCAAGAGCGTGCTGATCGTCTCGCACGATGTGCGCATCCGGGACATCGCCGACCGGGTGCTGTGGCTGGAGGATGGGGAGTTCAAGGAAGCCCGCACCCTGGCCAACGACCCGGTCTGCGGCATGGCGGTGGAGCGGGGAAAAGCCCCCCAGGCGCTTTGGGAGGGGCAAAACTATTCCTTTTGCTCCAACGGCTGCCGCCAAGAATTCCTGGACAACCCCCAACACTTCATCGGCACGCCCGCAAAAGGCGGTGGGGCCTGAGGAGATGCGCGACTTGGGCAACGGCGGGAGCTTAAGGACTCCTCCGCGCGGGCTTTGGGTTGACACCCGGTGGATCAAGCCCCTCGACCAGCGCGGCCAGCTTAACCCCTTCCAGGGTGCTGCGCACCGCGATGGTGGTCTCAAGCCACACCGGCTTCAAGCCACACCGACCCTGGCGCTCCTCAGTCGCACAGCGGGGCTTGAGTTGGCAGGTGTCCATCACCACCGGCCCGGAGAGAGCCTCGATCACCGTTAGCAAAGAGACCATTCCCAGATCGGCCCGCAACTGGAGGCCGCCGCGCCGACCGGTCTGGCTCGCCAGCAAACCAGCCTTGGCCAGCTTGGCCACCACCTTGGCGAGGAACGCCGGGGGGATGTTCAGTTGCTCGGCCATCTCGGGGGTGGTGATACCCGGTGTCCGAGCCACGCTCAGCAAGGCGTGGACTCCGTAACTCTCTTCTCGCTTTAGTAGGGTGCGTAGCATAGGTCTTGCTTAGGGTTTCATCTATGTGCCGAACTTGCAAGCAACCCTGGTGCTGCGCCAACGGCCGGTGTTCGGGTGATCCCTCCGCTGCAAGTCGGCAACAAGATATGAAGCGTCCAAGGCAGTTTGTTCGCAAAATGCCTTGTGCTCTATTCGTTCACGACCTTCCCAACCCCTTTACATGAGCTTTACAAGCCTGTCGCATCCTGACCCTCGAGGTGATATATGGATAAGTTTATCCAGGTTTCGGCAGCCGTCCTCTTGGGCACAGGTCTGGCCCTGGCAGGCAGCCCCCAGACGGCGGGCGGGGGCATCCAGGTCTACCTGGATAGCCTGCCCTTGAGCGGCGCAGAGGTGAGGCAGGGGACTACCCTAGCACCGGTACGACCCCTGGCCCAGGCCGCCGGGGTCAGCCTGGAGTGGGATGCCAGCCTTAAGGCGGCCAAGCTGACCCGAGGCCGGGACACCCTGGTGCTCCTGGCGGGCTCTAGCAGGGCGCTGCAAAACGGGCAGACCCTCGAGCTGAAATCACCCGTCCAGACCGGCCGAGCGGGCCTGCTGGCTCCAGTGCTCCCGCTGGCCCAATTCCTCGGTCTAGAGGCCCGATGGCTGCCCGAACAGCGGGCGCTGGCCCTGCTGTCTGGCATCCCCAAGGTCTACGTCGCCAACGAGTATTCCGATTCGGTCAGTGTCATCAACGCCGCCACCAACCGCAAGATCAAGGACATCCCGCTGGTGCGCCTGCTGGACAGCCTGGACGACATGGCGGGAATGGCCGGCGGCGACGGAGAGGACCACAAGGAGGCCAAGGTCATCCCCCACAACGTCCAGGTGGCCCCCGACGGGCGCTACGTGTACACCGCTAACGCGGGCACCAACTCGCTGGGCGTAATTGATGCCTACACCGACACCCTGGTGGCCGAAATCCCGGTGGGGGAACACCCTGCCCACGTGGTGGTCAGCACCGATGGCAGGACCGCGTTTGTGACCAACGGCGGCGCGGGCACGGTCTCGGTGGTGGATCTAAGCGCCCGCAGGGTCAGGGCCACCATCCCGGTGGGCCAGAGCCCCCACGGGCTACGTATCAGCCCGAATGGCCGCGAGGTCTATTTGGCCAACACCAACTCCAACTCGGTCACGGTGATTGATCTGGCTTCGCTGGAGGCCGTGGCCGAAATCCCGGTGGTCTCCAAACCCGCCCAGGTGGGTTTTACCCCCGATGGCCGCTACCTCTACGTGAGCAACACCCATTTGGGCGAGGACGTGCAGGGGCATGTCTCGGTGATTGATACCGCCAGCCGTCAGGTGCTAAATAGCATCGCGGTGGGCAAGACCCCCATCCAGGTCTACTCCACCCCCGACGGAAGGTTCATCTACGTGGCCAACACCGGCTCAGGCGATGTCTCGGTGATCGAGACGGCCACCGGCAGCGTAATCAAGACCATTGCGTCGGGCAAGGCCGCCCACGGGGTGGTGGTCTCAGTGGATGGGCGGTTCGCTTACATCAGCAACACCGACGAGGGCACCGTCACGGTGATTGACGTGGCTCGGCAGCGGGCCGTGGCCAAGATTCCTGCGGCCTACGGGGCCAACGGCATCAGTTACCGGACTGGGCGCTAGAATCCAGCCGCAGGACATCCGACTCTACCCACCCCATCTGGGGTGGGTTATGGTTGCCTAAGAAAGGGGAATCAGATGAACATCCAACCCACGCAAATCCCTGAACCCGGCATCACCCGGTTCTTGTTCGCGGATACCCGGCTGGCTCCAGTATGGGCGATCTTGCGGGTCTATCTGGGCTGGACTTGGCTCTTGGCGGGCTGGGGCAAGATCAACAACCCGGCCTGGGTCGGTGAAAAGGCGGGAACCGCCGTCTCCGGCTTTCTGACTAGGGCGCTGGGCAAGGCCGAGGGCGAACGCCCCGACGTGACCGGCTGGTACGCCTGGTTCATCGAGAACGTGGCGCTGCCCAACACCACCCTGTTCAGCTACCTGGTAGCCTTCGGTGAGTTCTTGGTAGGTCTAGCACTGATGGTGGGGCTCTTCAGCGGCATCGCGGCCTTTTTCGCCGGGCTGATGAACGCGGCTTTCCTGCTGGCGGGCACCCTTAGCGCCAACCCCTGGATGTTCATCGCGGCCACCTGGCTGGTGCTGGCCTGGCGCACGGCGGGGTACTGGGGCCTGGATCGCTGGGTACTGCCCGCAATCGGGGTACCGGGCACGCCGGGCGAACTCTCCGCCCGCAGTTCAAAGACCTCGTAAACCGCCCCCGAACTTGAATCTCCTTGAGGAGTCCCTATGCCCAAGCTCAGCCCTGCCCAACCCGCCCCCCGTCGCACAACCCTCTTTTTCGCCGTGCTAGCCCTGGCTGCGGTTCTGCTGGCCGGGGCGCTGTTCCTCAGGCCCTACCTGCAATCGGCTGGGAAGACCGATGCCGACAGCGTTTTGCGCGTCAGCATGGGCGGCTGGCAGCCCAACGTAATCTACGCGAAAGCGGGCCAGCCAGTCACGGTCAGCGTGGTGAACCTCGACAACTCCCTGCACAGCGACGGGGGCGGCTGGCACAATTTCGTCCTCGAAGGTCAGGGGGTAGCGGAGCGCGTCCCGCCCAAACAGACCAGCACCTTCAGCTTCACCCTGAACCGGCCTGGGGAGTACCTTTTCTACTGCGACATCTGCTGCGGCGGCAAGGATAATCCCTTCATGCGCGGCAAAGTGATCGTCGAGGCGTAGCATGAACCGGGTCGGTCGAAACCCTTGGCTCTTCCCCCTAGGGGGCCTGCTGGCGGTCGGGTTGGGGGGGTATCTGGCCCTGACCTCCAGGCTCACCCTGCCCACCGCCACTTGGCTGGAAAACCACCCCCTGCCCGCCCTGGCCCTGACCGGCCTGGCGGGGTTCGCCGACGGCATCAACCCCTGCGCCATCACCACCTTGCTGCTCTTTGTGGGGGCGCTGCTGGCGGTGGTGGAGCGCTCGAGCCACCTCGAGGACGTGCGCCGGGCCCGGCGCTACGTCTGGGCGGTGGCGGGGGCCTACATCCTGGGCATCTTCCTGCTCTACTTCGCACTGGGGGTTGGGTTTGTCGAGGTCAGCGGATTGCAGCTACTGGGCAACTCCCATCTCTTCACCCGGCTGGCCGGCCTGATCGCCATCTTGCTGGGCCTGATCATGGCAGCGGAATACTTCTACCCCGGCAGCCCCGTCAGGTTGACCATGCCCACCGGGCTGCACGGGCTGGCCCACAAGTGGGGGCGCAAGACCGGCCTGGGCGGGGCCTTCGTGGGCGGGGTGCTGATCGGCACCTGCACCATCCCCTGCGGCGGGGCCATGTACCTGGCGGTGGCCGCCCTGATCGGCAGCCTCTCCAGCAAGCCCTACGCCTACACCCTGCTGACCTGGTACAACCTGGCCTTCGTGCTTCCGCTGGTGCTGCTGGTGGCAGTGGGGAGCAGCCGGGCGGTGCTGCAAAGCGTCAGCCGCCTGCACATCACCCACCGGGGCCAGGTCAAACTGGGCCTGGGCTTGATGGTGATCGCGGTGGGGTTCTTGGCCCTGCTCTAGGCCATGCGGCTTTCCCGTGTGTCAAGGGACAAATACCCCTGGGGGGTTTACAGGAACTTTACAACGGCGGGCTAGACTCGCCCTCGAGGTGATAAGAATGAAACGTCAACTAGCCCTCTTGGTGGTCACTGCTCTGGTCGGGTTCACGCTGGCCCAGGCCGACCCGCACCACCCCGATACCACCCCCGCGACACAGAATCAAAACGCCACCCCGGCGCAGTTGTTGCCGATGCCCAGCGGAACGGCGCAGATGCCGATGGGGCAACAGGGCATGATGCCGATGGCCCAGATGATGCAGATGATGCAGATGATGCAAGGCATGATGGGCCAGGGCCAGATGGGCATGATGGGCTCGGGGCTGATGATGCTCGAGGGAGCCCCCTTCGAGCAAGCCTTCCTCTCGATGATGATCCCCCACCACCGGGCGGCGGTGACGATGGCCCGCGACGTGCTGGGTAAGACCCAAGACCCCCAAATTCGCGGCTGGGCCAACGCCATCATCCGCGACCAGGAGCGCGAGATCAGCCAGATGCGCACCCTGCTGGGAGCCTTGGGAGGCACCAACCTGGCTGCTCAGCGCATGATGACCCAGGGAATGGCCCAGGGAATGGCCCAGGGAATGGGTATGGGCGGGATGATGCCGAACCAAGGGGCGGGCGGGATGATGCAGGCCCCCGGTTCGGGCAACATGATGCAAACCCCGGCTAGCGGTAACACGGCCCAGGCCCCACAAGCTCCAGTCAGCCCGGAGCGGGCCTTCCTCCAGGCCATGATCCCCCACCACCTGCAAGCCATCGAGATGGCCACGTTGGCCCTGCAAAAAGCCCAGAACCCGGTCATCGTCAAGCTGGCCTCGGACATCGTGCGCTCGCAGGCCCAGGAGGTCTACCAGATGCGGTTAAAGCTGGCTAGCCTGCGCTAACCCCTAGTGCCAGAGTTTTTCCCACGATCAGTACCTTTGCCGCCCCCGAGTCCGGGGGCGGTTCTTGCTATGCCCCCACCGCGGCCACAGCCGTTGCGTACAAGCCGGGGGGCGAACCGGGCGCTTACCATGGGGCTCATGCCCACCTACCGAACCACCTGCAAGGTCGGGGCCTGCGAGCCTTTCTGCGGGCTCGAGGTCGAAGTCGAGGGCGGTCAGATGCTGCGGGTGCGCCCTGACCCCGATCATCCCGTCACTAAGGGCTACGCTTGCATCAAGGGGATGCACGTGCAGGACTACCAGAACGACCCCGACCGCCTGCTCCACCCGCTGCGGCGGGGGTCGGCGGGCTGGGAGCGGCTCTCCTGGGAGCGGGCCACCGCCGAGATCGGCCAGAAGCTGCGGGCGATCCGGGCGCAGCACGGCCCAGCTTCCGTCGCCACCTACTGGGGCAACGCCGCCGACAGCCTGAGCATCACCCTGACCAACACCTTCTGCCAGGGTTTCGGCTCATCCAACTCCTTCAACGTACTTTCGCTGGAGTACACCGACCGGGGCGCGGTGGCGCGGCGCGTACTGGGCAACGAGAACCTGATCCTACAACCCGACCCCAGCCGCGCCCACTTCGCCCTGCTCTTGGGAACCAACCCCCTGGTGACCAACGGCATGAGCCTGTTGCAGCGCCGGCCCCGCATCAGCGCCGACTTGCAGGGAATTCGCCGCCGGGGGGGCAAGGTGGTGGTGGTAGACCCCCGCCGCACCGAGACGGCTCGGATCGCCGACTTGCACCTACCCATCCGACCGGGCACCGACTTGTTCTTGCTGCTGGGCATGATTCAGCGCATCCTGCGCTCTGGGCGATACCAGAGCGACTACCTTCGGCGCTACGCGACCGGCCTCGAGCCCTGGCTCGAGCTGGCCCAGAGCCTGCAACTCGAACCCCTGCTCGAGCGCACCGGCATCCCCCAGGCGCAGATCGAAAGCCTGGCCGATGAGTTCGCCGGGGCGGACGGGGCCTTCGCCACCACCCGCGTCGGGGTGCAGACCGGACACAACACCACCCTCACCGAGTGGGCGGTGATGACCCTCAACGCCATCACCGGCAACATTGACCGGCCCGGCGGGCTGTACTTCAACCCTGGGGTGCTGGACATCCCCAAGCTGATCGAGCGCTTCACCCGGCGGCGCAACCCCGCGCCCTCGCGGGTCGGCGGCTACCCACAGATCTTCGGCGGCCCCCCGGCCAGCGTCCTGGCGGACGACGTGCTCTCCGACGACCCAGGGCGCATCCGCGCTCTGGTTGTGGTAGCGGGCAACCCCGTCCTGAGCTTCCCCAACACGGCCAAGATCGAGGCCGCCCTGCGGCGGCTGGAGTTGCTGGTTTGCGTGGACATCTACCCCTCGGACACCGCCAGTTTCGCCCACTACGCCCTACCAGCCGCGACGCTGTTCGAGAAGGGAACCTGGCACTTCCTCACCACCAACTTCGAGCCCTATCCCTACGCCGAGTGGAAGCCCAAGGTGGTCGAGACCAGGGGTGAGGCCAGGAGCGAGTGGCGCATCTTCAAAGACCTCTCCCGCGCGGCCGGGGTTCCTTTCCTCAACGACCCCCTCGTTGACAGCGCAGCCCGACTCCTGGACGGCCTGGGCATCGGCTTTAGTGAAGACCTGTTGTTCCAGTACCTGCTGCTGGGCAAGCTCAACCTGGGGCGGCTGAAACGCACGCCGGGCGGCATCAAGCTGGGGGAGGTGCGCTACGGCGGGTTGCTGGGGCGGGGGCTGCACACCCCCGACGGCAAACTGCACCTGGCTCCCGAGGAGTTCGTCCAGGCGCTGCGTGAGGCCCTGCAAACCCCGCCCGACCCCACCCCCGACTTCCCCCTCCTGCTCATCTCCGGGGCAAGGCGGACGGCCAGCTTCAACTCCTGGACCCACAACATCCCGGCCCTGATGGACAAGCTCAAAGGCAACTGGGCCACCCTGAGCGAGGCTGATGCCGCCCGCCTGGGTGTCGCGGAGGGTGAGCGGGTCAGGGTGACCTCCCCAACCGGTTCCATCGAGATCGAGGCCCGCATCTCACCCGACATTCGGTCGGGGGTCGTCGCCATCCAGCAGTTCTGGGGGCACACCTACGAGAGCGGGATGCGGGTCAGCCGCAGCCACCCTGGGGTCAACGTCAACTTTCTGCACGACGACCGCGCCCTCGACCGCTTCAGCGGCATGCCGGTATTCAACGGCACCCGCTGCCGGGTCGAGCGGATTGCGGACCGCGCAAAGCCGGAGGCGCAGACGGCTGTTGATGAATGGGGTTCCGGTAAGTCGCCCTAGCTTGCTGGGGGCACAATGAATCGGCTTGACTAGACACGATACGCCCACTCCGCTTGCACTCGAGCACCGCCCGCCGAATAGGCTGGATTTCGTCTGTTCAAATCGCAGAAAGGGGTTGTCTTGCCGGGGTCGTACCTTTCTCGCATTGTCCGAGTGGTTAAATCCCAGCTCGACCTATTTAAAATCGCGCCTCGAGTGAAATTGAATTCATGGCTCAGATGCCGCCGAAATACGCAGTTAAGGCAGAGGCTGGCAGGAAGTAATCCTGGAACCCCCCACGACTTTTGTGAGGTGGCGTGGGTCAGGCTGGGTAGGGGGGTTTGTCGGGTCAGGCGTGACCGGCGATAAACCCCTGTCCTGACCGCGTTCACCGCCAACAGGATATATGCCCCTATCCACCCCAGGTGGGGTGGGCTAAACTCTCGGTACATGGGGAGGCTCTGTTGATAAGCAAACGGTGGGATCGGACAACCCGACCCAGGCTTTACAAGAACTTAACCCGGCAGCACCACACTGGACACCTCTGAACATGACCCCTGAGGTCATAAGGAGAAGGGATATGAAAAACACCCAAGGTTTTCTGGCTCGCTACGGATGGATTTTGGCGCTCGCGGGGGGGGCAGCGATTTACCTACTGTACCCCACCAGCCTGCCGTTCTTGCTCTTCGGCGGCATGATGCTGATGCACCTGGGGGGGCACGGCGGACACGGTGGACACACCCATGACCGCGACACCCAACCCCGTCCGGGCCAGGAGGCCCACCAACATCGCCCTGACTCCTCACCGCGCCAGCCGAGCAAAGCCGAAACCTACAAAGCCGGGTTTGAAACCAAGCGGCAGACCGAAACGGCCCAGGCCGAGTCCAGGCCGCACCGGGGCTGCCATTAGGCCGAACCAACGACGACACCCTGGAAGGATTAGATTCCCATGAACCTCTGGCACCTATACCCCGACACCCCCCGCACCCCTCGCCGGGTTAGTCCCGGCGAACGGGTGATGTTGACCATCGGCACCTGGCCCATAGAGGTCGGACAAGCCGTGGGGGTGGAGTACCGGGTGGCAGACCTGCCCCCGCAGACCGTGGCCGCCCGGTGGCAGCGCAACCAGGGCCACAACAGCTACTGGCAGGCCGAACTGGGGCCATTCGCCAAGGGCGACGAGGTGCGCTACCGGGTGGTGGGCACCTTTCCCGGCGGGGAAGCCGCCGGGCCGCAGACAGGCTTTAAGGTCGGCCCAAAGCTCTATCTGGCTCTGCTGTGGCACCAGCACCAGCCGCTCTACAAAGACAGCGCCCAAGAAAGCCCCAAGGGCAGCTATCTCCAGCCCTGGGTGCGGCTGCACGCCCTGCGCGACTACTACCCGATGGCGGCTCTGGCCGCCCAGCACCCCGAGGTTCACCTGACCTTCAACCTGACCCCGGTGTTGCTGTGGCAGCTCGAGGACTACCTCCTGCGGGGGGCCACCGACCGGGCGCTGGAACTGACCAGCACCCCGGCCGAGGCTCTAACCGACGAGGAGCGGGCCTACCTGCTGGAGCGCTTCTTCGATGCCGACTGGCACCACCAGATTTATCCCCACCCGCGCTACAAGGAACTCCTCGAGCAGCGGGCCAACCAGGCGGCTTTCAGCGCCCAAGACCTGCGCGACCTCCAGATGTGGTTCAACCTGAGCTGGTTCGGGCTAGAGTTCCGTGAAGGCGAGGTTGCGTTGGTGACCGGCGAGCGCGCCTCGGTGCGGCGCTGGGTGGAGCAAGATCGGGGCTTCAGCCACGACGACCTCGAGGCCATGATCGCCGAACAGTACAAGGTCATGCGGGCGGTGGTCCCGCTGCACCGCAAGCTGCAAGACCGGGGTCAGCTCGAGGTCTCCACCACCCCCTTCTACCACCCCATCCTGCCGCTGCTGGCCGACAGCGACCGGGCCACCCTGGATCGCCCCGGCGCTACCCTGCCCCGCCGCTTCGCCTACCCGCAGGATGCCTTGGCCCAGGTGGAGCAGGCCATTTCCGACTACACGCGGTACTTCGGGCAGCCCCCCAGGGGGATGTGGCCCGCCGAGGGCGCAGTGGCCCAGTACGTGGTTCCCCTGTTCGCCGGGGCCGGGGTGCGCTGGATCGCCACCGACCAGGGGGTGCTCGCCCGCAGCGGGCGGTACGGCTACGACCCCTGCGACCCCGAGGTGCTGGCCCAGCCCTACCGGGCCGAGGAGGGGGAGTACGCTCTCAGCGTGTTCTTCCGCGACACCCCGCTCTCTGACAACATCGGCTTTCGCTACCAGGGATGCAAGGACTTCCTGCCGGTGGCGAGGGCCTTCCTGGACGAGATCAAGGGGCGCTTCGCCCGCCGTTTCAGGGACGACCAGGATCGTGTCTTGAGCGTGATCCTGGACGGGGAGAACGCCTGGGGGGGCCTACTGCGAGGACGCGCGGCCCTTCCTGCACGCGCTCTACGGGCTGCTGGCGGAGGACACCGAGGTGCAGACTGTGACCTTCGGCGAGTACCTGGAGGGCAACCCCGACCGTGGCATCGCCCCGCACCCGACCGTAGATCAGGCCAAGGTCTACGACCTCTTCGCCGGCTCCTGGATTGACGAGAACGGCTCCCTGCCGGGAGCCGACCTGGGCACCTGGGTCGGCGAAGTGGAGGAGAACCGGGCTTGGGAACTGCTGCTGGAGGCACGGGAGGCGCTCGAGCGATCCGGGGCCACGCCGCAGTCCAACCCCAAGTCGTTCGAGGCGCTGTACGCCGCCCAAGGCTCGGACTGGTTCTGGTGGTTCGGCGACGACCAAGACTCCGGCAACGATGCCCAGTTCGACCGGTTGTTTCGCACCCACCTGTCCAACGTCTACCGTGCGCTGGGGTTGGAGGTGCCCCAAGCACTGGAGCGCTACCTGGTGCGACGCACGGTGGTCTGGAGCTTCACCCGTCCCGTCCCCAGCATTCAGAACAGCGACCGACTCACCGTACAGACCAACTGCCCCGGCCTCCTCACCTGGTGGGGCGACACCGCCCCGCCGAACGAGGCCCCTTTGGTCCCGTTGGGCGGGGTGATGGCCGGGGTGCGGCGCTACCAAATCGGCCTCGGCCCCTTCCCCGAAGGAACCCTCTATTTCCGCTTCCGCTGTACCCAGCCGGACTGCGGCGGGCAGGGGCGCTGCTGCCAAGGAGAGACGCAAAACGTGCAGGTGGTTTGAGTTCTGGTTTGGCTTGTCGCGCCAATCGGCGCGTGGGCAATAGGAGGAAATATGAGCAAGGTAACCGACCCCGTATGCGGAATGCAAATCGAACCCGAGGAGGCCGCTGGCAAGCTAGAGTACCAGGGCCAGACCTACTACTTCTGCGGCGAAGGCTGCGAGAAGGCTTTCCGGGCCGAGCCGTCGAAGTACGCGACTCCGGCCCACCAAGACCAAGGGCATCATCACTAGGAGCCAGCCATAACCCTCGGGCGGCTTCATCCAACCCAAGTGCGGGTTCTGACCTTGCTGGGCATCATGCTGGCGACCGCCGCCTGCTTCGTGCTGATCAAGATCGGTCTGGCCTATGCCCCGCCCTTGCGCTTTGCCGGGCTGCGTCTGCTGCTGGCTGGCGCGGCCCTGCTGCCGCTGGCAGGTTCACTTGCACTGCCCCCCCGCCGCTTGTGGGGGCTGCTGCTGCTGCTGGCAGTGGCCTCTAGCGCGGCGGGCTACGGCCTGATGTTCATCAGCCCCAAGCTCACCGAGGCCGGTGTCGCCACCGTGCTGGGCAACTCCCAGCCCTTGCTGGTGACCCTGTTGGCGGCCTGGCTGCTGGCCGAGCGCCTGACCTGGGGCAAGGTTCTAGCCCTGCTATCGGGTCTGGGCGGGGTCACCCTGCTGGCCTATCCGGCCCTGCTCTCCCCCAGCGGCACCGGCCTTCTGGGAGCACTGCTGGCCCTGGCCTCCTCGGCGGCCTTCGCGGTGGGCAGCGTGGTGATCAAGCGGGCCAACCCTGGGGCGAGCCTGCTCGCCCTGACGGCCTGGCAACTGCTGCTGGGGAGCCTGCCGCTGTTGCTGGCCTCTCTGGCCTTCGAGCGGGGACAGGCCATCCGCTGGACGGCGGAGTTTTCCGCCGTCTTGCTGGTGCTGGCTTTAGCGGGCACGGCCTTCGTGACGGCTGGCTGGTATTGGCTGATACAGGGCTCAGAGGTGAGCCGTCTATCCCAGTGGTTTTTCTTGGTGCCGGTCATCGGCCTAGGGCTGGCGGTGGCCTTTCTGGGCGAGCGGGTGTTCTGGGTGCAAGTCGGCGGGCTGATCCTGGTGAGCACAGGGCTGTTGGTGCTGGGCTTGGAGGAACAGGATAAAGCCTCGAGGCCGAGCAACTCCCTGCCGGGGCCGTGAGCCACGCGTTGCGGACAGATTCACGAGGGCGAGCAACAGCGCCAAGTTGTGGGTTTAACAGGAGGTAATCATGGGAAAAATACGGGTAGCCATCAACGGATACGGGGTTATCGGCAAGCGCATCGCGGACGCGGTGGCGCTGCAAGAGGATATGGAACTGGTGGGCGTGGCCGACGTGGTAAGCGACTGGCGCGTCCGGGTGGCCGAGCAGAAGGGCTACCGGGTGTTCGCCTCCACCCCAGAGGCCGCCAGCACAATGACCGTGGCTGGCATCAGGGTGTCGGGCAGCCTGGACAGCCTGTTGGGCCAGGTGGATGTGGTGGCCGATGCCACCCCTAAGAAGGTGGCCCCGCTCAACTACGAACGGTACCGGGCGCTGGGGATCAAGTCGGTCTTTCAGGGTGGCGAGAAGCACAGCCTCACCGGGCACTCTTTCGTGGCCCAGGCCAACTACGCCACCGCCCTCGGTCGGGACTCCACCCGCGTGGTCTCCTGCAACACCACCAGTATCGTGCGCACCTTGGGGGCCCTGAACGCCGCCGGGCTGCTCAAGAAGGCCCGTGGGGTGCTGATCCGCCGGGCCACCGACCCCTGGGAGTCCGACCACGGCGGAGTCATGAACACAGTGGTGCCGGAGCGGGACATCCCCAGCCACCAAGGGCCGGATGCCCAAACGGTTTTACCTGACCTGGACGTGATGACCATCGCGGTGGTGGCGGCCCACACCACCAGCCACCTGCACGCCTGGAGCGTGGAGCTGACCCGCGCGGCCAGCAAGGAGGAGGTGCTGGAAGCCTTCCGCCAGGCCCCGCGCATCGCCTTCCTGCGTCAGGGCGACGGCCTGGTGGCCCTCAACAGCACCCTCGAGCTGATGAGCGACCTGGGCCGCCCGCGCGGGGACATGTGGGAGGTCGGCCTGTGGGAGGACAGCCTCACCGTGCGGGGCGACGAACTCTTCTACAACTACCAGGTCTACAACCAGGCTATCGTGGTGCCCGAGACCGTGGATGCCATCCGCGCCCTCAGCGGCCTCGAGACCGACGCGATGGCCTCGATCCGCCGCACCGACGCGGCGCTGGGCCTGGAGCGCGACTTCCTGCCGACCTCGGTCGGGGTCTGAAGCCAGGCCTGGGCAGCCCACCCGCGCGCACGCCCTGGAAACGCTCTGGCACCGCGCCGGGGCTAGGGTGGCTGGTCGGGGGTTCTCCGCCACCCGCGCGGTTGGGGGAGAACCCCCTCCGAGG